>CACZOA010000054.1 GCA_902782665.1 uncultured Bacteroidales bacterium
AGGCTCGGATTAGAATTCAACTGTTTCAAGCCATAGTAGGCCAAGATTCTGTTTTCTCCAATGATCGGCACAATATCAGAAGCGATACTTACAGCAGTCAGGTCAAACAGATCAGTAAGTGTATCTGGAGAAATTCCATTGTTCAATGCGAAAGCCTGCATCAGTTTGAAACCGACACCACAGGCAGACAAGTTGGAATCCGGATATGTAGAATCTGCGCGCTTAGGGTCGAGCACCGCCACTGCGTCAGGAAGATTGTCATCCGGAGTATGATGGTCACAGATGATAAAATCAATTCCCTTCTCCTTAGCGTAATTCACCTTGTCGACAGCCTTGATACCACAGTCAAGAGCAATAATCAACTTAACATTAGTCTCAGCCGCATAATCAATACCCAAGTATGAGATTCCACTTCCCTCCACATATCTGTCAGGAATATAAAAATCGACATATGAGTAGTTGAATTTCAAGTATTTGTATACAAGGGCGACAGCAGTTATTCCGTCGACATCATAATCTCCATAAATCAGGATACGTTCTTTCTTGCCCATCGCCTGATTCAAACGATCGACCGCCTTGTCCATATCATTCATAAGAAATGGATCATGAAGGTCTTCTATACGAGGGCGGAAGAACTTTTTGGCAGCCTCTACCGTCGTAATGCCACGACGTACAAGAAGTTGACAAAGGATAGAACTAATGCCAAGTTCCTCAGACATCAGATCCCTTTGCTTATTCTGCTCTTCGGTAAGAGAAGTATATACCCAATTTGCTGCCATATCACTAACTTTTTATTACATAAGGATGAGGGCGAACGAAATCGACATTCTACCGCAATCAACCTTTATATTTTGTAAAATTATAAAAAAAAGATGAGAAAAGAATATTACACTGGCACAAAAAAACACATTATTTAAAAATAAGGAACAAACGGGAGTTTGATTGAAAAATTAGTTGTAAATTTGTTCTTTCAATCTCCATTGGGCTTTTGAAAAACCTAAGGAAGAATTAAAAGTATAGAAATGCATAATTTACAACATAGATTTCAGCAATTTTTAGTTTGGCGAGAACATACGATTCCGGCGAGATACTTCACCATGATATTAAGTGCCTTTGTCGGATTGTTTTGTGCTTTAGCCGCCCATGTATTGAAGAGCATCATTGAATATCTGCATGAAGTTGCAAAAAATGCAGTGGAAGTAAGCGATGTCAACTATCTTTTCTTTGTAATGCCGATTGTCGGAATTTTTCTAGCCAGCACATTCGTACGCTACATCGTGAAAGATGATATCAGCCACGGAGTGACAAAAATATTATATGCGATCTCCCAAAGAAAAGCGATAATCAAGGCCCACAACATGTGGTCGTCTCTCGTAGCCAGTTCTCTGACCATCGGATTCGGAGGATCGGTCGGAGCCGAGGCCCCAATCGTGCTTACTGGTTCAGCCATAGGTTCAAACCTAGGCAAGACGTTCAAAATGGACAGAAAGACATTGATGCTCCTTGTTGGTTGCGGTGCTTCTGCGGCTGTGGCCGGAATCTTTAAGGCCCCAATTACAGGAGTGCTGTTCACATTGGAAGTTTTGCTTCTCGACCTTACAATGTCAACCATCATTCCTTTGCTTATCTCATCAATCACAGCAAGTGTGGTGACATACTTTCTTTCTGGTTCCGATTTCATGTTCGGTTTCACCATCAACGACCCATTCACTCCGACAAGAACACCATTTTATATCGTGCTTGGAGTGTTATGCGGATTCGTCTCTTTATATTTCACACGCGGAATGACAAAATTGGAGGCCAGTTTCGGTTCCGTACAATCTCCGACACACAAAATGGTGATCGGCGGTATCATGTTAAGCGTGCTGATTTTCCTTCTTCCCCCGCTTTACGGTGAGGGATATACAACCATCACTGCCCTACTCGACAATGACGCAGTGAGAGTAACAGAAAACAGTGCATTCTATCAGTTCAGAGACCATTTCTGGATGCTTTTCCTATTCCTTGGACTTCTTGTGATGCTTAAGATCTTCGCCTCAGCTGCCACAAACTGTGCAGGAGGAACCGGAGGAATCTTCGCCCCAAGTCTGTTCGTAGGATGTATCACAGGTTATTTGATGGCGATGCTGATAAACTACACACAATGGGTACGTATACCTGAGAAAAACTTCGCCCTGGCTGGAATGGCCGGTGTGATGGCCGGAGTAATGCACGCTCCTCTTACAGGTACATTCCTTATCGCCGAGTTGACGGGAGGTTACGGACTCTTCGTGAGCCTGATGATCACAGCTACCGTGGCATACATGACCATCATCGCTTTTGAGCCACACAGTCTGTATGCTCAACGTCTTGCGCTTAAAGGAGAGCTTCTTACCCATCACAAAGACAAGACTGTCCTTACACTCCTAAAGATGGACGACGTGATAGAGCAAGATTTACAGAAATTGCATCCAGACATGTATCTGGAAGAGTTGGTTAAGGTCATCTCCCGCACAAAGAAAAACATCTATCCGGTATTAAACAAAAAGGGACAATTAATCGGAATCATCACTCTTGATGAAATCCGCAACGTCATGTTCCGCCCTGAACTATATACGAAATTCCAGGTGAGCGACCTTATGACCGCCCCTCCATCAATTCTCTCAATACACGATTCAATGGAATCCGTAATGAAGAAATTTGAGAGCACACACGCATGGGATCTTCCTGTTGCTGAAAATGGAATCTACGTCGGATTCGTATCGAAGGCAAAAATATTCAACGAATACCGTAATATCATAGTTCAGCTTTCAGAAGAATAAAGTAACAGAATCGCTATATGGCAAACGATATCAACAACGACATATTTCACCGCGTCAACCTTGTTTTAGGCGAAGATTTTGTAAAGAAAGCAGGCGAACTGAAGGTTATTGTGCTGGGACTTGGAGGAGTTGGAAGCTGGTGCGCAGAGAGTCTGTTCCGTACAGGTTTCACCAACATGACAATTGTCGACTGCGATACAGTGAACGCGACAAACATCAACCGTCAGATGCCAGCCCTTTCCACTACAATTGGAAAGAAGAAGACTGAAGTGGTGAAGGAACGTCTGTTGTCGATCAACAAAGATGCCAATGTGACAGTCATAGACAAGGCATATACACAGGCAGACCAAGCTGATTTCCACCTTGCCGATTACGACATAATCATAGACGCGATAGACAGTCTGACAAACAAAGCGGCGTTGATTTTGGAAGCATCATCGTATGACAATAAAATATTCGTATCTTCTATGGGAGCAGCGTCGAAAATAGACGCAACTCAAATATCAATAGCGGAATTTTGGAAGGTGATGGGATGCCCGTTGGCTGCGGCTATCCGCAAAAGATTCAAGAAATTCAAGACAATGCCTAAGCATAAATTCAAATGCATCTACTCACCTGAAATTCCATACCGACGAGACGAATACCTGACAGAGGAGGACAAATCGTCAGCGAAACAGGTGAACGGATCTCTCATCCACATCACCGGAATATTCGGTTTCATGATCACCAATGTTGTGGTGAATGAAGTGATGAAGAGATTAAATGCGGAATAAATGCGACCAGAATCTATCTGAATAACCATAATCACTTATAATTATGAAAAATTTCTTTCTCCGTTTGTTGCCCTTAACGGGACTTTTACTTGCGGCTTGCAATTCGTCAAACCAAACACATGCACCAGAAAACGGGCCAACAGAAGAACATCGGAATTACACCTCAGGATTTTCCCAAGACAACGATTATGATTCATACCCTGAATACGAGGAAACATATGAAGATGAGAATAATGAAACATCAGATAGTGATGTCGCTGGTTTTGATTTTCTCACAAAACTATTCTATTATGGGAAAGATGTAGAGGAATCAGAGAAGGAAGAGTTAAATGCTTTAGCGGACAAGTTCATAAAAGAAGAATTCCAGAGAAGTCAATATCTAATAACCAATAATTCCGCAGGATATTTCAGAATAAACGGTATAGTATCAGAGATCAACAATAAATACTACCAACTAGGCTACCATGTAGGCGGAATCAATATGGTAGATGCAGCAACGGTGGCCGGTAGTTTCTTAGACAAAGACTACGATAACGTTGACGAGAAGATAGAGGGTTGTATGATGCCATATCCCGACGAGAATGCGATAATTTCATTTGAGAACAAATATTACAGACCTGACGAAGACGGCAATCCTTCAGACGAAGAACTTAAAAAGAATACGAACATCTACCATATCCAGTGTGAGAACTCAGACTCTTGGTATTATAAAGACTCTATTGACGCTATCGTTATACGTTCTGAACTATTCAAGACGAAAGAAGGCATTGGCGTCGGCTCTACATTCGAAGAACTTAAAGAGGCTTATGGAGTTTTGCTTTTGCACATTGGTTGGATAGAGAGTGATGAAAGAGTCCAGGTTAGAGAGACCCAATACCCAATGGTAAGGTTTATCTTTATGGAGGAAGATGTCACAGTCTTTGCTCCAGACAAGGAGGAAGATGACGCTGAATATAGAGAGAGCGGGTTTAATGGTTGCCGGAAAGAGGATGGTTCTGGTTTAAAACCAAACTCTAAAATCTGGAGAATCATCATCGATCCTCATTTTGTGACATGTCCAGAATGTTTATAGAAACAAAATGAAATATATCCAGTAGAGACACGGCACTGCTGCGTCTCTTTTTTTCTGTCTGTTGAGTCATTACCACAACGGACAGGACAAAAAAAGGGTTTGTAAAGATTCTTTACAAACCCGCAAGGTGAGATTATTATAAACTAAATTGTTTTCTTACTGTTTCTTCACACGCTCGATTGAAATCTCCTCAATCATGTATGAATTTTCGAAAACACCAGTCTGTTTTGTTCCGCTAGCAAAGATGTAGACACCCTGTCCATTTCTCTTACCCTCAAGGAACTCGCCTTCGTAACGGTCTCCATTTGCGAAACTGTACACTCCAGTACCACTTGGCATTCCGTCAACAAAGTCACCAGTGTAGATATCACCAGTAGGATATACATAAGTACCCTTACCGTGGCGTTTACCAGCCTTGAACTCTCCAGTGTATTTTGCGCCGGAATTATAGGAATATGTTCCTTTTCCCTCAAACTGTCCGTCTACGAATTGTCCATCGTACACTTCGCCATCTTCAAATGTGTAGATACCTTTACCGTTTCTACATTTTCCCTTACACTGAGAATATGCATCTACACTGAACATCATTAGCGAAACAATCGCGATAAATAAAACCTTTATCTTCATAATATTGCTTACTTTTCAAACAACAGTGCCAAAGGTAAACACTTTTTTGAAAATGTGTGTATATTTATTAGACTATTTTTAAAAACATGTTGTAAAAATGCTTTTTTGACCGAGTTATCAACCGCGGAACATCTTTACCATCATTTTTTTCGATTCTTCGTAGTCGGATGCTTTTGGTTTGAATCCGTCGCTATCCATCAACTTCTCCATCTCTTTCTTCTCGTCCTTCGACAAGTTCTTTGGAATGAATACGCTGACATAAACCAACAGATCTCCAGTGCCATAGGCATTCAATCGTGGCAATCCCTTACCCTTCACTCTCAACAACTTACCATGTGTTGTGCCTGGCTCTATCTTAACTTCACACTTCTTTCCGTCTACTGTAGGGACCTCGATCTTACCGCCACAAACCGCCATTGGAAGCGGAATCAATGCGTTGTAGATCAAATCCTCGTTGTCGCGGAACAAATCTGGATCCTGCTCCTCTTCAATCTGAACAATCAAATTACCTTTCTCGCCGCCTCTACCTGCTGCATTTCCAGCTCCTGGGACACGTAGACTCATACCGTCCTGAACACCTGCAGGAATCTTGAACTTAACTGTCGCCTCTTTCTGCACAACGCCAGAACCGCCACAACACTTACATTTGTTCTTGACAATCTGTCCCTCTCCTTCACAATCAGGGCAATAAGACTGTGTTCTCATCTGACCCATGATAGTACGCTGCACTCTATATACAACGCCCTTACCACCACAAGTCTGACATGTCGTTGTCTGTCCGTCTGCCGAACCAGTTCCATTACACTCAGTACACTCCTCATTACGTTTCAACTTCACCGTCTTCTCGACTCCGTTCATAACGTCTTTCAAAGTGACCTTCACTCTAACACGCAAATCGCCGCCACGACGTGTGACACGACCGCCACCTCCGCCGAAGCCGCCACTGAACGCTCCTCCGAATGCTCCTCCGAAAATATCACCGAACTGAGAGAAGATGTCTTCCATTGACATTCCTCCACCGAAGCCGCCTCCACCGAAGCCACCCTGGTCATCAAGTCCAGCATGACCATACTTGTCGTATCTAGCACGTTTATTCTCGTCGCTCAATACTTCATAAGCTTCTGCCGCTTCCTTGAACTTAGCCTCTGCCTCTGGATTGTCAGGGTTTCTGTCAGGATGATACTGGATAGCCTTCTTACGGTATGCTTTTTTCAACTCTTCTGCTGTGGCTGTCTTTGAAACGCCAAGCACTTCGTAGTAATCTCTCTTTTCTGCCATGACTTTATGCTCCTATTACGACTTTGGCAAATCTCACGACCTTCTCACCCATGACATAACCTTTCTGAGTACAGTCGATGACAACACCTTTTTTATCTTCTCCCATGGGCACTTGCGCAACTGCCTCATGGAAGTCGGTATTGAAGGGCAAGCCTACAGTCTCTATTTCTTTTACATTGTTACTATCAAGGAATTTCACAAACTTATTATAAATCAGATCCACTCCTTCTTTCACTCCATCCACAGAATCAGCAGTCTTCACTGACGCCATAGCTCTCTCAACATCGTCGATAAGCGGAAGCATCTGCTCAAGCACATTTTTACCGGCAGTCTGGATCAGCTCCGCCTTCTCCTTCAATGTACGTTTCTTATAATTATCAAATTCTGCGTAAAGACGCAAATATTGGTCTTTCTGAGCCGCAACCTGAGTTTCCAACTCTGCGATTCTTGCATCTCTCTCGTCTACTGGTTCTGCTGTCGCAGTCTCAGTTTCTGCAGTTGTTGCCTCAGTTGCTTCAGACGCTGCGTTGTCTGCTGCTGTTGCCTCAGCTGCATTCTCCACAGTCTGCTCTTCTGCGTTTTCCACTTTCTGTTCTTCTATATTATTATCTTCTGCCATAATATCACTAATTTTTATCCGTTATCAAAATATACATTTAAGCGTAATCAAAAAGTTTGCCAAACTTGCAAAACTGCAAATTTGGCAGACAATTCTATTTTCAGTGTGTCACTTATGACATTTAGTCACTCTTTTTCTAAAATCTAAAAATAAGTCTTAATCATCATAAATTCATAGAGACTTGCGTATTTCCTCATTTAGAATATCACAACACTATATGCGACATAGTCTGTATCAGAAACAAGTTCCCAATACAATACTGACAACTCCTATAATAATAGGGAACCATATTCTTGAAATGTTCTGCCAAACACGGCTGACATTATCCCCCATAAATTTTGCGGTTGTCTCCACAGCTTTCTCAAATCGCTTTGGATTGTTTATCTTCTCGTAAAGGTTGTAGCCTCCAAAAGCGACGGCAATCAAGCCAATCACAACAAAAAAAATTGGATCTTCGTTCATACCTTATCGTTTTAGTCAAACACATTACCATTATTAGATGTAAGACGCACCATCTCATCATACTCCTCCGGACTCAAATCCTGGAAATAATAGTTTCGTGGATCCGTAACTTTTCCTTTATAATGGACCTCATAGTGAAGGTGCGTACCCGTACTCTTTCCTGTATTACCCATATAACCAATCACGTCGCCTCGATTCACCTGCTGTCCTCGCTTCAACTTAAATCCATCCATGTGGGCATATAGAGTCTCGTAACCGAAACCGTGGTCGATAATCATACAGTTTCCATATCCCTGCTTCCAACCGACAAACGTAAGTGTACCTTTGGCAGTTGCGAAGATTTCCGAACGATGGGCTCCAGAAAAGTCCATTCCAGCATGGAACTTAGGAGTCTTGTATATAGGGTCGATACGCATACCGTATCCCGACGCCATACGTTTCATATCCTTATTAAGCACTGGCTGAATAGACGGAGTGCGCAATAGACGCTCCTCATGATTTCTAGCAGCGTCGAACACCTCATTGAAAGATTTGCTCTGCACATATAGCTTACGACGCAACTCATCCACTTTCTGGGTAGTAAGGACAACGATGTCAGAAGATGTTTTCTCACGCAAATCCTTATACTTCACAGAAGTTTTGTCAATCTCCCTTGCCTCACTAGGCACAGGATCCGCATTCACAACGACACGATACAAATTGTCGTCACGCTGCTGTATATCAGTCAACACCTCCTGAATCTCCTCAATCTGCGAGTTCAACAACTCATATTGAGCCTCCAACTCAAGCTTCTCACTACGGAGAACCTTCTCATTAGGGCTCTCAAACAACATTACAAATAACACGAAACATGCCAATCCAGCAAACACACTCGACACCAGGTGCGAGATGATATTGGATATCCTATACTGTATCTTATTGTCGATACGGAAATAGGTCATAGTTTTCGGGTCAAAATGATATATTGGTTTAGCCATTTTCTCTTTAAGTTATACAATTGACACGCAAATATATCTTTTTTATCGGTTTTTATAAAATATGCTCTGCTAAAATGCTTATATTTGCTGATAAATATAAAAAAATCGGTGAAATGGCACGTTTTAAGAGAATCTTATTGAAATTAAGCGGAGAATCATTGCAGGGTAGCAAAGGCTACGGCATCGACGAGACTCGTCTTGCAGAATACGCACAACAAATAAAGGAAATCAAAGAGATGGGTGTCGAGATCGGCATCGTAATCGGTGGAGGTAATATCTTCCGTGGATTGAGCGGAGCAAAAGCTGGTTTCGACCGTGTGAAAGGTGACCAGATGGGTATGCTCGCCACTGTAATCAACGGCATGGCTCTATCTTCCGCACTTGCGTCTATTGGTCAGCCAGCTAAGGTGTTGACTGCCATCCGCATGGAGCCTATAGGTGAATTCTACACTCGCGACAAAGCTGTAGAGACAATGCAGAGTGGAGCTATCGCAATCATGACTGCCGGAACAGGCTGTCCTTTCTTCACAACAGACACAGGTTCTGCTCTCCGTGCGATCGAGATCGGAGCAGACGTGATGTTGAAGGGTACTCGTGTAGACGGAATCTATACAGCCGACCCAGAGAAAGATCCTACTGCAACTAAGTTTGACGATATCAGCTACGACGAGATCCTTAACCGTGGTTTGAAGGTAATGGATGTCACAGCCACAGCTTTGGCTAAAGACAACAAGATGCCTATCATGGTGTTCAACATGGATGTCGTAGGTAATTTGAAGAAGGTGATGTCGGGCGACAACATCGGTACTTTCGTACACCCTTAATCAAATTAGAAAATCAAAATGATAAATTCGCAGAGGTGTATCGCCTCTGCGTTTCTTTTTTTGCTGGCTTACATACAATTCTGATTATGAAAACATATTGGTTTGCATTCAACGAAAAATCTGAAATAGTAGTTGAGAGAAAAGCAGAAGATGAATATAGGATTCCGTTTGCGGAGACGGTGCCATTTGCCATAAAGTCGGAAATCATCACGTTGCCAGATCTGAATGGATCTCCTGCCAAGGCTGTCACAATTGATGGAGAGTTGCCGTCTACCTACAGCTTTTCCGGGCTGCGCGACTCATATTCCATTCTTCCTTTCGAAGAGTATTATGCCGCTGGGAAAGCATCAGAACTGATCAATTTCCACACCAACATCCGATTTTGCGCACATTGCGGAAAAGAGATGGTGAGGAAGACGGATATCAGCCGCGTCTGCACAGGATGTGGCAAAGAGATCTGGGCTCCTGTCCAGCCAGCGATCATCGTGCTTGTATCCAAAGGCGAAGATGAGATTCTGCTCGCGAAATCAAAGAATTTCAAACGTCCGTATTATGGATTAGTCGCAGGATTTGTGGAGACGGGAGAAAGCATAGAGGAGACAGTGCGACGCGAGGTTATGGAGGAGACTGGATTGAAAATCAAAAATATCCGTTACTATAAATCACAGCCATGGCCATACCCCAACAACCTGATGCTCGGATTCTTTGCCGAATACGAAAGCGGCGAGATCAAGGTTCAGGAGGAGGAATTGGTAGACTGCCGATGGTTCAACCGTCATGCTATGCCAGAGATTCCAAGAAAACTATCTATGGCCAGAATGCTGATCGACGAGTGGCTGGGAGTGAAAGAATAATGATTTTATCTGAAATGAAATTTATTTTTCTATTATTCTCATTTTTCACAGTCTTGTTGTCTTGGGGTAAAGTGACTCCTCAATACGAATATTATCTATATGATAGTTTCGATAATGCGGATATCAACTATAATAAAATCGACTCGATTGATTCATTCCCCGGAGGAAAGGAATCCATGATGAACGTTTTCTCACCATGTCCAGGATCCTACCGGGTTGTCAGATACATGTCTCATGACTATGGGGTTATCCATGAATCCACCGATTCCTTAAATGGAATGATAATATTGTCTGTAGACACCAACAACATAATAGTCGATGGATTTCTAGTGCTTCTTCATCTAGGAGAATATCCGTTTTCTGAATTTATGATGAGGACAAACAAACATATCAAATTAAAATCCAAGATGGATATCAGCGACTTGGAGTTCTTCCCATACAGCAGAGACAAAGATGTTTTTGAACTCCCATTTATGCAACGTCTAAGATATTTAGGATTTTTGTCATCTAAAAAACAAAACAAAAAATGCAAAAGCACTTTTGACATATTCAAAGAGCAAGGGCATGAGTATAGACGTTATATAAAACATACAAGAAGAAAACTATACAATCATCCATAATAGTAGCAATGGATGATTGTATTCAATGCTTACTACCAAGAATCTCTTTCAAACATTTACAAGATAAGGTTTCTCTATTTCTTCCTCCGACTCCTCATAGATTCTTGACAATAATGAATTTACATTATAATTCATCTGTTTATTTACCGTAGACTTTTTTTAGAAAATCAACATCAAATCCGTTGATTTTCATGTCTTCCGTACTAAATTGGATCATAAAACCGTTAGTAAAATACGTAGACAATACGACAAAGGTCTGTATGCCATATAAATCTCTTCCATAAAGCAAACTTGTACATACATCAGTTACCGACATATACGGATTATCAGGTGTGTGTGAATGCATAGAGCTTTCTACTTTTTTCCCCGACTCAACAGGTAATGCTAAAAAACCTTTATGACAACGTTTGAATGACGTGATATTGAAATTATTGTCATAATCTACAATATAATCATTTCCATAAGGAATAATTCCCATAAGTGCTGTTCCCTGAAGGATATAGAGTCTGTATCCTTCATTCCTCTTTATAATATCAATATTTAAGCTACCATTTGCACTTGGCATATTAAAAATACTATCACCATAACTCTCCGAAAGTTTTTGTATGCATTTTTTCTTTGCGTTTAAAGCCTCTTTTTCCACACCAGAAAGAGGTCTGACCTCATTGCTCCACTGCAATTCTCTCTTCAACGCATCTAATTTTCCTTTTCCACAAAACACAACATTTTCTTCTTTTTCATCTGTAAAGATACACGTAAATACGTTTCCTTCCTCATAAACCACAGAGACTCCTATATCATCCAAATTCTTACAATGGGTCCTTACTGAATCAGATGTCATCCAAGCGGCTTTTTCATAACCATATAGCCGCACACCTTCCGCAAGTATACTATCAGCTATCGGCTGAAACTCTTCCATTGTCGGACATTTAATTACTTCAGTATTTGACTTCTTATGAGCCTTTACTCTTGATGCCACTACATTACTACAGGACACCACAAATAATAACAAAACAGATAAATAGAAACGTATCATATCGGAATTTTATAAATTAGCATCTATTATTTTATCTCTTTCAACCTCTTTTCCATCTCCTCCATCACTGGCATCGGCACACCTTTCGCCAATCCTAATCTGAGTGGACGGGAATATATAGCCTCTACCTCAAGTCGGCGACCGTGTGAATAATCCACATACATGCTTGGATAGTATGGTTTCATGTTCAGTGTCATCTCTATCATCTGATCCGCAAACGATTCATCAACATCCGCACCGTTTGCCTGGGCAGCTTTGATAATCTCCAACATGGCTGGTTTGACATACAAATTCTTCTCTCTGCCAAACAACAACTCTTCTGTGTTTTTTCCAAACAACACCGACTGACCGTTAAAACCAGTGTTCCACACCAGTTTCTTCCATCTCGCAGTATTTAGGTCTGCAGCACGCACGACGTCGATGCCAGCATCCTCCATATCTGCAATCATCGCGTCGAACGCATCACAAGGATCTTCTCCGTGAAGGGCAAGCGTCAGTTTGCCATAATCATAATGAGACACCACCGCAGGAGCAGTCTTCTCCGCACAGATGAAAGCCAAGCCTCCGCACACTCTCGTTTCAGGAAACTCCTCCTGCAACTCCTGCTCATAGCCAATACCATTCTGGATCAATACTATCAACGTACCGTCTTTCACTATCGGTTCAAGCAGTTCTGGAAGAAGACAGTTCTGCAACGTCTTCAATCCTACCAAAACGACATCTGCTTTCGGCATTGAAGCAGTGGAATTATAGGCGTTGATATGTTCTATTTCAAAATCTCCGTCGACGGAATTGACACGCAACCCATTACTCCACGCAGCGTCGAAATCAGAATGAAAAAGGAAATGGACATCAAATCCAGCATTTGCCAGCATTCCTCCGTAATATCCTCCAATCGCACCAGTTCCAACTACAGCATATCTCATTTTGATATATCTTATTTTGAAAAGTATTCTATTGTTCTGACAGTGATATAAAGAGGTTTGTTTCCTTCATACTCAGTGCATGTCAACCAATTCTTATGCTCGTCAAAGGTATATTTCCATGTATGAGGGATGAAAGCCTCTCCCTGTCCATCCACAGCTGTTTGAGAGATTGCGTTACCCATCTCATCATAAAGGAAATTGACCACCATAGTCACACTGCCATCAGACTCCTTCACCGTAAGTTTTTCTAGCAGACCGTCAGAATTGAATTTCTCCTCTCGCCAGTTTGCCAAATCACCCTCACGTCCATAAATCTTAGTCACAGATGGGAATCCACGCTTCGACATACTCTGCTCAATAGTCTGAAGCAACTCACCTTTGAAATTATAGTAACGAGTATAATTCATGCTGTTTTCATCATCATACTCATAGCTAACACGTCCTGAGATATTGTCTTCCGCCGTGTATTTTTCTATTCTGTCAAGTTTATCTTTCTTATAGAAGAATATTGATTTGTCGATCGGATTTCCTTCAGCGTCATGGTTTTTCTCACACACTTTCTGTCCTTGCTTATTATAGGCATACGAAATGCTACCAACATCATTGCCCTCACTTGTGATCAAGCGGACAGTATCAAAATATCCGGCCTTGTTGAAGATGATTTCACGGTCCCACTCTCCATCCTCACGGAAAGCATCCCCCTGCGTCACCTCTCCAAAACTTTCAACCGCTGTATACTTAAACTCTCTCAATTTGTGCACATCTCCCGACATACCCATCTCTTCAATATCAGAAGTCTGCTTCTCACCGCAAGAGACAAGACCAATCAGCAAAGACGCTGCAATATAAATCAAATTCTTTTTCATATCAATTTTATTTCTTCTCCACAAGTGCAAAATCAAGTTGTTTCTTGTCCAAGTCAGCACGAGCGATCTTCACAACCACCTCGTCACCAAGCTGGAATTTCTTGCCTTTTCTACGACCAGTGATACAATAATTCTTTTCGTCGAATACGTAGTAGTCGTCATCAAGTTCACGGATAGGGATCATTCCCTCACACTTATTCTGTGCCAATTCGACATAGATTCCCCACTCTGTCACGCCAGAGATAACTCCGTCGTAGATCTGTCCTAGACGCTCCTTCATATACTCCACTTGCTTGTATTTGATAGACGCACGCTCCGCATTTGCGGCTAGTTGCTCCATCTTTGAACTGTGGTCACAAAGGTCGTCAAACAACAGTTTATCAGCACTCTTCTCTCCTCTTGCGTATCTGTCGAGCAGACGGTGCACCATCATATCTGGATAACGGCGGATTGGCGAAGTGAAGTGAGTGTAATAATCAAATGAAAGTCCATAATGGCCAACATTGTCAGTAGAATAGATAGCTTTTGCCATCGAGCGGATTGTGATAGTCTCAATCAAATTCTGTTCTCTTGTACCCTGTACTTTGTCAAGTAAGTTGTTGATTGACGTAGAGACCTCCTTATTCTTTCCTGTCGTGTTCAGTTTGTAGCCGAAACGAGAGATGAATTGAGACAGATTGTTCAATTTATCAGGATCCGGATTATCGTGGACACGATATACGAACGTCTTAGGATTCTTCTGTCCGCCGATATGTTCAGCCACAGTTCTGTTGGCAAGAAGCATGAACTCCTCGATAAGTTTGTTTGCATCCTTGCTCTCCTTGAAATAAACATCGATAGGTTTGCCTGTCTCATCAATTTCAAATCTTACCTCAGTACGTTCAAATGCAATAGCTCCGTTCTTGAATCGATCTTCACGAAGTTTCTTAGCCAATCTGTCGAGAGTAAGGATTTCATCCTTCATATCGCCCTCTTTTGTTTCGATCACGCTCTGAGCATCCTCATATGTGAAGCGACGGTCGGATTTGATGACAGTGTGCACAATCTGATATTTGATTACCTTGGCATTGTCGTCCATTTCAAACATCACCGAATAACAGAGTTTTTCCTCGTCTGGACGAAGAGAACAAACCTTGTTACACAATCTTTCAGGAAGCATAGGGATTGTACGGTCTACAAGATATACGCTAGTAGCACGGTTGACAGCCTCCTGCTCAATACAGTCGTCAAGATGCACATAATGAGTCACGTCAGCGATGTGCACACCGACCTCCCAGTTACCATTATCAAGTTTACGGATAGACAATGCGTCGTCGAAATCTTTTGCGTCACGAGGGTCGATAGTGAATGTTGGTATATCACGGCAGTCAAGACGTTTGGCGATCTCCTCAGATGAGATCTCATCTGGAATAGTATCTGCATAAGCTTCCACCTCAGCAGGATAGCTATAAGGCAAACCAAACTCGACAAGGATAGCATGCATTTCCGCATTGTTGTCACCAGAGCTTCCGAGGACTACAGTCACCTCACCGACTGGATTTCTGCCCTTTTCTGCCCAGTCTATGATCTTTACGATCGCCTTATCTCCATCTTTCGCTCCATTGAGTTTGTCGATTGGAACAAAGATGTCGTTGCCTAGGATACGGTTGTCGACAAGCAAGAACGCATAATTCTCCTTCACATTCAGTTTGCCGACGAAAGTGTCACGTTCACGTTTAAGAACCTCCATGACCTCACCTTCCTGCTCTTTACCTTGACGGCGTGCAAACAGACGGACCTTAACAGTGTCGCCGACAGCCGCCTTATTAAGATTACGGTCGCTGATTATGATTTCATCACCTCCGTCTTCAGGCACAAGGATAGCTCCGCCACCACGTTTTGCTGTGATAACACCGACAATTGAACCCATTCGAGGATTCATACGGTATTTGCCGACAGGTGATTCGATAAGATATCCCGTCGCAGCGAACTCTTGAAGGACATCTATTATTTGCTGACGAGCAGTCATGCCGGAATAACCGAGAGTGGCAGCCACATCCTTGTAGGATACAGGATCACCTTGGTATTCAGAAAAGTATTTTGATATATCATTTATTATCTCCTTCTTGCGAACAGAGACAGCTGACTCATGTTTTCTATTTTTATTTTTCGGACGCATAGCTTTTTTACCGATGCTAAACGCCTTATTTGATTTTTTCCCTCTTTTCATAACTCATCATTTTATATCTCAAAGATAAGAAATAAATCCAAAAAGAAAGCAAAACATATATTAATCTTGACATAAAAAAGAGGAGCGGACAATTTGTCCGCCCCTCGTGTGAGATATAATTTGTAAAGAAGTTCCTAAGAACGTCTGTACATAAATTACTTCTTGATGATCTGACCTGTGATTACACCAGCCTCAGTGTTAGCCTTAACAACGTAGATACCGTTAACCAAGTTAGCAACGTTAATTACGTTAGACTCAGAAGAAGCAACCAAAGAACCAGCGATAGAGTAAACAGCTACGCTCTTAACACCCTCGTTAGTTACAGTGATAACATCAGTTGCAGGATTAGGATAGATAGAGATCTGACCCTTAGCAACAATGTTCTTTACATCTGAACGGAATGAAGTTGGGATCATGTTGCCAAGATAATCCTCGCCAAACTTATAGTCTTTAGCCTTCTTTGGCCAAGAATTATTGTCACCAGTCAAACGGATATCACCGAACATGTAAGAGATTACATCGTTAGGGATGAAACGCAATGTGATGTAAGAATAATCCTTTGAAGGAAGCTCAACATCACCGTAAACCATAGACATCATAGTAGGGATAGAATCGATCAAATCCTTGCCACCCTTCTCATATGAAGGAGAGAACTGCTTCCACTCTGTCTTTGATGTAATTGTCTGAGCATCACCTGCCTCAAATCTGTACTCTACAGGGAAGCGGATATCCTTAGAATCTGCCTTGTAGTCTGCATATGGAGTCTTACCACCAGAAGTACCAGCGTTGTGACCAAGACGCATAGCGATAGAGACAATCTTATCTACAGCGTCACCCAATGGAATACGAAGCTGAGCATCAGCAGCAACACCATCATCATCAAGACGCTCGTCCTCATTAGCCTTACCCATGTATGGCAAGAAACCGTACTCTGTATCATAGAAGTCTGCCTCTCCCTGCTCACCTGCATCACAATACATACGGTCGTTCTTCAACATGTTGAAGTAACCATCTGCGCTGTTAGATACGAACAACTGCTGTCCGTACATCTTAGTTGGGTTCTCCAACTCACCCTCAACATATGACAACTCACCTACAGTTGCATCAGCATGTTTACCTCCATTAGATGCATATACGAAGTTAGTGAAAGAAGACATATAAATAGTACCCTCACCACCAAGGATAGTCATCTTATCAGCATAGAATGGCTTTGTACCGTCAGAAACGAACTTCAAGTTCTTGATATAACCTACGATCTCAGCACCTGACTCTGGGAACAAAGCAATGAAAATAGCCTTAACTACATTAGCATCACCTCTTTCAGCAACCTCTTTTGGCAACAATGGGCTTGAGTAAACATACTTAGTCACACTTCTTAGTTTACCAACTCCATGGTTGTCCAAAACAGACTCACCATCTACATACGAATAGAAATCACGCATACGAGCATCAATTGATACGTGTGCTATACGATACTCACTCTGGCTTGGATTTGTCTTCCATGTAGCACCAGTTACTGGTAGTGTATCAGCCATCAAATCAAATTTCCAGCACTCACGTTTTGCGCAATCATCAGTAAGTTCAGTACCCTCCTCGAAGTAGTACTCGATCTCAAGATTCCATGCCTCGTTCAAATCAATTCCCTCTGGCAAGTAAATCATACCTGATTTGTAAAGTTCAGCTGGATTCTTAACCTTAACCATATCATCTCCAGCAGAATTCTTTGACTCCTCAATCTCATAAGCCTCTTCTACTGGATCTGCAGATGGAACGAACTCACAGTTCACCATCTTACCGTCTTTAATAACGTAGAACTCCTTCTCAGCTGCGTTTGAAGCAACGGCAAGAGAAAGAACACTACTAGCAAGTAAAAATTTCTTTATCATACTCTTTTCTTTTTAATTAATATTCCTAACTATAAAACCTTATTTCGAACACTTAGATACGAAACGACACAAAAATAGTCTTAAAAAGTAAACCAACAATTTTTCAGCATAAGAAAAAATGTTAAAAAGAGTGTTTTTTCACTTTTTTAAGACTGTTTTTGTATTATATAACATATTTTACAAGCTCCACTCGAATCCGTCCTTGGTGTCCTTGACCTTAAAGCCAAGTCGTGCCAACTCATCACGGATCTTGTCGCTTGTTGCCCAATCCTTGTTTGTCTTCGCCTGTTTTCTGATCTCCAAAAGCAAATCCACAGCACCCTTGTAGGCATCGTTTGCAGCACCAGAATTCTCCTCTACTCTCATTCCAAGAATATCGATCAAATACAAGTCGAACACCTCCTTCAACTCCTTCAAATCAGCCTCTGAGATTGTAGCTTTGCCGTCTGCAACAGTATTGATAATACGTGTGGCGTCGTACAAATGGGAAATAACAATAGGAGTATTCAAATCGTCAAGCATCGCATCCTCACAAAGCTGACGGTAATTCTTCATCTCCATTGATGTCTCTTTCGATGGAGTAAGCTTCTGTAAACGTGCGTAGCTCTCACATAATCTTGCGAATCCCTTCTCAGCAGCGACCAATGCCTCGTTGCTGAAATCAACAGTACTACGATAATGAGCCTGAAGAATGAAGAAACGGATTGTCATCGGTGCGTATGCCTGAGTCAACAGCTTATGATTTCCTGTGAAGAACTCATCCAATGTGATGAAGTTGCCAAGAGACTTACCCATCTTCTGTCCGTTGATGGTGATCATATTGTTATGCATCCAATAATGCACCGTCTCCTTACCAAGGGCTGCTGTACTTTGTGCGATCTCACACTCATGGTGAGGGAAGATCAAATCCATTCCACCTCCGTGGATATCAAACTCTTCTCCAAGATACTTAGTTCCCATTGCTGAACACTCCATGTGCCAGCCAGGGAAACCGTCGCTCCATGGAGATGGCCAACGCATGATATGCTCTGGCTGTGCTTTCTTCCACAACGCGAAGTCAAGTGCGCAATGTTTCTCGTTCTGACCGTCAAGTTCACGTGTTGTCTCCAACAAATCCTCGATATTTCTACCTGACAATTTGCCGTAGCGATGATCCTTGTTATATTTCTTGACATCGAAATATATAGAGCCTTCACTCTCATATGCATAACCAGCATCAAGAATCTTCTTCACGAAGTCGATCTGCTCAATAATATGGCCCGACGCGTGAGGCTCGATGCTTGGTGGCAACACACCAAGTCTATCCATTGCAGAATGGTAACGGTTAAGGTAATACTGCACTACCTCCATTGGTTCCTTCTGCTCAAGACGCGCTTTTTTTGCGATTTTGTCCTCGCCTTCATCAGCATCATGCTCCAAGTGTCCCACATCAGTGATGTTGCGGACATAGCGGACCTTATAACCAAGATGAGTCAAAAATCTGTATAGGATATCGAATGTGATAGCCGGACGTGCATGACCTAGATGTCCGTCTCCATAGACAGTTGGTCCGCAAACATACATTCCCACGTATGGCTCTTTCAATGGCTTGAATATCTGCTTAGTACGTGTTAAAGTGTTGTATATCGTTAATTTATGTTCCATATATTATAGTGTAATTGGCACTTCTCTCTTAATACTCATATCCAAAGAAATCAATGTTTCTGTCGACATAACACCCTTGATACTCTGGATTTTACCGTTAAGAAGATCCATAAGATCTTCATTATCTTTCGCATAAAGTTTAACCATCATTGTGTATGGTCCAGTTGTAAAGTGACACTCTACAACCTCAGGGATTTTCTCCAATTCAGGTACAACAGTAGCATACATAGATCCCTTCTCTAGCTTGATACCGATGTATGTACAAGTCTGATAACCCAAAGTTTTTGGATTAACATGATAACCTGAGCCAACAATTACTCCTGTGTCAATAAGACGCTGCACACGCTGGTGGATAGCAGCTCTTGAAACCTCACAATCCTCGGCAATATCCTTAAATGGGATTCTGGCATTCTTAGTGATTATATTAAGAATTTGTCTGTCTAAGTCGTCGATTTTTTCCATCTTTCAACTTTTTTATTCTTTTTTACAAATTTAGCTCAAAATTAGACTTTTTCTTTCATTTTTTTTCAAAAACGCCGAATTTTTTCACAAAAAGACAAAAAAAAGCGTTGTTCAAATGAACAACGCCTAATTTCTTATCAATGCTGAGATATTATTCAGCAACAACGCTGAACTTAACCTCTGCAGAAACCTCCTTGTGAAGACGTGCAACAGCAACGTACTCACCAAGAGACTTAACAGTCTCCTTAACAGAGATAATCTTTCTGTCTACATTGTAACCAGCCTTCTCAAGAGCCTCTGCAATCTGGATGTTAGTTACTGAACCGTAGATTGCACCTGTCTCCTTATTAGCCTTAGTTGGGATTGTAAGTGAAACTGTGTTCAACTTAGCAGCCAACTCCTCAGCATCAGCCTTGATCTTAGCAAGCTTGTGAGCTCTCTGCTTCAAGTTCTCAGCCAATACCTTCTTTGCAGAAGGAGTAGCAACGATAGCCTTTCCCTGAGGAATAAGGTAGTTAAGACCGTATCCGTTCTTTACCTTTACAACGTCATCCTTGTAACCAAGATTAGTAACGTCCTCTAGCAATATAATTTCCATTGTTATTCCTCCTGTTTATTACTTCAACAAATCTGTTACGTATGGTAGCAATGCAAGGTGACGAGCACGCTTAACAGCCTGAGCAACCTTACGCTGGAACTTCAAAGATGTACCAGTTAGACGGCGAGGCAAAATCTTACCCTGCTCGTTAAGGAACTTCTTCAAAAATTCAGGATCCTTGTAGTCGATATACTTAATACCGTTCTTCTTGAAACGACAGTACTTCTTTCTCTTAACGTCTACTGTAGGAGGCGTCAAATATCTGATTTCTGATGCGTTCTGTGCCATGTCTTAGTTCTCCTTATTTTTGCCGTTCTTTCTCTTTGCAGCATATTCAACTGCATACTTGTCCAACTTAGTAGTCAAGAAGCGAAGCACCTTCTCGTCACGACGGAACTGAAGCTCCAATTTCTCTACCATTGTAGGCTCTGCCTCAAACTCGAACAAGCAGTAAAAGCCTGAGCTCTTCTTGTCGATTGAATAAGCAAGCTTACGCATACCCCAAAGCTCCTCATTAACGATCTTTGATCCTTCGTTAACAAGTACGCTCTTGAATTTTTCTGCCGTTTCCTTCATCTGTTCGTCAGACAAAACGGGAGTTAAGATGAAAACGACCTCGTAATGATTCAACATAACTTGTTTATTAATTAATTAAAATAATTTGCTTTAAAAGCGGTGCAAAAGTAGTGATTATTTTTCTTCTATCCAAATAATCATACACTTTTCGGAAAATTGTTGATAAATAGTCGTAACCTCTATCGTATGTCCATATATATATTCCACATTCTAAAAGATGCACTTTCTACAACTTTTCCATAAGAATGGAGACGTGAATAATCACGTCTCCATTCTTCATTATGCATTACGCATTTTTAATTCATATTAATACTCGTCCCAGCTCTTGATCTTGATGTCCTCAAACTTAAGCTCGCAAACTGAGCGGATAAACGCACTTGCAAGACGGGCATTTGTGATCAACGGAATATTGAAGTCGATCGCGCTTCGACGGATCGCATATCCATTGTTTATCTCACGTTCTGTATTATTCTTTGGTATGTTGATCACCAAATCAAACTCCTTGTTATGAATCATCTCCATAACATTCTTCTTTGCATTTGGTTCATCTGGCCAACCTACTGGAATTGACTTGATGCCGTTCTCATCCAAGAACTTGTATGTTCCGTATGTAGCGTAGATATCAAAACCGTTGTTCTGAAGCATCTTGCAAGCGTCTAGCAAATCTACCTTTGATTTTGCCTCTCCTGATGAGATCATCACGTTCTTCTTCGGTATCTTGTATCCTACTGACAACAATGACTTCAACAATGCCTCCGACAAATCATCTCCGATACATCCAACCTCTCCTGTTGAACTCATATCCACTCCATGTACCGGATCGGCTTGTGTCAAACGTGCGTATGAGAACTGTGATGCCTTAACTCCTACATAGTCAAGATCAAACGCACTCTTCTCTGGCTTCTCTACCTTCTGTCCTAACATGATCTTTGTAGCCAACTCAATAAAGTTGATCTTCAAAACCTTGCTGACAAATGGGAAGCTTCGTGATGATCGCAAGTTACACTCGATAACTTTGATCTCGTTATTCTTAGCCAAGAACTGGATGTTGAATGGTCCAGATATATGAAGCGCAGCTGCGATCTTACGCGCAATCGCTTTGATTCTGCGTACAGTCTCTACATAAATCTTCTGTGGTGGGAACTGAGTTGTGGCATCTCCTGAGTGTACTCCTGCAAACTCAATATGCTCACTAATCGCGTAAACAACAATCTCTCCGTTCTGAGCAACAGCGTCAATCTCGATCTCCTTACATCTCTCCATAAACTCAGAGATGACAACAGGATGTTTCTTTGATACGTTGGCTGCCAACTTCAAGAAATTCTCAAGCTGTGACTTGTCGTAGCAAACATTCATCGCAGCTCCAGACAACACATATGATGGACGTACCAATACTGGGAATCCAACTTCATCAACAAATCCGTAGATATCCTCAAGACTTGTAAGCTCACTCCAACGTGGCTGGTCGATTCCAAGTTCATCACACATAGATGAGAACTTCTGTCGGTCCTCAGCACGGTCGATATCGACTGCCTGTGTACCAAGCAATGTCACACCTGCATCTGAAAGTTTTACAGCAAGGTTGTTTGGAATCTGTCCTCCCGTCGACACAATGACTCCCTTCGGATTCTCCATCTCTATGATATCCATCACACGCTCGAAACTCAACTCATCGAAGTAAAGTCTGTCGCACATATCATAGTCAGTAGAAACTGTCTCTGGATTGTAGTTGATCATCACTGAACGAAGACCTTCCTTGCGGATTGTGTTCAACGCATTTACACCACACCAGTCGAACTCTACAGATGATCCGATTCGGTATGCTCCAGATCCAAGTACGACTACCGACTTATGGTCGCCAACATACTTGACATCATTTGCTGTACCTGAATATGTGACATATAGATAATTTGTCTGTGCTGGATACTCAGCGGCAAGTGTATCGATCTGCTTAACTACAGGCAAGATACCTTTGTTCTTTCTGTGTGCACGGACATTCAAAACCTCTTTTTCAATCACGTCGTTGCCACACTTTGTAACAAGACGAGCTATCTGGAAGTCGGAGAATCCCAACTGTTTTGCACGAAGAAGAATGCCATCTGGCAACTCCTTCAACGAGTTGAATTCTGATAGATTCTTCTCCAAACTGATAATATTCTCAAGTTTCTGCAAGAACCACAAGTCGATCTTTGTCAATTCGTGAATTCTCTCTATAGAATAACCCTCATGAAGAGCCTGTGCGATATAGAATATACGCTTATCAGTAGGCTTTGACAATGCTGAATCCAAATCGTCGGACATCAAATCTTTGTTTGCAACAAATCCGTGCATGCCCTGTCCGATCATACGAAGACCCTTCTGGATGCTCTCCTCAAATGTGCGTCCGATTGCCATGATCTCACCGACCGACTTCATTGAAGATCCTAGCAGACGGCTTACTCCATGGAATTTACCAAGATCCCAACGAGGAATCTTACATACGATATAGTCGAGAGCAGGCTCAAAGAATGCTGAAGTCTCCTTTGTCACAGAGTTCTTAAGCTCTGGCAAAGCATAACCCATACCAAGTTTAGCAGCGACAAAAGCAAGTG
Organism: uncultured Bacteroidales bacterium; assembly: GCA_902782665.1. Classification (GTDB taxonomy): domain Bacteria; phylum Bacteroidota; class Bacteroidia; order Bacteroidales; family Paludibacteraceae; genus UBA1723. Next base: position 23,702 of record CACZOA010000054.1, read on the forward strand.
GATATCCCGTCGCCTTTGAAGCCAAAGCAGAAGATCTTGATAGACGGGCGTTAACCTCGATCACTCTGTAATCTTCACTCTGTGGGTCGTATGCGTACTGCACATTACACTCTCCTACGATTCCGATATGACGGATAATGCGGATTGCAGTCTCACGTAGTTTATGATAATCTTTATTTGAAAGTGTCTGAGACGGTGCAACTACGATACTCTCTCCTGTATGGATTCCAAGTGGGTCGAAGTTTTCCATATTACATACTGTAATACAGTTGTCGTACTTATCACGGACAACCTCATACTCAACCTCTTTCCATCCCTTCAACGACTTCTCTACCAACACCTGTGGAGAATAAGAGAATGCCTTCTCAACAAGTATTCTCAACTCTTCATCGTTGTTGCAGAAACCAGATCCTAGTCCACCAAGTGCGTAAGCGGCGCGCACGATCACTGGATAGCCAAGCTCGTTAGCAGCCTTCAAAGCATGGTCGATATCTGTAACAGCCTCACTCTTAATATAGTTGACGTTGATTTCAGCCAACTTCGAGTTGAAGATCTCACGGTCCTCTGTATCGATGATTGCCTGAACCGGAGTTCCAAGCACCTCAATATTATATTTCTCTAGGATGCCTCCCTTATATAGAGCCACACCACAGTTCAACGCTGTCTGTCCACCGAACGACAAGAAGATTCCGTCTGGACGCTCTTTCTGAATAACTCTCTCCACAAACTCAGGAGTCACAGGCAAGAAATAAACCTTGTCAGCCACACCCTCAGATGTCTGGACAGTTGCGATGTTTGGATTGATAAGCACCGTCTTCACACCCTCTTCACGAAGAGCTTTCAACGCCTGTGAACCAGAGTAGTCAAACTCTCCTGCCTCACCGATCTTCAACGCGCCTGATCCAAGTAGCAATACTTTATTATACTTCTTAGGTCCAGTGAACTTGCCCTCGTCGATGATGCTTACTGGCTCTTTGCTCTGCTTTGCCACCATATCCACGAATGTGTCGAACAAGAATTCTGTATCTGTAGGACCTGAACTTGCCTCTGGGTGGAACTGAGCCGAGAAGAAAGGCTTAGACTTATGACGGATACCCTCATTTGTACCGTCGTTCATATTGATGAACAATGGCTCCCAATCAGATGGGATTGTTTTATTGTCGACGGCAAAACCGTGATTCTGCGAAGTGATATATGCACGTGTGCTACCAACCATGCTCACTGGCTGGTTGTGGCTACGGTGACCATACTTCAATTTATATGTCTGAGCTCCAGCGGCGATAGAAAGCAACTGGTTACCCATACAAATTCCGAAGATTGGCTTGTTTTTCTGCAATGCGACGCGGATGTGCTCGACTGTCTTTCCGCAAAGGGCAGGGTTACCTGGACCGTTTGAGATGAATAGTCCGTCATACTCAAGAGTGTTGAAATCGTAGTCCCAAGGCACGCGAGTTAGGGTCACATCTCGTTTCAACAAGCAACGGATAATATTATTCTTGACACCACAATCGACCATCACGATCTTGTACTTACCTTTTCCGTAAGTCACAACCTCCTTGCAACTTACCTTAGCGACAAGATTCTCAAGATTTGGATCAACGAATGGAATGTCTTTATTTTCATCAGGGAAAACCAACTTACCCTTCATCGCACCCTTCTCACGAACGATCTTCGTAAGCTCACGAGTGTCGATACCGCAGATTCCTGGGATTTTCTCAGCCTTTAGCCAGTCGCCAAGGCTCTTCACAGCGTTCCAATGGCTGTAGCGGTCAGAGTAGTCAGAGATAATGATTGCAGACGCCTGAATTTTGTCAGACTCATAAAATTTGGAAATACCGAACTCATCCTTTTCATCATTCGGCACTCCGTAGTTGCCGACAAGAGGGAAAGTGACTGTTAACAACTGGCCTGCATAAGATGGATCCGTCAAACTTTCTGGATAACCTACCATGGCAGTGGCAAACACTACCTCACCAGAAACAGGAGCCTCGTATCCAAACGATTTTCCTTCAAATACGGTACCGTCTTCAAGCACCAAATTCAATGGTCTGTATGCGTGCATATTCTTTTATTTTTTTCAGTTCTTAAAAAATCGCACAAATTTCGTGATAATTTTTGATTATAGAAAGAGAATTTTGAAAAAATCCTCAAATTGTGAATAACAGACCTCCGTTTCAACAAAATATGCTAAAAAACATGCAAAATTGCATTTGGTCACAACTTCGTTCTCGACATCCAGAATTTCAATATGATAATCCGGAATAAATTCCGTTCATAAACGCGAACCGCCGCATATAATAAAAAATACAGCGATGTCCATTATTATGGAGATTACTAAAGAAAAAAAGATGAGTCTTCCCCAACGTCTTCTGCCTTCTATCCTTAAATATAAATGTGATAATAATATGATCAAAGGCATCAGTAAACACAAAAGATAAAATGCGATCATTGCGCCAATGGAGTATGCATTATTTATCATTAAAGAATTAGAAAAGCATCCAAATATAACACAGATGGCAAAAATTGTAATTTTACTTCGCAAATCTGGTTGAAATCCCCCAAAATTCAAAAGCGAAGACGAAATCATCATGATGATAAATCCAGTCAACACACTCAAGAAAACGATCGCAACCGTCCTCCAACTATCACCAGAAAAGACAATCGGTTCACTGGAATCGCCAGTCACTTTCACATTATAAGTTTTTGATTTATGAAGTCTAAACTCCTTGCTGACATAAATCATTTTTGTTTTAGGGAAATAGACAGCCAACCGAGTTCCACTTAGTCCTTTATAAATTCGAGCCTCATAAGTGAGTCTTCCTGTTTCCGTATAATCATCAAATGCACCCACGAAAACGGAAAACAGACCTTTTTCAAGTCTTTCTATGACATCAACAGAATCATTTTTAGCATCATATACATAAAATTTATCGTCATCAAAATTTTCTTGTTCTGTCTCAAACAACAAGCTAAGGCTATGATTATTAACCAAGTCAACATAAAATGTGTCGCTTATCGCACTTCCATCAATATTCAAAGTCAATTTAACGTTTAATCCACTGGCTTGAGAAACAGATATAGTCAAAAGCAATAATATAAAACTAATTATGTATTTGATTGTTCGCATTCTGATATTCATTTATTATTTATCACAAAAATAACAAGAAATCATTATTATAAAAAAAGAATGAAAAAAGCGGTCGAACATTATAATTAGTTATAACATTTGCTATATTTGCATAAACTTCAAAATTATACAAATATGACAGGAAAAGTAATATCAATCGGTAACAGTTTAGGAATGATACTGCCTGCACGTATTCTAAAAGAATTGGCATTGACAAAAGATTCTAATTTAGAATTACGTGTAGAAGACGGCAAGTTGATTGTATCAGAAAGCACACCGCATAAAGGATGGGCAGAAGATGCAAAGAGGCTACATGCTTTGAATGAAGAAGAACTTCTTGAAGATTCATTAGACGACTTGAACGGAGAATGGGAATGGTAAACATAAAAAAATACGAAATATACAAAGTAACTTTGGACCCTGCGGTTGGTTCAGAAGAAGCAAAAAGAAGACCTTGTGCCATTATATCCCCTGATGTGCTTAATGAAAATCTAAGTACATATATAATTGTTCCAATAACATCAAAAGTAAGAAATTTTGCATTCAGAGTTAAATGTACAGTAGAAGGCAGAGAGGGAGAACTAATGTGCGAGCAAATCAGAACTGTTTCGATTAAACGCTTTGGAAATAATATAGAAAAAATAGGAACCTTATCTGATGATGAAGCCAAACAACTAAAACGCACTCTCTACAAAATGTTTTGTGAAGATTGACTTCGTTTATAAAAAACATAAAAAAGAAGACGGAACTGTTCGCAGCTCCGTCTTCTCTAACCTTAAAAACTATAAACTCTAACCACTACTCTCTAAACCTCTACAGTTTATTTCTTTTTCTTGTCTTTCTTTCCGTCTTCCTTAACCTTACTCTTTCGGTCCACAAACGATTCTTTATAAAGGTTTGGATCCTTGATTATCTCCAAAGCCTTTTTCACAACATCACTTTGGGTGTTCATGATCTCGTAGTATGTGCCACGGCCCCAAAGATCGCTTGCAATCAAAGCCTTCATGTTGATCTTCATATGTTCACGCGAACGTTTGATCTGCTCCTCATCACGCTCGATCTTAGCTTCATCCGCCTGCTTCAACAAATCTTCCAACATATCATCCGTAATAACGAATGTCTTATTGAATTCTGCAAACGAACCTTCCTGCTCGTAGTCATACTTGCCATTCAACTTCTCACGGTTACGCTCCACATATTTCAAGCAATATTTGTTGAGTACTCCCTTACCGATCACCTTTCTGTAGTAGGCTGTGTTATAAGTAGTGTCGAGCGGAACAAACACATCCGGCATGATACCTCCACCTCCATAGATTGTACGCTCTCTATATAAAGTAGTGTACTTCAACGAATCTGGGAATGATATACTGTCCTCATGCATATACTCACCACGTGCCCATCTGTCGCTCAAATCCTTGGCATAATCTTTCTTGCCATTCTTCTCATATGGTTTCTGCACACATCTTCCTGCCGGAGTATAGTATTTGGCGATTGTAAGACGCATCTCACTTCCATCTGCGAACTTGAATGGTTTCTGCACCAATCCCTTTCCAAATGTACGGCGACCTACAATGACTGCTCGGTCAAGATCCTGCAATGCTCCAGCTGTAATCTCGGATGCCGATGCTGAATTCTCGTCCACCAAAACCACAAGTCTGTTTTTATGCTCAGTAAGTGTTGTCACATTCTCACGGAACTGTCCCTCTTTTCTCTTCGAAGGCTCCATCATCGCACCGTCGCCATCAAAATATCTATCAGACGAACGATATTCCTGTCTTGGCTGATGCACACCCTCTGTGTAAACAACCATCGAATTCTCTGGCACAAACATTGATACAAGATCTTTGGCTGTATTCAAGAATCCGCCACCGTTACCCTGAAGGTCGATGATCATATATTTCATTCCCTGCTTAGAAAGTTTGTTGAATGCCTCAACATACTCGTCCATAGTGGTGCGCGCGTAACGGTTGATCTTGATATAACCGACCTCCTTATCTATCATATAAGACGCATCGACACTATACAAAGGAATTTTATCTCTGGTGATTGTGAACATCAAAGGAGCTGTCTCTCCACCTCTCACAACAGTGATATTAACATCTGTGCCACGTGGTCCACGGACACGCTTCTGTATCTCATTCGTACTCATTTTGACGATATTCTCACCGTCTACTGATATAATTTTGTCGCCGGCCATGATTCCAACTTTCTCAGCTGGAGCGCCACTGATTGTCTGCATCACCACCATTGTGTCTTCCAACATCTGGAATGTGACACCGATTCCGTCAAAATCACCACGTAAACCTTCATTAGCTTTTTCAACTTCTTCCTTTGGAATATAAGAAGAGTGAGGATCTAGCGATTGCAACATGGCAGCGATTGCCTCATCAGCAAACTCTTTCTCGTTGACTGTATCCACATAATTGTTGATCACGAAATGAGAAGCCCAAATTATTTTCTGAAGGTCAGGAGACAATCCTGATTGCTGTGCGTTCACATAAAAAATTGACATCAAAGACATCAAAACCGCAACTAATGTTCTTCTTTCTTTTCTCATCAGCTAATATCTATTATCAAATCCAAGTGCGAATTTACACATATTTTACGCATTGCACCCCACCACGCATTAATTATTTTCCAATATTTAAGAATTTTTAGGAAGAAAAAAGGCTCCACCCAAAAGGATGGAGCCTTATGTTTTCTGCGTAAAGTTATTACTTTGCAGCCTCAGCAGCAGCCTCAGCAACAGCCTCTACAGCGTTAGCAACTGTGTCACCAGCAGCCTTAGCAGCAGCAACTACAGAATCAGCAGCAGCAGCTACAGCAGCAGCAGCTGAATCAGCCTTAGCGATTGAATCTGCGATAGCAGCAGAATCAGCAGCAGCAGCCTCACAAGCAGCCTTGTCACACTTAGAACCACAGCAAGATGCTAGACAAAGAGCAGCACCAGCAACAAAGAATAGAACAACTTTTTTCATTTCTCTTGTATATAATATGAATTAAACAAATTCGTGCTTTGAATTCGCTTACAAAATTACACTTATTTTTAATAACATGCACCAAAAACACATTTTTTTTACATTTTTTTGCCATATTTTTTTCATAATGTAAGCCATGCAAATATTACAATGGCAAATTGCAGTGTTTTTCTCTATTTTATGATTCATTTTCACACTAGAAAAGGGCATATATATACAAGTTTGATGATTGATGGTTGAGGGTTGATGGTTGTCTTTCGCGAAATCGAAGAATGGACAAAAATTAAAGACGCTCATTAATAATAATAGAAACACAAAAACAGATAAAAAATATATAGACACACAACATAAACAATGGAGACGCACGGACGTGCATCTCCATAATTTTGCATTTCGAATTTAGAATTTAGAATTCTTAATTATTCCTCGTCCTCATTATCTGTGAAGACACCTGTTTTGTCGCAATATCCATACTCTCCTTCTAGAACTTCTGCGATACGGTCTTCATCAAATTTCTGAGCCAACTTTTCTCCTGCCTTCTTGTCTTTCTCCACCTGATCCACTACATACTGGAGAATCTCATCTTCGTCGATATCCACCTCATCATCTGAATCCTCATCGAAGAATCCCTGGGCCTCGTAGTAATCGTAAAGGATATCAAGGATATACTCTACCTCTTCAGCTGTTGTGTCGGCATACTCTTCATCCAAGTTGGCAAGGATGAATTCCACAGCTTCCTTATCGTCGTATCCGATTTCGTCTTGTGCCATAATCTATAGTTTTTAGTTTATATTCACTTAATAAGTCTTATTTTTTCGTTTCAACACGAATATCTTATTCGATGTCGTCTCATCATTGTCTGTGATCTCGATTTCTAACCCGTGTTTTTCAGCAAAAGTTTTCATCTCTTCTGCATCAAAAAAGTCTATCTTGCGGGCGACTTTGTTGAAATGGATGATGGATGAAGTGGAGAACCATTCCGTCAACTTGGTTATTTTATGCGTCTTCTTCTGACTCTTGTCCGCATCTCGCACAATGATTTTTCCCCCATCTTTCAATTTCTCCAAACATTTGCATAGGACGCTGTTTCGTTCGCCTGCTTTCATATAATGCAACACGTCGTTGAGGATGAACACATCGCTCTCTACAAAATCCGAATTCACAATGTCAGCCACGCTATATGTCTGGTTGTCAGCCACTGAATAACAATGCTGAGCTATTTCTATCTTATCCTCATCATAGTCGTACGAATGAATCTCGGCTTCTGGCATCGTATGGCTCAGCATGAACGACAAATATCCGTAGCCACATCCCAAATCTGAGACGACGGCATTGTTTGGAATCTGTCTCCAATACTTCTTATAGTCTTCTTCTATTCTGATTTTGGCTTTGGTGTAGTATTCAAGCACGGGTCCTTTCAGAATAAAGTTTTGCTCCAGCAGATGACGGAAATATGGATTCTTAGGAGTGTCTATCTCACGGCAGAGTGCATCATACTCACTCTTTATCAAAGTTTCATATTCCGCAGCGTCTTCCTTGAACAATCGTTTGGCACGGTCGGACGGTGCGCACGCTCTCCTTTCACAAATCTTCATTGCAATATTCGTCCTGCCTACATATATAATGTCTCCTTTGCGGATGCCATAATGATGGCCGGCAAACACGACAGGAAGAATATCGATGCCAAGTTCACTTGCCAAAAAGAATGCTCCAGGATGGAATTTCGCAATTTTTCCATCGACACTTCTCTCTCCTTCCGGAAAGACACTGATGCTATAACCGTTGGCAACCAACGATTTTAGCTGTGGTATGTAGTCTTCGGTGGCATCGTCGCTACAAAAAAATCCAGACAGATGAAGAAGTATTCCATAGACAGGTGAATTCCAGTTGGTCTTCTTTGCCATAATCACCACTTTTGGTGTAAGTGCCATCACTCGCACAATGTCGAGCACCGACTGATGGTTGGCAATTATCATCGCTGGCTTTGAAAAATCCTCGTGCGTATTATCCGCATCTTTTCTGGTCAGACGCGGAGTGGCTATCCACAGCAAACATCTGCAGAAATAGCAAATCAGATAATGAAGCAAGTTGTACCGCCATATTTTTTTCAGCGGCAAACAGTAAGACAGCATCGCAATCAATGAGAGCAAAATGCCCGCTATACCGAAACTGCCTATCAGAAGTATTGTCCAAAACAGGCTGTTGATTGTGATTGGCGACAATCCTTTCTCCGTGCGACGTGTGACAAACAACCTGAATATCAATGGCTGCAACACATACGCGATCAGCACCGTCGCAAACATTCCTATCAATGACGTATATGCTACAGTAAGCAACGAAGGATGATCGGCAAACACCAGAACACCCATGCCGAGTATGGATACGACAGACGAGAAAAAGATCGCTATCTTGTGCGACAACAATGTATGCCTTCCCCTACTGTATTCATCCACAAGTCCATCTGTGATGAAAATGCTGAAATCATCTCCGATACCGAATATGAATGTTGAGATTATGACACTCACAATATTGAACGACAATCCAAAGAAATACATCACTCCAAGGATGATCAGCCAAGCCAATGCCATTGGCATGAAACTTAACAATGCTGTTTCCAATCGTCCATAATTAAGGAGCAGTCCAAGGAACACAATCAACGACGAAACTCCCAGCACAAAATTGAAATCATCCTGTACGCTTCGCATATACCCCTGAACAAAATGAGGTTTGTCGAGAATCACAACATTCCTGCTGCCTACAAACGAATCATAGACCTTCTGTTTGGCTTCCGCTTTCATCACGACGTTTGAGATTGCCATTTTCATTCCGTCTTCCGAACAGAACCAACTGTCGATATGTTTGCTTAAAGGCGACTGTGGAACTTTCTCAAATGCCGACTCCACTCTGTCTGCTTTATACTCCGCATTTATTGTTTTGACAAATGGATCAAAAGCAGACGGTTGAAATCCATATTTCTCCGCCGACTTCTTTAATTGCTGAGTCACTGTCTGCTTCCGTTCTGCTGTCCAGAAAGAATTCCATTTCTCAATTTTCTCCTGCTGTTCTCCGCCAGACACCAGCAATTTGTCTAGATGGGAATGACGCACTATATCACCCGTGCCAAGCAAAGAGTCTAGTGTATGATTCATCTTATGATAGGCGACGAGGGACTCATCGTCTGTTTCTCCAGCTGACACAAAATATATCGACACCTCACCATCCTCACATGTTGAACGCTGCAAACGTTTCTCTACATCAAGCGTGCCGTCGGGATAATAGCAGAGATGGTTCATGTTGGCATCAAACTCCACATCATTGTAGTGATAGAATCCATAACCGGAAAGCAATAGTATCACCACCACCAGGAACGACACATTCTCAATCTTGTAGGCATTGATTTTCTCTATCCATCTCAATAGTCTGCGTTTCTCCCCCGTCTCTCCATAACTCATAATATGAGGAAGATAGATGAGACAGAAAATCATGGCTCCGATTATCATGTTAGACGCAAGGAGTCCAAAATCAATCAATAATGAAGACGACGTGAATGTAAGGCTGAAAAAAGCTCCGATAGTTGTGAAACTGCCGACTGTCAGCGGAGATGACAATTCCTTTATCAATTGTGGGGCATCTTTACAATGCTCCTTATGCGTCACCACATGGATCGCATAACTCATCACCACTCCCATGATGGCACTGCTCGCTCCCATGGCGATCAGAGAGATAGTCCCTTTATACAAAGCCATCACAGCCAATGCGAAAAGGAATCCGAATGAGCTTGGCAACAATATCAGAAAGACACTCTTTCGGTCACGGAAAGAAAAGAAGATGATTGTGCATATAGCTAAGATTCCGACAATAAGCGTCAGACGCATATCCTTCTGGATGCAACGAGAATTGTAAACTCCCATCACTGGCCCACCAAAACAGTCGATCTTTGCCTCATTATGTTTAGCCAACACTTTCTCCACCGCCTCGGTAAGTTTCTGAGACGAGTTGACATCTCCAGCTGGGAAAGTTGGAGTTATTGTGATCATAGCGGTGGAATCAGTGGAAAGGTATACACCACCGTCGATTATGGAATATTTAGATGAGACCTGGGTGTTGGCAAGGCTTTTCAACGCAGGGCCAGCAAGTCCGAACGGATCTTTATAGATGTAGTCTGCGGCAAAAATACCAAACAATCCGTGCAACGCCCCATAGTTTGCAGCCATCTTTCTATCAATGGCATCCGCAGAAAAGATAGAATCAAATGTCGAGTAGACGGAATTGTCGATAAAGATCGGAAGATTGTTATAGATTATATCAGATGTTGATTGTCCAGCATCCGGATCCACAGTAAAGTCTACACTTTTTGCAAGATCAGGCACAAGAGCGTCGTTCAGTTCCTTTTCCAAAGTCAACGCACATTTATGGACAGAGGCGATATCCCCGTCTTCCGAGCTCACCATCACCACAACATTATCCTTCACCTTGAGTTTTTCAAACACAAGTTTCTGGACTGCATTGTTTCCATTGTCGGGCAGAATCTTCATTATATCCTGCTCAACATTCAGACGTGATGCGGAAAAACCAAGCAGAGCAATCAACACAACAAGCGACATCCACAAAAGTGAACGCCGTTGCTCAAAAAAGTAATATATCGATAAAAATATCCTTTCCACTATATATTATGGGGTGTATTATAACAACCCCGATTTATAATTTTGGAAGAAGATCAATCCACCACATCATCAGCAATGTCATCGTCTCCATCATAATCATCATCTGTGATTTCGATATCGATGATAGGAGCCTGACGTTTGAACGCTTCGTTTAGAGAAATGATTGTCTCTGTACTTGAGATGCCTTTGATAGCCTGCAGTCTCTCATGGATCAAGCGCAAGAAATCACGGTTGCTCTTTGCGTAAATCTTGATGAACATCGCATATTCTCCAGTTGTGTAATGGCATTCCACCACCTCTGGAATTTTATACAATGCGTCCACAACATCCTGGAAATCATTCGCGTCGCGCAAGAAAATACCCATGTACGCGCATGTGTTGTAACCAATTTTTGATGGGTCGAGCACAAACTCAGAACCTTTGATCACACCGATTTTCTGCAACTTCTGTATACGCTGGTGAATTGCAGCTCCTGAGACATTACATTCTCTTGCCACCTCCAAGAATGGCATTCGTGCATTGTCTGAAATCAGTTTCAGAATCTTCTCATCTAATTTGTCAATGTGTTTTTGTCCCATATTCAGTCTGTTTATTGATTAATGTGTTTATCTATAAACTCACTCGCTTTTGCCAACGCGTCAACCTTACCAACATCGATAAGCTGCAAATCGGCAGATTCATGAAGTTGGATATTGTGAGACGGTGCCATATCCAGATAAAAATCAATGATTGAGAATTTATCCGGAAAATCAGACATCTTTCGCAAAAGAGATGGGTTTATAATATGTATTCCAGCGAACGCCAACTGATTGTTTGGTTCTTCAAACACAGTCACGTCGCCTTTTGTTTCGTCTGTTTTAAGATTTTTCCATGCTCGCAGTCTGCCATCCTCAGAAGAGATCAACTGACGTGAAGAATCACGGTGCGAACAAAGAAGTGTAGCCTCGGCTTCATTTGCCAAATGAGTTTCGTACAATGCTTTGATATCCGCATTAGAAAAAATATCCACGTTATGGACAATGAGCGGCTCATCACCACCGAATGTCTCAAACGCACGTTTCAATCCGCCACCTGTATCAAGCAGAAAATCACGTTCGTCGGATATTTTCACGTCCACACCAAAATCATTCGACTTCAGATAGTCGATAATCTGGTCGCCAAAATGGTGAACATTAACCATAAATTCCGTCACACCAAAACGCTTCAAGTTCTCGATGCAATGGAAAAGCAACGGTTTGCCATTCAGTTCAACCAATGCCTTAGGACGATTGTCCGTAAGTGGGCGAAGACGTGTGCCAAGTCCGGCAGCAAATATCATTGCTCTCATTTGTCACTTTTTTTAGATGTCGACAAAATAGCGTTGTAAACGTTCTTGTTGCGCAAAATATCAGAAGCTCTCTTCGTCTCCTTGTCGTATTTCAGACTTTCCTCAGAAGCTCCCTTCTGGAAATAATAACGTTGAGCCAAGTCAGTAGAAATCAACTGGATAATCTCATCCTTGTTCTTATCCAACTCTTCATCCTGACAACGGAACAGAGCCATCTGCAATGCATCATACTGCTGTTTTGCAGCCTCATATGTGCTGTCTTTCTTTGCTTTCTCCACAAGAGCGTCAAAAAGTTTCTCTTTATCTGTCTTGTAGCTGAAATCCTTGCTTACAACAAAATTCTTAAAATCCTGCCAATCAGTAAATTTGAACTCCGACACCGACGGAATTGTAAGATGCTCAGCAGCCCACTTTGTACAATAATCAAAAATGATATTCTTCGCGTAAAGCTGATAAACAATCTGAGCAGGAACGCTGTCTCCTGTATATACAGTGTCCGGCATCACACCACAACCATCCTTCACGATTCTGCCATTCTTAGTTTTGAACTCATGAGTCAAACTATCTGGAATCACAAATTTCTTTCCGTTCTCACGTGTACGGGCATAGTCGATAGCCTGTATACAACGTCCTGATGGGATATGGTATTTAGAGATTGTCAATTTAAGGCTGCCTCCAAATGGCAAACTGCGGCTTGTCTGCACAAGACCTTTACCGTAAGTACGCTCACCCAAGATGACAGCTCTGTCCAAATCCTGCAATGCTCCGGATACGATCTCAGCGGCGGAAGCACTCTCCCCGTTCACCATCACTACGATTGGCATATCCAAGTCGACAGGATCCTTAGTTGTTGAGAATGTCTCATCCCACTCCTTAATCTTACTCTTGGTGTAAACCACCTTTGTACCCTTCTCCACAAAACATCCGACGATGTCGACTGCCTCTGAAAGGATTCCTCCAGGGTTGGAACGAAGGTCGATGATCAAACCTTGGATGCCCGACTGTTTAAGTTTCTTCAACTCTGTCTTGAACAAATCAGCAGTGCCAGTTGTGAAACCAGTCAAATGGATGTAGCCAATATTGTCACCGATGTTTTTAGCCAAGTTCAAAGATGATATAGTGATATTGTCACGCACAATATTAAGAGTCACCTCCTTATCTCCACGCTTGACAACCACCTTGACCGAAGTTCCAGCCACACCACGCAACTTCTTGCTGACGTCTGATGTGGTACTACCTATCACTTTTTCCCCGTCGACGCTAAGAAGCACGTCGCCAGCCTTTAATCCATATTTATGAGATGGAGAATTTTCGTATACCTCCTGGATCATCACAAGACTGTCTCGCTGCGAGATCACCGAACCGACGCCGGCATACGTACCTGTAGTCATAAACTTAAGGTCGTCCATCTCACGCTCAGGGATATACATAGTGTATGGGTCAATCTTGTTGAGCATCGCGTTGATTCCCGTCTCCACCGTCTTCTCAACAGAAAACGTGTCAACATAGAACATATCCAGCTCACGCAACAAAGTAGAATAGATTTCCAGGTTTCGAGATACTTCAGCATTTTTATTAGCCATAACCGACGTTGGCGCCACAGCTGCCAACAAGCCAATCATTGCTGCATATATTTTGTTTCTTTTGACTCCCATATTATGAATTCAAAGTTATTAATGCAACAAAATTATCAAAAAGGATAGAAAACTCAAATTAGAATAGAGTTTAATTTTCAAAACTTCATCCTCAACACAGAGCTCACATACAGACAAAATCACAACAATTCCTCTAATTTTTTTCAAACTCACATCATAGTAGCCATTTTTTCTGCACGAAAAATCCAAGAAATAGGATTTTTGTCTTAGCTCAATTAACAAAATCGGTTAATAATATTAATAAAAAAAGACAAAAGCGTTCGTAACTCGACATGCTTTACATTTTGTTCAATTATAATTGTACATTTGTAGAGCAAAAAATAAGTTAATAAACCCTTTTTATAAAGTATCTTGGTATGATAAAAAAATTACTCCTAACCGTTTGCACAACACTATGCTGTTCATTCCTATATGGAAAGCAAGACTGGAAACTCGTCTGGAACGATGAGTTCGACTATTCTGGTGCACCAGATAATTCAAAATGGTCGTTTGATACAGAAGGAAATAACTGGGACTGGGGAAACAATGAGGCCCAGAACTACACTCCTGCCGACAACAAAAACGCTTGGGTGGAAGATGGCAACCTTATCATTGAGGCTCGTAAAGAGTCGTATAGATGGTATGGCGACGGCCAAACAAAAGAGTACACATCAGCACGTCTGATCACAAAAGGCAAAGGTGATTGGCTTTACGGAAAAGTTGAAGTCAAAGCATTGTTGCCGACTGGCAAAGGTATGTGGCCAGCCATCTGGATGCTTTCCACAGACGACACTTATGGTGGATGGCCCAACTCTGGTGAGCTGGACATCATGGAGAATGTAGGCTTCGACCCTAATAAAATCCACTGCAACATCCACACAGAGGCCTACAACCACAAGAATGGCACGAACAAGGGTAACACAGTCAGCACAACAGATCCAAGCAAGAACTGGCATGTCTACAGCATGGAATGGGACGCAGAACAAGTGAGTTTCTTCCTGGATGGGAATCTGGTATTCCAGTTCAAAAACGAACACAGATCATACAAAGAGTGGCCATACGACAAACGATTCCACCTTCTTCTAAATATCGCCGTGGGTGGCAGTTGGGGAGGAGAACAGGGCATCGACAATGGAATCTTTCCTCAACGAATGCTTGTCGACTACGTAAGAGTTTATCAGTATGGTGAAGTGGAGGAAGAACCTGTGGATGGAGTATTGAAGCTTAACTCTTCTATCGCCGCTACTAACGTTTGTGAAGAAGACAGTACTGTACTCACTATCGACACAACAGGAACTGGAAATATACTATATCCATCAAAATTAAATCTTACGGTATTAGAATTTAATGATAAAGAAATCACTGATGTCACTTCAGAACTTCAAAAAAGCGACAAAGGATTCATTCTAAAAAGACAACAAAATGTGCCTGGATTTGTCAAATACATCACAAGATTTTCATATCGTGAAGGAGAAAGTGAGTTCGAACAAATTGTACACGACACTGCCTATGTCATAGTGTCTGCACCTTCCATGATAGATCTTGATAAGATCGAAATTTGTGAAGGAGATCGTGTTACTATTGACTTATCTGAATCTGAAATAAAAGACTACGAATGGAAGTCTGAAGAAAGCGGTGATATTTTAAGTAATAATGCCATTTTGGATTTCGAGCCAAAAGAAACAACAAACATTAGTTTTAAGGCAAATGATGGCATATGCACAACTTCTGCATCCATAGAAATCAAAGTTAATCCTCGTCCAGTAATCGCATCTGTGGACAGCATCGGTCCAAGAGATGTGATGGTTGTGTTGGAGAGCTACGATTATGCACCATATCTATACGCATTAGACAGAGGTCCATATGGAGAAAAAGACGAATACCATAATCTGGATGCAAGGGATTATGTAGTGTCCGTAAAAGATGCTAATGGTTGTATTGCACAATATCGATTCACTATTAAAGAGCCAACCGCAGTGGAACTTATCGCAGGAGACAATATCTCTGTTTATTCAAACGGCAATAACGTTATAGTGACTGGAGTGGAAGCAGGTGCATCGTTCAGTGTGATTGATGCTATCGGAAGCCGTGTGATAGAAGGAGTATTATCAGTCGACGGTGAGATCAACGCATCTTCTTTGAATGATGGAATCTACTACGTGGTTATTGAAGGAAAAGCATATCCATTCATAAAGAAATAATCAATCAGTGAAGACGGTGCAAACTCCCGTCTTTACAAATCATAAACAAAATCCCGCCTCTTTTTCAGGAGACGGGATTTTTTCAGTATAGAACACAAAATCGTCTGATTTTATTCAGTATAATGAACAAAAAAAGCCAACTTCACAATCTCAAATACAAAAAAGGCGACCGAAGTCGCCTTTGTGCTTGTGATATCACGTTGATATCATTTATTTTCTACAGCACGAATAGGAAATCCAAAGTATCGAAATTGTCCTTCATCTATACTTGCATGCGATAGGTGGAATTGTTCATAGGAAATTATTGAAAATCGATTGACAATATACTCATATGAACGGTCAAATGTTTTGACAAAATTCTGATTTACCGTAGAAATCGTATAGTCACAACAACCATCTATGCTATATGTTCCCATGCGATATCCAGCTGAAGGAAGAAAAATAGCATTGCCATTTATCTTACTTTTCACATAATTACCATTAACTTTTACTCCAGTTCCACTGATAATAATCATCTTATAAAAATCACAATTTTCTGCTAACTCTCGAAATTCTGTTGCAGTTGGCGTTCGATACAGCACATTTTTTACTGTAGCTGCATCATATGCAAACGTTAGATTTCCATTATTGTCAATGATACCTTCATCGATCAATTCAGTTGTTGACTTGTTTATAGTTATCGAAGTAGAAGAAGAATAATCATCTTTAGGCTTAGTCTCACCCCATGCAAAATAATAACCATTGTCATAGAAATTTAGAGCACCAACATTTTTAGATGTCCACTTAACACTCAATCCAAGATCGACAAGGACCTCACCTTCAAATGGGTAATTAAGGCCTAAATCAGACAAAGTTGCATAATCCTCAGACGAAACTTCTTCTGGAATATCTACCTTGCTCTCTTCCTTCTCATCTTCATCGCCACACGATGCGAATGACAAAAGCGAGACGAGAGACAACGCTAAATAAATAAATTTCTTCATATTATTAAATTTTAAATCAATTCAATGTTACTGTAAAATCTTCTTTAGTCTTCATAGGGATAACCATAGGCTTAACAACACAGTTATCACCCTTGATTAACAAAAATAAAAAGTTGAATGGAGGCATCAAAAACATCATTCCGACTGTCAAACCTATACTTTTGCCTCTTGACGAATTTCCTTTTTCTACAGCAGAACCCTTAACTGCCAATATTTTGCCATCTACGGTTTGTGTATGTACACCTTCTAGCTTTACTTTTCCTGGTTTTCCAATGCCGTGTCTTTTGCGGCAATTAACATCAATAACTACAGGCGTCTCAGCCTTTATTACAGTGTTGCCATCAACTACCACATCATTTGCAATGTAGCCCGTGATCTTTTTTATCTTAGAAGTTGAAGAAATTGAATCAGTTGTTCTGACAAACACATCCGTCCCCTTTGGAATCACAACTTCTTTTTGTGCGAATAATGTCACACTAAACAAAGACAGAATCAAAATTAATAGATCTTTCCTCATAAGCCCTAATATTATACCCACCCAATTCCCCAAGGTAAATTATAAAACAAAAAACGAGCGCAGGAACCGTACTCCACTGCGTGTGAATTAACAGGCTCGGCAAAGCCCTCTCCCCTACACACAATGACAGATTCCTGTGCTCGAATATCATAACTATACCAACCATGCACCTATTACATAGGCACACGGAGGTACAGATCTATTCTATGCCCAGACATCTACTCATTACCATGCTTCAGGGGAATTTCAAATTTTGCCGATTTGTTAATCCTTAGCAAAGCGAGTAAACGCTCGTATAAAATATTTCACAGTATCATAGATACCATTGCAAAGATAATATAAAAATCTACAATACAATGTTACATAAATAAAATAATGGAAAAATCTCTCGGGACCCTCACATAAAAAAAGCTCTTGATTTCTAAGGTTCTATATAAATACGCTCGTCCTTCGGACTCGCGTGGATGGATGGGTTAGGGCGTTCCGCCCTTAACAATCCTCATGTTGGACATCTACTAATGGAGTCCAAAATCAATAAAAAATCCCGACTCTTTCGAATCGGGATTTCTGTTCTTATTGTCAGGAGGATTTGATACCCTCCCCTACGTAATGGTCTGCTTTCAACTAATTATTTGTAGACATTGTATACCTATAATTTAGCATTCTGCATTCCTCATTTAGCATTATTAATACTCCTGCCAAGTCTTAATCTTGATATCAGACATACTCTTTATCGACAATGCACGGATATATGCGCTTGCAAGACGAGCGTTTGTCATCAATGGAATATTGTGGTCGATCGCAGAACGACGGATCTTGTATCCATTTGTAAGCTCACGCTTTGTCTGATCCTTTGGTATGTTGATAACCAAATCAATCTGATGGTTAGACATCAACTTAGCGATGTTCTCCTTACCGTTCGACTCCTCATCTGGCCAGCAAACAGCTGTAGCCTGGATACCATGATCGCCCAAGAACTTCTGTGTTCCATCTGTTGCGTAGATCTTGTATCCCTTAGCAGCCAACATCTTGCATGCGTCAAGAAGCTCGACCTTTCCACGAACATCTCCTGATGAAACCAAGATTCCCTTCTGTGGAATTGGATAACCAACTGATATCATTGAAGTAAGCAATGCCTCTTCGAAATCAGCTCCGATACATCCAACCTCTCCTGTCGACGACATGTCTACGCCAAGCACTGGATCTGCCTTGTGAAGACGTGCGAAAGAGAACTGTGATGCCTTAACTCCAACATAGTCAATATCGAATGTTGAAGAATCTGGTGTCTCAACTGGAACATCAAGCATAATCTTTGTAGCAGTCTCGATGAAGTTTCTCTTCAATACCTTCGATACGAATGGGAAACTACGTGATGCACGCAAGTTACACTCGATAACCTTAACATCATTGTTCTTTGCAAGGAACTGGATATTGAATGGTCCGCTGATGTTCAACTCCTCAGCGATCTTCTTACTGATTCTCTTGATTCTACGGGCTGTCTCCAAGTAGATATTCTGTGCTGGGAATACAAGTGTAGCGTCGCCTGAGTGAACTCCTGCAAACTCAACATGCTCAGAAATAGCATACTCGATAACCTTACCGTTCTTAGCAACCGCGTCGAACTCGATCTCCTTTGCCTCCTGCATGAACACAGACACAACTACTGGATACTCCTTAGATACCTTTGCGGCAGCCTTCAAGAATGTGTGCATCTGCTCTTTGTTGTGGCAAACGTTCATTGCCGCACCTGAAAGCACGTATGATGGACGAATCAACACTGGGAAGCCGACCTCATCAATGAAGGCGTCAATCTCGTCGAAGCTTGTCAACTCCTTCCATCTTGGCTGGTCGATTCCTAGCTGGTCAAGCATTGCAGAGAACTTGTGACGGTTTTCAGCACGGTCGATAGATACTGGTGATGTTCCTAGGATAGGCACATTCTGACGGTGTAACTTCATCGCCAAATTGTTAGGGATCTGTCCACCCACAGATACAATCACACCCTTAGGAGTCTCCAAATCCAAAACATCCAATACACGCTCGTAGCTCAACTCATCAAAGTAAAGTCTGTCGCACATATCGTAGTCTGTTGAGACTGTCTCTGGGTTGTAGTTGATCATGATCGACTTGTAACCCAACTTTCTTGCAGTCTGTACAGCATTTACCGAACACCAGTCGAACTCTACAGATGAACCGATACGGTAAGCTCCGGAACCAAGAACAACGATTGACTTGTCATTCTTGTAATTATAATTGATAGAGTGCTCAGTAGCACCGTAAGTCATATATAGATAGTTAGTCAACTCTGGATGCTCAGAAGCGACAGTGTTGATTCTTCTAACCGCAGGAACGATATTGTTCTTCTTACGAGATGCACGTACACGTAGGATCTCCTTCTCCATGTTGCCAGAAGGATTCTCGCAGTAGCGAGCGATCTGGAAGTCGGAGAATCCAAGACGCTTAGCCTCACGCATCACATCTGCTGGGATATCCTCGATTGTCTTATACTTAGCGATTACCTTAGTGTAGTCAACAATATTCTTCAACTTGTTCAAGAACCAGATGTCGATCTTTGTCAACTCCTCGATTCTCTCCACTGTGTAACCTTTCTCCAAAGCAGCGGCGATAGCGAAGATACGCAAGTCTGTAGGATGAGAAAGTTCCTTATCCAAGTCGCCAAACTCAAGGTCTCTGTTGCCAACGAATCCGTGCATACCCTGTCCGATCATACGAAGACCCTTCTGGATAATCTCCTCGAAAGACTTACCGATTGACATGATTTCACCGACTGACTTCATTGAAGATCCGATCTCACGGTCGACACCAGCGAACTTAGTCAAATCCCAACGAGGAATCTTAACAATCATATAGTCGACAGACGGTGCGACGTAAGCTGAGTTAGGAGTACCCATCTCACCGATCTGGTCAAGTGAGTAACCCAAAGCTAACTTAGCGGCAACGAATGCCAATGGATAACCAGAAGCCTTAGATGCCAAAGCAGAAGAACGGCTCAAACGAGCGTTGATCTCGATGATACGGTAGTCGTTTGTCTGTGCGTTGAAAGCGTACTGGATATTACACTCACCAACGATTCCGATATGGCGAACAACCTTCTTTGCAACCTCCTGAAGGAATGTGATCTGCTCCTGAGACAAAGAGATGATTGGAGCGACGACGATAGACTCTCCAGTGTGGATGCCAAGTGGATCGAAGTTTTCCATAGGCACAACAGTGAAGCAGTGATCGTTCTTATCACGGATAACCTCGAACTCGATCTCCTTCCAACCCTTCAACGACTCCTCAACAAGGATCTGCTTTGAGTGAGCCAACGCACTGTCGCAAAGTTCACGGAATTCAGCCTCGTTCTCGCAAACACCAGAACCAAGACCACCAAGAGCGTAAGCCGAACGAACCATCACAGGGAATCCGATCTCGTGAGCTACACGAAGAGCATCCTCCATCGACTCAACAGCCTCCGACTTAGGAGTAAGAGCCTTGATCTCATCCAACTTCTTTACAAACAAATCACGGTCCTCAGTGATCATGATAGCGTCAACGGACGTACCTAGAACCTTGACACCATATTTCTCAAAAATGCCGTTTGTGTACAACTCAGTACCACAGTTAAGTGCTGTCTGTCCACCAAAAGCAAGCAAAATTCCGTCTGGTTTCTCCTTCTTGATAACCTCCTCAACGAAGTATGGAGTGATTGGTAAGAAATAAACTTTGTCAGCAACACCAGCAGAAGTCTGGATTGTTGCGATGTTTGGATTAATCAACACTGTGCTGATACCCTCCTCGCGCATTGCCTTCAATGCCTGCGAACCTGAGTAGTCAAACTCACCTGCCTGTCCGATCTTCAAAGCTCCGGATCCAAGCAGAATGACCTTTTTGATTCCTTCTATCATAACCGTATAATAAATTGTTTCTTTTTCTAAAATGCAAAAAAAATGCGTCGGAATCAAAAACCAACGCAATTAAAAAGGAAAAGTGAAACGACATGCGGATGTGTTGTCCGCAACAGCCAATTGCTTATGTCCATAGTCCATAGTCATACCACCTTCTTTTTGAATCGTGCAAATCTACACAAATTCTGTCTACTTCCCAAATTTTGACGGAAAGAATTGGAATGTAACTTTTCAACAAGAAAAGAATGCGACATATTTTATGGTTACGGAGAACACATAACTGAATGTATTTACGTTAATTCGTTCAATACAACTGAAGGAATTTGCATTAAGTCCATCATTAATTACACCATCAGGCGTTTAACATCGGTAGAAAAATATTTAGATGGATTCCTTTTCTACCTCTTTAGAGGTTATAGGTTAAATGCCATTTACATTTTGGCAGTTCAAAAATTCATAATTTGAGTCTTTTAACAAACACTCATTATTCATAAAAAAAGACGGGATTCCACCCGTCTTCCTAATAATTATTTTCGTTTCGTTTACGACATCGCAGCCACTTTGCTTTCCACCGCTTCTCGAATAAATGCATTTATCGAAATACCTGCTTTTTTTGCCAAAAGTGCCACTTGGTTGTGAATACTTGGCGTAAGGCTTATACTTAAAGAAACATTATGACTTTTTTGCGGTTCTATTTTTCTTTCCTCACAAAAAGTGAGATAATCATCCACAGCTTCATGAAAAGCAGCTTTAAGTTCAGATACACTCTCCCCTTCGTAAGTCACAACACTTCCGATACCTTCTATTTTTCCAAAAAAAGTATCATCTTCTTCACTGAATGCGACACTTCCAATATAACCTTTATAACTCATTGTGTTCATAATCCAAACTTTTTTTATTTACTTATATAACCAGCTACGACCAATGCGTCATAGATTATTTTCAAAGCATACCCTTTGACTACATTACCAGGATGTGGCTTATGAATCAAATATTATTTTGACTTTTGTGTTCAAACATAATTCTCGATCCAGAAGTTTTGCCCTTATTACACTTGACATAGCCATAGATTGATAAAAGTTTCTCTAACTCGTCAAATGTAAAATCTTTCGGAAGTTGCTTAAATCTTTCTACTAATTTTTCATTTTTACTCATAAATACTATTATTAATCCTACAATTGCAAATATACTAAACACTCACATTTTTACATCTATATTACGACTAAAAAAAACGGATAGTCAAAAAAAGACGGGATCTCTCCCGTCTTCCTATATCCTAAGCAAATAATATTTTGAATGCGTCTTCCACTTTTTCCGCTGTAAGAACCTGTATTTGTCTTCCGCTGACATCCATGTTCTTGAATCGCGGAATGACTATCTTCTTGAATCCTAACTTTTCCGCTTCCGAAATTCTTTGCTCTATCCTGTTGATCGGACGTATCTCTCCCGTCAATCCTATTTCTCCCGCCAAACAGACACTCGGATCTATCGCTATATCCATATTCGACGAAAGGATGGCGCTGATCACAGCTAAATCCAACGCCGGATCACTGACCTTCAATCCTCCGGCAATATTCAAAAAGACATCTTTCTGCGATAATTTGAATCCTACTCGTTTCTCCAACACAGCAAGCAGCATATTCAATCGGCGTGCGTCAAATCCTGTGGCTGAACGTTGCGGTGTGCCATATGCAGCTGTGCTCACCAATGCCTGTACCTCTATCAGCAACGGTCTGATTCCCTCTATCATCGCTCCGATCGCCGTTCCGCTGAGTCCAAGGTTGTTGTGAGACATGAGCATCTCGGATGGGTTTGACACTTCTCTCAATCCACTGTGCTGCATCTCAAAAATACCGATCTCGGATGTGCTTCCGAATCTGTTTTTTATCGCACGTAAGATACGATACATATAATGTTGGTCTCCCTCAAACTGTATAACCGTATCCACAATATGCTCCAAGATCTTCGGTCCGGCTATCGTACCGTCTTTCGTGATATGACCGATCATCAAAACAGGCGTGTTGCTCTCTTTGGCATAACGCAAAATCTGCGCCGCACACTCTCTGACCTGCGATACACTGCCGGCCGCACTCTCCACCAACTCAGTCTCTATCGTCTGTATGGAATCGATGATCAGCAGTTCCGGCTGCACATTCTTTATATGTGTGAAGATTCTTTCAAGTGAGTTGTCGCTCACAAAATAGCACTGTTTGTTGGCATACGACCCAAGTCGCTCAGCTCGCATCTTCAACTGGTTAAGGCTCTCCTCTCCCGACACATACAATGTCTTCTTTCCTTCTATATTCAGCACCACCTGAAGCACCAGCGTACTCTTTCCGATTCCTGGCTCTCCTCCGATCAACACCATCGATCCAGGCACAAGTCCACCGCCAAGCACACGGTTGAACTCGGCACACTTGGTATCAAAACGGACCTCCTGCGTCACCTCTATATTTTCTATCAACACAGGACGAGTTCGCTCGTCGTTTGCTGAGACTATCGATACGCCCTTTTTTATAGAAGAAGACGCGGGGGCTTTATTCACCACCTCTTCGACGAAGGTGTTCCACTCTCCGCACGCAGGACATCTGCCAAGCCATTTGCTCGACTCATTGCCACAGTTTTGACAGAAAAAGACGCTTTTAAGTTTTGCCATAAAAACAGATGGTATGATTATCTAAAATGGGCAGGTTTTAACACCTGCCCCTACTTTTCTGAATATTATCAATCGCAGTGGATAGTTTGTTGCGTTCCACTGAGTATATTAATAGTCGCTATAATCCTCATAGTACTCGTACTCATCCTCAGGACGCTTTGGTTTCGGATGCTTACGGTTATAGTAGACAGGGACAGTCAATGCCACCTTCACACGGATACCATCAATTTCACCTGGCTTGAAAATCGGCAGATCACTCATGATCTCCAACGCCTCTGTATCGTATTCCTCACACACTCCCTTTATGATCTCTGGGTTCACAGCCTTTCCACAACGGTCGATTGTGACTCTCACAAGCACAGTGCCACGAAGCAGATACTGCAAATCGCCTCCGTCCGGACCTTTTCCAGCTGCAACAGAGTCGACTACTTCCACTCCTTGCTGATGGTGGAACACATAACGTGAGAATTCCACCTCTCCTCCACCGGGGAAGATAGGCAATATCAAACCAGGTTTCTTCTTCTGAGCATCGAAAATCTCAGAAGCCTCATTATCCTCACATCCAGGATATAGATTGACGAATCGTCCATAACGGTCAGGTACCTCTTCCTCACCTCCGCCACCACCGCCTTCGCTGTAGTCGCTATAATCACTGTAGTCGCTGCTATCACTGCTGTCGCTACTTCCGTCGTCATATTCATCCTGCGCATAAGCGACAAATGAGAACATTGTCGCAATCAATAATGCACAAATTCTTTTTATTTCTATTTGTTTATTCATCTTCATTATCTTTAGAACAATGTCAACTGACCATTTTCATCAGTCGGCAAATTTGAATTATCATCATTATCATCTGTGTCGTCTGTCGAAGTTTCTGGATCTTCCTCCTCAGGCTCCGGGTCTGGCACTTTTGTAGGCTCAAGTTCGACAACCTCACCGACAGTCCAAGACGGATGAATTCTCTTACCTTTAGCCTTGACTCCCTTCACTGCTATAAATTCATCCACTCCGAAATCAATCTCCATTGGAGCGCGTTGCGAATCATTTCCTCCAAAAATCACCTTCAAATGAGGGTAGACGGTGGACGTGATAAGCAGAATTTTACTGTTAGGGTTGTCTCCGATGAACGATGTAGGCTTAGCAGTGACATCAAACACAAATCGTTTGATATATGCATACTTCTCGTTTGCGTCATACAAACATACCGTCCAAACTTTATCCGGATTCAATTTTTCAACAAACATCACATCCTCAGGGAAATGCAATGTGTCTTCAAATCCAGTCATATAGTATTCTCCGCTCTTTGTGACAACGAGGATTTTGTCTTCCGACATGAATTCTCCAAGATAAATACCATGAGAATCGTAGTTGATACGAAGGATATCAGTATCAAACCATACGTTTCGGCCACCCATTGTGCTGGAACCTCGCGTCTTCATAGTGATTGAGAAGATCTCGTTCTTCGTCAACATTTTTCCAAGCGACGCGCGTCCCTTGATCGCTATGTCGGCAAAGTTTCTGTCCATAGCCGCCACCTTCAGACGCAATTTCGGTTTCAGTTTGACATGGATCACCTCAGCCTCCGCATTCTTGTTTGCAGAGAAATAAAGGATCTTAGATCCTGCCTCACCTTGGGTGATATCATAATCCTTATCACGGGTAACTCCAGTGATAGAGAAACGTTTCATATAAGTAGGTCCAAGTTTTCCATTTCTGTAGACGACGTTGTAAACCATACGTTTGTCGTTTTTCTTGAACACATTGACATAAAGGATGTTCTTGCCGACATACTCTTTCGGCTTCACCTTGATGATCTTGTATTTACCATCCTTAAAGATGACAAGCACGTCGTCGATCTCCGAACAAGGGCAGACATATTCAGCCTCGCCTTTCTTCAATCCGAATCCTACGAATCCTTCATCACGGTTGACATACAGTTTCTCGTTCGCCTCCACAACCTTAGCGGCAGCCACAGTGTCGAACACTCGGATCTCCGTCTTACGAGGATGGTCTGCTCCATATTTCTCCTTGAGCATTGCGAACCAGTTGATTGTATATTCAACAAGATTCTTTAGGTTCTTATCGATCTTGGCAATCTGGTCTTTGATCTCAAAAATGATTCTATCCGCTTCGTCGGAACTGAACTTCAAGATTCTACGCATCTTGATTTCCATCAGTCTCAGGATATCCTCACGTGTCACCTCACGCACGAAATCTGCCACAAATGGTTTCAGACGTTTGTCGACGTGAGCCACAGCGGCATCCATATCCTTAGCGTTTTCAAAATCCTTATCCTTATAGATACGGTTCTCGATAAAGATTTTTTCCAGTGAACAGAAATGAAGTTTCTCCAGCAATTCTCCCTTCTCATACTCCAACTCCTTACGAAGCAACTCCTTGGTATGGTCGGCAGAGAATTTCAACAATTCGGATACGTTTGTGAAGATTGGTTTTTTATCCTTGATGACGCTGCAATATGGAGAGATTCTCTTTTCACATATATTCAACGCATACAAAGCGTCGATCATCTTATCCGAACTTGTTTTGTCGGACAAATGAAGAATAATCTTCACCTCAGAAGAAGTCTCATCTACGATATTCTTGATGCTGATTTTTCCTTTCTCATTGGCAGCGATAATCTTCTCCTTCAACTCTTCCGTCTTCATTCCGTATGGAAGGTCGGTGATCACCAAAGTCTTATTGTCAAGTTTGCTGATATGGCTTCTCACACGAAGCACACCGCCACGTTCACCATCATTATATCTCTGGACGTCACACATACCGCCAGTCGGGAAGTCGGGATACAGAGTGAATTCCTCTCCCTTCAAGTAAGCGATTGCGGCATCCAATATCTCATTGAAATTGTGCGGCATGATCTCCGTCTTCAACGTAACGGCGATACCTGTTGCACCTTGAGCCAAGAGTAGAGGGAATTTGACAGGCAAAGTGATTGGCTCATTCTTTCTTCCGTCGTAAGATTTTTTCCAATCCGTGATCTGAGGGCAGAACACCACATCCAAAGCGAATTTAGATAGTCGGGCCTCGATATAACGGGGAGCGGCAGCATCGTCTCCTGTAAGTATATTACCCCAGTTTCCCTGAGCATCAATAAGAAGGTCTTTCTGACCCAACTCGACAAGTGCTCCATAGATAGACGCATCACCGTGAGGGTGGTACTGCATAGCCTGACCCACAATGTTAGCCACCTTATTGTAACGGCCATCATGAATAGTCTTCATCGTATGCATGATACGTCGCTGCACAGGTTTGAAACCATCTTCTATATATGGGATAGCACGGTCGGTGATAACATACGAGGCATAATCCAAGAACCATTGCTGATACATACCGCCAAGATGCAGGCGTGCATCCTCGCTGTTCATATCAGTCACAACATAACTGGAATGTCCGAGATTCTCGTCGTCGTTTACCGATTCTAGGTCATCTATGTTTTCGTCTTCTCTACTCATACAATACAAATATTACATAAAATTGCCTCCAAATATACAAAAAAAATCGAGAATAGGGGAAGTGGATTTTCCATTTTATATTTTTGAATAAGCTTTAATCTTTTGATAATTTTGCAGTCGTTATATATGATTGGTTTGATTTAGACAATATGAACGGAATTGCAAAAAACTACAACAAAACTAAAACTGCCTGCTATCTCGGTTTTATCACTCAGGCAATCGTTGCCAATTTCACCCCACTTCTTTTCACTGCATTTCATCGTGAATACGGAATTCCATTAGCAAATTTAGCTTTGATACCAGCTGTATTCTACATCATCCAACTAATCACAGACTTTCTTTGTGCTAAATTCAAGAATATCGACTACCGCAGGAGCATCGTCATCTCTGAAATTGCGGCGGCGATCGGACTCGTCGGATTGGCTTTTATACCGTCGCTATTCAGCAATCCAATGATAGGAATTCTCATCTGCGTCTGCATATACGCAGTGGGAAGCGGACTTATTGAAGTGTTGTGCAGCCCGATAATAGAGGCTTGTCCTTTCCCCAACAAAGAAAGCACAATGAGTCTGCTCCACTCCTTCTACTGTTGGGGAGCAGTCGGCGTAATTCTAGGTTCGACGCTTTTCTTCACATTCTTTGGAGTGGACAACTGGAAAATATTAGCCTGTGTATGGGCATTGATACCTCTCTACAACATTATCAATTTTACCACTTGTCCTATCGAGCCTATTGTGGAGGATGCCAACGGAATGAACATGGGTCAGCTTCTTAAAAACCATATGTTTTGGATATTCCTTCTTTTGATGGTTGCTGCCGGAGCATCAGAATGCACAATGGCACAGTGGGCATCGGCATTTGCGGAAGCGTCATTAGGAGTAGACAAAGCTGTTGGCGACTTGGCAGGACCATGTGGATTTGCATTTTGCATGGGGCTTGGCCGACTTTGGTATGGCAAGAAAGGTCAGAATCTCGACCTTACTTCCTACATGACCGGAGCTGGTATTCTATGTTTCGCTGCCTACCTGACAGCATCCCTATCCCCAATTCCACATATTAGTTTGATTGGTTGCATGATCAACGGATTGGCGGTCGGTATCATGTGGCCAGGCTCCATCAGCATCACATCGAAACGCATTCCAACGGGTGGCACTGCCATGTTTGCAATGCTTGCTTTAGCAGGAGACATGGGAGGAACGTTAGGGCCATCACTTGTGGGAATCTGTACAAAATCCAGTGAGAATATACAAAACGGTCTGCTTGCCGCATCCGTATTTCCAGTCATATTAGTGGTTTGTCTTTTCAGAATCAGAAGATACGGGCGATAAGACAAGCGAATCATAAAAAAATTTGGCAAACAACCATTCGCCACTGCTGGATCTTTAATAGATCTTCTCGCATTGATTACTATTCGTTTTTCGTTGTGGTCTGCCTACAGCAACGACAAACCAAACAAAATTATCAATCGTTTGTCAATCCATAAATTGACAACCAGAAAACAGTAACCTGAAAACAAAAAAAAGTGGAGAATCTTTCGACCCTCCACATGATATCTTACTAAAAAAATCTTATTCCTCATCCTCCAAGAATCTCTGATACTTAGCTTTCTTCTTTGGAATTCTGTAAGAAACCAAGACTTCATGAGATTGTTTTGACAACATTGAAATATCACCCAATCCAAGGTTGAAAGCGTAACCAAAGCGTAGACGGTTTCTCTCCATACCGATTGTGAATGTCATCTCATTTGATGAGAACCAAGCTCCTGAACCAACATCTGGACGATAAGTGATACCACCCCAGATCAATCTGTTGAAGAACGCCTGCACATTAAGTTCTACCTTGCTCACCTTATTTCTATGCATCAATACGAATGCAGGACAGATCGCCAAGAAATCCGATGGTGATAAAGTCGCTCTTGTGTACAAATAGAACTGACGACCAGGAACTGAAGTTGTTACCTTCTCTTCGTTATTCAAGATATGTACAATAGACGCACCAAACATCAACTTTGGTGTTGCCAACTCCATACCAAAATCCATATCTGGTCGGAACTTTTTCTCTGGATCAGCAGGGAATGATTCCAATCCATACTCTTGCGGATCAATAAGTCTGTGATCAGACGGATCCCATGAATGGTAAAGGAAACCGAAAGAAAGACCCATTGAAAGCAACATACTCTCGTTCATATTAATATGATAAGCGTACGCTGGCTTGCATATAAACGTATGGTTTGCTATACCTAAGTCGTCATAACTTAAAGAGAGACCAAAACCAGATCTGATAGACTCGATATAGTTGCTCACATTGAACACTCCATCTTTCGGAGAATCCTCAAAATCAGACCACTGAGAACGACCAATCAAGAAGAAATCGATGTCATCGCTGTTTCCTGTTGCCGCAGGGTTGAAGTTCAATCGAGAGAAGAACTGCTGAGATAGCATCAAATCTCTTTGTGCAAAAGCTGATATTGCGCTAAACAAAACTACGCAAATTGCTAAAAATCTCGTTTTCATAATATATTGTCCTCCTCTTCTCTTATTCATTCAAAATCTTAATATCGGCACGACGGTTCTGCTCGTGCTCTGCCTCAGACTGTGCGTTTGGAATCACAGGATCGTGGAATCCACGTCCAACTGACTTCAACTTGTTCGGATCCAAACCACGATTAATCAACATTCCACGGATATAATCGGCACGTTTCTGTGACAACTTGACGTTGTATGCATCAGAACCACGGGAGTCGGTATGTCCAGATACCTCAAAGATCGCTCCAGGGAACTCATTCATCGCACTTACCAACTCATCCAACTGAGCCTCATACTCTGGTTTCATCGTAGCCACGTTGAAGTCGAAGAACATTAGCACCCAGTGGAAGCCCTTAGGCTCATCAATTGTGAAGTCTGGTATCAACTCTGGCTCTCGAGTGGCAACAAACGGTGCAGGACGATAGATATCATCACTACCCTTACCGCCTGTTCTGTTTGACATGTACAAACAGATTTTAGGAGATCCAATCAAGTTGTAATCATTTGAACTTGAATTAAATACAGAATCCAAATGTATTGGAGTATCCCAAATTTCAAGTTCCTGTTTATTCACCTGACCTGTAGTCGTATCAGTTGTCTCACGAGTGATAGTCTTCAAATGAGACACATATATATCCAAACCTCCATATCCACCTCCACGGTTGGATGCGAAATACAACAATGTATCATTGTAACACCACGCATAGTCATCACGTGCGTTTGAATTCATCGGTATAATACTGTCACTGGCATTCTCAGGCATCTTCCATCTTGTATTGTCAGTCGCCTTTCCTCTGTCTATATACCAGATGTCTCGACCACCAAAACTCTTCTTTGGAAAATCAGCTGAGAAATATATTCTGTCTCCTCCTTTCGCAATTGTCGGATTGAAGAATCCTGATATTCTATTGTATCGGTATGTCCATCCAGCTGTAACTGTTGAACTTCCCTTAATCGGTTTACGCACCTTATTCAATCCCTGAATCTCAAGCTTCACAGGTTCTGTATACGATCCACCCATCCACTTCGCTTCATACAAATCCGAATTTCCTACCTCATCCGTCTTTGCAAAATATATTGTACGACGCTTCTGATCGTATGCAAATGTTCCTTCTATACCTAGATCCTGCAACTCTGGACATGGCTCGATATCCACCAATTCATAAGTGTCACCTATTCTTGCCATATAAGCGCTGTCTCCCTTAAAGAACACAACCTTACCATCTTTATACAACGACATTGGACGCTCTTGCATCTTAGAGCTTGCCTGAGAAGACGAGAATTCGTATCCTTCTATGAATTCCTCATGCACAGCGAACGTCGGGAGTGCGAACCCTACCGCTGCAATCAGAGACATAACTATTTTCTTACTATTCGCAAACATAGATAAATAAGTCTATCTTAATATAATATTATCCTTTCGTTCGTGACTCATGCCACTTGAACAATTTACAAAGTAAGTTATAATTTTTTAAATTCAACAATATTTCGATAGCATTTATTAACAATAATTAAAAAAAATGCTAATAAACATTTATTGACATATCACATTTCATTAGGAATCATGCATTCTTTCAACAGAAAATAAAAAAAGAGATATCTGATTGCTCAAATATCTCTATTTTACTACACATTTAATGTAGCACAAAAGGATTTAATATTAGGACTAAACTACAAAATGAATCCGTCATCACGACGTACACTATTTATACTACAAAAACTGTGCCAATTTTATAAATCAGCATGCCAATTTTGCAAAATAATTTCAAAAAAGTTCATATTTTATTACAAATCAACAAAATAAAATTTACGATTTAATATACATACTTTTTTAAGAGATTCGTTTTTTTATAAAATCCCCGCTAATTTTTAGATTTTGCTTACCTTTGTTATTAGAAAAAAATCATGTTATGACGATAGAAGACGCTCGTATCTACTGTTTAAGTAAACCTCATGTCACCGAGGATATGCCATTTGGCGACGACTATGTGGCATTCAGAGTCGGTGGCAAAATTTTCGCAGGACTTCCGTTGGAGAAGCCCAACCTACTCGTTCTGAAATGTGATCCTGAAATGTTTGATGAAATGGTGACCCAATACTCCGCCATCGAACAAGCATGGCATTGGCATAAACGTCTGTGGATGCAGATTCATCTCGACGATGCTGAAATCACCACTGAACTGGTTAAATATCTCACTGATATCGCCTACGAATTAGTGTACAGCAAGTTGACAAAGAAGGCGAAAGCGGAGCTGGAATTATAAATGTCGTCCGCAAAACTTAGAACAGATCAACTTCTTGGTTGAAATGCTACAATGATCTCTCCCAAACAGGGGAAATAAATCCAAGATGTTCCTTTTTCTCTCACTAATCATTAAACCGCTCGCCTTACGGTTCGCTTTTTATTCTCCCTGGTTTCTACATCTTCAAATAAAATTCTTTCGTCAGTCTTATATAATCATCCGTATATTGGTGGCGGACATCTGTCTCAACAGTAAGGGTCTCAATCTCAACATTTTGCATTTTGCATTCATCATTCTTAATTTTCACAAACTCTCCCACCACTCTTTTGACTTCCGCTCCTGGTTTAGGATAAACCAACGTCTTTTTTCTTAAATATAACCCATATTCCTCAGCAATCTTCTCAAACTTTTCATGAGCATCCGTCGGCAATATGATGGAAAGGGATCCGTCATCGCTCAGTAGCGTCGACGCGGATGATGCCAACTCTGAGAATGGAAGGCTATCGGTGTGCCTCGCCAACGTGCGGCTGGCTTTTGGTGCTTTCAGACTATCCTCAAAATACGGTGGATTGGTGATTATTTTGTCGAATGACGACGGTGCAGCCTCCACAAATTCCTGCAACGATTTCCCAACTATAGAGATCCGTCCAGCCCATTTCGACGATTCACAATTCTGCGTCGCTCCACGCACGGCATCCTCATCTATGTCAATCCCGACAATTTCCGCCGTCCCATTTCTCTGTGCCGTCATCAGGCACAACAATCCTGTGCCACAACCGATGTCGAGCACTCGTCTTGCTTTCTCCACATCCGCCACAGCTCCAAGTGTCACGCCATCCGTGCCAACTTTCATCGCACATAGTGACTGGTCTATCGTAAACTGTTTGAACTGAAATATATGGTTTGCCATTTTGAGTATTTGCCTTACATAATAAAGGGCAGGAATCAACCCTGCCCTATATAAAATTACAATTGTCCCAATTTCACAAGTGTCGCGCAACGTTTGGTGTCAAGGCTAAACTCACCTCGTTGAATCCATCCGTAATATCCGGGATCCGTAACGAACACTTCTTTGAGCTTTTTGCCTTTATGCTTTCCAAAATTGACCACGACATCATCCTTATCATCGAAAACGAATCGTCCTTCAAAATCAACGACTCTCTTCTGTGTGGAGAATTTCGACAGCCACTTGATATCATTCTCAAGATCAGGATATCTGTCTAGTTGAGCCTGAAGCACTTCATATGTGGCTTTAGTGTCGGCCATGGCTCCATGGGCTCCGACCAACTCCTTATCACAATAGAATCGGTATGCTGCGGAAAGTGTACGGGCCTCTTTCTTATGGAAGATTGTCTGAACATCCACAAGACAATGTTTGCGGACATTCAAATCGATATCGCAACGCAACATCTCCTCCACCAACATCGGAATATCAAACTTATTCGAATTATATCCAGCTATATCACAACCTGAAAAATCACTGGCTATCTGGTGTGCCACATCCTTAAACTTCGGACAGTCTGCCACATCCTCGTCTTTTATATGATGGATGGCAGTAGACTTTGCTGGGATCGGCATTTCCGGATTGATACGGATTGTCTTCTGCTCCTCCATTCCATTTGGATGGATCTTCAGATATGAAATTTCTATGATTCTATCTTTTGCCACATCTATTCCGGTAGACTCTAAATCAAAGAATATCAGTGGTTTAGTAAGTTTAAGCTTCATACTAAAGGATTTATAGAGTTGTCATTGGCATTACCAAGCATAGCATCTCATAGTTCTGCTGCTCCTCACCATCCTCCGAAGTATTGAACAATGGCTCTACCACCACTCCACGATATGGACTTTCAATCTTCATCACAACATCTGATGTCTCCATGTATGAGCAGAAGTTTGTGATAGACTCTGTCTTGAATGTCATCTCGAATGGCTCGCCACTATATGCGCAAACGACAACCTCTGTCGCAGCTGTTCCGAAATCCAAACTCTGGGCAGACACTGTGATCTGATTCTCACGTACGTCAAACTTAACACCCTTGTTAGACTGCTCTGCAAATGGCTCGATATGGCGAACTGCAGAGATCAATGAGTTACGGTCGATAACCAACTCTTTATTCCACTGGATTGAGATCGCATTCTTATAGTTAGGGAAGTTTCCTTCGATCTGGCGGCAAACCAATGTGAAGTCGTTAAGCTCAAACAAGATGTTCTTTGAATCCCATGACACAACGACATCCTCACCCTCCTTGCCAAGGATAGACTTCAAAAGTTTCGCAGCATTGGCAGGAAGTATCACTGAACAATTGCCAGAAGCCTCAACAATTGAAGATTTCACCTGAGAAAGGTGGAACATATCTGTAGCCACGAATGTGATCTTGCTATCAGCCGCAT
The DNA here is from genome assembly GCA_902782665.1 of uncultured Bacteroidales bacterium. Lineage (GTDB taxonomy): Bacteria > Bacteroidota > Bacteroidia > Bacteroidales > Paludibacteraceae > UBA1723. The sequence goes on from CACZOA010000054.1 coordinate 58,329, forward strand.
CAATGTCAAGATAGATTCCCATCATTGTTGGGCGAAGGGTATCTGTGCTGACAGCGAAAATAGTGTGAGAGATTCCCAACGAAAGTGTCTGTGCCTGCATGCGCACTGTATTTGTGTTGCTAGCATCCAATGATGTCAATTTTGGATAAGCATCTCCGTCTACACCATTATACTCTGCTTTCCACGAACCAGAACTCAACTTGACAGCGTAAGTGTTCATGTCAATATCGAAGTCGACTGTTCTGCCGTGAAGCACTTTAAATGTATCCAACAAAAGTTTTGCAGGCAAGGCTATCATTCCTGAACCATCAACGTTCTCGACATCCATTCTTGTCGCCATGGAAGTCTCTCCGTCTGAGGCAGTCAACTCTAATGTACTGTCTGTCAAATTAAAAAGGAAATTATCGAGAATTGGTAACGCCGTCTTTGAAGCCATCACACGGCTTGTTGCTGTAAGACGAGCCATCAACTCGTCGCTATTCACTGAAAATCTCATAAGTTTTGATTTAAATATTTCTTCAAAAGTAGTGAAAAATCACTACTATATCATTATCATTTAATTATTTTTCTCGCAGACGCGATTTTTCCCGTCTACGTTTGATTATACGCTGACCGCACCTTTGATTGGCGGATGGCATTCGTAATTCTCCAACACGATATCATCCGCTGTGAAATCGAAGATATCCTTCACATCAGGATTCAATCTGATTCTTGAAAGATGCAACGGCTCTCTGCTCAACTGCAATTTCACCTGATCGATATGGTTGTTGTAGATATGAGTGTCTCCGAATGTATGGACGAAATCGCCTGGTTCCAATCCCGTCACCTGAGCCATCATGAGAAGAAGCAACGAGTAGCTCGCAATATTGAACGGCACTCCCAAGAATAGGTCTGCGCTTCTCTGATAAAGCTGCAAACTCAATTTTCCATCTGCCACATAGAACTGGAAGAAACAGTGGCATGGAGGAAGATTCATGTTGTCGATATCCGCAACATTCCATGCTGACACAATGATTCTGCGTGAGTTAGGATTGTTTTTGATCGTCTCCACAACCTCCTTGATCTGGTCGATATGTCCGCCATTATAATCTGGCCAACTTCTCCACTGATATCCATACACATGGCCAAGACCACCATCAGGATCAGCCCACTCATCCCATATATGCACATTGTTGTCGACAAGATACTTGATGTTGGTATCGCCCTTCAAAAACCATAACAACTCGTGCAACACTCCTTTGAAGTACACTTTCTTAGTTGTCACCAATGGGAATCCGTCTTTCATCGAAAAACGCATCTGATGACCGAATATACTTCTTGTGCCTGTGCCTGTACGGTCGCCTTTTACGACTCCCTCATCCAACACTTTCTGCAATAAATCTAAATACTGTCTCATCTTGTCTTCCTTAATACATATTATATGTAGTCTTCAACACACGGAACTCAGTACGACGATTGATCTTGTTGGCAATCTCCTGATTTTCTTTTGAAAGTGCGTCGATAAAATCTTCATTCAATTCATCATTCTCCTTCAAGAATGAATACTGTTTAGCTAAATTCTTATCCACCACAACAGGCTTGGTCTTTCCATATCCTTTTGCAGTAAGACGTGGGGCTTCTATTCCTCCCTTGATCAGATAGTTGACTACACTCTGCGCACGTTCTCCAGACAGAGCAAGGTTTCCTTCCGCACTACCGACCTTATCGGTATGAGCACCAATCTCAATCGTGATATTAGGATTATCCTTTAGCAGTTTCACCAACTTATCCAAAGCGTTTGACGACTCTGCTGTCAATGTAGCTTTACCAAACTCAAAGAAGATGTTGTCAAGACCGACTGGTTTTGATACAGACGCCAATGTGAATGGGACATCAAATGTTTTTGAATCCTCAAGTCCAAGTGTGTTGACAGCATTTTTCTCGTTCAAGTAGCCACGACAGTTGCCAAGCATCACGTATTCCACTCCAGGTTTCACCTCAAACGAGTATGAACCATCATTTTTTGCTTTGATTTTCACGTTTGTACCGTCAGTTCCGACGATTCTGACATTCGCGTCGCCCAAAGCGTCTCCGTCTGTGTTCTTCACCTTACCGGATATGATGTATCTGATAGGAGGTGCGACGAAGGTATAGATTTTGTCGTAACCCTTATTCTCTCCACGGTTGCTGGAGAAAGCACCCTGCTCCGCGCCAGCCACAAACGAGATTCCGAAATCATCTCCATTGGAGTTGATTGGAGCTCCCATATTCTCAACTATCCACTTTTTCGCTGTATCCTCTTTTGCTCGATAGATATCCAGACCTCCGAATCCTTCATGACCGTTAGATGAAAAATAAAGTGTGGAATCTTCACGGATGAATGGATACATCTCATCTTTATCTGTGTTGATATCCGGACCAAGGTTTTCAGCAGCGGAATAAGTCTCTCCCGTCTTCATACATCTCCAGATATCCTTTCCACCTATACCACCTGGCATATCAGAAACGAAATAAAGCCAGTTGCCATCAGGCGACAACGCAGGATGAGCCACTGTGACCGAGCTGTCTTTCAACACCATCACACGTGTTGCCTTGCCCCATTTTCCGCTCTGACGCTGCGACATCCAGATCTCTCCTCCATGAGTCTCACCCTTAACATATCGGCAACGGGTGAAAAGCATGATTTTTCCATCCGACGAGAAAGATGGGCTACCCTCATCATCCTCTGTATTAATATCAGAATCAACAAGTTCAAGATTATCCCATTTGCCTACAGCATTCTTTTTCGCAAAATAGATATCATTGTTTGGTGTACCTGTGATATTGCTCACCTTATGGGCTGTCTGCTTGTTGTCACGCGATGATGCGAAATAGACGATTGTGCTGTCGCCTCCAGGGAAACGTGGACTGCTCTCACTCTTCTTGCTGATGAAGAATGGATCCTTGAAGACCTCATAGCGTCTCTTTGCATTCTCCCACTCAGAATATTTCAAAGCGGAAATCTTTCCGTTGAGCGCGACAACCGAATTAGGATTATGCTTCAAGTAGACGTCGTACATCTCAGCAGCCTCCTTGTTTTTCTTCTGCTTGCGAAGCACATCAGCATAAAGCAAATATGATGTTGTGTCCGCATACTTGTATCGCACGCAGTTCGCCAACATTCTCTCCGCCTTATCCGTCTCACCAAACTTATCATAGCAATCACCCAATCGATAAGCCACGTAACCCTTCTGCTGCTTGTCTGCCAACTTGACACGAGAATAGGCAGTCTTGTATATGCTCGCAGCCTTATGGTACTCACCGATCTCATATTTCTTGTCGGCCTTGCGGATCTTCTTATTCACCGAACAAGAAGAGATAGCCAGCAAAAAAAGAGATGCTATAACACAAATTGAATAATTCTTATTCCTCATACTTAAAATCTTTCGTAGTCAACAAACGAATAGTTGAAGTCGTTCTTCTCATCCGCCTCGTGACTTTCCCTACCAACCTCAATCCATTCCATAGGATTCAGTTCAGGGAAAAATGTATCTCCATCTGTTATTTCGGTATCCACCTCAGTAAGATAGACCTTCTTTGCGTATGGCAAAAACTGCTTGTAGATTTCCCCGCCTCCGATTATAAACACATTGCCTTCCAATGTTTTATCGTTCAGCAAATCCTCCACACTCTTCACAATATCACATCCATCAATAGCATCAGTAGAACGAGTGATCACAATATTGCGTCTGCCTGGAAGCGGACGGCCGATCGATTCGAATGTACGTCTGCCCATCACAATCGGATGACCAGTGGTAAGTGACTTAAAACGTTTCAAATCAGCAGACAAATGCCAAGGTATTCCACCGTCTCTGCCAATCACATTATTTTTGCTTGTCGCTACTATAATTGAAAATTCCATCAGTTTTTTATATTTCAATGTGCATTTCGCACCATAAGTCTACAAATTTACATATAATAAATGTTTAGACACAATTTTGACGGGTTTATTTGTCAACAGTTTTCCTTTTACATAAGCGTAATGTTTGGTTATGTCCTCAAATAAAATAGGATTTTGGTTTCGAACCATTCGCCATACAAAAAAATCCCCCACCATTGGTGAGGGATTTTCTATATGATATCTATTTGGAATCTTATTTCTCCAAGCAAGCATCCAACTCTGCGATGATCTTCTCCTTATCCATCTTCTGTCCGATGAATACGATCTTCTGCATCTTGTCGCCGTACTTCTCATCCCAGTCGTTCAAAATCTCTGGATTCTCTGCCAAGATCTCCTTCAACTCCTCCTCTGGAGCTGTGCAGAACCACTGTCCTGCCTCTGTCACTTTCTTCTGAACTCCAGCCTGTTCAAACAAATACGACATCTCTGGGTTCACATTGAAGTAGCAGACTCCCTTTGTACGGATGATGTTCTTAGCCCATTTCTTTGAAACGAACGCCTCGAATTTATCAAGGTTGAATGCAGGTCGACGGTAGTATACGAATGTTCCGATACCATACTCTTCAACCTCTCCACCGTCGTGATGATGATGATGGTGATGGCAACTACAATGTGGATCATCACACTCTTTTCCATCTTCATGATGATGGTGGTGATGCTCATGTTCGTCGTCATCATCATCGTCGTGATGGTGGTGGCAGTGGTGCTCGTGCTCGTCGTCATCATCGTCGTGATGGTGGTGATGATGGTGATGGCCGTCTGCATCTGCCTTCTCCTCCTCAGTCAACGGACGCTCCAACTCCTTTATCCATCCAGCTGAGATAGAAGCCTTCTCCATCTGGAATCTGCCAGTGTTTATAATCTTATCCAAATCCACATCAGCGTAATCACACTCAATGATCTCTGCGTATGGCTGGAGAGTCTTGATAATCTCTTTGATTCGTGCAAGTTCCGACTTCTCAACTTCAGAAGCCTTGTTAAGCAAGATGATATTGCAGAACTCAATCTGCTGGATCACAAGGTTTTCTATATCCTCTTCATCAAGTTCTTTGCTCTTCAATGCATCTCCGCATTCAAACTCACTCTGTAGACGAAGAGCGTCGACAACAGTGACTATACTATCCAAAAAACATGCCTCTCTGCCAGCATACTTGCTGCTCATCTGCTGAAGAGAGACAAGAGTCTGAGCGATAGGAGCAGGTTCACACACACCGCTCGCCTCGATCACGATATAGTCGAATTTATTCTGCACAAGGATCTCGTTGACCTGCTCCACCAAATCCATCTTCAGTGTGCAGCAGATACATCCGTTCTGCAATGCCACAAGGCTGTCGTCTTTCTTGTCGACCACACCACCCTTCTGTATCAAATCGGCATCAATGTTGACCTCGCCTATATCGTTTACAATCACAGCGAATTTGATACCACGCTTGTTAGACAATATATGGTTTACCAAAGTTGTCTTTCCGCTACCTAGGTAACCAGTAAGTAGCAATACCGGAATTGATTTTGCTTCCATATTCTAACTAATTAAATCTCTTCTTTATCTCTTCCGCCGTCACCACAGTCATGATTGGCTTGCAGTCTGGCGTAAAATTATAATTGTCACACGCAAAAAGTGATTCACACAAATGTTTGATCTCAGCATCACTCATCTCCTTGCCGTAACGTATAGCCTGGCTCTCCGCCATACTCTGAGCCACTTTGTCGTTCATGATGAGATCATCACCGATCTCTCCTTCCGAAATAGACGAGATGATCTCCAACAACGACGCCACGTTATCTTCATTTGTCTTGTCGGCCGGCACACCACGTATCTCATACACATCACGGGTGATAAGTTGCAGATCGTAGCCAAGATTATTTAGTTGTGGCAGAATCTCCTCCACCGTCGCAGCTTGAGCGGCTGAAAGTTCAAGTGTCTGACGGAACATCACCTGATGCGATGGGATCGGTGAATCTTTCAGCTCCGACAGGAATTTCTCATACAGCACTCTGATGTGAGCTCTGCGCTGGTCAATATACATAAGATTATCGCCCGACGAAGCAACGATATATCGTCCTGCCAACTGGAAACAGTTACCTACTTCCGGGTGTATATCCGTCGACTGCAATAAAGATCCATTAAATCCTTTGTGCTCAGTATGAGTTTCTCGGATATCCAAAGCCGACGGGATATCTTGGTAATCTATAGCATTATCGCCACTCGGTATTTCAGGAGAGGCTTTTTCGAAATAATCGTAGATATTGCCGAATGTACTTTCATTGTCATTTGGCTTGAATCGTCCGCCACATCCGGAATTTTTTCCGCTTGATGAGCTGTTGCTCGACCCGGATGAGGATCCAAAATGTTTGAACGGATCAAAATCTGTATCTATATTCAGATCAGGAGCTTCCAGAGTAGCCTTCTCAAAACCAGGGACATAGGCATCATTTATATTGATGTCAAAATCCAAAGTAGGGAAGATATTGCATTTTCCCAACGACTCTCTGACAACCGCAGTCAACACCTTATAAAGATCCTGTTCATACTCAAACTTGATCTCCGTCTTCGTAGGATGGACATTGACATCTATCTGATGCGGATCGACCTCAAAATATATGAAAAAGCTTGGAGACGTACCGTCGTGAAGCAGACGGTCGTATGCGCTTGTCACTGCTTTTCTGAAATACGGATGCTCCATATATCTTCCATTGACGAAGAAAAACTGCTTCTTGTTTCGCTTGATCGCAGTCTCTGGAGTACCGACATATCCGCTTATTTTTCCAAACGATGTCTCAGCACCGATTGAAAGCATCTTGCTATTCAGTCCGTTACCGTAAATCTTTCCTATTCTCTCTCGTATATTGCTCTTATTCAGGCTATAGCAAAGTTTATCGTTATGATAAAGTTCGAAGAAGACGTCGGGATAAACAAGAGCGATACGTATAAAATCACGCTCGATATTGCCAAACTCCACATTGTCGCTCTTCATAAACTTGCGTCGGGCAGGGACATTATAGAAGAGGTCTCTGACTGAGAAGTTCGCGCCCACAGGACACGACACTTTATTAATAGCCTCAACTGTGCCACCAGATATCAGCACCTGTGTGCCAAGTTCATCCTCCTCACGTCTAGTGCGGAGCTCAACATGTCCGACAGCGGCGATACTGGCAAGAGCCTCTCCACGGAATCCCATTGTGCAAAGCACACTCAAATCCTCCACCGAACGGATCTTTGATGTAGCATGACGTTGGAAAGCCACGACTGCATCCTGCTCACTCATGCCTTTACCGTTGTCGACCACCTGAATCAGAGTGCGTCCCGCATCCTTCACTATGACACGAATCTCTGTTGCACCGGCGTCGATAGAGTTTTCCACCAACTCCTTAATCACCGAACTTGGTTGCTGCACAACCTCTCCAGCAGCAATCTGATCGGCGACCGTATCCGGAAGCAAATGTATTATATCGTCCATAGTTTTTTCAGATTCCAAAATATTTTAGGGCCAAGTAAACAATCAGCACTGCCGCAGAAATAACGACGACCTTCATCAATTTGTTTTCGTCGGCGACACCAGCTCTACCTCGCTGTTCACGTAGGAAACCGTGTTGCAAAGTGGTGCGGTGAGTGCCTTCCGAACGAGAATCGTCATCGTCTTTGTTGGCACGTCTCTGTTCACTCTGCAATTGTTTGCGGATTCGAGCCCTACGCTCCTCCATCGCCTCCTTGCGAGGATCCCAGTAGCGGGGTGTATAGTTGAACTGACGTATTTCTGGTTTACTGAAAAATCCCATATTTTTCAAATACCCATCTGATGGGCCTTTTTAATTTTCTTATACAAGTTGGAAGCAAAGATAAGGCTTTCCAAATCCTCGTTTCCTGTGTCATAAATCTCTGTGTTGTTGCCTTGCCAACTCTTGTGTCCCTTACTGATGAAAACGATATTCTCACCGATCTCCATCACAGAGTTCATATCATGAGTGTTGATAATTGTAGTTATGTTATACTCATGTGTGATTTCAAGAATCAAATGGTCGATAAGCAACGATGTCTTCGGATCCAAACCTGAGTTTGGCTCGTCGCAGAACAGATATTTAGGATTCAACACAATAGCTCTTGCGATAGCAGCTCTCTTCTGCATACCTCCACTTATCTCAGACGGATAAAGATCCAAAGCACGGAGAAGATCCACTCTTTCCAGACAGAAACGTGCTCTTTCCTCCATCTCCTCCTCACTCTTATTGGAGAACATACGCAATGGGAACATCACATTGTCTTTCACCGTAAGAGAGTCGAACAATGCGGATCCTTGGAAAAGCATTCCAATCTCACGTCGCAACAGATTTAGCTCTTGCGACTTCATCTGCGAAATGTTTCTTCCGTCGTATAGGATTTCACCACTGTCTATACGATGGATTCCAGCCACAGACTTCATAAGCACCGTCTTTCCGCTACCACTCTGACCGATAATAAGATTTGCACGTCCCTCAAGAAGATTGGCTGAGATGTCGAACAACACCTGCTTGCCATCAAACGATTTGTTTACATTCTTAACCTCAATCATATCTCAACTTTTTAGGACAACAACAATTTAGTCAACATCACGTCGAAGAGCAAGATGATCACACTGCTGTTCACCACAGCATTTGTACTCGCTTTTCCCACTTCTCTCGCTCCACCCTTCACAGTGTAGCCATAATAAGATGCCACTGATGTCACGATGAACGCGAACACCAGACTCTTCTCTATCGAATACTGGATACTATATGGCAAGAACGAGTATTGGATTCCTTGTTCATACTCCATCGGAGTGATCATTTCCGTAAGCAAAGCCACACCGAAACCTCCGAGCAAACCAGTAGTGATACTGAATGTGACTAGACAAGGAATCATTGTGACGAACGCCAATATCTTAGGCAGAATCAAATAGTTGGCTGAATTGACACCCATAATATCCAAAGCGTCAATCTGCTCTGTGATTCTCATTGTTCCAATTTCAGATGCGATATTCGAGCCAACCTTACCAGCAAGGATAAGACACAAAATCGCAGAAGAAAACTCCAGAATCATAGTCTCACGAGTAGCATAACCCGTAAGCTGAGACGGAAGGAATGGACTCTCCGTATTGATTCTCATCTGAATACAGATCACCGCACCGATAAACACCGATATGATGCACACAATCGGCAAGGAGTTGATTCCCTGCTTATGTAGTTCACGCACATATTGTTTGCCAAACATCTTCCAACTGTCTGGTTTTTGGAATGTCTTCCACATCAATCTGCTATAATCGCCTACCCTTTCAATGGCATTCATAATTAGTCGAAAATTAGTTCATCTGCAAAGATAACAATTTCAATGCGAAATGCGAAATCAGGAATGCGAAATAAAAAACAAAAACTATTTGCGAAACTGTTTAACTTTAAGAAGAAGGAATATGAAGAACATTCAACAAGGGAAGGCTATGAAAAGTTTGTGATAAAATAGTTTTGCAAATTTGCATATGTTGGAATATTTTGTAAAATTTGCAGAGAATTTGGTTTAGTAACATTAAAGAAATGAAAAAACAAAGTTTTGTAGCGAATCCTTTATACGACAGCGTGTTTAAGTTCATGATGGAAGATGAGCAAGTAGCGCGTACGTTGTTGTCAGCATTGTTGAAGAAAGATATTGTCAGTGTTGAGATGCGTCCGAATGAGTACTCCAACGCCAACAAGGATAATGACCGTATATCAATATTTCGTATTGATTTTGGAGCTCTTGTTAGAGAGAAAGATGGCAAGGAACATTTGATCTTGATTGAGGTACAGAAGACGTGGCGCAGCACAGAGATTTCTCGTTTCCGCCAATATCTTGGAGTTCAGTATGAGAATAAAAGGAATCTGGATGTTAATGGAAATTCTTTGCCTATAGTGTCTATTTATATACTTGGACATAAGGTCGGCAAAATCAAGGAGCCGGTCGTTTATGTTAGTCGCAAGTATTTAGATTACGATTCAAAAGAGATTACAGAAGGTGTGCCAGATCCTTTTGTTGAGAGCCTTACTCATGACAGCATAATTGTACAGGTCCCTTATCTAAAAGGAAAGGCTAGGAATAGAGTAGAAAAATTGTTATCGGTATTCGACCAGACTTATGTTCAGGATGGAGATCCTCAATTTGTTTCTGTGTCAGACCGAGATATTTCAGAAGATAAAGATATGGAAAGAATCATCAATCGACTTGCAAAAGCAGCCACAATCTCAGATATTCGTATGACTATGAATATCGAGGATGAAATTTATTCTGAGTTGGAAAACTTAGACACAAAGATTCTTTCCCAGAAAAAAGCATTAGCTCAGAAGGATAAGCAGTTGGCTCATCAGGAAGAACAGTTGGCACATCAGAAGGATATGCTTCGATACACAATCAAGATGCTTGTGGAAAGTGGCAAAACTCTGTCAGAAATTGCTGATAATCTACATCTTGATATCGAGGATATTAAAGAACTGATGTAGGAGAACCGTTTTAGGGCAAATGAAATTCAATAATTTGCGTATTTTCCTAGGTTTCATGTTCTAATTTGAATCTTTAAAACAATAAAGACGAGTCGATGACTCGCCTTTTGTTTTTTTTCCAAGCGTCAAAAATTCTCACATCATATATGACAACCCCACCGTCAACAGACAGAATGGGATGCTCAAGATTGTGGTCCACTTTAGATCAGCTCCCAAATAATAAAGCATGCACGCTGAAAACAGAAGGTTGAAGACGGAATTGAGCGCAATCGCTTCCCCTCCTAAGTCGGCAGCAAACCACGCTCCGGCTATAGTGACACATACCAGATAGACTAACAGGTCTATTCGGTTAAACCCGTGAGTGACAAATGCCGCCTTAATTCCCAATACCAGCAGAACTGCGGCATGGATCAGGAAGAGCGGACAAAGTGCATTTTTAAACACTTCAAACATAGTATTCTATTTTTGTTGCTGTGCAGCGAATGCCATCGCATACAATCTCATCTGCTTGATCATCGCCAACATTCCGTTGGAACGAGTCGGAGTAAGATGCTCCTGCAAACCGATCTTGTCGATGAAAGTGAGTTTTGCATCAAGGATATCCTGAGGTTCATTGCCCGACAGAATATACACAAGGATGGATACAATTCCGTTGACAATCTCAGTGTTGCTCTCGCCTTGATAGTAAACCTTTCCGTCCACCATCTCCGCATTCACCCACACTTTGCTCTGACATCCTTCAATCAAATGGCTGTCATCCTTGTAACGGGCGTCGATTCCGGCACCGTCGTTACCCTTATCTATAATCAACTGGTAAATATCCAACCAATCATCTGAGAATGAGAACTCCTCTATGATTTCCGCTTCTCTTTCGTCTATCAAACTCATATCTGTAATTAATGCTTCTTTCTGTTAAACATTGATGCCACTCTTGCCAATCCGGCTACAAATGTATCAATCTCTTCTTTTGTGTTGTAAAGGGCAAACGACGCACGCACTGTTCCTTCAATTCCGAAATGATGCATGACAGGTTCAGCACAATGGTGACCTGTTCTGACAGCGATACCCAACTTGTCCAGAAGTGTACCGACGTCATACGGATGGATATCTCCAATCAAGAACGATACCAAACCGCTCTTCTGATCATTCTCTCCGATGAATCGCATTCCGTCGATCTCCTTCATTTTCTCTTCTGCATAAAGTCGCAACGACTCCTCGTATGCGTGAATCTCATCCATTCCGAGAGCAGAGACGTAATTGAGTGCCGCAGCCAACGCCGTAGAGCCGATATAATCAGGTGTGCCAGCCTCAAACTTGAATGGAAGTTCATTGAATGTGGTGCCAGCGAAACTTACATTCTTGATCATCTCTCCACCACCCTGATATGGAGGCAGTTTATCAAGCCATGCCTCTTTTCCATAAAGGACACCTATTCCAGTAGGTCCATAAACCTTATGTCCTGAGAAGACGAAGAAATCAACATCCAACTTCTTCACATCCACCTTTATATGAGGTGTCGACTGTGCTCCGTCCACAAGTACAGGCACATTGTGAGCATGCGCGATTTTTACGATCTCTTCCACTGGATTGACAGTGCCAAGAGTATTGGAGACGTGGGTCACAGAGACTAATTTGGTACGTGACGTGATCATCTCCTCCAATTTCTCCACCTGTAGATGTCCTCTCTCATCAAACGGAATGACCTTTATCTTGATGTCTTTTCTCTGTTGCTGAAGTTGCCAAGGAACGATGTTGGAATGGTGCTCCATCTCCGACACAATGATTTCATCCCCGTCTACACACTGGCTTCTGACAAATGAATCCGCCACAAGGTTGATCGCTTCTGTTGTGCCACGAGTGAAGATTATCTCACACGATTTCTCAGCTCCGATGAATTTCTGTACTGTCTCTCGTGCCTCCTCATGAGCGACAGTGGCTGTCTGGCTCAAAAAGTGAACTCCACGATGGATATTGGCGTTTTGTGTTGAATAGTTGCCGACAATTGTGTCAAGCACTATCTGCGGTTTCTGCGTAGTAGCCGCATTATCAAAATATATCAATGGCTTTCCGTAAACCTCCTGGCCTAAAATCGGAAAATCCTTACGAATCGTCTTTATATCAAACATTTGCTTTTTCGTTTTACGGTTGTTCGTTTTTGGACTGCAAAATTACAAACTTTTTACAGCATTTTTCAATATATCAAACAATTATTGCCTAATATTTTACTTTCTGCTCACCTCAGGCCTACATTTCACTATATCAATATCATACAGATTGACCCTGGTCTCTTTTTTGCCAAACGTCACTTTAGCCATCTGAGCCTTGTTGCCATCCTCTCTCTTTTGGTCAAAAACAAAATTTCCAAGGCTGTATATCACCGTACAGTTTTGAATCTTTTTCACCGGTTGCACAACATGCGGATGATGCCCCACAATCACATCCGCACCAGCAGATGCCAATAGCATGGCATCCATTTGTTGCTGATTGGATGGGAATGGCATAAACTCTATGCCCCAATGCACAACAGCAATTATTTTTGTATCAGGATGTTTTTGTCTGTAAGCAGAAATATGGTTTGCCATCTCGTTGCCTTTCGCCATACATATCCCCGGTTCACCGTCTGTCTGGATCCAGTTTTCAAGTCGCAGAGACACACTGTTGAAAAGAGCTACTTTGATTCCGTTTTTCTCCAATTCAACAGGTTTGGCACGCTCTTCATCCGTATAGCCAAACCCCATCGGGACAATGTCATTGTCGTTTAGAGCCCTGACAGTATGTTCCAATCCAGTACTGCCTTGGTCGTAAGTATGGTTGTTGGCCATAGCGGCATGAGTAACTCCATATTTTTTTAACGACGCTGTCCACTTCTCATCAGCTTTGAAAATATACTTTTTCATCACTGGGGTGTAGACGTCGGTAAGCGGACATTCAAGATTGATCACCGTCGCATCAGCTGCCAGAAAGGAATCTTTTACAGCCGAAAAAATATGGTCGATCCCATTCCGCTCTATCTGCGTCCTCACTCCACGGTCGAGCAAGACATCGCCTGTAAACAGAATGCTGAACTCATCTTTGTTAGTGGAGACGCGATGCCCCACGTCTCCAGAAGAACAGCTATTTGCTATTACGGCTAAAAAGAGAAATATGTATTTAGCAACCCGACGAATACAGATAGTCAACATTATCTCTCTTTACAGGCTTGTTGATCATGAATGGTGTGATCCAATCTGGAACATTCGGACATTGAGGACTCTCATTCAATTTTTGCCATTCCTCGTCAGTCAGACGTTCGTTTAATGAACGTACAAACTCATAGTAGCTAAATGTCGCTCCACGTGTCAGATAGTAATAGCCATTTATTTCCACTACCACATAAATCATGTTGGCTCTGCCGACTCCAGCATGAAGGATTCCACTCTTCTTACAAGACAATACATTTCTGGTGTAGATATCAGCCACGACAGGCATCTTTTTGTCTACATCAGCCACGGATGTCCAATCAGCATACAGTTTATGATCAGCTAAGAAACCTACCGTCATATATTCTACATTACTGCCGATAGTTCTTATCGTCTCATACTCTTCTGTTGTAAGTCGTTTGCCTTGCAACTCCTTCTCACTGATGCGGATAAGGAAGTCCACAGTTTTCAAAAATGATTCTGTCTGACCACTCAGGTTTCTACCTACTTCAAAATTGTTTTCCACATCGTATCCTGCACGTTTTGCCATCTCGTAAGTTTGCTCTATGGCCTGCTTCAACGTTTTCCAAAATTTCAGATTCGGCTCAACATAACCGACAAGCACAGGGTCTGGCAAATGGTCTTCATCTCCGCCGCCGCACTCCGCACACACTGGCTGCACCGCATACAAAATCGAGTTGTGCTTCAATTCCGACCATGACGCCAACGCACTGTTCAAGTTTTTCAGCTGCCAACTGCTGGTTTGCATATAGCCAGGATATTGTTTGTCTGGTGTCTGCAATTCAACCAACATGTGGATCCATTTATTGTAGGCGGTTTTGTTCCATTCATTGAAAGCAGAGAATTTGTCACTCGCCTTCTTTCTGTACATCGGATATTCCTTCCACTCCTTATTATCTTTGAAGAATGTATCGTTAAGTGCTTTTGCCGCTTTTATACCAAAAGCATCAAACACATCCACTCCATGCGGATATGCACGTGCAGCATTCGGCAAACTGTCTGCCATCATGTTCAAGATGTCTCCATCTGGGACATAACGTTGTGGAATGAAATTGATCTTTGGCTGACAGCTGATCTGAATCTTAGGTTGAATACTGCTCTTGCTCTTGTTGGCTTCGATAATAGCGACAGATGCGTTATCCATCACTTTTGGATCAAGCAGTTGCTCGAAGTCGACAATTCCAAGTTTGTCCAATTGAGTAGACAGTTCAAGAATCGGAATATTGTTTGGCTCGCCCATCAAATAATTCAACGGATCGAATGCCTGTTTTGCAGCCTCTTTTACATCAGCGTCGCTATCATTAAAAACTTTCGCCATGAAGAGAGCTTTCTGCAAACCGTTATTTTGAGCACAAAGGTAAGCAGTCTGCAACCACATCATCGTACGGAAGTATCGTTGGCTTGCTTCTGTTCTTGTATACTGGGCACGTGGCTTAAACAAGCTATATCCAAACTTTGCATCTGTTTTCAAGAGAGGAGAAAACTCGTCATTTCCCGCTTTAATCAGCTTCAATTCCGCATCATACAACTCTTTGAATGAGTTTGGAACCTCATATTTCGATTCGTTGAGCAGAGATAAAGCAACAGCATAATATGCGACAGAGAATTCAGCTATCTCTTTGAGTTCTGGATCTTTAATTGTTTCTGCTATTGCTTTAGATTTTTTGTAAAGACCTCCACACATCTTGTTCAGAGCTGGAGTGATAGCCTCCTGCTCAATGCCATCTAGCACGTAACGATTATAGAGGCTGAAAAGTTGTAGCATTATATCAGTGGTGACGAAACTTGGCACCATATTATAGTCGTTCTGCTCGTAGATTTGGAACAGCTGTATATAGTTGGAAGATTGCAAAGCAAAACCATTCTTTTTCAACAGAGGCATCAAAGCAGGGTCATCCATAATGGTAACCTTGTTCACCAAATGTTCCGCATTATACAGTTTGAATCCTTCCACATTAGTGTATCTGCCCTTCTCCAGCTCTGCCATACGGGCCTTAACTCGCTTGACAAAAGTTATTTCTTCTGGAGTCAAAGAAGTAGACTCCTTCAAACGGTCGTAATCATTGTACCATCTCTTCCAATAGTCGGAACTCAAATCCGCCTTCAATTCCCAATAACTTCCACCATCATACGAGTTTTCTTCATAGTAAGTCTCATTAATAAGATCTTTATACCATTTCAAAGAATAATATCTTGCATTAAGTTCATACTCCTTAAACCAGAATGCATGTTTTGCGTATGGATAGTGATACAACAAGTACAGATCCGAATACGATAATCTGTTGAGATCCATATTGTAGTCTATGGAATCTAAAAGTAAACTGTCAAATTCTGCTTGTTCTGTTTCCGCATTAACCGAAATACTATCGGAATTGTTTGTTGAGCCTGGCACCTCCGCAGCTTTATCATTGCAAGCCGCCAATATCACACTTGCGATAAATACGCATGCCATGTATATTCTTTTCATAGGCTTTTTATTTTGTTACGTAATTTTCAAAATTCAATCCAAAAACACCAAGTTTGAAACGTATCCCCTTAAAATTCCGACTGTTGATAGAATCCGGAAATATACGCTCGTCATACTCGTTTTGAGTGATGACACGTGCAGGGACAGAATCACGTTCGATATGGAAATCAATCAGTTCACTGCCGGCTCTGGATCCCAGCCACAACGGTCTGATATGGTCGTAAGAATTGAGTTGGAAAATGAACAACCGTTTCCCCTTATTCTTGAAATACCTAGTGCTCTTTATCACACCCACAGCGATCTCTTCCTTCCCGTCGCCATCCAAATCTCCATGATCTAGCCGATATACGGGATATTTCAGCATCCACTCAGAAACCACGGAATCATTGCGGATGAATTTCAAGAAATGCAGACTGTCGTTCACCTGGTCCAATCTCACGATTCCACCATTACACTGAAACTCATTTGTCTTGTCGGTTGAAGAAGAGCAAGTGTAAAAAGCAATAGTCGTCAGACAAAACAAAACCTTGGAACAAATCCTCCATATCTTAATTCTTTTCCTGATCCATTCCATATCTATTATCAATGCAAATAGGCTTCATACCACATATAATTGGACACGGAACCTATTTCATATTTATAGTCATACCAAACGAAGTATTTCTAAATCACTTCACCAGATTGATATCGTATGGAGTGATCTGATAAACGAAATAATTCAACCAATTGGTGTAGAACAAATTCGCATAACTTCTCCACCTCACCTGAGGTCCCTTTTCAGGATCATTGTCCTTATAGTAGTTGATAGGAGGCTCTATCGGCAATCCCTTCTCCAGATCTCTGCGGTATTCAGTATCAAGAGTGTATGGAGAATACTCAGGATGACCTGTCAAGAAGAACTCTCTACCGTTGTTTGCCATCATCATGTATGGGCCAGGCACGTCGCCCTCCGCAAGAATCTTCAAATCAGGTACAGCCTCAACATCTTTTTTATCCAAAGTACAGTGACGGCTGTGAGGCACAAAGAAAGTGTCGTCGAATCCACGGAAAATAGGATTCAACGGTTCAAGAATCTTATGCTCAAACACGCCAAAGATCTTTGAGTCCTTCATCACTTTGTTGATGCCATAAAAATGGTAGAGTGAAGCAAAAGCTCCCCAACAAACGTAAAGTGTGGATGTGACGTGTGTACGCGCCCAATCAAAAATCTCTGTGAGCTCATTCCAATACGACACCTCTTCATAATCCATAAATTCAAGAGGTGCTCCAGTAATGATCATACCGTCGTATTTGTTTTTCTTCAAGACCTCAAAACTCTTATAGAATGCCATCATATGTTCGATAGGAGTATGCTTTGAAGTGTGACTCGAAATCTGCATGAACTCAATCTCAATCTGCAATGGAGAGTTGGACAAAAGACGTATCAAATCAGTCTCCGTCGTAATCTTGACTGGCATAAGATTAAGTATCACAATCTTTAATGGTCGGATGTCTTGATTGGCGGCTTCAATAGAATCTTTAACAAAAATGTTCTCTTTCTTCAGTTCATCAACCGCCGGCAAATTCTTCGGTATGTTTAACGGCATAATACCTCCTTCTTTAGTTCTCTTCTCAATTTCTTTGCAAAGATAAGCATTTTTTAATATTTTTGAACAAATTTATTAGTAGTATGGACAGATTTGTGATAATTGTGGCCGGAGGTTCAGGATTAAGAATGGGTACGGAAATACCTAAACAGTTTCTGCCGATTGCCGGCAAGCCAATTCTTTTGCGCACCATTGATGCTTTCAGAAATGCAGTAGACGGAATTAAAATAATCGTTTGTCTGCCTGCCACTCATTTCGACTATTGGAACAAATGCTGCAAAGAGTATGGTTTCAATGCCGACGGCATCACAATTGTTGAAGGTGGAAAGACGCGATTCCATTCCGTGCTCAACGGATTGAATACAATCAAAGCAGACGGTGATGCTCTCGTCGGCGTTCACGACGGAGTCCGTCCTTTCACATCCGCAGAGATGATCAACCGTTTGTATGATGCGGCGGCAAAACACAAAGCTGTTGTCCCTGTTGTTGATTCAGTCGACTCCGTACGTATTCTCTCACAGAATGGAGAGAACTCTCAGATAGACAGAAGAATGGTCAAACTTGTTCAGACTCCACAAGTGTTTGATTTGCAACTGCTGAAGCGTTCATACGGAGCCGGATTCATCGAGACATTCACAGACGATGCTAGCGTGGTGGAATATGGAGGACACAAAATCACATTGGTTGAGGGCTGTCGTGAAAATATAAAAATCACAACTCCAATGGATCTAGCCATCGCTGAATATATGCTTGGCAATCGTTGATAAAGACATAAAAAGATTTGATTTGTCGACTGCATTCTACAGAACAAGGGAACTGACACACTGCAGAGGCGTCTCTCCACGCAAAGCAGAAGTGTTGAAGGGAGAAATAGAAGTGTTTCACCCAGAAGACTTGTTGTATTATTTCCCTTACAGATACATCGACAGAAGCAAATTCTACTCCATACGTGAAATTTCAGGTGCAAACACCTACGTCCAGATAAAAGGCAAAATAGTATCGATGAAAACCGTCGGCAAAGGGCGACAACTGCGTCTCACCGCAGAATTTTCCGACGGAAGAGACTCCATATCTCTTGTGTGGTTCCAAGGTGTGCAATATTTTATCGACCGTATTCAGATAGACAAAGAATACATCATCTTCGGCAAACCTACCATGTTTGGTGGCAGATGCCAGATCGCACATCCTGAGATGGACACCATCGAGTCGGCTTCAAAAAAACATCTCACCAATGGTCTGATGAGCATGTACAACACCTCCGACAAGATGAAACGCAACTATCTGGATTCCGCCGGTCTTCGACAAATCATCATGGATGAGTTGCAAAACCTGAAAACGTCGCCTCTCGAAGAGACTCTTCCTGCTGACATACGTGAACGGGAGAATCTGATGGAACTCAACAGAGCTATCTGGAACATCCACAGTCCAGAAAACTCACAGACATTGGCAGAAGCACAATACAGACTGAAGTTTGAAGAACTTTTCTATATCCAGCTGAAGATGCAGCGCGCGTATAAACGCCAGATCAACGAACACGGTCTTGTGTTTTCACGCATCGCTGACTATTTCAACAACTTCTACAACCAACAACTCCCATTTCCTCTCACCGGTGCTCAAAAAAGAGTGCTGAAAGAGATACGTGAGGATGTACGCACTGGAAAACAGATGAACCGTCTGCTACAGGGTGACGTGGGTAGCGGAAAGACCCTCGTCGCCACTATGACAATGCTGATGGCTCTCGACAATGGCTATCAAGCGTGTCTGCTCGCCCCAACGGAAATCCTTGCAAACCAACATTTTGAAACTATATTTGCACAGCTGACTCCAATCGGTGTCAACGTTGCTCTTCTGACCGGCAGCACGAAAGCAGCGGTCCGCAAGAAACTCTTGCCATCGCTAAAATCGGGGGAGACGCAGGTGCTTATAGGCACTCACGCAATTCTTGAAGACCCCGTCGTTTTTGCGAATCTCGGAATGGCTATCATCGATGAGCAACATCGATTCGGTGTGGCTCAACGCTCAAAACTATGGCATAAAAACACCATTCCGCCACACATCCTTGTGATGACGGCGACTCCGATTCCTCGCACCTTGGCAATGACACTGTATGGCGACCTCTCCGTCTCCGTAATCGATGAGCTGCCACCGGGAAGAAAACCAATCCAGACATTCCATCAATATGACACCAACAGAGCAAAGCTCTACCACTTCATGCGTATGGAAATCGCCAAAGGCAGACAGGTGTACGTGGTTTTTCCTCTGATAAAAGAGAGCGAAAAACTCGATTTTCAGAACCTCACCGCCGGATACGAACGTCTGTGCGCTGTGTTTCCTCAACCACAATATAATATATGTATGGTTCACGGCAAGATGACGTCGGAAGAGAAGGACGAGAATATGCAGAAATTCGTGTCAGGCCAGGCAAATATTATGGTTGCGACGACGGTGATCGAGGTTGGAGTGAATGTGCCTAACGCCAGTGTGATGGTGATCGAAAGCGCCGAACGATTCGGTCTCAGCCAGCTACACCAGCTACGCGGCCGTGTGGGACGTGGAGCAGACCAAAGCTACTGTATTCTGGTGACTGATGTCAAACTTGCCAAAGAGTCAATCCGCAGGATGGAGATCATGACCCGTACCAACGACGGTTTTGAAATTGCTGAAGCGGATCTCCGTCTGCGAGGGGAAGGAGACATCGAAGGCACACAGCAGAGCGGAACACCGATGAAGATGCGTATCGCAAATATCGCCACCGACGGTGTTATCCTCATGCGTGCACGAGACGCTTCAATAAACATCATCGCAAAAGATCCCGATCTGAAACTGCCAGAGAATCAGATTTATGCAAACCAGCTCGCCCACCTGGCACGTGAGCTGAATGTATGGGGAAACATTTCTTAATTCATAATTCATAATGCGTAATGCATAATTAATTTGCGTGCCGACAAAGTGGTGACACCTACCTTCCCGTCGCCGTAGGTGACGCTTTGCCAACGGCAACGGTAACCGATTCCTGCGAGCATAGCGAGCAGGTGTCGGATAAAGAAAAAAAAATATGATCAACGAATATATAAAAAATGCGGGCATTGCCCAGCTAAATGAAATGCAGGTGAAAATGCAGGAAGTGTATCAAAAAAATGACGCTATCCTACTTCTCTCACCTACGGGTTCAGGAAAGACCCTGGCTTTCCTTCTTCCTCTTTGTGCCGACGTGGTTAAAACCGGATCTAAAGCATTGATTCTATCACCGTCGAGAGAATTGTCGCAACAGATATTTGAAGTGCTGCGAAGTCTGAAATCCGGAATCAAGGCGACGCTACTATGCGGAGGCCACTCCACAGCTGAGGAAGAGAAACGTCTGCGAGAAAAGCCATCAATAGTGATTGGCACACCGGGCCGTGTGCTCGACCATATCCGTCGCCAGACATTCGCGGCGTCGACAATCAACACATGGGTAGTGGATGAGTTTGACAAGGCTCTGGAAATGGGATTCTCATCCGAGATGCAGAGCATCAACGACAGTTTGACATCAGTAGACAAACGCATCTTCGTCTCAGCTACAAGCAGTGTAGACATCACTCCATGGACAGGAGAGAAACCTGTGGAGACGCTGGATTTCACGACCGAGACTCCCAACGACAACCTAAAGTTGATGCGAGTAACGTCGCCAGAAAAAGACAAACTACCTACCCTTCAGGGACTTGTGACCACATTCAACAACGAAAGCACAATCGTGTTCTGCAACTTCCGCGACACTGTGGAACGAGTGGCAAATGCTTTGGAGAAAGACGGACACGACGTGGTGGTGTATCATGGCAAGCTCGAGCAGAAAGATAGAGAGAGAGCACTGTTCATGTTTGCATCAGGATGCTCAGCAATCCTCGTCACGACCGATCTTGCCGCACGTGGACTTGACATATCCCAAGTGAAGCATGTGGTGCATTTCGAGATGCCAAACACACTCGAGACATTCACCCACCGCAACGGACGAACAGCCCGACAGACCGCGTCGGGAACCGCCTATGTGATGATTTATAGAGAATTCAGTTTGCCGGATTTTCTTCCAAAGAAGTTGGAAGAATACAAATTCGAGCCGACTGATGCTGTGATGAAATCCGAATTCACGCCAGTCTATATCAGTCGTGGAAAGAAAGAGAAGATCAGCCGTGGCGACGTTGCCGGATTTGTGATCAAGACGGCAGAGTTGGCGAAAGAAGACGTCGGTATGATCTTGCTATACGACCATTATTCCCACGTCGCCATCAGATCCGACAAAGCCTTTGCCGCAATCAAGAAACTTGATGGAGCGAAGATCAAAGGAGGAAAAGCGAAAGTGGAGATAGCGAAATAAATGCTAAATTAGAAATGCAGAATGCGTAATTATAAAATCCCCGATATTCTTGGCGGAATTCGGGGATTTTTTTCTTTACCATTCGACAACTTGATTTAAGAAATCAATGATATTTAAGTGGGTTATTCCGTTTCTACTCATATCTATTGAATCCGCACTTATCACATATTTAGGATAATTGTTTCGTATAGACTCAAGATTACCAAATTCCCTATCAACATCATGTTCCGTGATTAAATATGCCACTTGTATATATATTGTTTTGTCAGCTTTCGTACAAACAAAATCAATTTCTGCATCATTAAGTTTGCCAACATACACATTCCAGCCTCTGGCCACCAACTCCATATAGACCAAATTTTCACAGACATGACCGATATCCAGTTTGTCGGTTCTACTTAATATTGTACGAAATCCTAAGTCGACACAATAATATTTCTCAGAAGTCTCGAGAAGTTTCTTACCTGTAATATTATAACGAGGGACTGAATATAAAACAAATGATTTTGTAATAGATTCTATATAAAGCAAAACAGTTTCTACACTCGTTTTTACACCTTCGCTTTTTAGTTTCTTCACTATGGAATTGGCTGAAAACGTATTTCCTATATTATCAACGAAAAACTCGAGCAATTTCCTCAGCAATACGATATTCTTTATTCCATTTCTCTCAAAAACATCCTTCAAAACAATTGTCTCATACAAATCAGAAAGATATATTTTTCTCGCGTCTTCATCTTGAAAAACAAATCTTTGAGGGAATCCACCATATTTTAAGAAATCAGCAAATAATTTTTCATCAGATATTGCGACTCCTTCATTTTTGTAGTATTGCTTGGCTTCTGCAAAAGAGAAAGGAAAAACATTGAAAGAGACATATCTTCCACGTAGGTTTGTAGCCAATTCACCAGAAAGCAATCTGGAATTTGAACCTGTAATATATATATCACAGTCAAAATCTACTCTGAAGGAATTGATTGCCTCTTCCCAATTTTTGACCTCTTGAATTTCATCAAAAAACAGATATGCTTTTCCATCACATTCCGACTGCCACTGACACACATAATCGTATAAGCTATCAGCATCCTTTATATGGTCGAATCGTTTTGACTCATAATTAACACTCAATATTTGCTTTTGTGAAACTCCACGTTCAAGCAATAGATCTTTTATCTGTGTCAACAACGTGCTTTTTCCGCAACGACGGACTCCCATAAAGACCTTAATCAAATCCTTATCTATAAAAGGAAGTATCTGTTTTATATAGCTATTTCTACGTATCATAAAATTCATTTTGAAACAAAAATAGCAATTTTATCGGTCTCTGGACGTATAAAATTAGAAATTTTACAATTTTATCGGTCTTTGGACGTATAAAATTCGAAATTTTACAATTTTATCGGTCTTAAGACGTATAAAATTAGGAAACTATTTGTCTGGCAATAAACACAAACGGAGGACCGATAATAATTTGCGTTTTCCGTTTTCAAATCGTAATTTTGCTCAAACTTATAATCTCATAAAAAACATATAAAAAAAGGAAGATAGATTAATTTACATAATAAATAATTAAAGAAGCGTTCGCTTTAGAGTATTCCCGAAATCGCCAATTTTTGTAATACTACTATAAAGTGGACGCCCGCGCTGTTTGGCGTGGGTGTCATTGTAGTAGTATGGGTGTTTGGCGATACCTGGGAATAGCAATGATATCCCACGCTTCTTTTCATAAATCGCCAAAATATGAAAAGAGAACAAATACATATAGGAAACATGATAGCCTCTTTTATGAAAAGTAACGGTATATCTAAATCTGAATTAGGAAGAAGAATCCCATGTCACAGGACTCATGTCTATGAAATTTTAAACAGTCCAAGCTTGCATTCTCAACAAATCCAACGCATCAGTGAAGTTTTAGACCACGATTTCTTTGCAGATCTTAGTGAAAAGATGAAAGAAGTGTAGTGTAATAGGCTATATGTAGGGTGATTGGCGACGGTATTTGTTAAGATAATTCAGGACTACATAGTTTTTTTGTAAAAAAAATTTGACTTATGTTATTAGAGGTTATTTTTGACAACATCGGAGATTTTCAACAGGTTCATTGCATTGCTCCATTGCTACCAGTAATTGCTGGGATTGGTGGGCTTATTGGAATAATAATCACCTATTTTTCTTCTAAAAAGAAGCCAGTAAAAGTAGAAACAATCAAAGAGAATGGAATTTGTATATTAGGTCCTGAGCTATCTGGAAAAACTCAATTATTATCTGCATTAAGAGGAGTATCATATACGGAATTTCACCATTCGCAGATGGAAAAATATAAAGAATTTGAAGTGTTTTTGGCTGGAGAAAAAATTAAAGTCAAAGCAGGATTTGATATAGGAGGAGAGGAATTTAAAGTAAAAAGCTATCCAAAGCTTATCGAAAACAGCGATATAATATTTTTCACATTTGATTCCTATGAATATTTAAATAATCCTGAATATAGGACAAACGATGTAAATGCCAGATTATTTTTTATTCATAAACATATCGGTAATAAACCAACTGTTATATTCGGTACACATTTGGATAAATTTGCAGAAGGAGATAGAAAGAATATCATCAAAAGAATTCTGAATACCATAAAAAACGAAAAATATTCTACATTGTTGGAAGATAATTTTACTGTAATGGATTTACGAGAGACCGACAAATTAAATGATTATTTGAAAGACATAATTATCAAATAGTATGGGAAATTATTATATGACAGCTCAATCAAAAAAGAGCAACAAGAAATCAACATTTGTTATAAATGGTGAAGTTTCTTTGTTTTGCAATGATCCAAAGCAACAGGAAGTTGCAGATAAGATGGAGGCAACGATGTTATGGCAAGAAGTACCATACGAAGATAGGCTGAGACAATCAGGTATTCCTGAGTGGTTTCAAATAAGATACAAAGCAGGTTCGGGTTATTTGATTTCATCTTGTTTTCAAGACGAGGACGAAGCTGGCAGGAAAATGGGATTTCAATTCCTTGCAGAAACTGATGATTTTGAAGAAACCATTTCTCTATTAAAATTGGCAGCAGAAAAGTCAGGCAGAAAATTAGATGAAAAAGAAATTGAAATATTATCTAACATCCAACGTCAACATCAAGAAGAAACGAGGAAGAAATCAAAACGAAAAAATATGAAATATGCCTTAGGAGGACTACTAATAGTGGGAGGTATAACAACACTAATAGCCAAATCTTGCAATGAAGAAAACGAACAAAACAACAATAAATCAGAGTCGGATGCAGTTGTGATAGATACAACAAAAGTAAATAATAAAAAATAACGATTATGGAAGATCTTAAAGGAGATGTGATTTTGATTGAAAAGGATGAACCTGCTATTGCATACAAGTGGGAACCTGAATATGTAGAAGTTCGACCAGAGATGCAAGTATTACCATATTCATTTTTAGATGAATATAAGAAAAAATATAATCTTCAATTTGAAATTGGACAAAGATTAGTGCCTGGTGTAATGATGGTTAAACATCCTTATTTGGCAAACACATACGTTGATATTGTGAATTTTGAAGAAAATATGATCAAATACAAATTTGATTGTATGAAAACAATAGCTAAAAAATTAGGTGCAAAGCAAGTATCAACCAAAATATCAATGTCTGATTGTAGTACAAGAGATTTTGAAGGAAATGGAGATGTTGGTTACAAATGGGTAGGAGCAAGATTGGATTATAAAAATAGTCAAATGGAACGTCTCTCAAAAAAATATGAGAATGTAGATACAACAGAAGGAGAAATAACAGAACAAACTTACCAAGAAGCTAAAGAGCTTGCTGCACAAAGTGGATTGATTAATGATTCCGATATCAAAGATCTTTTAATTTTTGCTGAGCCAGGCTCTTCAATAAAAAATAAAACAAAACATATTTCTATCGACATAAGTAGTGAATCAAATAGATCTAAAGAAATCGCATTTTCTTTGAAGGCAATGAAAATGTTCAATCTAAATGCGGAAATTAAAGAAACCATTTGCAAAAAAATGAATTTGTCACTAGAAATCGACATTCTGTTTTAGTAACAAAATGCCTCTATAGCATAAGTTTATGACGATTTTTGAGAAGGGGGGAATAGGATTCTGCCATTTCTCCCTTTTCCAGAATGCGAGCCAAAGATTAGCACATGTAACCCATTTCAATACATCAATCCGAAAACCCACAAAGGCATGACATTCTGTGATTTTGCACCAAAAACAGTGCAAAATTTTAAAATATTGCACTGTTTTTAGTGCAATTTTCGAAAAAGTTGCACCAAATTC
The DNA here is from genome assembly GCA_902782665.1 of uncultured Bacteroidales bacterium. Classification (GTDB taxonomy): domain Bacteria; phylum Bacteroidota; class Bacteroidia; order Bacteroidales; family Paludibacteraceae; genus UBA1723. The sequence continues at coordinate 84,648 of CACZOA010000054.1, forward strand.
AGTGCAATCGCAAAATCACTTCCAGAGTTCATTGACTTTCCAATTGGAAGGGAATCCCATTGCACACACATTTATACTTGGATATTTTGCAAATTTGTAGTTGATTGTATGTACTCGTCACCATCCTTTATTAAATTAAATAAAAAAACTTACCCTGAGCGCGCCGTTCTGACGGGAAGCGGGGTAAGTATGTTGATGCAAATGTATAACAAATTGTCAAATTAAATTATATTCTTGAAGATTTTTTTCATTTGAGTATCCAAATCCGCATTTATATCGTCCTTTTTAATTTTTCGCATTTCCCATTCCGCATTTTTCATTTTCTTCCTCATTTCGCATTTCGCATTTCGCATTTTTAATTTTTCTTTAGTATCTTTGCAAAAAATTTCATAAAAATGAAAATAGCATTTATCGGCGCCGGCAACATGGGTGGTGCTATCGCCAAAGGTTTATATAAATCAGGATTGTGCAAGGCAGAAGATCTTTTCATTTCTGACCCTATGCAGGCTAACAGAGACGCTTTCACAGCTCTCGACAGCAAAATTTTCACTACAGCGGACAACAAAGAGGCAGTCAAAAAGGCGGATTACGTGCTTATTGCCGTAAAGCCATGGCTTGTGGAGACTGTATGCAACGACATCAAATCGGCTATCGACGAGAAACAGCACAAGGTTATCTCTATCGCAGCAGGTGTGAGTCTTGACACAGTGAAGGGATATATCGGAAAGAATGTTTCATATTTCCGTGTATTGCCTAACACAGCGATCGCACTATTGGAAAGTATGTCGTTCGTTTGCTCGCTCGACGCTACTGAAGATGAGCAGAATGTAGTGCTTGACATCTTCAACCACCTTGGTAAAGCTATTATCATCCCTGAAAGCCAGATGGGTGCAATGACTTCTGTAAGCTCTTGTGGTATCGCATACGCACTTAGATTCATCCGTGCGGCAGCAGAGGGAGCATGTGAACTTGGAGTTCGCCCAGACATCGCACACGAGGTCGTAGCTCAGACAATGATCGGTGCAGCTCAGTTGATTCTTCAGAACAAGACAAACCCAGAGGTCGAGATCGACAAGGTGACTACACCTGGCGGCTGGACAATCAAGGGATTGAACGCTATGGAGAAAAACGGATTCTCGAATTCCGTAATTCAGGGTATTCTTGCAAACAAGTAAAGATAACTAATGTCGAAATTCAAACGAATAGCTATCAAAATAGGCTCTAATGTGCTGACTAAAAAAGACGGCACATTGGATGTCACTCGTATGTCTTCCATCGTCGACCAAGTGTCGGAGTTGCACAAACAAGGTGTGGAGATCGTGATGATCAGTTCTGGTGCTGTGGCAGCAGGAAGGAACAAGGTTCTTGTCGACAAACTGGATGCTGTGAGCCAACGTCAGCTTTTCTCCGCTATCGGACAAGCTAAACTTATCAACCGATACTATATGCTTTTCCGTGACAACGACATCACTTGCGGACAGGTGTTGACAACAAAAGAGAGTTTCCACACACGCCAGCACTATCTCAACCAGCGCAACTGCATGCAGGTGATGATAGAGAACGGTGTGATCCCCATCGTCAACGAAAACGACACCATCTCGCTGACTGAGTTGATGTTCACTGATAATGATGAATTGTCGGGATTGGTTGCGACAATGATTGACGCTCAGGCTCTTATCATTCTAAGCAATATCGACGGAATATACAACGGCAATCCTGCCGACCCAGAAAGTCAGGTGATCCGAGAGGTTTTGCCTGGAAAGAGAGACCTATCTCAGTATCTGCAGACAAGCAAATCAAGTTTCGGACGCGGAGGAATGCAGTCGAAGATGGGAATCGCCAGCAAGGTCGCAGACGAAGGTGTTGAGGTAATCATCGCCAACGGAAAGAGAGACAACATCATCCTTGACCTACTTGACGACACAAAAGATATCGTTTGCACACGTTTTCTTCCAGATGAGCAGGTTAGCAGCGTCAAGAAATGGATCGCACACAGCGAAGGTTTCTGCAAAGGAGAAATCAAGATCGACGCGGGTGCGGAGAAAGCCATTCTTGCAGACGAGAGATGCTCGATCCTGTCGGTAGGAGTCATCAGCGTGAGCGGCAAATTTGAAAAAGGAGACATCATCAGAGTCGTTTCTGAATCCGGCGAGCAAATCGCACTCGGAAAGACCGACTACTCAAATGAGGAAGTGGCAGAAATAATAGGAAAAAAAGGAGACAAACCCGTCATCCACTGCGACTACCTCTACGTTTTATAATTTAGAATTAAGAATTAAGAATTAAGAGTCAGGCTCGTAGAGACGCACGGACGTGCGTGTTACAACATGTCCTAAACAACGTGCGTGTTACAACATGTCCTAAACAACGTGCGTGTTATAAAGACACATATTATAACATGTCCCAAAAAAGTGCGTATCATTACAAAATGAATCTGACATCTTAATGCGGAAAACAAATTATTTAAATATGAAGTTACTAGAAGGAAAAGTGGCTCTTATCACAGGAGCAGCAAGAGGAATCGGTAAGGCTATCGCACTTAAGTTTGCGAGCGAAGGTGCAGACATTGCATTCACAGACTTGGTCATCAACGAGGATGCTCAGCAGACAGAGAAAGAGATCGCCGCACTTGGAGTAAAGGTAAAAGCTTATGCTTCAAACGCCGCTAACTTCGACGAGACACACACTGTAGTTGAGTCTATTAAGGAAGAGTTCGGACATATCGATATCTTGGTTAACAACGCAGGTATCACAAAGGACGGTCTAATGCTAAGAATGACAGAGCAGCAGTGGGATGCTGTCATCGGCGTAAACTTGAAGTCAGCATTCAACTTCACACACGCACTTGTTCCAATCATGATGCGTCAGCGTGGCGGTTCTATCATCAACATGGCTTCTGTAGTAGGTGTACACGGTAACGCAGGTCAAGCTAACTACTCAGCATCAAAGGCTGGTATGATCGCATTGGCAAAGAGTGTGGCTCAGGAGATGGGTTCAAAGGGTATCCGTGCAAACGCTATCGCACCAGGATTCATCGAGACTGCCATGACAGCCGCTTTGAAGGACGAAGTTCGTGAGGAGTGGGTTAAGAAGATTCCTTTGCGTCGCGGAGGAAAGCCAGAGGATATTGCAGACGTTGCGACATTCCTTGCTTCAGACCTTTCAAGCTACGTTTCTGGCCAGGTTATCCAGGTAGACGGTGGTATGAATATGTAATTCGTAATGCATAATGCATAATTGGAGACGCAAGAAATTGCGTCTCTTTTTGTTTTATTGCCAACGATTCCCTACTTTTACGAAATCATTGAAAGATAGCACACTATGGATAAAAGCAAAATCACCTGCGAAACATTAAAAGCCATTCGTAAACAAGTGGCGGATGCTAACGGCATCGTCTACACTCCTGCAAAATGCGATTTTGAAGGTGTGTGCGCTGGCACGTGTCCTGCATGCGAGAAGGAACGGGAATATATCGAAAACCAATTATCCTTGAAACGTAAGGCTGGAGAGATTGTCAAGATCGCCGGACTCGTAGCTGGTTTGACTACCCTTGCCCCTTTAGCCACCGTCGCCCAAGAAATGAATTCTCCCGAACCAACAGAACAAATTTCCCTTTTAGACGAAGAATATTTCTTTGATTTCGGAGGAATCAGACCAGAATATGAAGAAAGGTATGATTATCTTGCAGAACTTATATCCCCAATGCCGGGAGAAGTCTTTATTATTGCTGGACACACCGACACCAGAGGATCAAAAATATACAATCTAAAACTCTCCCAGGAAAGAGCTGAATATGTCAGGAGCCTCATTCTAAGCAGATTGGAAGGAAACGGTTACAATATAGAAGACTATATAATCATTCCAGTAGGAGTAGCTTTCCTCGCACCTAACATTCCGAATGCAAAAACCGAACCAGAGCATGAGCAGAACAGACGGGTGTCACTATTCCTATATAAAGAACATTCGTTGAAAGGTGAAGCCGCATGTATTGTGAATGATAAAGTCAAAGAGAATTTTTCTCTTTTGGGAGAGAGACTTGGGACAACCAAATTCAATGAAATAAAAGAAATTTGGACAGAGAAAGTGAAGAAAGAAAAGGAAAGCATTACGAATCATTGAAATACAGCATACTATGGACAAAAGCAAAATCACCTGCGAAACATTAAAGACCATACGAAAACAAGTGGCAGATGCTAACGGCATCGTCTACACTCCTGCAAAATGCGATTTTGAAGGCGTGTGTGCCGGCACGTGCCCAGCTTGCGAACATGAACGTGAATATATCGAAAACCAATTATCCTTGAAACGTAAGGCTGGAGAGATTGTCAAGATCGCCGGACTCGTAGCTGGTCTGACTACCCTTGCCCCTTTAGCCACCGTCGCCCAGGAGATGAATGCTCCAGAACCGACTGAACAGATTTCCCTTTTATCCGAGGAATATTTCTTTGAGTTCGGAGGAATCAAACCAGAATATGAAGACAGAATAGACCAACTGACAGAACTTGTTTCTCAAATGCCAGGTGAAGTTTTTGTTATTACAGGACATACAGACGGCAGAGGGTCGGAAGCATACAATCTGAAACTCTCTCAAAAAAGAGCTAATTATATCAGGAACCTCATCCTAAATAAATTGGAATACCAAGGATTCAATATAGAAGACTATAAAATCATCTCCATTGGTCTTGCTAACATCGCACCAAATATTCCTGATGCCCAAACCGAAATAGAGCATGATCAGAACAGACGGGTGTCACTATTCCTATTAAAAGAGAATTCACGAGTCGCTACCATTTTAAAAGAAAAGTTTCCAAAATGGAAGGAATAAGCGGAACGTATAATCAGGAAAGAGAAATAGAAGGAAGAAGGGAAAATTAAAAATAAAATTATAGACTTAATGGACAAAGCAAAGTATATAAAGATTTCTCCAGAATACGGATGCGAGCCGATTTGGATTAGTGAAGACGGCAAACTTTATAATTATGATGACGACGGACTCGTTTTGAGCGACCCTGAAATTTCTGTCCAATTACTTAAATGGGACAGCATTTTCCAAAATACTTTTGACTCATCTTATCCTCCAGATTCTCGTTTCGAAAGTGCCCAACAACTACATGATTACGAATTAGAGGGTATTGAAATATGGGGACTTATCAAGAACAAATTTCCCGAGAGCATTGTTCTCTATTACAGCATAGTGTTTAATAAGGAATATGACGAGCCCGCCTATTTGCTAGACGATTTGGAACGTTACGTTACTGATCCTGATTTTGCGAATAATGATTGGCTTCAGGCAGAAAAGTTTCCAGAAACAAAAAAAAAAAACTACTCATTCTTTAACCTGCAAGTTCTATTAAAAAAAATAATATTACATTTGCATGATTGTTTTTGAAAAAAAATACAATATAACAAGTGTTATACCAAAGTCTTATTTAGTATAATAGACATAAGTATAGGTGACTCACACTTGAATTTATTGTTTACACACCTCCAGAGTCGTCAAGGCAACCAAAATAAATCATAATGAAAAAATTTATATATTCTTGCGGCATCCTAGCATTAATTGCAGAATTAGTATTGTCTTGTAGCAAAGAAGACGAAAAAGAACCGTATTCCCCACAAAAAAGGATAGCCCAAATGGTATTGTTTCCCGAATGCAATCCCATTTATAAATACTATGAATACGATAACAAAGGTAGATGCATCTCCTCTACTTATACATACGATGGTAAAGTAGAAAAAGAAAATTACACATACGAAGAAAATACAATGACAAAGACAACGTACTCGGATCAAGGAGACACGTCCATCTCAATCTATACGTATAATTCCAAAGGTTATCTGGAATCAATAAAAGGAGAAAGAGAATACGGTTTGTTCACTTACGACAACCAAGGTCATTTGATTTCCGAAACAATCAACAGCGACATACACACATCAGCAACGTATGAATGGGAGAACGAAAATGTAACAAAAATCAAACGAAATATTAAAAGGGATTCTGAGGAATTAACAATAACAACAATTTTAGAATATACAAATTATCGTCATCCGACACCTATTAAAAATGCAGTTAAACTTTCAGCATGGGAATCTGCTGGGGCACTTGAAATTGATCCTATTTTTACGAATTTGGGCGTTTCTCCAAAAAATCTTCCTGTACATGTAATATCTACAATAGATACATTTACTTACGAAGAGGATACAGTCACACAAAAACAAAGTTCTTATGATATAGAATGGGTATTAGACGGAGATCAATACCCAATAACAATTAATATTAAAAAAGGGTATACAGAAGAGACCGATTTAACCGTATTTTGGGAATAGCCCACCCTGAATCCGAATAAAAATCATAGAGAAGTCACATTGAGGTATACCTAAATGTGACTTCTCTTTTTATGAAGAAAAAACCGCAGACTACAACACATGCAATCTGCGATAAAGATAAAAAGGGTTGAATTAATTTTTGCTATATTCTCTGCCATATCCTTTGCGACGAATCCGGATCAACGACCGTAATTTTTCTGAAAAGCCACACTTGTCAAATGATTGATTATATATGAATCCAGAATAATTTTTTCGCACAAAGGTCTTTCTTTTTCTATTTTGGCAGCAAAATTAGTATTTTCAGTGACAAATGCAAAGAAATCCGCAAAATTATTTTCAATGATATATATTTGGTTGACAACAATAAAGATTGTAATCTACAAGTATCAATAAAAACTTTAAAAAATTGATAAATTTGTTAAAAAAAGTCAAAAAACAATAAACCATTAAAAATCAAGGAGTAAGTATATTTTCTAGCACACTTACATTGCACATTACAACAAAAAATGTGCAGAAAATTGCATAAAAATCGCTCTATTGTATGAAAAAACTATAAATGATATGATTTATTTGTTATCTTTGCACCGTTTTTGGAATTAAAGTGCACCACTAGCGGTGGACTTTAGATACAGAAAAAGACAAAAAATATGATTAAAAAGATTTTAGTTGCCAACAGAGGAGAAATAGCGATGCGTGTAATGCGCTCTTGTAAAGAGATGGGCATTAAGACTGTTGCAGTATATTCCGAGGCAGACAGAACATCGAAGCATGTTTTTTATGCAGATGAGGCATGTTGTATAGGACCAGCCGCATCAAGAGAGAGTTATCTTTGCATAGATAAAATTATTGAAGCGGCAAAACGTTTCGGTGCAGATGCTATCCACCCAGGATACGGATTTTTGAGTGAGAACGCTGAGTTTGCAGCACGTTGTAAGAAAGAAGGAATCATCTTCATCGGCGCACCAGCAGAGGCGATGATCAAAATGGGAGACAAAATCATGGCTCGTCAGACCATGATCGCAGCAGGAGTTCCAGTAGTGCCAGGCACACAAGAGGCATTGAAAGATGCAGACGAGGCTGTGAAGGTTGCAATGCAAATCGGTCTACCTGTAATGCTAAAGGCAAGTGCAGGTGGCGGTGGAAAAGGAATTCGCCTTGTTTGGAAAAAGGAGGAGATCGCCGATGCATTCAACACTGCTCAAAGCGAAGCCATTTCTTCATTTAACGATGGCACAATTTATATAGAGAAGTTCATTGAGACACCTCACCATATTGAGTTCCAGGTATTGGCAGACCAGCACGGCAACTGCGTACACCTGTTCGAACGTGAATGTTCAATCCAGAGAAGAAATCAGAAAGTAGTAGAAGAGAGCCCTTCCCCATTGATGACTCCAGAGGTCAGAGTCAAGATGGGAGAGATCGCTGTGCGTGCAGCAAAGGCTGTAAAATACGAAGGAGCCGGCACAATCGAGTTCCTTGTTGACGACCATCTAAACTTCTACTTCCTAGAGATGAACACTCGTCTACAGGTAGAGCACCCAATCACAGAAGAGGTTGTAGGTGTTGACTTGGTGAAGGAGCAGATCAATGTAGCAAACGGTCTTCCTTTGAGATTCAAGCAGGAGGATTTGTCGCAGAGAGGACATGCAATCGAGTGCCGTATCTGTGCTGAGGATGCAGAGAACAACTTCATGCCAGACACAGGTGTCATCAAGCAGCTACAGGAGCCACTTGGTATCGGAACACGTGTGGACAGCTTTGTTTACGAGGGTTATGAGATTCCTGTGCACTACGACCCAATGATCGGTAAACTAATCGTTTGGGCTGTGACAAGAGAGTTTGCAATCGAGAGAATGAGACGTGTGCTTTACGAATACAGAATCACTGGTTTGAAGACAAACATATCTTACCTAAGAAAGATCATGGATGTGCCAGCATTCGTAGAAGGAAAGTACAACACTAAGTTCATTGCAGAGAACAACGACAAACTTAGCGAAGAAAAACTTTACGAAGCAGAAAAGAGCGAGGTTGAGGATATCGCAATCATCGCGTCATATATGGATTATATTGTGAACTTGGAGGAGAACTCGCCAAAGACAAGCGACAACCGTCCTATCAGCAGATGGAGAGAGTTCGGCAAGCGCACTAGTATGGTCAGAATCTAAAAACATGAGTCGATAAAATGGAAGTACATGTAGGAAACCGAGTGGCTGAAGTTGAACTTATCAGCAAAGAGGACAATAAAGTCACTATCAAGATTGACGACAAGACATACGAAGTCGACATCGTGATGGCAGAGAACGGAAGTTGTTCGATCATCACAAACAACGGACGAAGCTACAACGCTGAGTTTAAGAGAGAAAAGGGAGGAAAGAGCTATCAGGTGAACACTCACTTCAACACTTTCCCTGTTGAAATCGTAGACCAGCAGGCTAAATATCTGCAGAACAGAAAGAAGGGCGACTCAAGCGAATCGCAGGATCGTGTATTCTCACCAATGCCAGGTAAGGTTGTCAAGATACTTGTACAGAAGGGAGAGGAAGTCAAGAACGGTCAGAGCGTAATCGTTGTTGAGGCGATGAAGATGCAGAGCGACTACAAAGTGAAAAGAGATTGCATTATCAAGGATATCCTAGTGAAAGAGGGCGACGTGATCAACGGAGACCAGACACTTATCACATTGATGGACATTCCAGAGAATGCTTAATTCAAATAATTAACTATGAGAGACAGAAAAGTAGTACTCGACGAATTTAACGAGTTTAGCCGTATCGCAGAGCTAGGCGGAGGTCAGGATAAGATCGACAAGCAGCACGAGCAAGGTAAACTTACTGCTAGAGAAAGAATTGATGTTCTTCTTGACAAGGGTACATTTGTAGAGATCGATAAGTTTGTTATCCACAACTGTTCTAATTTCGGTCTTGATAAGAAAAAAATCAGCGGAGACGGTATTGTTTCAGGCTACGGTAAAATCGACGGTCGTTTGGTATACGTATATGCATACGACTTCACAGTGCTTGGAGGTTCATTAAGCCGTACAAACGCTAACAAGATCACAAAGGTGCAGCGTCTTGCTTTGAAGATGGGTGCTCCTATCATCGCAATCAACGACTCTGGTGGTGCTCGTATCCAGGAGGGTGTTTCTGCCCTTGCAGGTTACGGTGACATCTTCTACCAGAACACAATATCTTCAGGTGTAATTCCTCAGATCTCAGTTATCATGGGTCCATGCGCAGGAGGTGCTTGCTACTCTCCAGCATTGACTGACTTCATCTTCATGGTGAAGGAAAAGAGCCACATGTTCGTTACTGGTCCAGACGTTGTAAAGACTGTAACTCATGAGGATATCGACAAAGAGGGTCTAGGTGGAGCTGCGGTACACGCTTCTAAGAGTGGTGTCGCTCACTTCGTAGGTGATACAGAAGAGGACACATTGATGATGGTTCGTGAGCTATTGAGCTTCTTGCCTTCTAACAACTTCGAGGAGTGTCCATTCGCCAACACAATGGATGATCCAATGCGTGAGGACGAATCATTGAACGATTTGATTCCTGAGGATCCAAGCAAGCCATACGATATGATCGAACTTATCGAGAGCATCGTCGACGACGGTAATTTCTTCGAAGTTCACAAGCATTTCGCTCAGAACATCATCGTTGGTTTCGCCCACATGGCAGGCAAGACAGTCGGTATCGTGGCAGACCAGCCAGCATTCCAGGCAGGTGTACTTGACATCGACTCTTCAGATAAGGCAGCTAGATTCATTCGTTTCTGCGACTGTTTCAACATTCCAATCGTCACTCTAGAGGACGTTCCTGGATTCCTACCAGGCTGCACTCAGGAGCACAACGGTATCATCCGTCACGGAGCTAAGATCGTTTACGCTTACGTTGAGGCTACAGTTCCTAAAGTCACACTTATCACTCGTAAGGCTTACGGTGGTGCTTACATCGTGTTGGCTTCTAAGAACATCGGCACTGATGTCAACTTGGCTTATCCAAGTGCAGAGATCGCAGTGCTTGGTGCTGAAGGAGCAGTAAACATTCTTTACCGCAAGCAGACTGGCGAGGAGAGAGCTCATACATTGGCAGAGTATGAGAAGACATTCTCTAACCCATACCGTGCTGCAGAGCTTGGATATGTTGATGAGATCATTCTTCCTGCTCAGACACGTCAGAAGATTATTCAGAGCTTGGATATGGCGCAGACAAAGAATCGCCAGAACCCAGCAAAGAAACACGGAAACATTCCACTATAAAATTAAAAAGGCGTCTTTTTCAAGACGCCTTTTTATTAAATCTTTTGAATTGACGGAAACATCACACAACAACACTTTTGGTATTGTTTTCAGTCCGCTTCTATGCGAAAAATCCTAACATACAACATATTGTTTATCTGTTTCTTCTTGTACGCAACGAGATAAGAGAGACAAAAACAACAATGATTTGCCAAACTGTAATACATGGAAAAGTTAAAACATCCATGCGGTTGCTGACATTGAAAGCATGGTATAATAAAGCATCCTATGATGCAAAACCAAAAATGACTATAATCTAAATACCCATATAATATGAGTTTAATAAAAAACATTTCATACAAGACTCTTATTCCGTTCGTATTAGCATTCATTGCGATACTGACATTCCATTTCTCAATTGATCTGACCACAGATGACTATAAGTACTTCCGTATTTATGCGTTTGGATATTATGAGCAAGGAGACGTGTTGTCATTTTTACAATGGAGATATGCGACATGGACATCACGTGTGCTGATCGAATTCTGCACATTCTGGTTTGTACAATTCCCATTATGGGTATTTGCCATAGTCGATTCTACAATTGTGTTAGCGATAGTAGCGATGACATATTTGCTTTTCTCCAAGGGGAAAGGTATCATATATGCAGCTGTCGCAATATTGCTCACTTTCATGTATAGGATCACCGACCAAGGTTCGGCAGGGTATCTTGTGACAATGATCGTGTATCTATGGCCTTTGGTCGCATTCTTGCCAACATTGTTTCCATTCAAAAAATCGTTGGAAAATGAAGAAGAGCCCCAATGGACAACATACGCAATATGTGCAGCTTGCGCATTTTTCTGCTGTAACTGCGAACAGATTTGTGTGGCAGCCACTATGACGTGGGGAATGTTTGTCTTATACACATATTTCCAAACAAAAAGCATCAACAAATTGTACTGTCTGCTTTTGCTAATCGCTTTCGCACATCTTCTGTTCATCGTAACATGTCCAGGCAATGCGGCAAGAACACAATGTGAGTTATCGCACATACCAGCCTTCGAGCATTATTCTCTTATCAGGAAAATTGCACTGTGCATAGGATCTCCAATAGTCAAATATATGGTTGTAACATCACAGTCTTTAATAGTATGGGCATTTTCAATCATATTGCCACTAACGCTATTCATAAAGAACAAGAAAGCATACATTCCTTTGCTGGTTTCTCTGATTCCTTTTGGATTGCTTATATATTCATTTTTCAAATTCGATCCTGTTTTCACAATTTTGCATGAGACTACAGCAGGACAATTAGCGTATATCTGCGCAATATCAGTAGCTTTCTACGGATCTGTTTTCTTCACATTGTTTTATATCGGTAAAGACGAAGAATCAGTCATTACGAAATATGGACCATTATTTATCTTTTTTGTCGGATTGACAACAAGAGCATGTCTTGGCATAACTGTTAGTTTCATAGAGATGGCAAGAACATTCTTCCTGTTGGAATACGCGATGATAGCGATAAGCATCCTGTTCATGACCCGTAATATATCAAATTGGATAGGCAGATCAAAAAAGGTAAATTTAGATTAACATTATTTCGGAATAGCAAATGAAAAAGATCACATATTTTTTATTAGTTTCTTTATTGTTGTCTGTAGTCACTTCATGTAAAAAAGAGGTGGTAAGAGGCACACAGACACCAAAAAATGTAATTGAGATTGAAGGAGGAAGAAAAATCGGACAGATGGCCAAGCACTATGATTTCAGGGAAAAGTTCTTGCCATGCTGGGACTATGGATTCTCCGACAATGAAGATTTCGGACGTTGGTGTGTAGGAGAAAAAGGATTTTTGATTTTTCAAGTCAGAAAGAACGCCACAGTCACATTGCGACTTGATTTCGTGGCATTTGTTTCTGACAACCATAAAGCAGACAGTATCAGAATCGCCACAAACGGAGTGGAGTGTGGAGAATTTGTAATCACTGAGAACAAGTCCATCTTCCTGAATCTGGACAGCAGACATATCACGAACAACAATGCGATAGAGCTAGAGTTGTTTCCTTTGAATCCGAAGACACCAAAAGAATTAGGAATCAACGAAGACATCAGAAAAATCGGTTTCGGTCTGAGATCAGTGACACTGTGGGCTTATTATCCTGTAGAATAAACGACTACATATGAGGGTTGGATTCAACACTCATTTTGTTAACAAGCGGCATGGAAATAATCGGTAAAATTTAGTAACTTTGCACCGTCAAAAATAAAGATATGGAAAAAACAGCGGTGGTATTATTGTCCGGCGGACAAGATTCAACAACTTGCCTATACTGGGCAAAAAAGAATTTCGACAAAGTGTACGCAATCGGTTTCAACTATGGACAGAAACATGTGTTGGAGAACGAGATCGCGACAGCCATAGCCAAAGAGGCTGGCGTCCCCTACGTCATCCATAAGATTGACACCATCGCAAATCTTCACCACAACTCACTCACCGACCATTCTATGGACGTATGCAAGGAGAAACCGGCAAACGAACTGCCAAACACATTCGTCGCCGGCAGAAACCTGATATTCCTGACATACGCAGCCGTCTACGCATACACAATCGGTGCGCACCACCTTGTGACTGGAGTGTCGGAGGCAGACTACAGCGGATACCCAGACTGCAGAAACACATTCATCAAAGCAGCGAATGCGGCAGTGGCTCTCGCCCTCGACTATGATATCGAAATACACACACCACTGATGTGGCGTGACAAAGCGCAAGTATGGCAACTCTCAGACGAGCTTGGCGTACTTGATTTGGTGAGAACAAAAACACTCACATGCTACAACGGCATCCCAGCGGACGGATGCGGAGAATGTCCGGCATGCCGTCTACGCAAAGCAGGATTGGAAAAATATTTGTCGACAAAGAAATAGTCATCATATGTCACTTACACAACTTGGAAGCAAACAGACAACATACTCGTCTGACTACAATCCATCAGTACTGGAAACGTTTGACAACAAACACCAGGGCAACGACTATTGGGTGAAATTCAACTGCCCAGAATTCACAAGTCTCTGCCCTATCACAGGTCAACCAGATTTCGCAACAATATACATCAGCTACATACCGAATGTGAAGATGGTTGAAAGCAAGAGCCTCAAGCTCTATCTTTTCAGTTTCCGCAACCACGGAGATTTTCATGAAGACTGTGTCAACATCATCATGAAGGATCTTATCAAACTGATGGATCCTAAATATATTGAAGTATGGGGAAAATTTATGCCACGAGGAGGAATCAGCATTGATCCATATTGCAACTATGGAAAGCCAGGAACCAAATATGCGGAAATGGCAGAATATCGTCTGATAAGGCACGATATGAACCCTGAAACTATTGACAACAGATAATTTTCATAGCTTTTTTGCAAAAAATATGCAGGAAATGAATGTTTAATAATGTTTTTGTATATTTTTGCATAGTGTTTTGCAACATAAAAATTCGCAAAACTCATCACGGATACTTAATTTACTCATTTGCAACCCGTTACCTTACATTTTCGATAAATTATGGTAGGTTGCAGTCATAAATGAAGCGACAGTGAAAAACAAAAACAGAAGAATTTCCGTAATACAGGAGATTATAGCAACGACAAAAGTCGGAAGCCAGGACGAATTGCTCCAGCTTTTGACAAACAAAGGTTTCAACCTTACTCAAGCCACTTTGTCTCGCGATTTGAAAGCGATGAAGGTGGTGAAGACTCCGGCTGTAGATGGAGGATATTGCTATAAACTGCCTGCAAACGACGATCAAGCAGATGCACAGGCAGCATACCTATCCAGTGCAGCTGTAACGATAGATTTTTCTGGAAACATACTCGTCATCCATACACGTGCAGGATATGCGAGCAGTATGGCATACCGAATTGACGACGAGGCCTCAGATGTCATCATTGGCACCGTAGCAGGAGAGGACACTGTAGTATGCGTGATGAAAGAAGGGATGACAAAGCGTGCTGTAATCGAATCGCTAAGCAAGATTATTCCAACATTGAAGAAAGATTAATTCATTAGCAATGGATCAGATTCAAGATCAAAAGCAAGAACCAGAAATAAAGATTGTGCTTGCAGACGAGAGCCACGTGCACTACGTCGATGAAATTTTGGAGACTATAGCCGCAGCGGCTAAAGTGCGAGGCACAGGTATTGCCAAGCGAAATCCGGAATATGTAAAGCAGAAGATGATTGAAGGAAAAGCTGTGTTGGCTTTATGTGGCGATGATTTTGCCGGTTTTAGCTACATTGAGACATGGGACAACAAGCAATATGTCACGACATCAGGTTTGATTGTGCCAGACAGATACCGTGGCAGAGGATTGGCTCGTCGAATCAAACACATGACATTCTCATTGGCTCGTGCGCGTTGGCCTGAGGCTAAGATATTCAGTCTTACAAGTGGAGCGGCAGTGATGAAACTAAACACACAGCATGGATACAAACCTGTAACTTTCGCACAGTTGACAAACGACGAGAGTTTCTGGCACGGTTGTGAAGGATGTGTAAACTTCGATGTCCTTCAACGTACAGACAGAAGATATTGCATCTGCACAGGTATGTTGTTTGATCCTAATGATCCAGACTGTTTGGAAACAGCTCAAAAGGAATTGGATCTTGATCCAACCTGCAGAGAAACAATAGAGGCAAAATATGGTCCTATGCCATACAAACTGCCAGAGAAAGAGTCTAAGACTCTATTGGATAAGATAAAGTCTTTATTTAAATAAATTAAATAAAAATGGCAAACAAAAAAGTAGTAGTAGCATTCAGCGGCGGTTTGGATACATCTTTCACAGTGATGTACCTTGCCAAAGAGAAAGGTTACGATGTATATGCAGCTTGTGCTAACACAGGTGGTTTCAGCGAGGAGCAACTAAAGCAGAACGAGGAGAACGCCTACAAATTGGGCGCTGTTAAATATGTCACTCTTGACGTAACAAAGGAATACTACGACAAGAGCTTGAAATTCATGGTATTCGGTAACGTATTGAGAAACGGTACATATCCTATCTCTGTATCTTCAGAGCGTATTTTCCAGGGTATGGCTATCGCACGCTACGCAAACGAGATCGGTGCAGACGCAATCGCTCACGGATCAACAGGTGCCGGCAACGACCAGGTACGTTTCGATATGACATTCTTGGTAATGTCTCCAAACGTTGAGATCATCACTCTTACTCGTGACATGGCACTTACTCGCCAGTATGAGATCGACTACTTGAACCAGCATGGTTTCGCAGCAGACTGGACTAAGTTGAAGTACTCTTACAACGTAGGTATTTGGGGAACTTCAATCTGCGGTGGTGAGATCCTTGATTCACGTGAAGGTTTGCCAGAGACAGCTTATTTGAAGCAGGTAACTAAGACTGGAAGCGAGCGTTTGAAGATCGGTTTCAAGAAAGGTGAGATCTGCTCGGTTAACGGAAAAGAATACACAGACAAGATCGCAGCTATCCAGGAGATAGAGAAGATCGCAGCTGCATACGGTATCGGTCGTGATATGCACGTAGGTGACACTATCATCGGTATCAAGGGACGTGTAGGATTCGAGGCTGCAGCTCCAATGGTTATCATCGGTGCTCACAAATTCTTGGAGAAATACACTCTTTCTAAGTGGCAGCAGTACTGGAAGGATCAGGTTGCAAACTGGTACGGAATGTTCCTACACGAGAGCCAGTATCTTGAGCCAGTGATGCGTGATATCGAGGCTATGCTTCAGGAAAGCCAGCGTCACGTAAACGGTGAGGTTATTCTTGAGCTTCGTCCTTACACATTCTCAACAGTTGGTGTTGATTCTAAGGACGACTTGGTTAAGACTAAGTTCGGTGAGTATGGTGAGATGAACAAGGGATGGACAAGTGAGGACGCTAAGGGATTCATCAAGGTGACTTCAGTGCCATTGAGAGTGTTCTACACAAACCACCCAGACGATGCAAAGGACATCTAAAGCAAAGAACATTTAATATATTTATAGAAAGCGAAGGTGAAAATCTTCGCTTTTCTTTTGATTCTTCCATTCGCTGACTGATTTTGAGGATTGTTAAGGGCGGAACGCCCTACCCCCCTCCTACCCAAGTGCGAGCCGTAGGCGAGCACATATAAAAATACAGAGGAAGAAGTTCTATGAGAAAGTCTACGACTTTTTTAAGGGGATGAGACAAAAGATCAGTCAGAAACTATGGCAGAGTATTCATTTTAAACATCGGCTAAAACTATGCAAGAAATAATAATGACTCCCGACGTATGTATGCGATTCCTTGTGTGGTCGTACTACTATCATGATATCCGTCCGGCAAAAAACATCAGTTATAAAGAGTGTGGCAAATTTTCTGATGCCGACGCTGCTCATCTTGATGAACTGAAAGAGATGCTTTTCAAATGTTTTGAGGAGGATTCTGTGGAGAGGGCATGCGACCAATTCTACAAAGCTAAGATGCTGCAGGAGCCATGTCCGTTTCCTCAAACGGAATTGGATATGATGTTTGCGAAGGAACTTGAACCGTAAAAATGCAAATGACATTAAAATATAACCTCTAACGAGGTAATGAATGACCCCCATCATCATATTTTCTACCAATATGTAACGTCTAACGGCGTAATTGGGATGTATTCATCTGCGATAATTACGCATTATGCATTTTATCATGACACGCACGTCCGTGCGTCTCTACGAGGGTTGAATCCATCAGCAGTTTGGATTTTCCCAACAATTACGCATTACGCATTATGAATTACGAATTTTCCAGCGACCACAAGGGATCGCCCCTACTATTTTATCAAATCTTTTATCTTGATTCCCTCTTTTGGCAGGGCGATTCGTGTCGGACCTAATCTATCATAATATTCTTTCTGTGCACGTCGTCCCATACATATTGCCCCGTAGACGTATTTGTAATCCATCTCCATTCCGAGATCCCAGTAGGCAAAACCGTTCTCTTTCAACCATGTGCCCAACGCAGCCATCTGCACTGTGCCACTGTTGTCTTCAATGTGGAAGCCACACAGACTGGCATAGGCATTACGTGTGATGAAACCGAGTTCTCCAGCCACCAACTCGTCGCCTTTCCATAGCTCCACACTGTCCACACTCACTTCGTCATCCGGATTGTCGTGGATTGCCTTAAATGTTTCGAGCAGAGGTGGCACGACCCACGTCTCCTCATATTGGGAAATGAGAGTCTCGGCACATAAATCAAAATTTTTATTGAATGTCAGAGTATAGTCGCCAAAATGTTGACGGACATACCTCCTGGTTTTCTTCGGAAATTTGAACTCATCAAAGTCGACGATCATCTTTTTCAGATGATGACGGATAGTCATGAAATATCGCCACGCATACACCCCACCCTTCACTTTCTTCACATTGGAAAGGCGATCTCTGAAATCCATCAGCTCCTCCTCCGTCATCACCATCTTCTCCATCGACATCGGATAATAGCCAAGAGAAAGAGCCTTTCTGACGATCTTCTCATCGAAATCCGCACACACAGCATCCTCCTCAATTGTTTCAAGTACATATTCGTCGATTTCCTTCAAGCCGACGGTGCTCTTGCAATTTCTGTGATTATCGACAAGTTTGACCTCCAGATTATCGAGATCTCCGACGTCGCATATTCTCACGCCAGACTCATAGGTTGCCAGTTCAAATACATCTTTATAGGTCATAAACGCAGTTTCTTATTCGTCTCACAAAAATATAAAAAGATACGGAATGCTTTTTGTTTATTTTTATCCCATTGTAAAATTATTATATTTGCAATTCAAATGACGTTTTTTGATTCAGTAAGATAACGGTTTGGAGAAAGTCTCTAATAATAAGCATAATGGAAAAATCTCTTTATTCAGCAAAACATATTATTTATCTGGCAATCTTTATCTTTTTGTCAATAAACAATGCTCATTCTGCACATAAGATACATCGTGAAAATGCTAGTGTATTTGAAGACATGTATACAGAAACCGGTTGGAGAATACCTCTTAACAACCGATTTAAAGGAAATGTCAAAACCGTTAAGGAAAATTATTACACTGTTTCTCCTCATGGCAGAATCAAAATAGACAAAAACAGACACAACAACTACTTTTATGATCCAAACGGGAACATAATTGAATATGTTGAGAAAAACGAATCACGACAAATCAATTATAAATACATATACGAATACGATTCTGCAGGAAACAGGACAAAAATGTATTGCTATTCTCATGACTCCTTACGCTGCATTCTTTCTTCAATATACGACGACAGAGGAAACGAAATAGAATACAAAATCAATAATCACAAAGGCTTCTGTCTTCAAAAAACGACACAAAAGATCGATGAGAATGGAAATGTCATTGAAATACGGACTTTTAAGAATGACACTCTGCAATCTTTTTCAAAAGCATCGTACGATTCGAAAGGAAACAAACTAACAGACAGCACTTTCAATCAAAATGGAGTTCTCATAAAAAGCACTGAGCTTTTCTACAATTCCGTCGGAGAAGTGAAAAAAATGATAACATACAATCCTTTGGAAAACAAAAAAGACTCATGCTTCTATAGTTACGAATATGACTCATTGGGAAACAAAACAACTTTTCAATCTGAAATCATCAACGGAAAACTGACACTTACAAAAGGAATCAAAAATAATCCGAATGGGAAAAATCTTGGAACATGGTTTTATCACAATGGGGAAATCGACCATTATCTACACTTATTCAAATACGATTCCGAAGGAAGACTAACAGATGTGATTCTTCCTGGCGGCGAATTTCCTAGGGACAGATTGAAATACAGACTTATTTATGAATATGATAGCCAAGGAAATTTAGTGGCATTTTATCTATCTTATTCTATGGGGTCGGATTACGTGTATAAAATAGTTTACAAAAACAATGCCAAAGGTAATCCAAGGAAAACAAAAGCATATTACGAAAACGGAAAGCGTAATCCTGACATAGAAACGACCAGCCGATATAAGTATGAATACTATAAAAATCGGAAATCAAGAAGTGATATGGATCCTTCCCATATACAAAAAGGGACAGGTTTGTAGTCCTGCCCCTACGATATGATAGTGTAGATTTCTTTAGAAACTAACCTTCACTCCTCCCATTGCTGTGGCTTTTGGCATTGGATAGCCAGCAAGGATCTCATACTCCTGGGCAAGCAGGTTCTCTCCCTTAACCCATAAAGCTATATACTTATTGAGATTATACTTCACTGTCGCGTTAAGCAATGTGACATTCTCTTTCTGCTCATCCTTACCCACAGCTGTGTATAAACCAGCAAGTTGTTGCAAACCGACTGATGCCATCCATTTGTGGTTTTCTGAATGCCAGTCGACGCCGAGATATCCCTTGTATGTCGGCACAGACACAAGTTTGTTTTCCTGATGCAACCATGAATGGTTTGTGCTGATTCCCCAGTGTTCCTTTATTGTCCACGACAATTCAGCCTCAACACCCCAGTTTTCCAACTCCCCTGTATTGACGTTTTTCTTCGCCACAGTCTGGATCATATTGTCTGCCTTCATGTAGAACAGGTTGACACCGTAAGTGATTCCATGATTGTATTTTTCAACTTCGTCCACTCTTACAACCTCATCATGGTAGTAGACAGAATCCATCTCTGTGTATTTTCCGGAAGTCAGACGTTGACGCCACGACAATTCATAGTTCCACAAACGCTCTGCCTTAAGATCCTCATTTGAAGGTGGATACAGATACATATCTTTCGTCGACGGATTTCTGAATCCCTTGCTTGCCATCGCCTTGATTTCCCCTGATGAGACTGGACGGTAGACTGCTCCAAACTGAGGGATCAATTCAAGTCCGGCAACTGAGTGATGGTCAACTCTCAATCCAACGTCAAATGTCACATTTTTGATGTCCTGACGGAAATCCGCATATCCTGCCACCTCATGGTTGCGGACCTCAGCACTCTGCTTGTTCTTCGACTCAAGCACCTCACCTGTCTCACGAGATGTGTAATATGCGTCGCCATAAATATTCTGGTAATCAAAGCCTAATGTGATGCGAGAACCACCGTCGCACTCAGCACTCTGATAAACAGACACTCCCATCAATGCATCTTTCGACTGGAAATAACGAGTCTGTGGTTTCGCCCCTTCCCCATATCCATCATTGATCTTATGTCTTCCAAAATTATCGTAGACGGAGATACGTCCATTCGTATGTTTGAAATGATTCTCCAACGCCAATGTGGCCACTCCACGTGTGATCCACTGGTCAGCCTCATACATCGGAGCATCCACAGTGCCAGGTTGAGACGCATTGAAATGAGTCACATTACCGTCTGCCCAAAGATTCCAGTTTTCATTGAAGTCGTAGCCCAATTTAAGATAGCCGCCATACTGTTCAAATCCCATGCGAGGACGATGGTTGTCGCTTCTGCCATACTGGCCGCTGACTGTGCTGCTAAACTTACCCTTCTTGAATCTGTTGGTAGCCTCTGCCTGAGCTGTTCCCCACGAACCGCCACTGATATTGATGTCCGTTTTCACACCGTCTTCCTTCATTCCACGAGTGACGATATTGATCACACCACCCATAGCGTTAGAACCGTAGAGCACAGATGCAGGTCCACGCAACACCTCCACACGTTCCGTGATCATTGTCTGATAAGAATCTGAAATAGGATGACCAAAGATACCTTGGTACTGAGGATGACCGTCAATAAGAACCAGCAAACCACCTGTTCCTCCTGAGATACCACGAAGGTTGATTCCTCCGGCAGCACCGCCACTCACTCCGTATCCCATCATTCCACGTGATGTGACAAACAGACTCGGAACATTCACCACAGCCGACGGCAAAACATTAGGCTGTTCATTCTTCACCAATTCTTCTCTGCCCACGACAGACACAGTCATCGGCAAATGACGAATATCAGATGTCTCACGTGCTCCTGTCACCACAACCTCATCAATCAACGTGACATCTTCATTCTTCTCATGAGCTTCCGCATAACCATAAATTGAGAGCAATAGTCCCAACATCGCATACTTCTTCATATAATGTCTGTATAATTTATAAGTAGTATAATTTAAATTGCGTGCAAAAGTACATATTTTGAAGTCGACAAGCAATAAAAGAAAAAGAAAGTGTACAAAAAGTACGTCTCTTTATCTATTATTTAATCATTACAAAATCGGATTATAATTTTCTTTTTTATAAATTGCCGACGTTTTCAAAAAGAGATAAAACTATGAAAAACAGATCAGCATTCGGATTGATATTTTTTATTTGTTTCATCACAGCTATTTCTAGTTGCTCCGTGAAACATAAACTTTATAAAGAGAAAATAAACCAGATAAAAGACTCCACTGGTTTTGTATTTCATCCAACAGAGACAATGGAGGCAGTGAAAAAGCCAGCCAACTATGTTGACACCGACTTTGGATTTGAACTTTGGTATAAATCTACCGACGTAAAGAATGACATCAAACAGTTGACTGACGATCTCAAAAAGCAGTCGGAGACACTAAGTTCCAACACCAAACTTCCACTATTCTGGAGCACATGTTGGGGAAACAGATGGGATCATCTTGGCAGATGGGGACGAGAGAACATGTCGGAATGGCACATCTCCCTTCCAAATAGCGCAGCAGATGCAAAATATAATAGTGGCGACGTTTCAGATCTCGGCCAAGTATGGAAAGTGTCGATAATGCCATACGACAATTATATCCGCACCTATTTCCAGCTCGACTGTATCAAGTCTGATGGGAAATACTATCAATACGACAAAGGAGATCACGACATCTACATTCATAAACAAGACAACTGATCGAGCCACGCATTTGCGACACAATATAAATATTTAATATTCAGCAAAATAACGCAATTTAGTATTTACAGATACTAAATTTGAGCCATTTTTAGTATTTGCATATACTAAAAACATCTAAAATTTAGTGTTTAGAGATACTAAAAATATCTAAAAATTAGTATTTCCAGATATTATTTGTAATTTTGTAACGTCGATATACAATAAAAAGAAGACGTTATGGCAGAGTTAGAGATAGAATCACTAAGAAGGACATTCATCCGCAAGTTGATGAACACCCCAATGGATTTCTTCCGTTATCTTAATTATAAGATAGAATGGAAGGACTCCCTTATTGGCATAAAAGGTCCTAAAGGATGTGGAAAAACGACTATGCTTTTGCAACACATCAAAGAATCTTTCCAAGGCAATGATCTCGACAAAGTGCTCTATATATCACTTGACAATCTTTACTTTGCGTCTCATGACATATTGGACGTAGTGGAAGCACACTATAATAATGGAGGCACATACATTTTCATTGATGAAATCCATTATTACGAAAAATGGCAAACGCTACTGAAAAATATATCTGATGATTTTCCCGGGCTCAATGTCGTCTACACAGGATCTTCCATGCTTCAGATCCAAGCCGGAGAAGGAGATCTCTCTCGTCGCCAAGCAATGTATGAGATGAGAGGTCTTTCTTTCAGAGAATTCCTACAATTTGAGCAAGGCATAAAGCAAGATGTTGTGGGATTGGAGGAGCTGATGCACAACCATGTTGAAATCGCGATGAATATATGTTCACAAACGGCGATTCTTCCTTTGTTCAAAAGGTATCTGAAATATGGCTACTATCCATTTTATAAAGATGTCCATAACGGAATAGACGTAAGATTGCAAGCCGTCGTCAACCAAATAATAGAAAACGACTACGCTAAAATTGACGATGTAAACCTCTCAACAATACGAAAAACAAAAAAGATGTTGATGGTTCTGTCGGAAAGAGTTCCACAACAGCCCAACATGAGCAGTCTGTACCGTGAACTTGAAACTGATCGTAACCAAGGATTGAAAATGCTATATGCGTTACAAAGAGGCGGTCTTCTTCTCCTTCTGGGCGATAATGTCAAAAGTTCAGACAATCTATCACGTCCAGACAAGATCTACGTCAACAACCCGACACTTATGTATGCCCTTTCTCCATACGCAGAAATCGGAACCATACGTGAGACATTCTTCTTCAACCAACTGTCGGAGGCTCACGACTGCCGCTATCCAAAAGCAGGTGATTTTCTCGTGGACAAACATTATCTATTCGAGGTGGGAGGTAAGAACAAAACATTCGATCAGATAAAGGACATGCCTGACAGTTATCTTGCTGTCGACGATACAGAAATCGGCAGAGGTAACAAAATACCTCTTTGGCTGTTCGGATTACTTTATTAATAAACTCTTGTTAGACGAGGTTCCACTCCCCGTCTACAATTCAAATGAAAAATTGACCATACAATATGATAAACGAAAAAGATATAGCAGCATCAATCGCATCTGAACTCTCTTTGCCTGCCGACAAGGTGGCTAACGTACTGTCTCTTCTTGCAGACAAATGCACGATTCCTTTCATCTGCCGTTACCGTAAGGAGATGACGGGAGGTATGGATGAGACAACTGTGGAGAGCATCATCAAACTGCAGAACCAGATAATCGCTGTGGACGAACGTCGCAACGCAATCATAAAGAGCATTGACGAACAGGGTAAACTTACATCGGAGATCAAACATGCGTTGGAAAAAGCTTCGTCACTCTCTGAATTGGAAGACATCTATCTGCCATACAAACCGAAAAAACGCACGAAAGCGGAGAAAGCACGTCTGCTGGGACTTGAAGGTCTCGCAAAAATGATCATGTCGCAGAATTCCCGTTCCGACAGTGATGAATTGGCAGACGAGTATTGCAGAAAGAACCGTATCGATATATCAGCCGACGAAGCGGTGCAAGGAGCTTTGGACATCATCACTGAGTGGATCAGCGAAGATTCACGCACACGATCACGCATCCGCAGTTCCTACCGTCGCAACGGATCCATACAAAGTGAGGTGGTGAAAAGCAAAGAGGACGAGGCTGGACAATACCACACCTATTTCTCTCATTCCGAACCATTGTCAAGATGTCCGTCTCACCGTCTTCTCGCAATGCGCCGAGGAGAAAAAGAGGGAATGCTGAAAGTGTCATTGAAATGTGACGACGACTGGTGTCTCGACAATATCGGAAATCTTTTCGTACACGGCAATTCCGAAAGTTCATCACTTGTGAAATCTGCGGTGAAAACGGCATACAAAGATTATGCACGTCCTGCAATTGAGACTGAATTCGCCGATTCCAGCAAAACAAAAGCCGACGAAGAGGCTATTGACGTGTTTGCCAAAAACGTGAAGCAGGTATTGCTCGCGTCGCCTTTGGGAGAAGTGGCAGTGCTTGCCATCGACCCTGGTTTCCGCACTGGATGCAAAGTTGTATGTCTTGACAAACAAGGCAAATTACTGACTCACACGGTGTTGTTTCTTTCTCGTGGTGGTGCTGACCTACCTAAGGAGCAGGACAAACTGGTGACTCTATTAAAGAAATATAAATGTGGAGCGATAGCTATCGGCGACGGTACTGCGAGCAGAGAGACGCACGAAGCTGTGGAGAAAGCCTTGGAAGATTCCAAACTCACCGATGTCGAAGTCTACATTGTGAATGAGAGCGGAGCCAGCATCTATTCAGCAAGCGAAGTGGCGAGAGAGGAGTTTCCCGACTACGACATCACAGTGCGTGGAGCGGTGTCTATCGGACGAAGACTGCAAGACCCATTGGCTGAACTTGTAAAGATTGACCCAAAGAGCATCGGTGTAGGACAGTATCAACACGACGTCGACCAGAAGATGTTGAAGGAAGCACTCGACAGAGTTGTGGAAAGTGCTGTAAACCATGTAGGTGTGAACCTTAACACAGCCAGCAAACATCTGTTGACTTATGTTTCTGGAGTCGGTCCGAAACTAGCAGAAAACATCATCACTTACAGAAATGAGAACGGAGCATTCACGTCGAGAGATGAACTGAAGAAAGTTCCAAAACTTGGAGCCAAATCATTCGAACAATGTGCGGGATTCCTTCGTATACGCGGACAAAAGAACCCACTCGACAATACAGCAGTCCACCCGGAAAGCTACTCTGTGGTGAAGAAAATGGCAAAAGATTATAAAGTGACGGTGGAGGAACTGATCGCCAACAAACAGGTGAGAGATTCCATCGATCTGAACAAATACGTCGACGCAAAAATCGGATTGCCTACACTGCAAGACATAATGAAAGAGTTGGACAAGCCGGGAAGAGACGTGAGAGAAAAGATCAAGCCATTGGCATTCCGACAGAATGTGAAAGAGGTGACCGACCTTGAGATCGGAATGAGAATGGAAGGCATCGTCACCAACATCACAAACTTTGGAGCATTCGTCAACATCGGAGTGCATCGTGACGGATTGGTACACGTCTCCGAATTCACAAGACAACGCAACGTTGACTTGCAGACGATAGTGTCTGTGGGACAGCGATTAAACGTGATTGTGAAAGAGGTGGACTTGAAGTTGAACAGAGTGGCATTGTCGTTGGATAAATGACAATGTCTGACTTCGTATTTTTCTATCTATTAGCCAATCACTTAAAAATCATTGTTTTTATTTGCGTAACTTGAATTTCATATCTATATTTGTACACTCAACTAGATTTGTACACTAGACTATATTTGTGCACTTAGCTAGAAGAAAAAAGCTAAAACAAATTCATACTTAAATAAGAACATGAAGAATTTGAATGAATTGAAAATAGGTATTGCAAACGACCACGCTGGTACAGATTTGAAAAAATACTTGGTAGAGCAATTGACTCCACTTGTCGCTGACATCAAGAATTTCGGTACGGACACAAACGATAGCTGTGACTATCCCGACTATGCCCATCCGCTTGCAGAATCAGTGGAGAAAGGAGAGGTTGACCTTGGAATCGCAATCTGTGGTAGCGCCAACGGCATATCGATGACTTGCAACAAGCATCAGGGTGTGAGATGCGCGCTTTCTTGGGAAACAGAAATCGCATCACTTGCACGTCAGCACAACAATGCAAACATCGTCGGTTTGCCTGCCCGTTTCATCAGCAAAGAAAAAGCTTTGGAGATCGTCAAAATCTTCCTTACAACAGACTTCGAAGGAGGACGCCACGAGAAGCGTGTCGCAAAGATTGCTGTGAAATAAACGGTTTTTGAAATAAAAGACTATTGACAATACATCAATAATAAAAAAACACTATTAATAACTTACAATAGGGTAGATTATGAAGAAGATATACTCATCTATTGCCGTAAAAGCGACAGTTGTCGCACTGGCATTGTCATCGGCAAGCTCGATGACCGCTCAATCGTTCGACAATGAGCAGTATCAGAAAGCTCTTTGGATGACCGGTCGTTTTTATGGAGCCCAGAGATCAGGAGCAGGGCACAACTGGCTTATCGCAGAACATGAGCCAACACAGACTGCATCATCTCTTACCGGCAATCTTAGTGCTTTTGTCAAAGGACAGGATTTCGTGAAAGATGCCGACGGTGATTATGATTTGACCGGAGGTTGGGTAGACTGTGGAGATAATGTGAAGTTCGGACAGACAGAGTTTTACTCTGGCTATATGCTTGCTTTGGGTTATTCTGAGTTTCCAACAGGATACGGTGACTATTATTCACAGAATTACGAAGGCTACATCGGTGCGAGCGACTATACTTGGGAAGGCAAAAAGGGTAAGCCAAACGGCATTCCTGATATCCTTGATGAGCTAAAATATGCCACAGACTTCTTTATGAAGTGTGTGCGCGACGAAAAGACTTTCTATTATCAGGTGGGAGACGGAGGTCCAGACCATCAGGTATGGTGTACTTCACCAGTGAAGGCAACTCTTTCAAGAGCACAAGGTGGTGAAGCTGAAGGATCACGTAAAGTGTTCAAAGCCAATGGAAAGACAACATCAATGACATCTTTCTGTGGTGCGACTCTTGCAATCATGAGCCGTTGTTATCGCCCATTCGATTCAGACTACGCAGACAAATGTTTGGCTAAAGCAAAAGTGGCGTACGATTATGTGATGGGTACAGAAAAAGGAAATACCGGCAGCGACTTCTATCCTTCAAAACCAAATTATGAGTCGGATATTGTAGTGCTTGCAATGGAATTGTACCGTGCCACAAATAACAGTGAATATTTGGCTACAGCCAAGGAATATTCCAAATTTATGGCTGATTCTAAAACATTCAACCATAACTATTCTCTTAACTACAACAACACAGAGGATTTTGCATGCTATCTGATGGCCATGTACGCTGATGATGCGAACGCCAAAACTGCATTACAGTTCTTCTGCGATTTGTACAAACCATCAAGTGGCTATTTCTTAAACAAGAAGAACGGAAGCTGGGGTATTCTTCGTTTCCCAGCAAATCAGGCATTTGTTTACGCCCTTAACGACAAAGTGCTAGGTAAAGAGAAGACCCTAAATCCGTATTCTCTTACTTCCATCGAGTATATCATGGGTAACAACGGAAAGAAATTCTCTTATATAGTAGGATTTGGAGATAACTTCCCTCATTATCCTCACCACCGTAATTTCTACGGTCTTGACAACGACTCAGAGGCAAACTTGAAACCTCAAGATAAATTCATGCAGTTGGGATACATGGTAGGTGGATCAATCAACGACGGTGAATATATTGATAATGAGAAAGAGTACACATACAGTGAAGGTGGTATCGACTACAATGCCGGACTTGTAGCGTCTCTTGGATATATCAATTCAATCTTGAATCCTGTGGCTAGTTTGGCTGTTCATCCGACACCAAAACTTGGAGACGACCGCTCAATCTGTGGAGAGAGCTCAATCGTGCTCGACAGCAAGATCCAGGCTGACGGAAAGAAGAAATTCACTTGGTCGAAAGACGGAAAGCAGTTGGTATCTGACACTAAATCTACAACTTACGAAGTCAAAGAGGCTGGTGTTTACACTTGTGTCGTAGATTCTGCTGGCGAATGGGAGACTTCAGCAAGTGTCACAATCCTAGGTGAGCTACCAGATGTACAGCTTGAAAGCGGAGAATTGTGTAATCCTGCAACTATCACATTGGATGCTACTATAGACGTGAAGGGTGCTTCATACCAATGGGGTGTCGACGGACAAGATATAGAAGGTGCTAATTCATCTACATACACAGCAACTAAGGCTGGTATGTACACTTGTAAGATATCTGTGACTGGATGTGGAAGCAAGAAAATCGAGACAGAAATCACATCAAAACTTCCAGTTGTGGCTGACGCAAAGTCTAGCAACAGTGGCAAAATCACATTCACTGCTGAAGGCGACGGTGAATATGAGTGGTATGACAAGGCTGAGGGAGGTACTCTTCTTGGCACTGGCAAGACATACACAACCACAATCCACAAAGACATCGACGTTTACGTGCAGAGCTCAGGAAGCAGTTCATTCGTTGCTGGTCCGGACGAGAAGACATTCGCATCATCGTCAGCTTCGGATTGGGGTGAAACAGCTGCATTGTTCACAGCCCACAAGCCATTCTCGATCACAGGTGTTTCTGTTTATTTGTCAGCTATCTACACTACTGGCAGCCAAACTGTAACATTCACACTTACTCATAATGGCAAGAAGCAGACTTTCAACTCTGACCCTATCGATTTGCAGAACAAAGGCTGGTACACAATCACATTGAGCAACCCAATCGAGATTTCTGAGACAGGCGATTATTCATTGTCTGCAAAACCAGCCAACGGTTCAATCCCATTCTATGCTAATGGAAAAGACTACAATACATTCGCTAACAATGGTGATGTAATCGAGTTTACTGGATGTGATAAGGGAGAGGCGAACAACAAGCCATTCCCTGCAATGATCAACTGGCAAATCCAGGCAGGTTCTGGTTGTGCGAGAGCTGTGGTTCATGGAACTTACGGCAGTGGATCCGGAGTCAATTCAATCGATGCTAACGAGAATGTCTGCAAAATATATCCAAACCCAGCATCTAATGTTCTGTACGTTGAGATTCTTAATGGAGACGTGAATGCATCCGTTCAGATCATGAGCATAGACGGCAAGGTTGTATTGACAGAGCAGACAAATGATTCTGATTCAATCAACGGTATCGACATCGCTCATCTATCTAACGGAATCTACACAGTGATTGTAAACACTGAGTCAGCAAACCAGGCATTCAGATTGATTGTCAAGAAATAAGATTGTAAAAACAAAACGTTTTTTGAATTAAATACAAAAGGAGGGAACGCAATATATTTTGCGTTCCTTTCTTTTTCATTATTTTTGTACTATCAATGGTTGACGGTTGAGGGTTGATGATTGAGGGTGGACCTTCGTCTCACTAAAATAAATGATTATGAGCAATAAGGAAATATACAAAGAAATATGCAGACAGCATCCAGAAATACCAGTGTTCTCGCAATACTGGTGGATGAACGCGAGCAATGGCGACAATTGGGACGTGCTGATCATACGTGACAAAGCCAACAACGTCATCGCCACTATGCCTTATGCCATATACAGAAAGTTTGGATTCACATTGATTTCCCAACATGAGTTTTGCCAGCACACTGGTCCATTCATCTTCTATCCTGACACCGTCTTTGAAGGAAGATTGGCCAATTATAAAAAACTTGTGTTTGAGGAAAAAATATTCCAGAAGATCATCACAGAATTGGAGGAGATGCATGCGGACATGTTTTGGCAGAATTTCTCTCCACGCATCACCAACCACCTTCCATTCCATTGGGCAGGATTCAAACAGTATACCCGCTACACCTACCGTATACCAAATATCGGAGACTCAGAAGAACTGTTTTCAAGAATCTGCATATCAAAACAGCAGTATATTCGTAAAGCGAAAAAGAATGGGCTGGTAACAACATTCGACATGCCTATAGATGAGTTTTTGGATTTCCACCGTCGCACCTATAAAGAACGAGGAAAAGAGGATCTGCTCGACAAATGGAACAGCAAACGTTTCATTGAAGAGGCTAAAAGAGTCGGACAAGGAACAATAGTCAGCACTCGTGACGCAGAAGGCAATCTGCTGTCGGCTTTCTTCTTAGTGTGGGACTCAGAATGGGCTTACTACATCTGGTTAGGAATCGATCAAAAAAGAAAAGGAGAAGGAGCTCCGACGCTGATGATATGGGACACTTTGGAATTTTTGAAAGGCAAGACCAAAGGTTTTGATTTCGAAGGCAGTATGAACCAAGGTATCGGATCTTCACACCGTGAATTCGGGGCTGAACTCGTGCCGTTCATCCACGTCCACAAATACTATAGCAAGACATTCAAGATTTTGGATTATCTGAGAGGAACCGCACAGAAAAGATAACAGGAGACATGAGACCGTCCCTCAAACATCCGTTTGGGACACTATTTTTCCAAAAATTTCACGATTTTCTTCAAATGTCTCAATGAAATCACACCATAATTATTGAGATCCAGCCCCTCGTAGAATCTGACGAGAGTGGAAGCATTGGACTGTTTGAGAAAATATCCAGCCACATTATTGGACGGATTATCCAGTTTATACAGCAACCTGTACTCTTTCGGCCTGTCAATAAAACTCTTCAGAGTGATCACCGCATCACCCTTAGTGCCAAGAGCGACATACATTGCCTTCACCCTACTCTGCTGTATCTTTATAACATATTTCTCTTCGTTCTCCTTCGTCGCACGGATGAGAGTGGCATCCCCTTTTTTGTAAACTTCACGCAGAGAATACTCAGAGATATTAGACTGTGCGGACAAGTTCAACGTCGCACACAAAAACAATATAAAAAATAAAATATGTCTCATTTTTTCAATCATGCGACAAAAATAGGAAAATAATGAAGGAATCACATAAAATTTTGTTGCCCAACATAAAAAATCTCGGTTTTTGTTTTGTTTTACTAATTTTTTCCATACCTTTGCACCGCAATTCACAAAAAAGTGGTTGTAACTGGCCCATTAGCTCAACTGAATAGAGTATTTGACTACGGATCAAAAGGTTACAGGTTTGAATCCTGTATGGGTCACAAAAAAAACGGTATGGCCCGTTAGCTCAACTGAATAGAGTATTTGACTACGGATCAAAAGGTTATAGGTTTGAATCCTATACGGGTCACCACTCAAGGCTTTTGAAACTTCGGTTTTGAAAGCCTTTTTATTATTCTGTTTTGGTGGATGCATCTCAATTTAATGCGTCAAAATTTAGAATACCTCTTCAAATATAATGAGATGCCTATCTAATTTATTTTGAGTATGGATATAAATCATAAAACCTGCCTTATTATTTCAAAAATGCATTAATGCAACGGCAACAATTATGCATTATGCATTGCGAATTATGAATTAATTCTTATATTTGATGCGTAAGGATTTTCATTATTTACGACAGATACTTATGGCAGAGAAATTAGAAAACATCATAGATCTTCTTGACAGAGGCGTCAAGTTGTTCCCGAACAATACTCTTACTCTTGACAAAAGAAATGGGAAATGGGAAAGTCTGACTTTCACCCAAGTGAAACAGCAAGCACGTCATTTTGCGGCAGGCCTGATAAAGATGGGCGTCAAACCTGGCGACCGTATCGCTCTTATGAGTGAAGGGCGACGTGAATGGCTGATCTGTGAGCTGGGAATGCTTATGGCTCGTGCCGTAAACGTGCCTCTATCCATCAAACTGAATGTGGAAGGTGAGGTGTCATTCCGTCTTGCCCACTCAGGAGCTCGCTATCTCATCCTTTCCGCTCCACAAGCTAAGCGTCTTGCCGACGTGGGGTTCGGTCCGGAAGGTATCACTCTGATCCATCTCGACAATTGTGAGGCTCTCAGCGATGGTGTCGCCACTTATGATGATATTGTCAACGACGGTGCGGAATGGCTGAAAAACTCTAACAACGCCGCTCATCTGGACACTTTGATCGCTTCTATCGACAAGGATGACATGGTGAATATCAGCTACACCAGCGGAACAACTTCCGATCCTAAGGGCATCATGCTTACTCACGGCAACTACGTGTCAAACACTCTCCAGTCTGCTTCCCTTGTGAAGATTTCTCCTAACGACGTGACTTTGACCATCCTTCCTTGGGACCACAGTTTCGCCCACACCACATGTCTGTACTGCTTCATCTACTATGGAGCAACAATTGCGTCGCAGATCATAGGCAAGACTCCTATGGAGACTTTGAAACTTATCCCTCAGGCAATCAAAGAGGTTCGTCCGACTTTGATGATGAGTGTGCCAGCATTGTCAAAAGCATTCAGAAAGAATATCGAGTCGGGAGTGAAAGCGAAAGGTGATTTCGCATGGAAAATGTTCGAGTTCTTCCGCAAAAATGCATACGCATATAATAAAGACTATTTCCACAGAGGCTCAGGCTTGAGTTTCTTGCGCAAACCGCTTGTTTGGCTTGGCGACAAAATATTGATGAGCAAAATACGAGAGAACTTCGGCGGACGTCTGCAATACTTCATCGGAGGAGGAGCGCTGCTTGATGTTGAGCTTCAACGCTTCTTCATGTCAGTAGGAATTCCTATTTTCCAGGGCTACGGATTGAGCGAGGCTTCACCGGTGATCAGTTCAAACGTCAGCGGACGAGCTAAGTTCGGAAGCTCCGGCACCCCAGTCAAATTTATGGATATCACAATATGTGATGCCGACGGAAAAGTTCTGCCAAACGGAGAGAAGGGAGAGATTGTCATTAAAGGTGGCAATGTGATGAAAGGTTATTGGAAAAACGAGACAGCCACACAAGAGACCATCGTAGACGGATGGCTTCACACCGGAGACATGGGCTACATGGATCCAGACGGATTCCTGCAGGTGCTCGGACGCTTCAAGAGTCTGCTCATATCGAGCGACGGAGAGAAATACTCACCTGAAGGCATTGAGGAAAGCATTGTGGAATTGTCGCCAATCATCGACCAATGCATGCTCTACAATAACCAGTCGCCATACACCATCGCTCTTATCGTGCCAAATGCATCAGCGTTGAAAGCCCGTTTGGAAGAGCACGGTCATGGAGACCTCTCAAAGCCAGAAAACCAAAAGATCGCAACAGAGATGCTTTGGAATGAGATCTGTCAGATGCGTAAAGGCGGAAAATATGCAGGATTGCATCCAGAACGCTGGCTGCCAGCCACAATGGGTGTGCTTAGTGAAGGATTCACAGAAGCCAACCACCTGCTCAACTCAACAATGAAGATGGTTCGACCAAAAGTTTGCGAGAGATATGCCGATCTGATCGACTTCCTTATGACAACAGACGGAAAGAATATCTGCAGCGACAGAAATTTGGAATCAATATCAAAATTATAATGTATGGGCGGGTATTGTATCCGCCCTATATTTATTTCAATATTTATCAATTTATAATGCGGGCAGGCACGAGACCCAGGGCAGGCACAAGACCTGCCCCTACATACATACCACAATGAATGATTTATTGGAAAACATATCCCGCATCCACACCACCGAGATGGGGAAAGAACGTATACGTCGCAACCTTTCTCTTGCAGACGACACTGATGTCGTGAAATATTGCGTCGACGTGATTATGCGAGACAACTGCGTCTTCACCAAACAAGGAAAAAACTGGTATGCGGAATCCGACGGTGAAATCATCACCGTCAACTCTTATTCCTACACTATCATCACTGCACATGCAATTCATAATTCATAATGCATAATTCGTAATTGTTGAGAAATACATCTGTAGGGGTAATCCCTTGTGGTCGCACATGATTTTGAAAAATGTGGTCGCCCATGTCTGGATATATTTTAGACGGATTCCTCTCTTTCCCCCATCAGATGTTACTATTTTTATACATTTTCTCATTGACTTTCATTAATTCTCCTATTTTTATAGACAAATAACACTTTTTTACCGACAAAAACTTGTACTCTAGTTTTTTTTCTTACTTTTGCCGTAACGTTGATAACCAAATCAAAAGACATGAAACACGTTTACAAGTTTACTCAAATTCTAAAAACGCTATTATCATCAGTATTAGCTACAACAGCAGTTACCACATCAGCAACCGTGACAATCACAGAGATCATGCCAAGCAATATCGCCACAACAGTGAGCGACAAGTTTGACTACAACGGTTATGTTGAGTTTTACAACGACGGAGAGCCCATCAATTTGTACAGTTGGTTTGTAAAAAACACCAAAGAAGGCAAGTTCAACTGGAATTATGAGATGGGAAAGGCTCACATCCTGCCTACAGGCTACAGTTTGATGTTCTTTGGAAAAGAAGAGACATCTAGCGAGACAGCCAAGAAGGTGCATCCGCTTTACGTAGGTAGCGTTCCTAAAAAGTTGACTGCAGACGAAGGATCTGTAGTTTTCTACAATGCCAACGGTGATTCCATCACTTTTTCGTATCCAGCTCAGTATCCACACGTCTCTTATTCAAAAGAGGGATATATGGAGCCAACTCCAGGAGCTAAGAACGGAGCCGCTTTCAAGATTTCTGAGAGAGTGGCAAAACCAGTGTTTGGCGGAACTCCTTCAGGTCTAATCGGAGCCGGCAACACAGCGACAGTTGAATTGTCGTGCAAGACAGAAGGAGCAAAGATCTATTACACATTGGACGGAAGCATCCCTACTTTGGAGAAAGGTATTGAATACACAGCTCCGATCGAGGTTTCTGAAAACACAATCATCAGAGCTAAAGCATTCAAAGACGGTGTTCTTTGGAGCGACGTCGCTACAGCATCCTACCTATATTTGGGTGAATACTATGAGACTTGTGGTGAGACCACACTTCCAATTGTTTCCATCGTAGCAGACAGCATAGATCTATACAGCGACTCTTTGGGTAGTTGTGTTGTCGGAACAAACGGAGCCCAGACAATCTGTTCGTCGGACAAGATCAAGAAGGCGAACTACCATCAGGAATGGTACCGTCCTGCCAACTTCGAATATTTTGTCGACGGTAAGTCAGTCAACAGTCAGGAGGTAGAAGTCGCATTGCAGGGTGGATGCTCACGATCTCATGGAGTGAAGAGTTTCAAGATCAAGACAAACAAACGTACTGGAGAAAACAAATTCCAATACAACAAGTTCTTTGCAGACAGAGACTACACAAAATACAAAGCTCTGACATTGAGAAACGGAGGAAACGGATTCGGTTACCTATTCCCTCGTTGGCGTGACGGATACATGCAGAATCTTGCAAAAGGCATGAACATCGATTTGCAGGCATATATGCCAGTGGCTTACTTCCTAAACGGTAAATTCCACGGAATGATGGGATTACGTGAAAGAATGGATGAGACATATCTCTACCAGAATTACGGCATCGAGGAAGATGAGATCGACTTCTTGAAAGTGGTAAACGGCACTGGCTATGTGGCTCAGTATGGTTCTAACGAAGAATTCTACGCTATGCAAGAGTATGCATACGTGCATCATCAAGATCCTGACTACTTCGACAAGATGTGTGAGATGATAGATATGGATGAATACATCGACTATCAGATCCTTGAACAGTTTGTAGGAAACACAGACTGGGTGAAAAACAACATCAAAGTGTGGAGAAAGAAAAACGGAGGAAAATGGCGTTGGATGGTTTACGACACTGACTTCGGTTTGTCTACTCAACATTCAAGCCCTACCAAAAACATGATGACGTTCGCAAAAACAAATGGCGATAGCGTCTTCACTATGATGTTTGAGGGATTGGTTCAGAATGAGGACTTCAAATATAAGTTCTCCGACAGATACATGTATGCGATGAACAAATATTTCAACAGCGAACGAGCATTGGCACTTGCTGATTCTATGTACAACCTTACACAGATCGATATGTGTGCCACTATGGCTTGTCCTGATTTCGGATATGTCGGCAACCAGACCAAATATGATTCTGAGATCGAGACAATGCGTAGTTTCGTCACTCGTCGACCTACATCTGTACAAAAGCAGTTGGCATCATATCTAGGATTAAAAAATGAGTTAGCGGATGTCACTGTCAGAATTGAGTTCGACGGTGATGAAGAGCCAGATTACGTATATTGGGTCAACAAGAACGAGTTCAAGAATGAGGTATTCAACCAGCAATTGTTTATTGGTGAGCGTGTGAAGGTTGAGCTAAGATTGCCAATCGGATACAAAGTCGCAAACTGGACAATTAACGGAACACTAACAGAAGATCCTTCAACAACAATGACAATCGACAGTGCGAGTGTAGACGGTACAGACATCCAAGTGTTGTTGACAAAAGACGAGAATTTCAGAATTCCAAGATTGTTCATCAACGAGGTTTGTGCATCCAACGGAGCTACTCTTGATGAGTTCGGATCAGCGCCAGACTGGATCGAGATCTACAATAGTGAGGCATACGATGTTGATTTGGCAGGAATGGTCATTAAAAATGTGACAGCAGGAGCAAAGTCAACTATCCCATACGGTTCATCATCTTCTGTGATCCCTGCGATGGGTCATGCAGTGCTTTGGGCTGACAAAGGCAAGAACGTCGGAGCCCTTCACTTGAATTTCAAGTTGAACGATGCGATCGAGCAGAAGCTACAGTTGATCATGCCGTTGACTACAGGCGACACTTTGATTGACGAGATGACATACAAACTTCACGAGCGTAACTTCTCTTACGGTAGAGTATCCGATGGAGACACAGCGATGACAATATTCGCTAAATGTGATGAATTGGCTTTTGGACAGCAGAAGAACTCACCTCACGCAGCCAACGGAAGCATCATCTGTTCTGCAGAGACAATTGATGATGTGCAGCAGATCGACGCAGTTGTGGAGACAATCGTCTACCCTAACCCTACAAGCACAGCATGGACTATCAACGCAGATGGCGACTATGTGGTGACAACAATGCTCGGTCAGGTTGTAGAATTTGGAGAGGCTGAGGTTGGAACTCAAATCGGAGACAATTATCCAGCAGGAGTGTATGTGTTGAAGATGAACGGCACAGCGACGAAGATTGTAAAACAATAATTCTCACATATATCCAATTAATTTGATTGCGGTGACGACGGTTCGTCACCGCAATTTTTTATCTTTGTGTCATCTTGAATATTAAGACCATGACACCAAAAGAACTTACGGATTTCATCAGACAGGAAGCGGACGGCAGCCCGATATTGATACTCATGATGGGCATTCCAGCATCTGGGAAAAGCACGTTTGTTGCCCGTCATCTGCAAAATTTCTCACGTATAAACCTGGATAATCTACGCACCAGGGAAAGAGAGGACGCTATGCTTCACGCTCTGTTCATCTCAGAAGAGGATATCGTCGTCGACAACACAAACGTCTCCCCTGAGGAAAGAGAGAAATATTTCCAGCTTGCGGATCAAAACGGTTATATGACTGTAGGTATTTTCATGGAGAGCATCCTCAATGATTGTCTGAAAAGGAATGCCCAGAGAGAGGGCGACGCGAGGATTCCAGACATCGGTGTCGAAGCTCGTGCGAAAAACTTAGTTCCGCCGACAGATGATGAACCTTTCGACTATCTCTTTTTCGCTAAAATGAAAGACGGAGACTTTGAAGTGAATGCTAAATGCTAAATGCTAAATGCTAAATGCTAAATGCTAAATGCTAAAT
>CACZOA010000055.1 GCA_902782665.1 uncultured Bacteroidales bacterium
ACGCTCCTATCCACGGACATGACAAAGAGAACAACTATACCTACACTGATTTCAAGATGCTGGAGAGTGCGTCGAACGGAGTGGATTTTCAGCGTCGTCGCATGAAAATTTTCAAAAATGATTCACTAATTTTGACACGCTATTACTTCTCGGATTACGAGGAGGAGCGTTATGCCGACGGAAGAGTCAGGAAGATTGACTACATAATCGGTCCGACAGGGGTGGTAGGAGTGAGGATCTCCACAAACGGAACAGATACCTTTCTCCATGCCTTCACAGACAGGTTTGGAAATCTCGTGATGCTTGCGGATGAGGAAGGAAATGTGGTGGAAAGGCTTGCATACGATCCGTGGGGAGCGAGACGTAATCCTGACGACTGGACAAAGCCCGACACAGCGAGACATCTGTTGCCTCGAGGTTATTCCATGCATGAGCATCTCGATTGTCTGGGACTCATCAACATGAACGCGAGAGTCTACGAGCCAGCGACCTGCAGTTTCCTCAGCCCCGATCCGCTCATCGCTAACGAGAATAACTGGTTGAACTACAACAGATACTTGTATTGTCTTGGCAATCCAGTGAAATTTGCCGATCCGACGGGAATGCAGGTATTAAATCCCACTTATGATGTGGAGGGTATTTACAAGTATCTCCCTTTGCCGATAAATGTGCCGGAACCAAGTTTTGATTATATCGTTACCGACAACAGTTGGGAAGAGCAGGCGATGGCAACAGTGAGATTCAACAATGCGATGTATGAGCTCAATAAGGTCATTACTGCAGGTACAAATAATGCATTGGCATTTATTGATCACGATCGTAATGCCGCTGTCCAAAGAGCTTTAGCAAATGCGGCTATGGCTTCTACTCAGTCAGATGCGGCAGGAAAGGCGGCTGGTGATGTAGGAAGAAATGCATTAGGTTCAAATAATTGTTATGCAGTTGTTGTTAATGGGGATCTTCAGAAACAAAAATTCTCTACATTCGACAAAATCAACATGACAGTGACAGGCACAAATGCCGTAATAACAAATGCCGACTTTATGCTTTATTGTGAAGAAATCAAACTGGCATCGGATTACGGAAAAGTTGGCAAGGCAATGTCTGTTGGAGGCAAGGCTTTTGGAGTTGTAGGGTCTGTATTTGGCATGGTTGGTGGATATTTCAATATTTCAGATGGCAATTATGTACGAGGAGGTTTTGACGTAGGTATGTCTATTGCCTCTTTAGGAGCAACAGGTCTTATGTGGGCAGGACTAATTTCAAATCCTGCAGGTTGGACAATAATAGGAATATCATGTATATATTCCGTTGCCACATTAGGATATGATATTTATAAATCACATTAATTATATTATGTATGAAAGAGTTTTTATATAAAAATATATCTAACATATACCATTCTTATGTAGAGAAAAATGGCACTATGAATGGAGCAAGTTCGTTATTAAGTATTTTTTTTGGATTTGTTTTCATGGCTACATTTCTTTTATTTCTTGTTTATTTAGAAAAAAAATGGGGGCTAAATTGTAATACTTATTACATGAATATGTTTCGTATTGAGTTTAGCCGTTTAGAAAGGATTAATTTGCTCCCGTGTGCTATTCCTCCATATTTATTTGGTTATTTATTCACGTATTTCTTTTTGACTCATAATAAAAGAGAAGAAAAGATATACAAAATGTATGATATATGTGACAAAAAGATGGGGGTGTTATTCTTCTTTGTGTACCCATATATTCCACTTGTTTTATTATTTATATTGATTATTATCTAATTTTAGTTTCAGAGTAATCATAGGAGTTGTATTTTTGAAGATTTCCAAGGGCAGAGCCCTTGCCCCTTTCCATTCTGCGAGCACGTAAGAGCGAGCGAAAAAAATGAAGAATCATCTACGAGCCAGCCACATGCAGTTTCCTCAGCCCCGATCCGCTTATTGCTGACGAGAATAACTGGTTGAACTACAACAGATACTTGTATTGCCTCGGCAATCCGGTGAAGTTTGCAGATCCGACGGGAATGCAGATTGTCACTCCATCAGATATGCCTCTCACTGGTCCGACGGGAGTGGTGCCACAGAATGGAGGCGGGGCGTTTGGCGTGGTCAACACATATTGGGAATACGATCCATCCAATTCGTGTAATCCAGTATGGTTGGTTGTTGAGGGCAGCTACAATGGCACCAACAACTCCAACGACTATTTTGTGAATTATGCGACATCTGGAAACTCCATTTATGTAGCATCTGTTACAGCAGACCACAAAAATGCGATTGATTGGCAGATTGCGAATGCAGGTGCAAAGGCGATGGAGGCGGCAAGAGCAGCGGGAGATGTGGGAAGAAATGCAACTATTGGACCATATTCAGGAAACTTTAATGAATGGATGGTTGAAACGCCTAAAAATCCATTTACAGACAAAAAATATAATGGACATAGCATTGTGGATATAGGTTCTATTATTTCAGGCAGTATTGGAATTTCGACGGCATGGACTGAGCAAGTATTAGCTAGTGTTGAGGTAGACCTTCTTAGGAATTGTGGCACCGCAGGCAAAATTATGGGAGGTGCAAGTGTTGGCTTGGGAATTGTCGGATTAGGGTTTGGTGTATGGGGAGGACATGAAACACTAAAAGCTGGTAATCAAAGAGGATGGCTGGACATGGGTGTTGCAATTGCTGGAGGAGGTACAGCAATTGCCATGACAATTGGAATTATCGGATCTGGAGGATGGATGGTAGTTATTCCTTGTGCTATTTATGGTTTTGCTGTAGGAGTTTATGATTGGTAAATAAATATTATTTATATGGTTAAAAATTATATAGAAAAGAGTTTGGCTAATTATTTCAATGCTTACAAAAAAGCGAATAGTACTCTCGAAAGAAGTAATTTTGTACTTAGTGGATTCATTGCCATTGCTTTTTTTACTAATTTTTTGGTTTTTCTTCTTTTTATGGAACGAGTTTTTGGGGTACCATTAGCTACATTGTATGATAGTGTGTTCTCAAATGGTCTTTCGGCAGTTATTCCTCCAATGATTATATTTTGGTCTATTTCGTACTACTGTATTAAACGTTTGAACATACAAAGAAAGGTTTGTGAAAAATACTCTTGTGCAGAAGGTTATAAATTTATGTTTTTTTGGGGAACTCTCTTTATTCCAGTTTTGATAATGGCCATTCTGATAGAATTTGTATAATAAAAATTCAAAATGGAGTTTTGTCCTTCCCCTTCCGCGAGCCCGCAAGGGCGAGCGGAAAAGATTGAGGAATCGTCTATGAGCCAGCAACATGCAGTTTCCTCAGTCCCGATCCGCTTATTGCTGACGAGGAGAACTGGTTGAACTACAACAGATACTTGTATTGCCTCGGCAATCCAGTGAAGTTTGCCGATCCGACGGGAATGCAGGTGGATAACTATTACGATGGATACATTAAAGAATTTCGTATAAATTGATAATTTATTAAATAACAATCAATTATACACTTTTTTTGAATTTTATTTAGAATTTTGGCATAGTTGGCACGGTTTTTGTAGTTAATATAGTGACGATGTGAATCGGTAATTTGTAGTTTAGTCCTAATATTAAATCCTTTTATGCTATCTATGATAGTAAAAAGCAGGAATTTTAACTTTTTGTTAGAATTTCTGCTTTTTGTTTTGTCATTTTCTAAAAAAGATATATTTTTGTGTCGTAAAACATAAAACAAGTCGTTTTGACCACTTTTTATGTTCTAATCAAGATCTTCATATCTAAGTTATCATATTTTAGGTTTAGGCAGATCCCCAATTGTTTGGCGGTCTGCTTTTTTTATGTCCTCGCCATAATTTAGGTTTTAGCATTCCTCATTTAGCATTTTTTCATACATTTGTATCAATAATTATAATAATATGGAAAACACTAGTTATTGCTCGTTTAAAGAGAAACTCTGTTTCGCACTTGGAGACGCGAGTGCAAACATCGCATGGAGAGGTGTCGCTGCCTTCCTTACAATCTATTACACCGATGTATTCGGTCTTACTCCTGCTTCTGTCGGTTGGTTAATGCTTATCTGTCGTTGGAGCGACGGTGCGAGCGACGTCGCCATGGGTATGATTGGCGACATGACAAAATCCAAATATGGACATTTCCGTCCTTGGATACTTTGGACAGCCATTCCTCTTGGTGTGATTCTTTCTTTATTGTTTACCGCACCAGACTGGAGCTACGAAATGAAACTCGTCTACGCATACACTACTTATCTCCTCTTTACTACAATCTACACTGCCAACAATATCCCTTATGGAGCCTTGATGGCCGTGATGACTCCTAATGAAAATGAGCGCACATCTCTTGGTTCTTTCCGTATGATCGGTGCTTTCACAGGTGGTATGCTCGTACAAGGATCGCTTCTTGCGTTAGTGGCATACTTCGGCAACGTCAACCCGACTATCGATTTGGAACAAAAAGCTGATACTGAATATGTGGTGACAGTCTCGTCGCCTGAAAACGTGAAGAATGCAAAAATCAGCACTCAGCATGGTCTGTTCGGTAGCGTCGCTAAATTTCAGATGTTGGGAGACACTGCGGCTCCAACACTTGGAAAAAGTTTTGAGATGAAAGCAGATGAGAAATATACTTTCACAATCACTGGCGAAAGCGACCTGACTAAAGATAACATCTCACTTATCAACCAAAGCACAGGTTACAGCAATAGTATATATATCATGAGTGCAATCCTTGTACTTTGTATGTTCCTGACATTCTGGGGAACAAGAGAGCGTGTGGCTCCAGACGAAAAACAGGAGGATAACCTTTTGCAAGATTTGAAAGACCTTGTTAGAAACAAGCCTTGGTTTATTCTTCTTGTTGTCGGTCTCGGATTCAATATCTACAACAATTTGAAAACAGGTATCATCGCCATCTACTTCACCCACTATGTGGGCAACGCGGCACTTGCAGGAATATATTTTATAGCTTTGATGCTTATCAGTATCGTAGCAGCAATGATCACTCCTTCATTGAGTAAAAAATTCGGTAAAAAGAACGTTTTCATTGGTTCAATGATAGCGACATCCATTGTCAACACTATGCTCTATTTCTTCGGTCCAACTCAGATTCTTATGATTTTCGCAGTCGGAATCACATCTGAACTTTTCGCAGCTATCCTCCCTACCCTGTTCTTTGGAATGCTTGGAGACGCTGCCGACTACGGAGAAAAGATGTTTGGACGCCGTGCCACTGGACTTGTTTACTCAGCCGGAAGTTTTGCGACAAAATTCGGTGGTGGTATCGCAGGGGCAATCATCGGTGCTGTGCTTGGAATGTACGGTTATGACGGACAAGATTCATCAGCAGTCCAGAATGCCGTGCCTGGAATCATCAACCTTATGAGTTGGATCCCTGCAGTGATCTGCTTGGCATTCACATTCGTGATGTCTTTCTATCCGATCACATCCGTCGCTGAAATAAAAGTTCCAATAATTAAAGACGAATCAAAAGACTTAACAATAAACGATGAAAATTAATAAATTCATAATTGTGGCAACCCTAGCATTAGGGTTGCCTTCTTGTTTTTCACAAGAGAAAAAAGCGGAGAATACGCCAAAAGTTTCGGCTAAAAAGGAGATAAAGGTAGATTTCAATGCCGACAGTGCATACAGCTACATCGCCAAACAATGTGAATTTGGACCACGTGTTCTGGAAAGCAAAGCTCATGATAATTGCGTCAACTACCTGACAAGTGAATTGCGTCGACATGGTGCTGATATTGTGGAAGTGCAGAAATGCGACGTGGTAGATTGGGAAAAGAAGACACGTAAAGCTGAGAATATTATTGCTCATTTCAATCCGTCGGCAAAAAAGAGAGTCATTCTTTTCTCCCATTGGGATTCTCGCCCATGGGCGGATCAAGATGGCAATGAGAAGACGCGAAAAACTCCTATCGACGGTGCGAACGACGGTGCAAGTGGTGTCGGTGTGATTTTGGAGATCGCACGTCAGTATAAAAATTCTGATATGAAAATAGGTCTCGACGTAGTGTTCTTCGACGCTGAAGACTTGGGTGAACCGACATTCATCACAGGAGGCAGAGGAAACAA
Source organism: uncultured Bacteroidales bacterium (assembly GCA_902782665.1). Classification (GTDB taxonomy): domain Bacteria; phylum Bacteroidota; class Bacteroidia; order Bacteroidales; family Paludibacteraceae; genus UBA1723. Next base: position 6,081 of record CACZOA010000055.1, read on the forward strand.
CGACTCTTGGTGTCTTGGTTCACAATACTGGGCACAGAATTATAAAGCCGACTCCATCGCCAAACCAAAATTCGGTATACTTCTCGACATGGTGGGCGATGCAAACGCAAAATTCCATATCGACCTTACTTCTGGAAGATTGGCAAGTATAGCAGTGACCAAGATTTGGCAGACAGCCAAAAATCTAGGCTATGACAATATCTTTGAGATGCGTGAGAGCGGTTCAATCATAGATGATCACGTATACGTGAACCAATATGCGAATATTCCGACTGTAGATATCATCGATTTCACCGCATATAGAGGATTCCCCGACACTTGGCATACACATCAGGATGTGATTGACAATATCAGCAAAAGCACTCTGAAAGCTGTAGGAAAAACGTTAATGACTGTTTTGGCTAAAGAATAAAATTGTAGAGACGTCGCAATGCGGCGTCTCTACTAATCATTCGGTATATAGACCTATTATTTTCTCCTATTCATCACTGTTATCACAGAGAACGACAATATAATCTCAGTCAAGACTGTGAGATCAAATGCCCAAACTGCTCCCTTGACTCCGTAAATATCATTAAACACTATCGTCGACACGATACATACCAATAAAGCGATGCTCTCCACAATTGTGGCAAACTTCTGTCGCTGTATTGCATATAATCCTTGCACCGTGAGATAGAGGGATGTAGTACAAAGAAGCGGACAAATGGAGTAGTATCTCAACAATTCCGTCGATTCAGCAAATTTGTCTCCAAGCAATAGAGAAACCGCCAACGGAGAAAAAATGTACATTCCCACACTGAAACATGTTGAAATCAAAATAACAATTTTCAAAGTCTTATAGAAATACCTGATTCCTCCTTCCCTATCCTTTTCGTATTCTCTCGAAACCTTCGGAAAAATCGCCATTGATATTGGCAAATTACACATTGCCACCGCAGCAAACACTAATTTGAACGCACCTGAGTAAATACCGAGATCATGCTCTGTGGCGTGTCCTGCTCCAAGATAGGTGATCGCAAACGCTTGCGTAATCGAAGAGAATACAGATGCTATGAAAATAGGGAAAGAATCACCTAACAATGTCATCACTGTTTCCTTTGTCACACTGATGTATTTCATTTCCTCCTTCTTGACACAATAAGCAACTGTAATCACTCCACCAGCAATATATGAGAAAGAGAATGATGCAAGATAGTTGACACTGTCTGACGCGTCACGCACACAAATAATCACCAAAATAGCTCCTGCCGCTTTAATCAAGAAATTTGCGACACTCATAATGTTGATTTTCTCAACACCTTGGAAATACCACGACGGATACAACCACCATCCAACATTAATCATCCATGCTGCCGTATACATCACAAATTCCTCGGTGGATTGGCTATGAGTGTAGGAATATGGAAGGTAGACGAGAAGAGAAACCAGCGTCAACAATAGTTTTGCATAGATGGTTCCCCAGAAAATAGAACGTAGTTTTTCCGGATTATCCCTGTTGACAGCGATAGCTCTTGTTGATGTATATTCAAAACCGAAATTAATGAAGATTGTGGCATACTGAGCGATAGTCTGCAGATAAGTCACCTTACCAAAACTCTCAACCCCAAGTATTCTACTGACAATAGGGATAAGAATGATCGGTATAATATAGTTGGCAGCCTGAAACACTGTCATCCATGCCGCATTCTTTATGACTCGTTTGTTTTCTCCGTCCATTATATTTGTTGTGTAATGAGAACGCAAAGTTATATCTCTTTTTCAAAAATTAGGTATATTTGCAAAAAAGAAGATAATGAAAAGAGTTTTTACATCATTTGCTATAATGGCGACGATGCTGTGTGCGTCAGCCCAAAACCAACTTTTTTTCAAGCACATGTTTGAAAACAAAACCTCCGATGAAACAATCGTAGGTCATGGTTATCGTGATGATTGGGGATTCTATAAGAGTGAAGACGGTAAGTTTATCCTCATCGACATGGCAATATTGAGTGCTGTCGAACCATCGGAAGGTATCCATTGTCTTACTGTTACCTTTAACGGACAAGGATGTAAAGATGAAGAAGAGGCAAAGACTATTCTCGAATCAAAAGTCAAACCTGCCATTGTTGCTTTGGTTAACGACAAAAGCAATAAATCTGCTTACGTTGCCGCAACTTTAGATAGCAGAAAACTTGAGATATATGCCTACACCTACAAACCCGACGATTTGGAGAAAGAGATAAAAAAATCCAAATTAATCGGTAAAATTGGTGATAATATGAACATTTCTTCCATGATTGACAAAAACTGGAAGATATACCAAAATGAACTTTTCCCAGACCAGTGGAATTACCAGAAGATACAAAACCAACGTATAATAGAAGATCTTCAAGCAAAAGGTGACGTGAATACAAAGCTTCACATCGTATCTCATTTCATCTCATTCCCTTTAGACAAGAAAGAAGAAGCCAACAACCTTGCTGCCAAAGCCAAAACATGGAAATATTATGTTGAACAAGTGGAGGAAGAAGAGGGAGTAGTGAAAGTTGTTTTCTCAAAGAAATCCAAAACTGATATAGAATCTATCACCACCGTCACTAATGAAGTGATGAACCTTGCAAAGGAATTCGGCGGTGAATACGTGGAATGGAGCACAAGAGTGATGAGAGATTAGGTTTATTTTGATTCTCTTATTTCTGCAAGATGGTTTAAGAATTTAGTTTCATCACCATTTAAAATCAGTTCATCTGGAAAACCTATCTCCTTTGCCAATGCATAGGCATAAGTATGGTTGGCGACATCATAAGTGATATGGGCATCACTTCCCATAATTATAGGAACATTCAACTCCTTACAATATCCCAACATTTCAATAAAATTCGATTTTGCCATCGGTTTATCACGACCGGGACGCAAACTGCTGTTGTTAAGTTCAAGCAATGTTTTTGTTTCCGCACTACACTGCACAATAGCCTTTATGTCGAGGTCAGCAGTACCGTCGACAGGATGAGAAATTATATCCACATCTGGCCTTTTCATCGCATTTATTATAGCATCGGTGTTTTCTGTGACAGTACCGTTTGTGAACGCACGACTATGCAAACCAGCAATACGAATATCCAATGTTTTTGTGATGCTTGGTTTTAGATCCACGTTTCCTGCAAAATCGATGATATTCATCTCCGACCCCATCATCAAACGCATTTCTCCATACTGACGCGGAATAATACTAAGATTACGGTAGTAGATAGAATGACATGATCCAGGCATTTTTGGACCATGTTCCGTCACACCAAAAAGTTTGAGACCCTTTTTTTGTGCGGCATCAATCATTTCAGCAAGAGTACTGTAAGCATGTCCACTGACGATTGTATGAGTATGTAGATCCACTACTGATTTCATATAAAAGCATATAATTTGTTCAAAGACAAACTTACAAAAAATTATGTGATTTTGCTAGGTTATGACAAAAAAAGGCAGCAGCATCGTCGTTAGTTTTATACACCTAACACTATATTCGCATCAATATTTAATCGTTTGCATATTGTCCTTGCCACCTGCAATGTTGGTTCACTTTTCCCAGTAAGAAAATTACTAAGTCGTGAAGGACTCACACCAAGTAGTTCAGATAAAGCTTTTTGAGAAAGTCCCATTTCATACATTCTTAATTTTAATACATCTGCTAATGATGGTTCTCCAATCGAAAAATGTTCATCAGAATAATCTGCAACAAGATTGGACAATAAATTAAGTTCTATCAAATTAGGATCATTTTCTGGAGTATTATCGTCAACTAATGGCAATAGTTCCTCTACTTTAGCAACCGCCCATTTATATTGTTCTTTTGTTTCTATCTTTGTCATAACTCCATATTAATTAAATGTTTCTACAATCTATCTTGTCATATTCCGAATGTGTACCTATAAATCGTACATAAACGAATCCTATCACAAACTTGATAACTACTACCAAACGATAATTATTTCCCTTTATATTGAATACATAATGTTGATTTCCAACATTATCTACACTATTAAACGTTTTTTTTATATCAGCGAAACAACTCCACTTAGATTTCTTTACTTTTGATACCCAATCTTGTAAAGCAACTTTACTTTCTGGCACCATTTCCGAATATTCTTTTATTGCCTGTTCTGTAAATATCCTCATAAATACAAAAATAAAAATTCTAAATTATAAAACAAAATTTCATATTGCAAAATCAATGCAATGATTATGAATATGTAATATCCGTACTGTAAACTATATTATTTTCTACACCCAATAACACGCACTAATAAAAATACGAAGATGATGTTGTCTTTAATTCACAACAAAAAAGGATGTCAAAATTGACATCCTTTTGTATGTTTTATTTGTTTTTCAACAAATCTCTGATCTCTGTAAGAAGAACCTCCTCCTTGCTTGGTGCTGGCGGTTCTGGAGCTGGAGCCTCATCCTTTTTCTTCTTAGTAAAGTTTGAAACCAAACGAATTGCTGCGAAGATACAGATTGCAACAATCAAGAAATCAAATGTCACCTGTAGGAAATTTCCATAGTTCAAAGTGACAGCTTCAACTGCCGGTGTTGTATCTGTTGCAGGAACAGCGTCCTTCAATGTTAGCTTAAAATCAGTAAAGTTAACACCACCAATAACATAGCCAAGAATTGGCATCATGATGTCAGATACCATTGAAGTGACTATCTTACCGAATGCACCACCGATGATCACACCAATTGCCATGTCGACAACGTTGCCTTTCATGGCGAAATCCTTAAATTCACTAATTAGACTCATCTCTAAAAAATTTTTGTTAGTCTTTAATTTTTATACAAAATTAAAGGTTTTAGAAAAATAATCAAAAATGAATTAAAAAAAGTGATTTTTTGCTGTTTCGTTTTTTCAAATAAAAGGAAAGACGGAATTACTTTTCCGTCTTCCTTATTTTATCTACTCTGCAATTACTTTTATTACCTTCTTTGCAGATTTTGCCACATATACTCCCCTTGCATATCCTTTTTCTCGCAAAATATATGGAAGACGGTACTGATCAGACACTATTTTTCCATAATTTTCACCGTTCACATCGAATATTTCAAATGTTTGGATGTCTTCTGCGTCTATATTGCTCACATAAGTAGGATCATATTCAGTGAATATGAATTTATCAATGTTGATCCAGTCACCGGCTATATTCATACGCAATGTATGTTTGCCCTGAGGAAGTTTAGTCAAACTGCGTGTTGTTGTCTCAAGATAACTTTCCCAATCATTATCGTTTGGTGTTGTCTGCAATATATCAGTGATTGCCTCGCCATCAAGGAGTAGCTGGATTCCTGAATTTTCTCCACCTGAAGACAAAATTGCAGAAATATCATAGTAAGCCTCATTTTCAATATTGACAGTATACTCAAGCCATTCTTCTTTCTGAGCATAACCAACAGCGTATTCATCGGGTTTATCCTTCAAAGCGTAAACATCTACTCCCGTCTCCAAGCGATATCCTTCTCCACGGTTTTGCCTGTCTTTGTCGTGATAGGAAATTCCATCGCTTCCATTATCAAAATGCTCTGCCTCAATTGTTCCAGGAATGGATAACGCATGACCCAAGAATGGAGATTTTGGAGTTGTCTCACCCGGTGTGATATAAAGGCGATAAGCGTACAACTTGCTTGTGACATTTACAGGCACCACTATTTTTCCATTGTCGACAGTATATACTTTTGTGGCCAACGTTTGTGGACCAGCCACTGCCTTATCTTTATTCTCCCAAGTCACCACTTCTGTTGTCACCTCAACCTCACTTCCCATCCATGAAGGAATACCATTGATAGTAACGTCGACAGAACCTACACTTGATCCTCCCAACACTACACTTGCCTCGCGCATTTGTCTGTTGACTGCGGCAAAACCGTCCAATCCATCGCTTTTATCGTTTGGTGGTGTGACAGATGCCATATAACCTTCCATATCTCCATACCATTTGTAGAGATGCCATCCTCCACCCTTCTCATTCTGCGACGTGAGCAAACTACCCAAACGTCCTGGAAGGTTGGTGAACCACCACGAAATCATCGCACTTTCCACTCCATGACGCTCAAATTTGGCGATGAAAGGGACTGAATATCCCGGACATCCCTCATATTTTTGGTTTGCTGCATCTGATCCAGCACAATATTCATTGATACTGATTTTACGTGGAGAAACATTATATTTCTTTTCCAAACTGCGATAATGGTTGAGAGCATCCACAAATCCGCCAGATCCCCACTGGTGCCAACTGATCACGTCGGGCATACAATTGTTTTGAGAACAGAACTTTACAAATGCTTCCATTCGTGATGAACTATAAAATGCAAAAGAAGGACCTATGATTCTACAGCCAGGATCCAGACGTCGCAAAAGATCATAAGTTGGTTTCCATAAATCCTCATGGTATCTTCCATTCGCGTCTTTCCAAGTGCCATAAGGCTCATTCCATATTTCGTAACCGTCGAAATTTAGATTAGAATTCTTTCTTTTATTCACGATCGTTGTCACCTCCTGCTCCCAATAGCTCCATCCTTTCCAATTATAAGGCCATCCAGGAAGAATATCAGCAAGACGAATATGAACCTTACCAGTAGTATTCTTTATTCTCTCTGCAGCTTTGAAGGCATCACCGATAGGTTGTTGACGTCCACTGCCCGACACAGCAGGATTAAGAAAAGCATTTGGTTTCAATGGAGCGACGTGAGCAGCGATATCCGCTGGAAGCGATTCCGTCAGTCCATAAAGTGAACCAGAAGCCACATGAGTCACAGGGCGAATACTGTCGCCAAGATCAACTTTCAGATTAAAGTCGGCTGCATACGTCAAAGTTGAGCATGCAAGTGCCAATAAAGTAAATAGTCTAGTCTTCATAGTATGTAGGTATTATATTAATTGCGGTGACTTTGCACACACATTTCTCACCAGCAAAAGTATATCTATTTAGAATATAGGCTGATAGACAAACGTATCAAACACAGGCATTGACAGTTAACAATAAAATTGAAATGGTTAACAAAAAGTGTTAGAATGTACCCATCTGATAGCAAAATTCGTACTTAAAAACGTGTTGACGGGAAATATACCTCTTAGATTATTAAATTTAGGTTATAGAGGTGAGGATTGTTAATGCCCCTTTTATTTTCAATCATAATAAACTAAAACTGAGCCAAAACAAACATAAACTGTTTCATAATAGTACCTAAATATTTTAATTAGAGTTTAACTAACTATAATGATCTATTTTACCCCTTTTCATCGAATAATTTTCAAATTTTGGTTTATTTTTACCATCTATCCAGACAATAACATATTGTAAATTAAATAAGAGAGTTAAAAAAATTAGATTAATTGTTGAAAAAATATAGTATATTTGTTTGCACATTTGAAGTATATGTAAATTAGTCGATGAAAAAAGAACTTATTATGATGGCTATGGCCCTGTCGATAGGCAGTGTCAACGCTCAAAAAACTAAAACTTATACTACTGCTGAACGTCTGTACTTTGAAGGAAAAGAAATGTACGACCTCAAGCAGTATAACACTGCATTCCGTTACCTCGACGAATATCTGCAAGACAAAGATGTGGATAGAGAGGAATATTACGCTGAAGCAGAATATCTACTTGCCTGCTGTGCCTACGAAATGGACAGAAAAGATACACGAGGTCGCCTGGAAAGATTTGTTGCGAATAATCCACACTCGTCTCATATAAGCAGAATATTATTTTTGCAAGGCTCTATTTATTTTCAAAAAGGCAAATACAAAGAGGCTCTTGAGCAATATTTTTGCAAAGTCGACCCACGTAAACTAAGCAAAAAAGAGAAAGCGGACTATTTCTTCCGCCACGGCTATTGCAATCTCCAACTTCAGGATTACGATAAGGCACATTCTTCTTTCACTACTCTTTGTGACCTTAACAACGATAATTATCAAAAATCCGGCAAATATTATCTTGCCTATATCGACTATTTGAAAAAGAATTACGACGCTGCTCTTCCAACTTTCATCAGTTTGCAGAACGACAGCGAATATGAGTCAATAGTGCCTTACTATATTGCTCAGATATACTACTACAAAAATATGGACGAAAAAGTGTTCGAATACGGACACTCCATAATTGAAAAATATCCGAATAATAAGAGTAATTCTGAAATTTACCGTATAATCGGTGAATGCTACTTCAAAAAGAACGACTATAAACAGACTATCAAATATCTTTCTGAATACGCAAAGACGACGGATCAGATTATGCGTAACAATATCTATATGCTGGGTACTTCATATTGTAAAACCCAGGATTGGAAAAACGCAATTGAAAATCTGCAGAAAGTAACAACCGAAAATGACGAATTGAGTCAGAATGCCTATTTGAACCTCGGAAATTCATATTTGAAAGTTGGCGACAAAACCAACGCAAGAATGTGCTTCGCACAAGCATCAAAAATGGAGTTTGATAAAGAGGTGCAGGAAGAGGCTATGTTCAATTACGCTCTTGTGGTATACGATCAGAGTTATTCGCCTTTTGATGAGTCGGTTACTACATTTGAGACTTTCTTGGAAAAATTTCCTAAGTCAAACTATAAAAACCGTATCTACGACTTCTTGCTCAACGTCTACATGACGACAAAGAACTATGAAGCAGCATACGCGTCGATACAAAAAATCAATACAAATAATCCTAGTATCTTAGAGGCTCGCCAAAGAATACTTTATTGTCTTGGTATTCAGAGTTTTACAGATGGAGATTATGAGAAAGCCAAGGAATATTTCACCAAGTCACTTATTGACAAACAGTATAACTACAATACAGAGTCACTGACTTATTTCTGGCGTGGAGAGGCAAATTTCCGTCTCAACAAACCTTCTGAAGCACAGCAAGATTATCTTTCGTTTATAAATACGACGGGAGCACGCCATAGTGACGTATACAATCTTGCTCACTACAATCTCGGATATTGTTACTTCAATAATAAGAGCTACACTTCAGCTTTGACATGGTTCAGAAAATTCACCAACCTTGAAGATAACAACAAAACACTCATTGCCGACGCTAACAACCGTATTGGTGACTGTTACTTCATCAATCATGACTTTGAAAATGCGGAGAAAAGCTATTCAAAAGTATATGCATTGAAAGGTTCAGGAGCTGATTACGCTTGTTTCCAGCAAGGTTTCGTTCAAGGACTTCAAAAAAATTACAACGGAAAAATCGCCACTTTGAACCGTCTGATCTCGAAATTTCCTAACTCAGAATATATTGCCGACGCAATGTACGAGATTGGTCGTTCTTACGTTATGCTTAACGATTACAAATCCGCAATCACTACTTATGACAAACTGTCAAAATCATATTTTCACAGTCCTTTGAGTCGTAAAGGTAAACTACAGACAGCCATGCTTTACGATAAAATGGGTGATTTTGACCAAAGTACCAAAATATACAAGAGCATAGTTGATATGTTCCCTTCAAGTGAAGAGGCAAAAACGTCACTTGAAGGCTTGAAACGAATATATTTTGATCAAAACAACGTGTCAGGATATGCAGAATATGTTGAAAGTCTCGGTGGAATCGCCAAATTTGAGATTTCTGAACAAGATTCTTTGACTTATCTTGCTGCTGAAAAACTATACCTTCAGGAGAAATACCAGGAAGCAATCAACAGTTTCAACAAATATCTTGACAAATTTCCAAACAGCATTTTCAATGAAAGTGCTCACTTCAACCTGGGTAACAGCTATTATAACATTAAAGAATACGACTTGGCAAAGAAGGAATTGTCACTGACAGCACAACAACTTGGTTCTGCCCACGCAGAGCAAGCTTTGCTTCTTCTTGCCGACATCGAGTATAAGAAAGAAAATTATGAGCAGGTTGTGGAACACCTTGAAAAGATGGTGGAAATCACACAAAATGTAGAGAACAAAGAAAAAGCCAAACTGCAGATCATGCGTAGCTACAGCAAACTTGGCAAAATCGACGAAACAATCTCTGCATGTGATAATGTGATCAAAGGAGACAAACTTGATCCAAATCTTTACCGTGAAGCTCTTTATACTCGTGCAAAATGTTATGAGCAAAAGGGTGAAACCAATTACGCTGTCGCAGATTATAAAACTCTTTCTTCAAACTGTCTGGATGAATTTGGTGCAGAGGCAAAATACAAAACAGCTGAATATGCTTTCCACGACGGTAATAAAGAGACAGCAGAGAAGATAATCTTCGAATTCATCGAACAAAACACTCCTCACCAATACTGGTTGGCAAAGAGTTTTGTATTATTGGCTGATATCTACGTATCAATGGATCGTGAATTTGAAGCAAAACAATATTTGCTCAGCGTAAGAGAAAACTATAAAGGTAAAGATGACATAGCTCTTGAAATCAAATCACGTCTTGATGACATTGAATCAAGAGAGAAAAATAAAATTAAGGAGTAAAGAAAATCACGATGAAAAGAATAGTTTTTAATATTGCTCTACTTTCGGCATTTTCAGCAGTCAGTGCTCAAAACGCATCCGACTCCACAAATACCGCATCTTCCACCGATACAACAATCAAACGAAATATCGAAGTGGTAAGAGATTATACTCCCGTCATTAAAGAAGCTGGTAAAATAAACACAATGCCAGAACTTAAAGATGTGAATACCAAAAAGATAGATGTTGATTATAAGGTTTGGACATCAACCTACAAACCAAAAACGGATATTATTCCTTCTCTTGATTACGCTCTTGCTTCACAAGAAGAAAACAAATATAGCCGTGAAGGATTTTTGAGATTAGGTGGAGGAAACTACAAATCTTTCCTTGGTGAACTTTATACTCCTATCTACAATAGTGATATTGCTCTTTTTGACTTTTATTTGAAACACAATTCATCTTTCGGTAACGTCACACTTAAAAAAGACAATTATGACGTTCTTTCAAATGATGTTTTGAGTAAAGGTCTTTACAACGATAATAAAGCAAGAATTTCTTTCCTAAGAAGCATCAGAATACGTGAAATCAGTGCTTTCGGAGAATTTGGCTACAATCGTTTCAATTACTACGGACTTAATAGTGATATGATTGCTTTTTCTGAACAGAACAAAGACAAAGAAGAGCCTGAATATAAGAATGATGATCAGAAAAACTCCCATTTAACCGCAGCTTTAAACTTTCGCTTCCGTTCAAAAGATTATATAGAACAGTGGAAATATGACTTGCAGACTAACTGGCGTCTTCTGAAAACACATTTCAACGTTGCTGAAAATACAATATTCACAGATCTAGCAGCCTCTTACAGAATGCAAGAATCTATTTTATCGCTGAAATTCCAAATGTATAATGTGTTTGTTTCTACTCCTGAAGATGGACCTATTGATTTCAGTAATGCACAAAACTTCAAAAATTTCACTGTTTTGAAGTTTAATCCATACTACAGCTTCGTTTCTGAAGTAGGAAGACTTAATCTCGGTTTGAAAGCTTCTTTTGGTATCAATCAAGGAAAGAATACCGCATTTTCACCGGATATTACCGGACAAGTTCGTGTAATCGACAATATTTGGTATGTCTATGCTGGAGTAACAGGTGACTATAAAGTGAATACTCTTCGTTCTCTTGCAAACGAAAACATCTACCTTTCACCAGATGCTCGTCCTGAAGATACGTACATTCCTCTTGACATCTATTTAGGAACAAAACTCAATATTGGTAAAAGCGTTAATACAGATATTCATATAGGATACAAAATCATTAACAACCAGTATTTCTACATCAACAAGTCTGACTCGACTGGTATGAAAAACACATTTGATGTGGTATACGATAAAAATGTCGGACAATTCAACTGTGGAGCTGCAGTAAACTATAATTTCCGCGAGAAGGTTGATTTTTCATTTAAGATTGGCTACAACAAATGGTCACTTGAAAAACAAGCCGAAGCATGGATGCTTCCTGCAGCGCAAATTGGACTTGGAGTCAGCTATGTGCCAACTGATTTTCTTCGTTTCAACATCAATTATGATCTTGAGGCAGGAAGAAAAGCTAAGTTAGGAAAAGATACCACCGTCGATCTTAAAAACTTCAACGACATCAGTTTGGGTGCAAACTATAAGTTGATGAGTTTTCTCGATGTATTCGCCCGTTTCAACAATATTTTGAACCAAAGAAGCGAAGTTTGGTATGGTTATCCATCGCAAGGATTCAACTTTTTACTTGGCTTAACACTAACTTTCTAAGTTAGAAATCAGTTCATTTTTTACTCTCAAATTTCAAGAAAAATGGTGATAATAGCTACACTCATAACCGCAATATTCATCATTGTTGTTGCTCTGCAATTCAAGGAAAAAAGGAGAGTAAAAATTGAAAGAGACACAATCAAACGCAAAGAGCAACGTAGGGAACAGATAATGAAGACGGTGGCTGGACTTAGTGCAGTGATGATGAAAGCCAACACAGTGAGAACGAAGTCTCAGATTGAAATCGTCAAAAATTATCTTGATCGTAAGATGAATCCGATATATGCTAAGCAGACTCTTGAGTATCTGAAAACATACCTCTATAATGATAATTTGTCGGTGAATATACTGTGTTTAAATGCAAACCGTACATTCAAGTATAGCAATAGAGTTCAACTGCTAAATATGCTCATGTGTATAAGTACATGCGGAAAAGGTATATGCAGAAGTGAGCGTGAACTGATAGAAAAACTCATGAAACACATGAGAATAAACTCTATCGACAAAGATAATTTATGGACCATGTATAGAGGCTACATTGTAAATGATGAGGAAAATTTAGAGGAATCATTGAATGAAAAAACTAAAAAAGCCTTTAAAACAATGGAATTGGATTACAACTGTTCATTGAAAGAACTGAAACGTCAATGGAGAAAACTTTCAATGAAATATCATCCAGACAGGTACGAATCAGCCGATGAATACAGTAAATTAGAGGCAACCCAAAAAATGCAAGAAATTGTAGAGGCATACAATTTCCTACTTAACAACTACTTTGAAAGCATAGGCATTTAAGCTAAAAACACGATGGAAAAAGAGATTTCACAGTTAAAACAAATCGTTCTTTCACTTCCTGAAAGTCCAGGAGTTTATCAATATGTCAACAAAGAAGATGAAATCATCTATGTAGGCAAAGCTGTGAACCTCAAAAGACGAGTCTCTTCATATTTCAACAAATATCAGACATCAAATAAGGTTCGTGCACTTGTAAAACAAATTGCAGACATCAAATATATTGTTGTTCCGAGCGAACAAGATGCTTTGCTTCTTGAAAACAGTCTGATCAAAAAGCATCAACCCAGATACAACATTCTACTAAAGGATGATAAAACTTATCCGTGGATTTGCATCAAAAACGAGCCTTTTCCTCGTATTTTCTACACTCGCCGTTTTGTTCATGATGGATCTCTTTATTATGGTCCATACACATATCTTCCAGCAATGAAGACGGTGCTTGATTTGATTCACAACATTTATGGAATCCGCACCTGTAACAATAAACTGACTGATGATGCAATCAAAAGCGGAAAATATAAAGTTTGCTTGGACTATCACATCAAAAAATGCAAAGGATGTTGTGAAGGTTATCAGACAGAAGAAGAATATAGAGAAAACATAAAGGAAATCAAGCTCATTCTTAAAGGTGAGATGAGCACTTTAGAAAACTATATTCTCGGTGAAATGGGTAAAGCTGCAGAAGAAATGAGATTTGAGGATGCACAAAAGATGAAAGAAAAAATGCTTCTTCTATCTCAATATAAAAGTAAAAACACAATTGTCAGTCCTATTTTAACCAACATCGATGTCTTCTCAATAGAAATAGACGATAATAACGCCTACATCAATTTTTTGAAAGTGATGGAAGGAACAATTTCTCAAGCTTACACATTCGAATATAAAATACAGACAGAAGAGGAAGAGAGTGAAATTTTGGCATCTGCCATTGTGGAAATGCGTCAAAAATTTCAGAGTATGTCAAGAGAAATTATTGTACCCTACCCTATTTCTTTCGAACTTGAAAACGTCACCATTACAGTTCCACAAAAAGGTGACAAAAAGAAACTTCTTGATTTATCCATCAAAAATGTAAAGCAATACAGATTTGATAGAGTCAAACAAGCAGAAAAATTCAATCCAGAACAACGAGCCATGAAACTTCTGACTGAGCTTCAGAAAGTACTTGGACTCAAAGAAGTTCCTCATCAGATTGAATGTTTTGATAACTCCAACATTTCAGGAAGTGATGCAGTCGCTGGATGTGTGGTTTACAAGAATGCAAAACCATCAAAAAAAGATTATCGCACTTACAATATAAAAACTGTTGAAGGACCAGATGACTACGGTTCAATGCAAGAGGTTGTTTACCGACGTTACAGCAGATTGATTAATGAAGGAGAAAAACTACCTAATTTGATCATTGTCGACGGTGGTGTTGGACAGATGGAATGTGTGAGAGAAGTGATTGAAGACAAGTTAAATCTATACATACCCATCGCAGGTTTGGCTAAAGACGACAAACATCACACAAAAGAATTGCTATACGGTTTTCCTCCACTCCACGTAGAGATACAACCTAATCATTCTCTTTTTCGTTTTTTGGCAGGAATTCAGGATGAAGTACATAGATTTGCTATCAGTTTTCATCGTAACAAACGAAGCAAAAGTCAAATTCATTCTGCTCTTGATGATATCAATGGTATTGGAGAAAAGACTAAAGACACTCTGATAAAAACATACAAGAGCGTCAAAAGAATAAAAGAACAATCCGAAGAAGAGTTAGCTAACGTTATTGGAAAAGCTAAAGCAAAAATATTATTCGACAGTCTTCACGAAAACTAAATCATTTTCATCGAAGATTCTTATTCAATTCACTTTACAAAGACGTAGCCACCTGCGTCTTTTTTTATTCAACATTCATTTTTTTTGTTTTGACTTTACGTTCCACGTGGAACAACTTTATGTTTAGTTTTACGATAGTGTTCCACGTGGAACAAAAAAAAGAGTCACATTTTTATGTGACTCTTTTTTTATTCTTTATTTACTTGTTCCATCTTATAAACTTTATCTGATGGTCGGACTTTACATGGAACCTTTAATGTAAATTTTGTTCCACGTGGAACAAATTCAACTTCTTTATCATCAACGATAAGTTTATCTGCTATAACTTCGATTACTCCTGTAGTTGGTCCAATGATTAAAAGTTTATCTCCTTTATTGATACCAGCATTGGTTTCTTGTAAAAATTCGGCTACACCAATATTAGAATAATAGCGTATTGTTTTTGCAACGTAAACTTTTCTTTCTGTTGCTTCCGATCCATAAACGTTGCTCCATTCTCCTAATCTCTGACCTAAATAATAGCCATTCCAGAAACCTCTGTTGAATACTGTTTTTAACTGTTCATTCCATTCTGCAATTTTTGATTCAGAATATGATCCATCAATGATTGAATTCAAAGCTTCATTATAACAAGATACAACAGTCTTAACATACTCAGCACTTCTTGCACGTCCTTCAATCTTAAATACTCTTACTCCTGAATCGACAAGTTTATTCAAGAAGTGAATTGTTTTTAGATCTTTCGGAGACATTAAATATTTATCATCAACCTTGATTTCTATATCACGCTCATCATCAAACAATCTGTATGAATGACGACAAACCTGGAAACATGCACCACGATTGGCAGAACTATTCAATTCATGCAAACTCATATAGCATTTACCAGAAATTGCCATACACAATGCACCATGACAGAACATTTCAATTTTTATTTGGTCGCCTTTTGGTCCACATATATTCTGATCTATTATCTGCTTGTGAATTTCTGATACTTGATCCATATTCAACTCTCTCGCCAATACAACAACATCAGCAAACTGAGAATAAAATTTCAATGCCTCAATATTAGAAATGTTCAACTGTGTAGACAAATGAACTTCTACTCCTATTGAAACTGCGTAAAGGATAACAGACATATCAGACGCAATGATTGCCGATACCCCACTCTCTTTTGCAGCGTCAACATATGAACGCATATCTGTTAGATCTGTGTCATACATAACTGTGTTAAGAGTGAGATAGCTTTTCAAACCATTCTCTGTACAAATGCTTGCTATATTCTTAAGATCATCGACAGTGAAATTATTGGCTGAATGTGATCTCATATTCAACTTACCAATACCAAAATAGACGGAATTGGCACCCGCCTGAATGGCAGCAGCTAAACTTTCATAACTGCCGACTGGAGCCATAATTTCAAAATCTGTTCTTTTCAAATCCATAATGCTTTAATTAACTTTGCACAAAGTTATAACTAAAAGCACAACTGATGAAAATAGGCAATATAGAATTTTCTGAATACCCTCTCTTCCTCGCTCCTATGGAAGACGTTACAGATATATCATTCAGAAAAATGTGTAAAAAATTCGGTGCCGATTTGGTCTACACTGAATTTGTATCAGCCGACGCACTTATCAGAAACATACAACGAACAGAAGATAAGATGACAATTGATGACAGTGAACGTCCTACCGTCATCCAACTCTACGGAAAAGATACCGACACAATAGTGGAAGCTGCTAAAATTGCTGAAGCCGCTAAACCTGATATCATTGATATAAACTTCGGTTGTCCAGTTAAAAAAATCGCTGGTAAAGGAGGTGGGGCTGGTTTGTTGCGTGATATTCCTAAACTTTTGGAGATAACTCGTGAAGTGGTGAAAGCAGTGAAACTTCCTGTAACTGTTAAAACTCGATTAGGTTGGGATAGCAACAATCTTATCATCACTACTCTTGCCGAACAAATTCAAGATTGCGGTGCACAGGCATTGGCAATCCATGGAAGAACACGTGCCCAAATGTATACAGGTGAAGCAGACTGGACACTGATAGGTGAGGTAAAAAATAATCCACGTATTCATATTCCGATCATCGGTAATGGTGACGTCACTACTCCAGAAAGAGCAAAAGAATGTTTCGACAAATATGGTGTTGACGCTGTGATGATAGGTAGAGCTACTTTCGGAAGACCATGGATTTTCAAAGAGTGTAAAGATTATATTCAAGGTAAAGAATCAGAAAAACTTAATACTCATGATTGTCTGAATATTCTTAAACAGATGATTGATGAAAATATCGAAATGTTCGATGGAGACGAAAGAAAAGGTATAACTCATACACGTCGCCATCTTGCTTCTACTCCTATCTTCAAAGGAATAGATAATTTCAGAAAAACAAGAATAGAGATGCTTCGTACAGAAGTTAGAAAAGATCTTTTCGATATAATTGATTCTACTGAACCTCTGATTGAGGAAGCAAGAAACCAGCAATAAAAAAGACGGGATAAAACCCGTCTTTTTTTAATGAGCATCCAACCAATTTGATGCAACAGATAATTCTACTTTTAGAGGTACTTTCATCTTGAATACATTCTCCATCTCACTCTTTACTATCTCACGCATTATATCTTCTTCAGATTTAAGTACGTTGAAATTCAATTCGTCGTGCACCTGGATAATCATTCGTGACTTTAATCCTCTACTTTCTATTTCTCTTTGGATATTGATCATTGCCATCTTGATGATGTCTGCCGCTGTTCCCTGGATAGGAGCATTAATAGCATTTCTTTCAGCATTCTGTCTCAACGATCCATTACGTGAATTTATATCTTGGATAAAACGTCGTCTTCCAAACAAGGTCTCTACATATTCATGCTCATGTGCAAATGCCTTTGTTTTCTCAAGAAAGTCATAAACTTTTGGAAAAGCCTCAAAATAACTTTCTATCATCTGCTTTGCCTCATCTCTGGAAATTGACAATCTTTCAGCAAGACCAAATGCTGATATTCCATAAAGTATACCAAAGTTTGCAGTCTTCGCTTTGCTACGCATTTCTTTTGTTACCTCTTCTGTAGGAACCTTGAAAATCTTAGAGGCTGTATCCTGATGAAAATCAAAACCAGATAAAAACGATGATATCAATCCTTCATCTTCAGAGACATGAGCCATAACTCTCAATTCAATCTGAGAATAATCCGCTGATAAGAAGACACAATCATCAGAGGCTACGAAACATCTACGTATTTCTCTTCCCATGTTATCTCGCACAGGAATGTTCTGCAAATTAGGATTGCTTGAACTCAATCTTCCTGTAGAAGTGACAGTCTGATTAAAGGATGTATGTATTTTGCCTGTATGAGAGTTAACAATCTCAGGAAGAGCATCAATATAAGTGCTCAACAATTTTTTAACTCCTCGGTAATCAAGAATCTTCTCTATAATAGGATGTTTGCTTTTCAAAGAAATCAACACATCTTCACTTGTCGACATCTGTCCACCTTTGGTTTTCTTTACTTTCTCTACAAGATTCAACTCATTATAGATTACCTCTCCTACCTGTTTAGGTGAAGATATATTGAAAGAGTGACCAGCAAGACTATAAATTTCATTTGCAATGTTATCCATCTCCGCCGTCATCTTAACAGATGATTCTTTCAAACTCTTTTCATCAATTGTCACTCCGGCATTTTCCATTTCGCAAAGAACATGCATCAAAGGCATCTCAATAGTTTTAAACAACTTATCAAGATTGTTCTTCACTAACTCTTCCTTGAAAATTTCATAAAGTTGGAAAGTGATGTCTGCATCCTCAGCAGCATAATCAGCAAGTCTGTTCTTGTCAACACTTCTCAACGGAAGATTCTTTTTGCCATTCTCTGTCGTTAGCTCTTCGTATGTAACAGTTTTATATTTCAGATATTGTTCTGCCAAAGCATCCATTCCATGCCTCAACTCTGGTTGGATAAGATAATGGGCGATCATTGTGTCGAACAATTCACCTTTTACCTCTACCCCATACTGTTTGAGCATCAACACGTCAAACTTAAGATTTTGACCAATCTTTAAAATTTTATCATTTTCAAACAATGGCTTGAACTGATCAACAATTTTTTGAGCCTCATCACGATTTTCAGGTAAAAGAACGAAAAATGCCTCATTTTTCTTCCAACAGAAGCTCATTCCCACTAAATCAGCAGAAAATACGTCTGTTGACGTCGTTTCCGTGTCAAAACAGAAAAAATCCTGAGTAGAAATTTTAGCCAAAAATTGGCTAATATCTACTTGATTTTCAATCAATTTATAGTCGTGAGAGACGGAAGTTAACTCGCTGAGACTTGAATATTTTTCTTCAGCCTGTGTAATTGTACTGAAATTATCAAATAGAGAGAGTTGAACAGGGGCAGATTTTTGGGTATATTTAGTGATGAAACTTTTTAATTCAAGATCATTAAATATTTTCAACATTTCATCAACTTTCTTCTCCTTGATAGCAAGATCAGAAATAGGAGTCTCAATCGGAACATCAGTACATATTGTTACAAGAATCTTTGAAAATTTAATCATTTCTGTACTCTCTTGTACTTTAGTCTTCAAAGCTCCCTTTATTGATTCAGAATTTTCAATAACAGATTCTACTGATCCAAATTCCTGCAACAACTTGACTGCAGTTTTTTCTCCAACACCTTTACATCCTGGAATGTTATCACTCGCGTCACCCATAAGAGCGAGAAGGTCTATGATTTTTGAAGGATCATCTATTCCCCATTTTTCACAAACCATTTTCTTATCCATCAACTCCAATCCGTTTCCATGAGTGATACGAAGCATCTTGATATTATCGTCGACAAGCTGAGCATAATCCTTATCTGGTGTAACCATAAAAACTTCAAGTCCTTCAGCAGCTCCACGTTTGGCTAATGTTCCTACAATATCATCCGCCTCAAATCCATCAATAGCAAATTGAGTAATATTGTAAGCATCAACAATTTTCTTAATCAAAGGAACAGAAGCATGGATCTCTTCAGGAGTCGCCTGACGTTGAGCTTTATATTCTGGATACATCTCATGACGGAAAGTCTTCGCAGCAGAATCAAAAACAACAGCAATATGTGAAGGAGAATAATCCTTAAGAATCATCTCCAACTTATTAACAAATCCATAAACAATCGAGGTGTTTTCACCCTTTGAATTTTTCATAGGCTTATTCATCAAGGCATAATATGAGCCAAAAATGATGGGATAAGCATCAATTAAAACAAGTCTATTATCCATTTTTTTAAATTCATTTCTCAAACTTACTTACATTTATTAAATTCGCAAAAAATTTTTGATTGAATTACGGATGTCAACATTAGATACAGCTAAAAAAGCAATAGAAAAGGAGTTCGAAATCTTCTCTAAGAAGTTTGACGGATATTTTTCGTCAGACAATGAATTGTTGTCAGCTGTAAACAATTACATACTTCAGAAAAAAGGAAAACAGATCAGACCGATCATGGCTCTGCTTGCTGCCAAATGTCTTGGAGACGTAAATGATTCAAGCTACGACGGAGCGACAGCAATAGAGATGCTACATACAGCAAGCCTCATCCATGACGACATTGTGGATGAAGCTGATTCACGTCGTGGTCAGAAATCCATTAACAATGTATGGCAGAACAAAGTGTCTGTTTTGGTTGGTGATTATCTTCTTTCACAAGCATTAAATGTTGCTTCGCAAACTGACTCTTTGGATATAATCAAGTCAATTTGTACAGTAGGAAAAAAATTGACAGACGGTGAATTAATCCAACTTTACAACTCAAAAAACAGAACATTCAACGAGGATATTTACTATAATGTTATCAAAAAGAAAACTGCTGTATTATTCTCAACTGCTTGTTTTATAGGTGCTAAGAGCGTAAGTAATAATCAACAAATGATAGATTCTCTTGTTGAATTCGGTACAATTTTTGGCATCTGTTTTCAAATCAGAGACGACATTTTCGACTACTTATCAACAGAAAAAGAGATAGGAAAACCAGTAGGAAATGATATCCGTGAAGGTAAAGCAACACTTCCACTTATATACGCTATTAACAACATTTCAGGTACAAAAAGAGATGAAATAATCGACACTCTAAGAAAAGAAAACAAAACAAACAAAGAGGTCGAACAACTTATCAACTTCACTATTGAGATGGGTGGAATAGAATACGCTTCTAAAAAAATGAAAGAATTTGAACAAGAAGGAATAAAATGTTTGGATTCTATCCCTGATTCAGAAGCAAAAAAAGCATTACTGATGCTGCTCAACTATACAATTGTAAGAGAATATTAAATCAATAAAAAAAGACGCGAGCAATCGCGTCTTTTTTCTTTGTTTTTTACTTATAAATTAGAAATAAGAAACTTTCTCTCCTGCTATATCAGAAAGAAGATTGTTTGCCAAACTGCTTGCTCCTATTCTGAAAAGTGATTTATCCGTATGATCGACGCCTAAGACACTTTCTACTATCGAATAGTACTTGACAGCATCTGCAGACGTAGAAATGCCTCCAGCGGCCTTAAAACCTACATTTCTGCCTATTTCTGGTTCCATCTTGTTAATAACTTCACACATAACGTATGCAGCCATAAGATTAGCTACACTTCCGTCTTTTCCTGTGCTTGTCTTAATAAAGTCAGCTCCAGCATTGATAGAAATGATTGCAGCCTTTTCAATGTTTTCAACAGTTTTCAACAATGATACCTCAAGTATAACCTTCAACTTTACATCATCCTTACAGTATGCCTTGATTTCTGATATCTCATCATAGATATCATCATATTCTCCAGCTAAATACTTTCCTACTGGAAAAACAATGTCAATTTCTGTCGCTCCTGATGCTATAGCCAAACCAACTTCTGCCAACTTAACCTCCATAAATGTTTGAGAATGTGGAAAACCACCTGCAACAGCAACTATATCAACATCTTCCAACAATGTCTCTTTTACTGTTGGCACAAAAGCAGGATATACACAAATTCCTGCTGGCAAAGGCAATATATCAAACTTTGAGTCGAAATTGTTAATCTTATCAACAAATGCAGTGACAGAATCGTTATTATCTGTTGATTTGAGTGTTGTAAGATCGATATTCTCAAGAAGTTTGCAGTAAATAGCTCTTGTATTGTTTCTTTCAAATGATGAATGTAGAAGAGTGTCTACAGCCATTTCAACCTCACGCTCGTTTTTACCAATTGAATACTTGGAAAACAATTCAAAAATATTATTCATCTTTTTACTTTAATTTTTCATTGTTGATATGACGATCCTTGTCTCGTTTCGTCTTCTTCTCTATGTTTTTATGAAAAGCCTCATTCAAATCCACACCTGTCTGGTTGGCCAAACAAGTCAAAACCCAAAGTATATCTGCCATCTCGTCTGCAATGGAAGACTCCTTCTCTTTATCCTTAAAACTCTGATCACCATAAGTTCGGGCCATAAGACGGGCCAACTCTCCTACCTCCTCCATTAGACAGGCAGTATTGGTAAGTTCAGAAAAATAGCGCACACCGTAACGCTTGATCCAATCGTCTACGGTGTGCTGAATATCTTTAAGTGTAAGATCCTGCATTATAATCCAAGTTTTGCACTTATTTCCAACATCTTCAAGATAGGTTTAACTGCCTTCTCACGCAATTCATCTGACACTTCAACTTCAGGTGACTCATTCTTCAAAACCTCATAAACCTTCTCAAGTGTGTTAAGACGCATATAGCTGCAATTGTTGCAAGCACATGTTGAATCTTCTGGTGGAATAGGAATAAACACTTTGTCTGGAGCAGATTTCTGCATCTCATGAAGAATACCGCTCTCTGTCGCAACCAAGAATCTTTTGCAATCAGATGCAATAGCATATTTCAAAAGTCCAGCTGTTGAACCAACTTTGTCAGCCAAACGAACTATAACATCTTTACACTCTGGATGAACTAGCACCTGTGCGTCTGGGTATTCCTTCTTCAAATCAAGCACTTTACGTACAGAGAATTTCTCATGCACGTGGCATGCTCCATTCCAAAGCACCATATTTCTGCCTGTGATGCTATTGATATAGTTGCCTAAATTCTTGTCTGGACCAAATATGATCTTCTCGTCTTTTGGAAAACTATCCACAATCTGCTTTGCGTTAGTACTTGTCACAACAACATCTGTCAAAGCTTTAACAGCAGCTGTAGTGTTGACGTAAGAAATAACTTTATGTCCAGGATGCTCCTTAATGAATTTTTCAAACTCATCTGCCGGACAACTGTCAGCAAGGGAACATCCAGCTGCCATGTCTGGAACAAGCACCTTCTTATTTGGCGAAAGGATCTTTGCAGTCTCACCCATGAAATGAACTCCACAAAGCATTATTATATCCGCATCTGTTTTAGCAGCCCATTGTGCCAATGCCAAACTGTCTCCAACAAAATCTGCTATATCCTGAATGTCACCGTCCTGATAATAGTGTGCCATTATTATGGCATTTTTCTCCTTTTTCAAACGGTTGATTTCAGAAATCAAAAACTCTTTTTCCATTATATATTATATGTTGATATAAGAAAATACTAGTTTAAAATCTCTAAAATATAATAATAATAGAGTGTTGGTTATGTTGATAAAAAGAGAGAGAAAAAGTAATCAATTATAATCAAGAGTTGATTAACAATTCCGTAATCTCTAACTTACTGAATGATTGATTAAAGACTGAATTTATCAACAAAATTAACAACAATGCAAATATAATTTAACTTTTGCTAAGTTGAAATCATATATGTTATTAAAGTGCTAAATTTTGTAAAAAGTATCTTGATAAGTTTATAAAAAAAAATGTGGAATAAATTTGGAAATATCTGCTGACGGTCGGCTTAAAATAGTTTTTCAATTTCATGGCAATAGTTATTATTTGTTTTCTTGAAGTTTTCAACATTTTTAGCGTGGATTCTTGACATTAATGGGGTGGAAAAAGGTGGGGTTATTAACAACGAAATGGGGAAATGTTGATTAAGGAAAATCTATGTATTGCCTATAATATTCTTCATATTTAGCTGTGGATTGAATCTAAAGAAAAATGATTTATAGAGTTAAACAGTTTATGATAATCTAAATGTTATAAATTTGCAGAGAAAAGAACATATTCCACATTCATAAATAACTGATGAATTATGCAAAACAATATAGAAAAAACTAAAATATACAAGGCATCGGCAGGAAGTGGTAAGACTTTCCGTTTGGCTGTGGAATATCTAAAACTTATTTTAAAAGATAAAAACGCCTTTAAATCCATTCTTGCTGTGACTTTTACAAATAAGGCTACTGCAGAGATGAAGGAGAGAATTTTGTTTGAACTTTATGGTCTGCATCGTGGTTATAAAGATTCTGACAGCTATAGAGATAAGTTGATAGAAGAACTTGGTCAGGGATGGAATGCGGAAAAAATTTCTGAAAAGGCAGGAGAAGCAATATATGCGATCATTCATGATTATTCACATTTCAGAATTGAGACGATAGACTCTTTTTTCCAAAGTGTATTGCGTAATCTTGTACATGAACTTGAGATTGGAGCCATCGTCAATCTTGAACTTGATAAAGCTTCTGTTATTCATGAGGCTGTAAATGATATGATGAACAGTCTGCATGAGGATGACAAGAAAAAGTTGTTGAAATGGTTGACAGACTTTTCTGTGGAGAATATAAAGAATGGAAAAAGCTGGAGAGTAAACAGCAAAGTGGAAAAATTCTCCACCAATATATTCAACGAGGATTTCTTAACAAAAAAGAAAAAAGATGATATATATACTATCGATAAACTGACTGCTTATAAAAGAAATATAGATAGTATACTGAAGGGACATCTAAGCAAATTAAAGAATTTTGCAGAGGAATTTTTCGTCAAGATGGATGGATGGAAAGCTGTTCCAGAGAATTTCTATTACGGTTCAAAAGGTTTGTGGGGATACTTCGTGAAAATAAATAATGGAGTATACATGGATGATAATATGCCTAACAGTTATGTGAAAACGTCTTTGGAAGCATTGGAAAACATAGAATCGAAAAGAAAAAATTCAAATGTGGATGCGAAGTGGGTGTATGATCATCTCAACAAAACAGAGAAATATCGTTCAGATCATCTTGAGGAGATGTCAACTTGTGAGACGGTGCTGAAGAATATCAACAATATAGGATTGTTGTATGATATAGAGAGTATTGTACGTCGCAACAATGACATGACTGGAAAATTTTTGCTAGGAGATACGGCTATTCTTCTGAATGAGATAATAGATAAAAGCACAGCTCCATTTATCTATGAAAAGATAGGCACAACTTTGCGTCATATCATGATAGATGAGTTTCAGGATACATCCAAAATTCAATGGAAAAATTTTGTACCGTTGTTGTCGGATTCAGTGGCAAACGGTGGTTCAAATCTTATTGTGGGAGATCCAAAACAGTCAATTTATCGTTGGCGAAACGGAGATTATAGTATCATTGAGAATGTAAAGAATTATAGTGAACTTTATCCAGGCAATGTGTCGATGGACACCAATTACAGAAGTTTCAACAATGTGATAAAGTTCAATAACGCAATTTTCAAAAGTTGTATTTCTTTTATTCCTAGTGGCGACGCTGCAATCGGCGAACAGATACAGAATATCTACGAGGAGTCTGGTCAGAAGTATATAAACAAAGGTGAAGGATATGTGAAGTATCAGATTGTGAAGAAAGAGGAAAATGAAAATTCTGATGACAAAATCCTTGAAGTGATGGTAGAGCAGATTAAAGAGTTGAAGAGTATAGGTATAGAGGAGAATAATATTGCCATTTTGGTGCGTACCAATAATGAGACGGCAAAAATAGCAAAGTTTTTGTCGGATATGAAGGAAGAAGGAAAACTGCCAAAAAATGAGTTCAATATTGTATCCAGTGAAGCATTCCGTCTCGACAATTCTTTGAGTGTCAACATAATTATCAATGCGTTGTGTCTGATAAATGATCCAGACAATGATGTGTATGAGCACCGTCTATATCTTGACTATATCTCTTTGAATAATGGAAGTGACGAGAATTATGAAGAGGTAAAGAAAAAAGTGTTTGACACATCCACTCTCCCACTCTATGAGATGATGGAAGAAATTTATTTCATACTTGAGCTTGGAAAGATAAAAGACAATGATGTCTATATGCAGTTGTTTTTGGATAAGGTAAACACTTTCATCAACAAAAAATCTTCTGATCTAACCACGTTCATCAGTTATTGGAATGAAAAACTATGTGGAGCTACATTGTCGTCGAGCAATGAGAGCAATGGAATACGTGTGCTTACGATCCACAAGTCGAAAGGATTGGAGTTTAAGACGGTAATTATTCCGTTTGCTGACTGGGAGATTGAGAACACAAAAAATGACAATATTCTTTGGTGTGAGGCAAACAAAGAGCCATACAATGATATTCCATTGCTTCCTATCAACTACAGTAAGAATCTGAAAAACACTATTTTCAAGGAAGATTATGAAAGAGAGAAGGCACAGATGTGGATTGACAATATCAATCTTCTTTATGTGGCATTCACACGTGCGGAGGCGAATTTGATAGTTTATTCACCAGAACCATCAAAGAGTGATGTCGACGGTGCAAAAAAGGTAAACTCTCTTTTGTCGAAGATATTTACTAACAAGTCGAATCTGATGAGTGACGTCGTCACAAAACTGTTGGCTGAAAATTGGAATGATGAAGAGCAAACGTTTGAGTATGGAGAACTTAGTAATCCAAAAGACAAAGACAAAACGACAGAAAATGAGTTGAAAAAGGAGGCAGAAAAAGAAAATTTGGATTATGTGAATTATAGGATAGTGAGCGACGGTGATAAACCATCAGCAATACAGTTCCGCCAGTCAGACATGAGCAAGAGATTCCTGAAAGATCCGGGAAACTATGATTCAAGAGTTGAACCAGCGACGAATGAGTTTATGGAGAAAGGAAAAGTGATGCACGCATTGTTTTCCGATATTCATTCTGTTGACGATGTGGAAAAAGCAGTGAAGAAGCAAGTGTATGCGGGAATCATATCAAAGGATGAGATGGAATATTACACGTCTGCAATAAAAGAAAAAATTGAGAGTGTACCGTCAGAATGGTTTGATAAAACGGCGAAAATCATCAACGAACGAGCAATATTGATGAAGAAAAAAGATGCTGAGGGCAAGATAAGCATTGAAAATAAACGTCCAGACAGAATAGTGATGGTCAACGACAAAGTCATCATCATCGACTATAAATTTGGAGAGGAAAACAAAAAGTATAAAAATCAGGTCAAGGAATATGCTGATCTGATAAAGAAGATGGGCTACAATAATGTGGAAGGATATTTGTGGTATGTGGAGAAGAGTGAGATAGAAAATGTGAAATGTTAAATATAAGTGAATTTGACGAAGAACACATGTTTTAGCAGATGTCAAAATTCAATCTATTCCATGGTCGTAGGGGCAGGTTTTAAACCTGCCCGTAATAGAAATCATATTCAAATAGAAAACCAGATAGAAAAAAGGAATGTTAAGAACGGAACATTATCCATTCTCCATCTTAAATCTATAGTATTCCTACTTTCTCAAACATCTTCCTGTAAGCCTCGGCTTTTTTATCCAAACTCAATGGATAAGCACGTGATGATGATGGCAAACGATATAATAGAATATCATCACGCAACGTGATATAATTTCCTACCGTCGGAATTTCAGAAAGTGATAATTGCTTCACAATATTCTCAGTGGCCTTCTCTCCCGTCGTCACCACTACCCTACAATCAGGAATATTATCCAATATTGCATTGATGTCAGTATATTCAACTATCTCCAGAAACTTATCGGATGCGTTATCTTTCAAACGTTTAACAGCTTCAGCGGTGTCATAATAACCTATACCCTTCTCTTGCAGAAATTCAACAATTAGGTCAAGGTTGAAACTTTTTTCCTTAACATCCACAAAATGATTTTTATCCCCAAAGAATATCAATCCCATTATTCTCCAATGATCGTTGATGAAATTTGGATAGAAGAAATCCATACACCAACGTTTGCGTTGAGGCGGAAAACTTCCTAAAAACAGAATTTTTGTGTTTTCAGGAAGGAAAGGAAGAAGAGGATGATATTCAATGGAGTCGGAACGTTGAATATTGTCTAAGTTTATAAATGATGACATTGGTGAAAATCAGAAAGTGTAAAGATCATCTCATTTACTTTTTTTCTTCTTTTTAGAAGAAGTTTTAGAGGAAGCGACATCCTCATTTATCACTGCACGAACACTTTTACCAGCGAAGCGTTTGTTGCCTCTCCAGTCGATATAATAGTTAGCGAAACAGAGATAATAAGATCCGTTCATTGTATTTTTGAATAGTGAAGAAGACCAATAAAAACCTTCACTACCAGCAGTGGAATTTTCCTCACCAGAAATGGAACCGGCAGCTGGCAAGAAAATGATGTTGGTGTTAGTTTTAGAAAAACCAACACGACCGGCGACACCTGTTCCGTCATAATTGTTAGTCCATTCCCAGACACAACCCTCTAACAATTCCTCTTCATCTTTGATTGTTGGAGTACGCCATGCACCACCCCAATTGACATAAGCAGCATCGTCTGTTTTTTCTAATTCTTTCTTGTTGTCAACTTTACCTTCGGAATCTTTTGTGCAGTATTTGGTCATGAATTGACCATCATCTTTACCCCATTTGTAATTGTTCCAAGAATACTCTTTCTTAGGTTCTGTTTCTCCCCATGCAAAATAGTCGCCATATTCGATGGGTTTAGTTGCACCTACATTACAAGTAGCCCAAAGTCTGCCGCTTGGCAATCCTAAATCAACGTAATCATGTCCATCTTTATTACCACTGACTGTTTGTGCAAAACAATTCGTTCCAATTGTGATTATAAGGACAATAAACGAATAAAATAAATTTTTCATATTAGTGACACATACATAAATTTTCAATCTGCAAAATTATATAAGGAGAGACATCTCTCCAAACAAAAACTCTGTTTTTATAAATGGCTGTGATTCAGAAAATGACAGAGTAAGTGTATGATGATAAGTGAAGTTAAATGAGAAAAGTAAGAATATTTATCTCATTTTATCATTTGATTTTATGTCTATTTATAAGGAGATAAAGTAACATATAAAAAGAGACGCAGCATATAGCCACGTCTCAATAAATAATGATCATTTTCACGTATTATCCAACAACTTTTTTCTGATAGTTGTTGAATTCTTCCTTGATGCTATTGAAGATCTCTTTTACTTTTTCAATCTTATTAGCTCTGAAAGCGTTTGAACCGCAGAATGCGTAACCATGGTTAAGATCTCCGCGGAAAGCATTGTAAAGAGCAGCGACGATGCAATAAGGACTGTTTTTCACATCACATGTCTTAATACAGTGGCAAAGACATTTCTTTGGCTGAGTTTCACCATCCTTAACACGTGCGATAAAGTCGTTGTGAATAGCACGTCCTGGCATACCAACAGGACTCTTGATAATCTCTATATCCTTTTCGTCTGCCTTGATATACGACTCTTTAAATTCCATTGAGGCGTCACACTCTTCTGTAGTTACGAAGCGTGTTCCCATCTGTACACCAGATGCTCCACAGTTCATGATACGTGCCATATCTTCACCTGTGTAGATACCACCTCCCGCAAACACTGGAATATTCTTCTCTTCAATATACTCTTTAGCGACTGATACTACCTCAGGAACAGTTTTCTCTAGTGAGAAAGCCTCGTCGAAGATCTGATCTTCCTTGTAACCAAGATGACCACCAGCTTTTGGTCCCTCAACAACGATAGCGTCTGGAAGGTAGTTGTACAAACTTTTCCATTTTGAACAAATGATCTTTGCAGCACGTGCAGAAGAAACAATAGGAACCAACTTTGTTTTGCTGCCTTCTGTTAGAAAAGATGGCATATTAAGTGGCAGACCAGCACCAGAGAAAATAATGTCAGCCTTCTCTTGAATAGCTGTCTTCACCATGTCGGCGAAATTAGACATAGCTACCATCACGTTGACACCAATTATACCATTTGATTTTTCTCTTGCTTTACGTATTTCCTCCTGCAAACCATAAATGCTTGCTTTCATGTAGTTGTTGGAAAAGTTATTGTAAATTAATCCAAGCCCAGCGCTTGAAATAACTCCTACTCCACCTTCATTGGCAACTGCTGATGCCAAGCCAGAAAGAGAAATACCTACTCCCATTCCTCCTTGAATGATAGGTACTCTTAATGACAAATCTCCAATTTTTACAGAATCCATATCGATATTATTAATCTTCTGCAAAATTAACGAAATATTTAGTTTTATTCGATTTGTATTTTATATTTTTATTCATAATAGATAAAAAACATAATTTGTTTCAATTAATCAATATTTATACTGTATAATTGTTGAAGATAACAAAGGGTGTATACTATAATTTGTGTTTATCACAACATTTGTCAGATTCACATAAATTTTTTGGCTATTTGAAACAACTTTCTAATAATCGTTCTACGATTGGATTTAATTCGTAATTGTTTGAAATACATCTGTGAAATTGGAAATTGATCTTACTATATCATTATAAATGGGTATCACAATGTAATTGATTTGCAACTTGGTTGCATAAACTTTAGTCTATTTTTGCATAAACTTAAAAATTTTCACCATGCGTAAATCTGTTTATCTAACAATCTCTCTATTGTTGTCAGCTGTATTGGTTGGATGTAATAATCACAGTCATGCGGGTCATTCACATGACGACGGTCACGAACATTCAGAGTATGAACATCATCATGATGAGGAAGACAAACATGACCATGATGAACATTATGAAAATAAGTGCGA
Source organism: uncultured Bacteroidales bacterium (assembly GCA_902782665.1). GTDB lineage: Bacteria > Bacteroidota > Bacteroidia > Bacteroidales > Paludibacteraceae > UBA1723. The sequence goes on from CACZOA010000055.1 coordinate 36,807, forward strand.
AGATAATGAAAGGAATATTGCAAATGGACATTCGCATAATGAGGACTTCCATAACAGTGATGAGGAAGGTCACAAGAAACATGAGGGTGAAGTGCATTTGTCGGCTGCTGAAATAAAGAAAATATCTACAGAGACAGCAGCGTTTTCTGAGTTTTCTCATGTCATTGTGGCGACGGGAGAAATTCTTCCAACTACCAAAGGTGAGGCTTCTGTGGTGGCTCCATTTTCAGGTATTGTGTCTATCGCATCAGGTGTGACGATTGGAGGAAAAGTGCAGGAAGGTCAGGTGCTTTTCAATATCAGTACGAATGTGGGAGAGGAGAGTGATCTGGTGGAGAAAGCCACTATTGAACTTGAAGCGGCTCGCAAGGAATATGAACGAGATCTCAAGTTGAGTGAGGAGAAGATAGTGTCGAAGAAGGAACTCAATGAATGTAAAGAACGTTATGAGCAGGCAAAGGTCAAACATGCTAATCTTGCATCAAAAATATCCTACGGAAAGGCTATGTCGAAAAGCCAGATATCTGGTTTTGTAAAAAGCATAAATGTTTCAGACGGTGAGTTTGTCAACGCTGGTGAACAACTTGCAGTCGTCTCTCAAAATGATAAACTGATGCTTCAGGTGAAACTGCCTCAACGTTATCAGAAGAGTGCGTCGAGCATCAAAACAGTAAAATTCCGCACAGCATACGCTCCGGAAGTGTTTGCTCTTGAAAAGATGGAAGGCAGACAGGTGAGTCAGGCAATCACAACATCGGATGGCGGTTATTATATTCCTTTGCTTTTCGAGTTCAAGAATATCAGCAATGTCATGTCGGGCACAAGTGTGGAGTGTTATGTGGTGACGAAAGAGAAAAAGAATGTGATCACTGTTCCAAACTGTGCTATTGCGGAAGATCAAGGAGTTGCCCAGGTGTTTGTGAAAAAGCATGAAGACGCATTCAAGAAACAGTTTGTCACTCTTGGTGAGACGGATGGAGAACGTACGGAGATAATAGATGGTCTGCATAAGGGTGATATTGTAGCTGTATCCGACGTCGCACGTCTACATCTTGCAGCCTCTTCCAACGCTATTCCAGCACATACTCACAACCACTAAAAACAGACTGATATGTTAGAAAAAATCATACATTCATCACTGACTCACAGAATATTTGTCATAATCTGTGCGGTGGCTCTGACTGTCTACGGACTATATTCCGCCCATGAAGCAGAGATAGATATTTTTCCTGATTTGAATGCTCCTACTGTTGTTGTGATGACGGAATGCGGAGCTATGAACACTGAGGATGTTGAGGCTTTAGTGTCTTATCCTATAGAGTCGTCTCTTTCGGGAGCAAGTGGAATCAGACGTATAAGAAGCACATCCACTGATGGTCTTTCCATTGTGTGGGCTGAGTTCGATTGGGATACAGATGTCCTTGTGGCACGTCAGACTATTTCGGAAAAACTTCCTGAGTTGACGTCGAATCTTCCTGCTGAGGTCGGACAGCCTGTGATGGCTCCCCAGTCGTCAATCATGGGAGAGATCTTTATTGTTGGTCTTCAGACTGATTCCACATCGTTGATGGATTTACGTACGGCAGCGGATTTTGAACTTCGTCCGCGTTTGATGTCTATTTCTGGTGTGGCTGGTGTCACTGTGATAGGTGGAGACGTGAAAGAATACCAGATTGTGCTTGATGAACTGAAGATGCAGCACTACGGAATATCCATTGCTGAAGTTACTGAGGCAATAGATGGTATCAACCAGAATGTGAATGGTGGTCTGACCACTCGTCATGGTACAGAATACGCTGTGAGATGTGTTTGTGCGACGCGTGACACGGCCATGCTTGGTACAGCATTCATTGCAAAGCGTGGAAACTATTCCGTCACTCTTGCCGATATTGCTGAAATACAGATAGCGTCACGTTTTCCTCGTATAGGAAGGGCATCAATTAAGGGTAGTGATGCGGTGCTGTTGACTATCACCAAACAACCGGGAGCGTCAACTCTTGATTTGACTGAAGAGATTGAGAAGACGTTGGAGATTTCCAAACTTTCTCTGCCAGCAGATGTGAAGGTGCAGACAAACATTTTCCGCAGTTCGGATTTCATCAACAGGGCTATAGATAATGTGAAGAGTTCACTTTATGAAGGCATCTTTTTTGTGGCGATTGTATTGATTCTTTTTCTTGCCAATTTCCGCACAACAGCGATTTCTCTGATCACATTACCAATCTCCGTGCTGACTTCCATTCTGGTGTTGAAACTTATGAATCTTGGAATCAACACGATGAGTCTTGGAGGTATAGCCATTGCTATCGGGTCACTTGTGGATGATGCCATAGTGGACGTTGAAAATGTGTGGAGGCGGATAAATATGCCTTATGTCGACGGGAAAAAGAGATCCATAATCAGTGTGATAGAGGAGGCGTCGAGTGAGGTGCGTATACCGATTCTCAATTCCACATTGATCATAATAGCAAGTTTTCTGCCACTGTTTTTCCTTTCAGGAATGGAGGGGAAGATGCTTATTCCGTTAGGTATCGCGTTTATTGTGGCACTTGCCAGTTCAACAGTTGTGGCGTTGACATTGACACCTGTGCTGTGTAGCTATTTGTTAAAAGGCAAAACAGATGGCAAACATGCTGAGCAAAAAGAGAGTTGGTTGTCACAACGTCTGAAAAACGGATATGCTAAATTGCTCGATTGGGCACTTGCCAGCAAACGAATAATTCTAACGTTTTCGGGTGTCGCTCTCGTCGCAGCGATTATTGCTATGTTCACATTCGGATCCAATTTTCTTCCTCCGTTCAACGAAGGTTCGCTTACAATCAATATCAGCACACTTCCTGGCACGTCGCTCGACGTGAGCAACGAAATAGGACTGGAGGCGGAAAAGATGCTGATGGAGGTTCCTGAGGTGATCACTGTAAGCAGAAAAACAGGTCGTGCGGAGAAAGATGAGCACGCACTCGGAACGAACGTGTCGGAAATAGAGGTGCCATATCGTCTTGGAGAAAGAAGCAAACAGGAGATGATAGAGGATGTGCGACACAGATTGAGCCATATCCGGGGTGCGAATGTAGAGATAGGTCAGCCTATATCTCATCGTATCGACGCGATGCTTTCCGGAAGTCAGTCGGCAATAGCGGTGAAAATTTTTGGTGCTGAACTGCCCAAACTTGAGCAGATAGCAGGGTATGTGAAAGAGGAGATGCAGGAAGTGGAGGGAATAGCCGACGTCAACTCAGAACAGATGACTTTCCGTCCACAATTGAAAATCACACCACGTAGGGAGATGCTCGCAGAGTATGGCATCACTCAGAAAGAGTTGGCTGAGTTTATAACTGTCAAGCTATCTGCCAAAGAGGTTGGTATGGTGAGAGAGGAAAACAAAAACTATGAAATCAAACTGATGTCGAAGAAGCATTCAGGAGAGATTGGAGATATGCTTATTCCGTCGGCAAAAGGAATGATTCCGCTCTCATACGTCTGCAACATCAGCTATACATCAGCACCGTCTACAATCAACCGTGAGAATGAAAGCCGCAGGATCATTGTGTCGGCCCAGCAGAACGGACGTGACCTTGAATCCATTGTGAATGATATCAAGAGCAGGGTGTCTGAAAATGTGGAGCTACCTGAAGGCTACTGGATAGAGTATAGCGGACAGTTTGAAAACCAGCAGCGTGCGACACGTACATTGAGTGCGACGCTGATGATCTCGTTGATAATAATCGTGCTTCTTCTGAAAAAACAGTTTGAAAGTTGGAAAACGTGTGGATTGATATTGAGTGCATTGCCACTTGCATTGGTGGGAGGAGTCGTGTCTATTGTCTTCACAGGTGGAGTTGTGAGCATTCCGTCGGTGATCGGATTCATTTCGCTCTTCGGTATAGCCACACGTGGAGGAATGCTCCTTATCGCGGAATATGAGAAGCGAGAAAAAGAGGGGGAGACGTTGCAAAAACTAATTGTAGAGGGTAGTGTAGCCCGTCTCAACCCAATCCTGATGACAGCATTAAGTTCAGCATTAGCATTGATACCGATGATTATTGCTGGCGACAAACCAGGAGCGGAGATACAATGTCCGATGGCACAGGTAATCCTTGGAGGCCTCATCACATCTACCATATTGTCGTTGGTGGTGATACCTATTCTTTATCATTGGATGAAGAAATCAAAATAACTAACTCACATACTGCGAACCCAAAGGACGAGCAAAAAAAGCGTATTTGGACAACACGTATATAGACTAAAATAAAAAGTTTCCATTCGTAATGAAAACTTTTTATATATGTGAATGCATTTTCAGCAAATATCCAATGTCGTTCCTTAATCATCATTTTTAGGTATTTGGTATGTTAAAATACCGCAATACTTTTGCAGTCGTAACAAATACCCAAATTTAAGTATCAAAAACTAAAACAATGAGATCTTTTTTTGTAACCGTTTTTTCTTTTGTTGTAGCATCTCTTTTTGCTAAGGAAATGCCTTTCAAAGAGATAGTTGTGGCACTCGACAATTATAATCCTCAGATTCAGATTGCCAGAGCAAAAATTGAGAGCAATCAATATTCAATGCGAACTGAGCGTAATCTTGAAGATCCGTCAGTCGAATATCTGTTGTTATCACCAGGAAGTGCCAATGATATGGAACTTGTGGTGAGCCAGGAATTTGCGTTCCCTACAAAATACGCCAGAATGAAGAAGGCGGAAAAGCTTGCCTATAAGCGTGATTCACTCGAATATGAGCTAACACGTAAAGAGGTTATCGCGTCGGCTTATGAGATTTGTGCTGAGATCATATATCTCAACCAAATTTTGGAGATGGATTCCATACGTTATGAGATGTCCCGCGTCAACTATGAGAAACTCAAACGTGGAATGGAAGAGGGAAAATATAACATCCTTGAAGTCAACGAGGGGCAGATAGGTATGATAACAGCTTTTTCCAACTATAGCGAAACACGTCGCTCACTTAGTGAAAACACTCTTCAGCTGAATGCGTTGGCAGGCAACAACACATCCCTTAGAGTCAACGATCGTGAGTATCCGCAGAATCTGAAAGACTGCAGCAGAAAGAGCACGATTATGGAAGAACTTATAGCTGTTGAGGCTGAAATCAACGCGCAGCAGATGAAAGTGGCAAAAGCGGAGTCGCATCCAAGTTTGTCGGCAGGCTACAAGATGGTGAAATCCGGAGAGACAGCCCATGGATTTGTTGTCGGGTCATCAATTCCGATTTTTTCGGCAAGAGGGAAAAAACAGTTGGTGCAGGCGGAGAGCACCGTCTCCAACCTTGAGCTTCATCAGCGTGCGGCGGAACTGGAAGTCTCTCTCAACAATGAGCTTAACAGAGTGGAGGAGTATGTGAAGCTGACGAGCATGTACGACAAAGATATGTTTGACCAGACATTGCAGCTACTAAAAAAGACATTGGATAGCGGACGAATCACAGAAATAGAATACACCACATTGTTCGATTCATGGTACAACAACAACAAAGTTTATCTTGAGCAGGTGAAGGAATTCAACAAATCGCTTTTGAAAGTGTTTGTATATTGCGAGGATTGAATTATAATTCATAATTCGCAATTCATAATTCATAATTGTCGGGAAATACATCTGTAGAATTATAATTAGACCGTAGGGGCGATCCCTTGTGGACGCCCTTATAAATTCATAATTCATAATGCGTAATTCGCAATTAATGGGGAAATCCATCGTTTGGAATATTTTACAGAGATGGTTTGAACCCCCAATTACGCCGTCAGGCGTTACATATTGGTAGAAAATATGATGATGGATTTCATTCATTTTACCCCATTAGGGGTTATAGATAATGCCATTTTAATTGATATATCATCTAATTTTCACCTCATTGCGAATGCGTAGAACGAGCGTTTTCAAAAGAGAAACCAAATGGACAAAATCATTTTGATTTGCAACCTTATCTTTTTATTTTTGCAAAAAATAAATCATTTGCGACGTGGGTAAAAAAATAAAGATAACGATTGTAGTAGCGGTGATAGTTCTGTCTATCCCATTCTGCATGAGATGGTATTCCACTGTCGAGTATTATTTCAGTGATGAGGGAAAACAAGCGTCATCTTCATTAAAATATAGGTTGACAGGAACAAAAACTGTAGAAGTGGCTGGACTAGAAAGATTCTGGTCAGGAGAAGTTATAATCCCAGAAAAAACAATTTATTGTGGATATCTTTGTACAGTTACCTCAATAGGCAAAGATGCGTTTTATGGTTGTAGTCGTATAACAAGCGTAAAAATCCCAACGTCGGTGACAGACATAGGTGAATATGCATTTGGTGGTTGTAGCGGATTGACAAGTGTAGAAATACCTGCATCGGTGACAGAAATAGGATGGAGAGTATTTTCCGGCTGTAACGGATTGACAAGCGTGGAGATTCCATCTTCCGTGACAGAAATAGGTAGTGGAGCATTTAGAGACTGTAGCGGATTAAGAAGCGTGGAAATTCCATCTTCCGTGACAGAAATAGGTGAGGAAGCATTTTATGGCTGTAGCGGATTAACAAGCGTGGAAATCCCAACGTCAGTGACAGAAATAGGTAGTGAAGCGTTTGAAGGATGTAGCAGATTGACAGGCGTGAAGATACCATCGTCGGTGACAAGAATAAATTGGAAAGCATTTAAAGGATGTAGCAGGTTGACAAGCGTGGAAATTCCATCGTCGGTAACTGAAATAGGAAATGAAGCATTTTCCGACTGTAGTATATTTACAGTGGAAATTCCATCGTCGGTGACAGAAATAGGAGATGGAGCGTTTTCTGGATGTAGTTGGATGACAAGCGTAGAAATTCCATCGTCAGTAACAAAAATAGGTAGGAGAGCATTTTCAGGATGTAGCGGGTTGACAAGTTTGAAAATCCCAATGTCAGTAAGGGAAATAGGGGATGAAGCGTTTAAGGATTGTATTGGTTTAACAAGTGTGGAAATCCCGACATCAGTAGAAGAAAATGAGTATGGAAGAATTGTAAGAAGCACAAGAATTTGTAGTGGCGCCTTTAAGAATTGTTATAATTCAAATATTGTGATTGGTAATTACAATAGAGCAACAGTTGTAGGTGATCCTTTTGAGGGATGCAAATCTGTGACGTGGAAAGAAGATATGTAATTCATAATTGTCGGGAAATACATCAGTAATTTAAATTCCAAAGATACGTTGCTAGACGTATGATATCGGTAGAAGAATATATTACCAATGGTTTGATTACCAGTTACGTCGAGATGGTGTGATGTTTTGAAAAATTTCATATATTTGCATCTGAAAAAGTTTTGTTTAGTCTATCAGATTGCACAAAACAGTACAAATTAAAAACAAAAATAAAATGGGAAAATACATCGACTTACGATGTGATTTCGGGTTCAAGTACTGCATGTCAGACCCGATTATCATGAAATCATTTTTGAA
>CACZOA010000056.1 GCA_902782665.1 uncultured Bacteroidales bacterium
CAGGATCATCTGCTCCAGCTGCAAAGAATGTTATCTTCCTTTCTGCTGATGCATTCGGTGTATTGCCTCCAGTATCAATCTTGACTCCAGAGCAGACTCAGTACTACTTCCTATCAGGATTTACTGCTAAACTTGCTGGTACAGAGCGTGGTATTACAGAGCCAACTCCAACATTCTCAGCTTGTTTCGGTCAGGCATTCCTTGAGTTGCACCCAACTAAGTATGCTGAGGAGCTAGTTAAGAAGATGAAGAAGTCTGGTGCTAAGGCATATTTGGTTAACACTGGATGGAACGGAACAGGTAAGCGTATCTCTATTCCTGATACTCGTGGTATCATCGACGCTATCCTTGATGGTTCAATCTTGAAGGCTCAGACTAAGAAGATCCCTATGTTCGACTTCGAGGTTCCAACAGCTCTTCCAAACGTTAACCCTGCTATCCTTGACCCACGTGACACTTACGCAAACGCTTCAGAGTGGGAGACTAAGGCTAAGGATTTGGCTGGTCGTTTCATCAAGAACTTTTAGGAGTACACAGGTAACGCTGCTGGTAAGTCTCTAGTTGCTGCTGGTCCACAGTTGTAATCAGACGCTATTCAAAATAGCTTGAAATAGGAGACGTGAGCAATCACGTCTCTTTTTATTTTATGAGTGAGGATTATGATGCTGGGTCCGTCCGTAAAATGACGATTTGACGATTATGTGAGAGAAAATGGCCAATATATTTTCTAGTTATTAACAATATTGGCTATTTATCAACATTTTTTTATCTGTTTGTTGATAAAACAATTTGGAATGTTTTTGTTGAAAATAGTGATTGATTTATTTTTGTATTGTCTGTTGTGCGAAAGTGCAATGGAATATAGTAAATCATAAATAGCAAAGGGCTTGTTTTATAGTATGTGTACGATAGTTCATCATATATCATCATATATTAAGGGAATCCTATTTCTTGCCGTAATGGTTTTGAATTTAGGAATGCATCAGGTGCGTGCTGAGATATATCCAGAAGATTTTTTAGACCCCAATAATCCATATAAAATCTCGTCTGGTGAAGTTTTTGCAGAAGTATTTAATGTGTTGAATTCAGAGATAGACTATATCTCTTCTATGTTAGGAGATACATTTTGTATTTCATTGGAAGATGATATATATATGAAGGAAATTGATTTTGTCCCTCTTATGTCTTCTGATAAGTCAATAGCTGTCAAATTTTATGGAAATGGACATACTATTAATGATTTATCGTTTACAGGATATAATGGATCTTTTTCTGGACTTTTCCCAATCCTAGAAAATGGATCTGTCATTAAGGATATTAATTTTGAGAATATTAATGTCACACTTCCTTCAGGCTCAAGTGGTTTTTTAGCTGGAAAAATAAGTGAAAGTGCTGGACAAAACAAAGGAATCTCTGAAATAACAAATTGTTCTGTAAGTGGTAGTATTGCTTTTACAGCGCGTAACGGTAATATTGGTAAAATTGGTGGTCTTATTGGAACTTCTACTGCATCTTTTGTGTTAAAAGATATTGTAGTTGATTTGGACTATGATGTGCCTTCGACGGCTACAGTTTCTACAATGGGAGGTGTTGTAGGTTATTTTGATGGTGTATCATTTGAATTGTCGAATATTGTCAATCGTTCAAAAAGCACTTTGTATGTTGAAAGTTCATCGTTCGGAGTAGGAGGACTTTTTGGATGTATTATTTTTCCTTCAAACTTCAAAATTCATGATTGCTCCAACTATATGAATATAGAGTCTGGTTCAGCTATGATTGGTGGTATTGTTGGTTATTTCTCTAAAACTCAGCTATATACTGACATTAGCGAAATATACAATTGTACTAATGCTGGTGATATATTCTCGTACGTCGGAGATCTTGGAGGTATAGTCGGATTTTCTGAACGTGTGAAAATATCTAAATGTGTAAATATTGGAAAGATATCAAGTTACGAACCTTCTGTTGGTAGTGATGATGAAAAAGAGATGGGTGGAATAGGAGGTATTGTCGGAACATACAATGTTAAAAGCATTACGGTAATGAACAACACGTTGTCGTCGTGTGTTAATATGGGATATGTATCTTCAATCAAAGAAGGAAATGCCGCAGGCTTGGTAGGTTATTATTACAGTGAAGAAATTGACTATAATGTGTCTGAATACAACGAAATAGCGTCGAAAATTTTTCCATTTAAGAATTGTTTGTCATTATCTACGGATGGTTCCAATCGTATAGTTGATGAGTTTGTTTTTAATACCTCATCAGGTTATAATTGTATAGGAGGACTTTATTCGGATGCTTCTTTAGGAAAAAATGAATCAAAAGATTCGGTAAAAATTCTGAATAATAGTAATTTAACATCAGGTAAAGTACCTTTCTATTATTATTCACAGAGTGAAGATACTGGTTATTGGTTGGATAATGAATCCGCTTTGTCGAAAAATTTTGATCCTGCATTTTTGCAGAAACCTGGATATTATCCTTATCTTCCGCTAAATGATGATATCGCAAAACTTGCGTCTCTTCCTATTTTAGTGTCAGATGGAGAGCGTCTAGATAGTATCGCTTCAGGATTCTCATGTGGAATGATTGATGGGGTGGAGTGGAAGTCGGAAAATGGAACATTTGTGGTTTCTGAAGACGGTGTCGCTACTATTCTGAAAGCTGGAGATGATGTCATATATGGAATCCTTGGTGATGCGGTTATTTCACGTGACATTAAAGTGTATATGAACAAAAATGTGTTTGGAGGAGGTAAAGGTACTGCCGAAGAACCATATTTGCTAAAGACTGTTGCTCATCTTGAGGAGTTGAGAGATTCTCTTGAAACTGTTGAAGGTTGGTCGCAGGACAAGTATTTCAGGGTTGCCGCACATATCAGTGGACTTGATTTCGCTCTATCTACGACTCGCCAGTTTAGTTTTATGGGTCACCTTGATGGAGATGGATACACTATAAAAATGGATATCGTTAATTCTGATGCCGACGCTGCTTTGTTTGTCTACGCAGAAAATGCGTCAATTCATGACTTACAGACTTCTGGATCTGTAGTTGGAAAGGATCTGGCAGCAGGTGTTTGTGCGATTGCTTATAATTGTGATATCTACAATTGTTTTAACAGTGCAAAGATCTCAGCTTCTATAGCTGGTGGTTTGATCGCTTATTCTGGAGGTGGCAAATTATACGGATTATGTAATTCTGGTACAATTACAGCATCTTCGGTAGCTGGTGGTGTGATAGGAAAGGCTACAGAGATCAGTAGTGATATACGTATATCTGATTTGATTAATTCAGGATATGTAAATGGACGTACGGCTGCAGGTTTGATTGGTGATGCAGAAAGAGTATCAGCAAGTTATACGTTCAACAGATTGGTCAATTATGGTAGTGTGTGTGGTACTATTGATGCTTATCCATATATTTCAACGTCGCAATTCTCTGGTTATTCATATTCCGACTGTCATTATGATATCCAAATTACACGAAATGGCAAATGTATGACGGAAGGATTTAATGGAGCCGCAATAGGACAGAATATTCTGCCAACAACAGCGGTTGATGTTGAGTATGAGCTATTTTCAGAAGAAGATGCGAATGCGGTTTTTGTACCGTCGTTCATAAAGGAAATGCACAACTCAGAGTTGCTTGGAATAATGCCTTCGTTTGAGAATGAGGAGTTGTCATCATATGTTCAGACTTCACCGTCTCTTCTTAATTCAGGCTTGTTGGTTCTTAGAAAAATAGGTCTTGCTGAAGAGTACCATAAGTTGTCGGATCTTGTATCTTCTACAGATGAACCAGCTATTCTGGCTCAGAGATCTGAGTTTGGTGATGAGCGAGAAACGTATATCACGATCGCCTCGATTCCATTTAGTTATGGTGACGGATCGGCGGATAATCCATATTTGATCAATGGCTTGGACGATTTGAAATCTCTTGCTGATTTGATTGAGGCAAACAAAGTCACTGATAAATATTATGTGACGTCGAAAGAGAATAACTGGTCGTACAATAAGTATTTCAAATTGACAGAAGATATCTTAGGTGACGGTACAGCTTCTACAATTGTCACAAAAGCTATAGCCAGTGAGGATAATCCGTTCCAGGGAGTTTTTGATGGAGATTGCCACACAATAAAAGTTTCAATCAATAATCAGAACAGTAGTAATCAGGCTTTGTTCGCAAAAATTGAGTCGGGTGCTATAATTGAGAATCTGATTGTCACAGGTGTGGTAAATGGAAAAATGTACGTCTCAGGTGTAGTTGCAAGTGCGACTGCTGAACGAGACGGTGCCGAACCGATCATTCGCAATGTCGTAAATAATGTAAATGTGACATCATCGTCTGATTGCGTCGGCGGTATTTGTGGAAAGTCGAATGCACGAATTGAGAATTGCGCAAACGCAGGAAACATTTTGATCACACTTGATTCCAATCCTTATTACACAGGAGGAATTGTCGGCTCTACTACATCTGATATTATTCGTTGTATGAATCTTGGTTCAATACACGGACACCGAAGAATCGGAGGTATTTGTGGTGGTGCTATGAGTGAGAATTCGAAAGGTTTGATCAAAGACTGTGTCAATTATGGTATGGTCTATTCACAATGTCCTCCGTCTGCAGACTTCACATGTATTGGAGGTATCGTTGGTTCTGCGGATAATTATGATGTTGAGACTTCGTTGAATCTAAACAGTGTTTCTTGTCGTAATGAAATATATGTCGATGCGATAGCAGGAAGTGTGACTGGAGATGTTAAAGGTTGCTACTACGATAAGCAGGTTTCTGTATTACCAAGTAATCATGGCACTGGATTGTTGACCACAGAAACATTTAAACTTTCTGTTGAAGGATTCAATAATAATGCAGGAATGTATCCTACTTTGAATACTTCATTCTGTGATGATAATTTGTCAGTTTTGGCATCTTCTTCTTTGATGCTTTTTGAAAGTGACGACAAGTCTGTTTTTGATGATGTCACAAAGATGATGAACTATGGTGATGTGAGTGTGGCTAATTCAGATATCAAATGGACAGGGAAGAATAAAGTTGTGGATGTAGTCAGAAGTGAGGATGGATTTGTAGTTAAACCTGTTGTTGTCGGTATTGATACATTGACAGCGTCTTATGGTATATATTCAAAACAGATGTTTGTTGATATATATTGTATACCAGTCCGATTGGATACTACAATTTCTGGTTGCCAGATGGTTTCTGTTCGCAAGAGTGATGGTTCGGAAATTGTCTGCACTAATGACACTGTGTTTACAGAGGTCTATCCAAGAGAGAATTCCATTTGTGATAGCACAATCAAATATATTGTGAAAATCAACAAATTGAACGATTATTTGATTGATACAGTCCTTTGTGGAAAGGATGCTTTATCGGGAGCCTCTTATCGAGGAAAGAATTATACTAACACTGAATATATCACGCTGAAAGATACGATAGGATGTGATTCAGCGATCACGACAAGATTGAGAGTAGTGATCCCACGCGTCGATTCAGTTTATTATAATTCAGGATGTGATTCAGTATTCTGTGAGGTAGACGGTAAATATCATCATGAGACTGTAAGTTTCTATGATACACTCAAATCTTCATCTTGTGGTTGTGACAGTGTCATTATCAAAGTTAATTTGAATGTGACAAACAGTGACGCATATGAGTTTGATGAGGTTTACCTTGATTCATTTGTGATCGGTGGCAAGAAACTGAAGGGTGGGGAGTCGTTGACTGTCTACGACACTTTGGTTACGAAGAATGGCTGCGACAGTATTGTTAAAAAGAATATTTACGTTTATGATCGTGTCTACAAGATGGATACTATGCTTTATGCTTGTGATTACTATCTTGATAACGTGAATTTCCAGAAAATCACTCAAGATACTGTGTTGGTTGAGCAGTTGAGCGAGACTTTGCATGGTATCATTGTCGATGGATATTATTTGCAGAAACGTGACATCAGAATCACACACAACACATCAGCTGATACGACTCGATTGCCAGAGGAGTATTATTGCCAGCGCTATCTGCTTACCCAGAATGTGGGTGGTGTGGAGAATGTGATAGCTACTGTCACTCGTGATACTGTGGTCTACATAAATATTCCACGTGACAAGAAGTGTGATAGTGTGGCTGTTCGTACAATCCATATTTTCCCTGAGGCTGTTAAAGATACTGTGAATATTACGTATTGTGGAGATTATTACGATGAATTGCTTGATACCACATTCACTTCAACTCAGGATTACATTGTTCGCAAGAAGTACAACAATTCTCAATGTGATTGTGACAGCTCAATTTCTGTAAGACATTACACAATCCGAACAACAAAGATGGATACTGTCAATCTTCAGGATTGTAGTGAGGTTCAGTACACATTCTATGGCAGTAGCGTCCCAACCATATTCACGTCGAGTGTAGATACTGTTGAGGTGATACGTTATGCTTCCGAACAGGAATGTGACAGTGTGATCAGACTTATTCATATTGCAGTTGCCAATCCTATTTATGATACAGTCACTAGAACCACTTGTGGAGACACGATTATGTATGATGGCAAGGTATATTGGGCAAGTGATGGAGATTACAAAGATACAATACCATATCTTTCAGCTGACAGATGTGACAGTTTGATCCGTTATCTTGATTTCAGATTTGTCGATACGATTGAAGATACATTGCCGACTAAGTATGGTTGTGATTCATTTTTCTGTGAATTAACAAAGAAAACATATTATGAGAATCATATAGTAAGTGAGGTTGTAGGTAAGACAGCTCAGGGATGCGATATTGTCAATGTTCAGTCCATTGTTGTTTTGCATCCTACAAGCAGAGATATGATAGTAAGCGGTTGTGAGTTTGTGGAATTCAATGATGAGATCTACTATAATGATACAACATTGCAACTTAATTTGAAGAGTACATTATGTGATTGCGATAGCACTGTAAATGTTAAAATTGTGATATTGCCACGTATTGAGACACCAACAATCAGTTTGTCTGATTGTGACAGTGTTGTTATCAATGACCCTGACAATGGAGTTGTTGTATTCAAAGAAGATGTGGATGATTATCAATGTATTTATAAAAAAGTACATTATATTGATGGAAATGAGTATTTTTGTGACAGTATTGTGCATTACAGTGTTCATGTGAAGAAACCGACATACAATTCTGTCGTTTATACTGGAGAAAGTTCGGTTGTCTATGGAGGTGTGACATATCGTCGTAGCCAGGTGTTCAGAGATACATTGGTAAATGCGGAAGGCTGTGATTCATTTGTTGAGATCAAGATTGTTGTGGAGAAAGATTTAGGTTATCCGGTCATCGTGGATAAGTTTGGCTATACTTTGTTCTGCAACAACAATATTGGTAAAGTGAAGTTTGCTACATACCAATGGTATAAGGATGGAGTGGCAATTTCAGGTGCAACCAAAGAGTATTTTGAAGAAAAGAAGGGAGAAAAACTGAATGGTTGCTACCATGTGGAGGTTACATCCACATCGGGAAGAGAGTATGTGTCTGAGATATATTGCGTCGACAAAGATAGAGAATTGAAGGTATATCCTAATCCAGTTTCACCAAATGGAATACTGACAATCGACTATCCGTTTACAGAAGCTGAAAAGAAGAATCTGAGAGTTGAGGTATACGATGCGATGGGTATTATGGTGAGAGATTTTGTTCCGGCGTCGTATCCGATCCATTTGGATGCCAATTTGCCTGAAGGACATTATTTCGTGTTGATATTTGAGTCTGATGAGAGAATGTTGGATGCACGTTTTATTGTGAGATGATAGTGAAAGTAAGACTATGGGACTACAAAATATAATAAGAGGATTTAGATGCGTTGTCGCATTGACGGTTGCAGCGGTGAGTAGTACGACTCTTTCCGTTGCTGCGGAAAAGTCTGCCGTAAAGAAAACGTTTGTTGACAGTTTGATTTTCAATTATGAGAATTCAATCTGGGGAAAGAACCCTGCAGTTCCTCTTGAACCATTAGGTCAGACAGAACAGTCTACTTTGAAGGATTTGTCTTACTACGGAGTGTTTGAGGACGCACCGTTGCTGTCGACAGACCGCACCATATTTGTAGATTCCACATATAAAGTGCAGCTTCATACAACTAAGCGTGAAGTGCTGCAGGAAAAAGATGAGTCTCATTCACACGTCGGTTTAGGAATGACTTTTGGACCTACATGGATGACCTATAACTCAGAAATGGGAGAAGGCAAGGTCTCCATGTCGCCAGG
Organism: uncultured Bacteroidales bacterium; assembly: GCA_902782665.1. Lineage (GTDB taxonomy): Bacteria > Bacteroidota > Bacteroidia > Bacteroidales > Paludibacteraceae > UBA1723. The sequence goes on from CACZOA010000056.1 coordinate 8,265, forward strand.
AGTTCATTTGATGTACGACTATTATCTCAACCATAATTGGGGATTCATGATCGGAATCAATTTCTCATTCACTACAGGTACATTCGTAGGAAACGATTATTATGATGAGTACAGTTATGTGGATTATGAAGGCGATAAATTGAATTTCAAATACAAAGTAGGAGAGATTGAAGAGATAAACAAACTTGTGTTGCTTGATGTCCCAGTAACTTTGTCGTATGCGGCAGGCAATCTGTTCGGTCATGCTGGTTTGAAGATTGGTGTGCCGGTCAAACTAAAATACGACCAGACATTGAAGGATTGTGATTTTACTTGTGAAATTCCTGCGTACAATACAACTATGAATCATGGTCTGGCTCTTGGATTGAATGACAATGAGAAACATTTTGATGGACAGTTCACAAGCTCACCTATCATGATGATGTTTACTCTTGATGCCGGCTACCGTTTCCAGATCAATGATAAATTCAGTATCAATGCTGGAGTGTTTTTTGACAAGGCATTGTATAGAATCAAGTTTAAGGCTGATTCAGATGAGGATAATATCCAGTATGCAAAGAATAAAGAAGTTTACGATTTCTTGAAGACGTCAAAACCCAAAGATCAGAGTGAACTTCCTGCATATTTGATTCAATCAAGTGTGTTGAGCGGACAGAAGATCTCGACAAAGCAAAGAATCGCTGAAGGTTTGGGTTACACAAATTTTGGTTTCAAGTTGACATTCACATTTGACCGATATGGAAAGGATTTTTATCCTTCGGATGAGAGTGATGTGGCAGAATGAGAATAATTTGAGTTAGAATACTTTTTATATGAATTTGAAAGAAGGAAAGGGAGTCGCATTCGACTATCTTGAGCAGTATGGAGCAGTTTTTATAGTCGGCACGATGACAGATTCTGAGTGTTCAGAAGAGATGAAATTGGCAGCTGAAAAGTATAAGGATGTCAAGGATCTTTTCGACAAAATAGAGAGTGATACACCATGTGGAGCTCAATGTGGAAAGGGTTACCTTTTCTATGTTCCGACAACCAATAAAAGTTTGACAGTTGAATCTATGATTAGGGAGGCGACGGGAATACTGTCTGAGATAGGTATTCATAATTTGGTTGTTAAAGTGTTTGGGGAAACGGACAAAGAGGGTGTGAAGAAAGCACTTGAGTCAAGAGAGAGTCTTGAGGATGTGCTGTTTATCGGTTGAAGTTGAATTTTCATTGTATATGAGGGGACGTTGCATGCAACGTCTCTTTTGCTTTCAAGATTCCCCTTTTTTCATTACTTTTGTACAGAAACAAATAAATGCGCATATTTTGGAAACTAAAGAGATAATTTTGGCATCCATTTCAGGTCCAGATCGTCCGGGTCTGACTTCTAAGATGACGAGTATATTGGCTCGTTATGGTGCCACAATTTTGGATATCGGTCAGGCTGATATCCACAACACATTGTCGCTTTGTATTTTGTTTTCAAGTGACCAGCAGGTGTCAGGATTTATTTTGAAGGAGATGTTGTTTTCAGCATCGTCTCTTGGTATAAATGTCCGTTTCGACACTATCAGCGAGAAAGCCTATTCCGATTGGGTCAGCCTTCAGGGAAAAAATCGTTATATCATCACAATGCTTGGCCGTGATATTTCGGCAGATTTGCTTGCGAATGTTTCAGGAGCGTTGAGTGATCAGGGATTGAACATTGATTCCATCACTCGTCTTTCTGGACGTATTCCATTGGAAGGAGTTGAGAATTCCACAGCTAAAGCCTCTGTTGAGATGTCTGTGCGTGGCACACCGAAAGACAAGGCCGCTCTTCAGTCGCTTTTCCTTCAGATGTCCAGCAATTTAGGTTATGATATCTCTTTCCAGGAAGACAATATTTTCCGTCGTAACCGCCGTCTTGTTTGTTTTGATATGGATTCCACTCTTATCAAGACTGAGGTTATAGACGAACTTGCTATGCGTGCTGGTGTTGGTGACGAGGTGAAAGCCATCACTGAGAGCGCTATGCGTGGTGAGATTGATTTCTGCGAGAGCTTCCGACGTCGTGTGAGCCTGTTGAAGGGCTTGGATGAGAGCGTGATGATTGATATCGCCGAACATCTTCCAATTATGGATGGTGCTGAGCGTGCTTTGCGTATGTTGAAGAAGTTTGGATTCAAGATAGCGATCCTTTCCGGAGGTTTCACATATTTCGGAAATTATCTGAAGAAACAGTTCGATTTGGATTATGTGTATGCCAATGAATTGGAGATAGTGGATGGCAAACTTACTGGCCGTCATCTTGGTGATATTGTCGACGGAAAGAGAAAAGCCGATCTGTTGCGTCTGATCGCTCAGGTTGAGGGACTGGATCTTCAGCAAGTTATCGCTGTAGGCGACGGTGCGAACGACCTTCCGATGCTTTCTTTGGCAGGATTGGGTGTCGCATTCCATGCAAAACCAAAGGTTAAGGAGAATGCCAAGCAGTCGTTGTCTAATTTCGGTTTGGATGGCTTGCTTTATCTTCTTGGTTTCAAGGATTCATATATGGAATAAATAGGGTACAGAGAATGCGTTATCTGATCACATTTTCATATCTCGGCACAAATTATCATGGATGGCAGATTCAGCCGAATGGAAATACAGTACAGGAGGAACTGAACAAAGCACTCTCTGTATTATGTCGTGAGGAGATCTCCACCACAGGAGCCGGTCGCACCGACACTGGAGTGCACGCGCGTATGATGACCGCTCATTTTGATGTGAATAATCCTATAGCAGACGGTGCACAGTTTGTCTACCGCATCAATAAACTGTTGCCTAAAGACATTTCCGTCTCTGGAATAAAAGAGGTGGACGGAGAATTTTCTGCAAGATTCTCTGCTACAGAACGCACTTATCGCTACTATATTACCAAAGATAAAAATCCATTCACGCTTGACGTAGTGGCGTATATCAATTTCGACCTTGATATAGAGTTGATGAATAAAGCCGCGTCGTCGCTCTTTGAATATGAGGATTTCACAAGTTTCAGCAAGGTGAACACAGATACCAAGACAAATATCTGCAAGATTACCCATGCGGAATGGAAAATGGAAGGGGACATCCTCGTCTTCACAATTTCCGCGAACAGATTTCTGCGCAATATGGTGCGTGCGATCGTCGGCACGTTAATCGACGTGGGCAGAAAGAAGATTTCGGTCGCTGATTTCCGAAAGATCATTGAGAGTAAAGACAGGTGCAAAGCATCTACATCAGCCCCTGCCTGCGGTCTGTTTTTGGAAGACATCAAGTACTAATGCTTAATGCAGGATTTGGCATTTCGCATTTATAATTTATAATTTCTATTTTATGATTGAGACATTATTGCAGACCGATTACAGTCTGATGGAGACGTTGAATTTACCAGCTTACCACACATTGTCGTGGGATACATTTTTCTTCAATGTGTCGAAGATAGGAATTTGGTTTCCACCAGTGTTGTATATGCTTTGGGTGATTTTCCGCACAAAGAAAAAAGAGGGTTGGCTGATTTTGATAGGTATTGTTCTTGTCTTCCTGTTGACAGACCGAATAACATCTGGATTGATGAAACCATTCTTTGCGCGTCTGCGTCCGAGTCATGATCCGAACATCATGGATCATCTTTCATATGCTTTCAATTATACAGGTGGCAGATATGGTTTCCCGTCGTCGCATGCAGGAAATTCATTTGCTATTGCGACGTTTCTCTCTTTGCTGTTCCGTAATAAATTTCTTACGATAACAGTCGCGATGTGGGCTTTGTTGTGCTCTTATTCACGTATTTATTTAGGAGTCCATTTCCCAGGCGACATTCTTGTTGGAACATTATGTGGTATATTGCTTGGCTGGCTATCGTATAAGATAGTGGAATATCTTAAGAAAAAATTACCGCAATATACGTGTGATGAAAAATTCAGGATCTCCCATATACACACATTATGTTATATTATGCTTATTGAGATTGCTGTCATCGGCATCGTGAGTGGAGTGGTGACGAGCTATGTGCCACAGTGATTAACTGTTATTGATATGTGATTATGAAAAAAAGATACTTGTTTTTATTGTCGATTTATATTCTTCTTTTTGTTTGTTATCTGTATTTTTCTGTAAATGAAACAGAAAAACTAAACGAGAAAATCAAAGATTATGAATATGTAGGCGATTTTCATGATGATCGTGCCCTTGTAGAAAAAGA
>CACZOA010000057.1 GCA_902782665.1 uncultured Bacteroidales bacterium
CAGTGCTAGCGGTCCTTATTTCCGTCTTAACAAAAATATTGAGACTGCACACCTTAACCGTTGTGTCGGTAGATGCGTCCGCGCTGTTGTAAGTGGTGAAAAATGTGAATAATTTGAATTTCTAGTATTTGGAGACAGCACTCTCAAAATTTAATTTGTGTGCTGTTTGCTATTTTGATTGAATAACTAATGAAAACCTTCAAAAGTCAGTGATGATTTTTGGAGGTTTTTTTATATATTGTTTTTTTGTATATTGTTTTTTTTGTATGTTTGCAACTAATGAAATTTAAATCTATTTTACAGATTTATTAACTTGTTATAATATGAAAATTAAAAATTTACTTACTCTTTGTCTTCTAGGAGGTGCCTTGCTAGCCAATGCTGCTGAGACACATTTGACAATTGAATTGAAATCTGGATCAAAGTATAATTTCGCATTAGCAGACAAACCTGTTATCACTTTCGAAAATGGTAATCTTGTGGTAAACGGAAATAGCGAAACTTCTTATTCTATTGAAGGTGTACTTAATTTTCATTTTTCTGAAGGAGAAGAGTCAAAAGCAAAAACGCTTCAGGCAAATGAATTACAGTTTACAGCTCTTGACAAAGATAACATCAAGATTTCTAATGCGAATGCTGGCACAATCATTTCACTTTTCACAACAAATGGTATTGTTCTAACCAATACAAAAGCTGACAATGATGGCATCGCTGTTGTTAATCTACCAAAAGAAAAGGGCGTTTATGTACTAACCGCTGGCAACCAATCTATTAAGATTATCAGAAAATAATGATGTCTTTCCTTATATGCATTGATAGGTTAAAAAGAGGATAGATTATAGGTATAAAAACAATAGGGGCAGGTTTGAAACCTGCCCCTACGTTTTTGTTTTATTTCACCTTGATCTTATATTCAGCATCTTTCACCACTACGTTATAAATGTCGGATGAAAGTGGACTCAGATTCAGATATCCGTTGGCGATAGTTTTTTCCATCACTACCCTACCATTGTTATCGTAGACGATGACTATTCCATCGTAAAGATTGCCATCCGCGTCAGTGATATGCAAATCTCCATCTGTTGGGTTAGGATAAACCGACCGTCCTCTTGCTGTCACTTCTGTCACATCTGTCGGATCCTTCACCTCTATATAACCTGTATATGTGGCTTCCGTCTCCGCGTCACTTACTGTCGTGACTGTCCAATTATACATTCCATCAACAGTAGGCGTACCACTGAAATAGATGTTCTTAGTGGCTTGATCTATCCTTATCTCTATTCCCTCAGGAGCATTCGGTTCCCAAGTGATGTTGACGGTAGACGCCCCATCCCATGTCAAATAATAGTCACCGATAGGATTATTGACATACACTGTCTGCTTGCTTGATCCACCTCCATGCTTTGTCAGAGTAGGCTCAACCATATTGCGGAGATTTTTGTAGTACTCCACAGGGCTGTAACCCAAATGAGGTGGCTGGTTGTAACCGCAATGCTGCCATGCCACAGCCATATCGTAGACATGATCATCACGCAGCCAAGGAAGTTTGTAGTCACTTGGTATTGTTGTCGTGTAGACGGTGAGATAATACTGACCGTTCTGTTCTGTCCAGAACACAGACTCCTCACGCCAGTCTCCCACAAGGTCGGCCTGCAGACATGGATTGTACTTGGTCGCATTGTTGGTGTTGGCACCCCACTGCACCTTTGTTCCGTTCACCATGATATTGTATCCGAATGTGTATTGACGAGACCATGTCTTTCCTACATTATCCCATTTGTCGACATGTCCACGGTCTGTATACTCCTCAAGCAAATCGCCATCCCAAAAAATACGTCCGTTGATTGAACTGCTGTTTGTGCTTCCTGTATGCCATTTAGCAAACTCCTTTCCTTTACATGTGAAGATATTGTCACAACTCCACTCCATCGCCTCCGCTCCATCGTATGTGCTGTCGCAATCGAGAATCAATCCTCTTCCTGTATCTCCTCCTGTCTGAGCCTTAGAGAACATCACTCTTCCTGTACGGGCATCAAGCAAAGCACAGTCGTATATAGCTGTCGACTCCTCTGTGATCATGAAATATTCCAAACCATCATTCGACGGATCGAACTCACCCAAATGAGTGGCGTCTCCATGACCCAAACCTGAGCTCCAAAGCAATTGTCCATTGTGGTCAAGACATGCCGCACCGACGATAATCTCATCAAATCCGTCATTATCCACGTCGCCACAAGTGACACTATGCGCTCCCTGTCCATAGATTCCCTGACCTGCTCTGTCAGATGTATGTCTCCATAAAGTGCTCAATGTCTGACCATCCCACGTGTATGCCGCAGCATACGAGTAGGTATAGATTCCACGTGTAGTCACAGCACATGGAGTAGCCTTTCCATTCACATCAAGGAATGCCACACAACCCTTAAGCCAGTTGCCACGGTGTCCGTAAGTGCTGCCATCCGTGTTGTTTGGTCGATCATCCCAATCCGACTGGATATTAAAGTATGGCCAGTAGTCGATTGTCGCCAACTCTGATCCATCCTTTCCACTATAACATGTGATCCATTCAGGACCACCGTCTGTAATCACACCCGATCCATTGATTGAAGAGTGGTTTGGATTAGATCCTGCTGCCGCACCCTTACTGATGTAATTACCCTTTCCATCCTTCGATCCAGGAGCTGTCTTAGTGATCAACTCTCCATAGCCGTCGCCATCAAAATCATAACAAAGGAAAGAGAAACGGCATCCACTCAAAATATTCGGTCCAAGATTGATTCTCCATACCAATGTGCCGTCCAATTTCAAACAATCCAAAATAGGAGGAGCTGTAGGAGTTGCCAACGCTCCCTCACCAGCCGACCAGCACATGATGATCTCCTGCTCACCGTCGCCATCCATATCATAGGCAGAACAATCGTATGGTGCATACGTAACATTATCCCCTGAAGGCAATCTGTATGAGCCAGGATGGTTAAGTTTGATATGATGGTATGGATACGCATCCACCCTTATTCCAGACTGAGAGTCAATCACGTCGCCCGCCTTATTCAAAACCTCAAGTGAGAAAGTTGATTTGGCATAATTAGACGAAAGTTTTGTGTTGGTACGATCCTTCGATGAAAACACAAGGTTTCCATCCGCGTACAAATTATATGTCGTTGATTTCGGAGAATCCGTTGCACGCATACGCCAGCTCACGAATACATCGCCATCCGAGCAGGCCCACAGACCACGGTTGTCTCCGGCTTGCACTGTGCTCAATCCTAATGAACCTAACAGTAAAGCAAAGATGTGTTTTGTAATTTTATTTTTCATGCTATCCCAAGTTTTCAGTTTATGTTCGCTAATATATAGAAGTTTTCCGAAACGTCATTCTGACAAACCTGTATTTTCATAATAGAATACAAATATCAATACTAATTGGGAAAATCATAATGCATAATATAGCCGTGAGTTCACACCCACGGCTATATTAATTATTTAAAACTTATTTACTTCATTCAAAAACCATTGCATACGAGACTTGACGTAGTCTTTCAACTCTCCCATACTCTTTCGGTAAGACTCTGGTGTCGTAGCACTTGATGACGAACCCTGGCCACCGCCACCTGGCCAGCCGCCACCCCAGCCGCCACCGCCGCCGAACATACCAAACATTCCTCCTTCTCCCATACCAACCTTGTTGGCTGTGGCAGACAATAGAAGATATTCAGTGTTCTCATCGATATAGGCAAGAATCTCATCCATGTGTGAATTGATCTCGATTACTTTCTCTTTCAACATCTTTTTGAATGCTGGCATCTTGATGAACTCGCCAAACCAGCTTGTACATGTAGCACCTCTAGGTTGTGAGATTGGATTGGTAGTGATGTAGTATCCATCTACTGAATTATAGCTTTGTCCCTTACCAGCCAATGGATTGCCTCCCCACGCAAGGTCGAAATCCCACATCGGACCCATCTTAATCGTACCGTCTTCCATGATTGTGAAATAACAACTTGTATGCATATTTCCATCGACGTCACGTGACCATTCCTTGATCAAATACCAATCAACAAAACTTTCCAAATCTATCAACTGCTCCAAAGCACTGTAGTTGGCACTATAAAGTGCTGATTCAAACTTATCGATAATGTCTTTCACACGATTATAATCAGAAGAATTTTGCTGCAACTCCGGATCCTTAGTGAAGAAAGCATTATGTGATTTCGGACCTTCTATCGCTCCGTTGCCCAATCCTGCCTTGATATCAGCCTCAATCAGGAATTCTCCATGAACACGATTGTCGTTGATCTTAGCCTGTTCACAGAAATAATAGTTTCCTTTGTGAGCACCGTTAAGCACAAGTTCCGCATTGAATCCGCTTGGCACCCAATCCTGATTTGTGAATCTCTTGCCAAGATAATTCGACATTGTATTGCGGAAGAAAGTGGCGTCGTAATAGTTAGCCATCAACACCCAACGCTTATGCTCAAGCATTCCCAAGATGCGAGACTTCTTGTTGAGCTTCACAGCATACGGACGTTTTTCTTGTGTAGCGTCCCAAGTTGAATTTCCACGTCCCTTCACCTGAGCCATATCTGGTGCAGCATCATAGTTTACTGTTCCATCTGCTTCATATACAGTGAATTCTGTATTATCAAGCCATGTTTTTTTGTCTGAGATAGTTTTGTTTCCCTGTGTATTGAGATATATCACTGGCAAACCGCTGTTGTAGATGCATACTGTGTATGTGCGTACATCACCGTTGCTCGATACCACTTTGAACTGTTGTGGTTTAAGGTAGTAGACGGTGCTCTTTCCACTCTCTATCTCCTCACCATTGCAGTATACTTTAGCTCCGTTCGCTACAGAGAAATCCGCCTTAAGATTGAAGTTTACCAAATAAGGCACGAATATCTTCACACTGTCGTTTGCGATCGTCGCATCGTAATCCTCAAGCAGAGCTTTTCCATTGCTATTCTTTTTGATGCTGAACGACTTGATCTCATTGTTGCTTGACGCTTTGTCTGCCTTGGCACACTTGCAAATTCCGTCGCTCATAGACGACAACCATGAATATCTCTTTTTAATCCAAGATGATAGCGATGAGGCTTCATTGCTAAGACTGCTCTTGCTGCTCCACAATGCGGCATCAGATTCAGCTGAGGCTGAAATCAAATCTTTATACTCCTCTATTGCCGATGTGATCACACTCTCTGTAGAGGCAATCTCCTTGAAACGGTTGCAGACTGCCGATGAGAAATCCACATCCTGCATCATCTTTTCACACCATCCGCTATTGATTGTTGAGAAACCTTCGTACGACTGTCCGTTGTTGCCGAGCCATTTTTCATTTGAAAAGATAGGAGACATCGCTATTTTTCCGTCAGAAGTGATACGGAAATAGCAATCCTTCTTAAATAAGTGTTCATTTTTGCATATCTCATTAGCCCAAATCCAGTCGACGAAACTGTTCTCATCTATGTAGGAGCCAAACGACTTTCCTCCATAAAGAGCAGACTCAAATTTATTCACAGCAGTTTTTGCTTTCTCTATCTCACTCGACGCATCATCCTCAGACGAATCTACCAGACGAATCTTTGTTCCCTTGTCGGAAACGAACCACTCATCGTCGGCCTCAATATCATTTGTGATCTCCCACACAGCATCTTCCTTCACTCTTCCTTCAGCCACACGTATCTGCTCACACAGTAAATATGTGCCGAGATGCTTGTCGCCCATCACTACCTCCACATATTCAGACGATGGTGTCCACGACATTCCCGTCAACTCTTTTCCAAGCTCAAATCCTGCCTTAGTGCGTAGCATAGATGCGTCATCTGCATTAGAAAGGAGAACCCAACGTTTGTTTTTAGCCATGTCGACAAACGCTGTTTTCTTGCTACACTTGATATTGAAATCTCGTTTCGACAAAGAATTTTGTCCACCTTTCGGCTTTACCTCAGCTGTGGTTTGAGCAAGTGTCTCACCCTTGGCTGATGTCAGAGTCAATGGATATTCTCCATTCCATACCTTTGATGCCATATCTGCAGGAGCCTCTATACGGATGATCGGCAGACCACTGTTGTAGACCTTCACAATGTAGGTGTGGATATTGCCCTCGTCATCCACAACCTTGTATTCAACATTTCCATTGTAGACATTGCTGCTTACTCCACTCTTTTGCTGTATGCCATTGACAAAAACCTTTCCCGTCGCTCCGAAAGAGGCTTTGATAGCGCCACCCTCATAATAAGGGATGAAAACACTGATCTCATCTCCACTGATTTTGCCATCCGTATAATCCAGTATTGTGCCATTATTGCCATCAACATAGAATGACAGCCATTTGATCTCATTTCCAGATGTCTTTTTGTCAGCCTTGTTGAAATCTATGGCATTACGGGAAAATTTGATATCCTTCATTTCTGAAATAGGATATGTCAAGTCGAACGACTGTGTTTTCCCATCTACATTAAAATTGCTGACATTGCCAACATTATAACTATCACTACCAAAATCAACAGTTTGACCTTGTATTAAGCCAGCCACTGAAAGTAGCGAGGCTATAGCATATATTGTTTTTTTCATGATCGTTTCATTTATCCGTTATTTCCACTCGCTTGACAACCATTTGATTCTTGCCGACAACCAATCCTTCAGATCAGCAATCTCATTTTTGTAAGTCTCACTATTAAAAGATGATGAATAAGAGTTGGCTAGAGCATCACCGACATTCTGGTCAGACGTCTTGTCTATCCAAGAAAGGATGTCCGACTCTGCCTTCGAGACTTTCTCAAACGCCTTCTTCAACGCAGAATTGAAATCTGAATCATCTTTCAACAAAGTAAGCCAGTTTCTATCATAGGCTGTGAATCCCTCCACATCGGAATCAGCATTGAATGCCTTTGCTGATTGGGTAGACGGGATAAAATGAATCTTTTTGTCGTCGTCGATATATATATATGTATCGCTTGCGAACGATTTATCGTTTTTGGCAATTTCATTCACCACAGTCCATTCTGCCACACTTTCAATGTCGAGCATATCGTGCACCTGGCTCCACTTCTTATCAGCGATCGCCTGCTCAAGTTTCTCCATCACCTCACGTGTACGCACAAGTTTTGCACCGTCGACACCAGTTTCAGGATCTTTCATAATAAAGACGGAATTGAAAAGTCGGCTTTTGAAGAAATCGTCACCTTCATCCGGAGCGTCTTCGATACACATCACCATTCCGCTCTCCACTCTTCCCTTGCAGACACGAGGTTGCTCGGAAATCAAGTAAAAGCCCATATATGCACCATCGACCATAAGAACCACCTCTTTTGCCTGTGGATTCCACGATCCACTGACACGGCTGGCGATGTTGTAGCCAAGCAACGCACGTATGCAGGCAAAGTCGCCAGCATTGGCTTCAAGAGTCCAGCGCTTGTTTTTGGTGATATTGAGAATCTCCTGTTTGCTATCGAATTTGATATTGAAACTGTTTTTCTCACTCGAATTATAGTTTCCACCTTTAGCTTTGATTTTACATGCGTCCAAAGCTTTTCCGTCAACTGAGATTGACTTCAGATCCGACCATTCTCCAGAAAGAAGTCCATTGGTTTTGATTTCAATGACAGGGCAAGACGGAATAACAGCGTCAAAATGATAAGTGCGGACATCACCATTATAAGCCACCACTTTCACCTCTATATTTTTACCAATTTTGACCTCGTCGCCCTCTTTCCACACCTTGCCATTTATAAATATGTATGAGCCAGACGTAGAGAATGATGGAACAAATGATTCTGTCTTAGGCGGAAATGGGACAATAGGATTTGCACCGTCTTCAAAAGAAACAACATATTTATATCCTGTCGACATTGAGAAAAGCTGATTGAAAGACTGTGCTTTATCACTAGCCTTCAAATTAACATCACTCTCAGAAACAGTTTCCGAAAAAGATATCTTTTTCACATCATCCGACGAATAAGACATGTGAAAAGTCTGCTGTTTTGGATCGCTCTGCATAGAGTCGACAGCCTCCATAGGAAGCGAAATTGTTTTATTGTTTGTAAAAGTCACCTTAACGTCTCCTTGCGAAAGAGCAAGAAGAGGAACACAAGCTGAAAAAGTAAGTAAAAGTTTTTTCATTTCTTGATAATTTTGAAGGGTTTCGCATTCACTTTGATAATATACACACCCGGTGCCCAACTGCTGACATTAATCTTAACATCATCAGAACCAGATATTTGTGTTTTGCTCATCAAATATCCTTCATCTCCATATACCTCCACTTCAGAAGCAGAAGGTGCAGAAACGAAAATGGCGTCGGTCGCAAGAGACGGATAGACCGAAGTGCCGTCTGAGTTAACAGATTCAACACTACTTTCACTATCACTAAAAGAGATCTTCTCCACATCATCAAGGTCAAATTCCTGAGACAAACCCGATGATTTGACAAAAAGAGTACTTGCAGAAGTCCAGTAAACTGGTTTTTCTGTCAAAACATACGTGATTGCTTCCTGGCTTTTTAGAAGCACCTTAAGGGAATTCGCTGCATTGGCATGCACATAAAGCAAAACCACAGCTACTGAAAATAGTAAATGTGTTTTCATAAAGAACCAAACAAATTAGATTTTGTTTAATGATTTTTCTGAATAGAAAAAGAAGTTTTCTATAATGTAGTCAGTTGACGAACAGACATACCGCCCCCCCGTCTGAGTTGTAGTAAAAGTTATCATATCGTAATGTATTAGAAATAAGTATATAATGTTATGGCTACACTAACGCTTTAGTTTTTTAGCCGCTTCAAATTTAATTATTTTTTTAAATGGTTGAATTTTTTGAAGGATTTTGTTGCAAAAAGTGCCTCATAAAAGAATAAAAATGAAGATAATGGAGATTTTTATGTTACAAAATGATGTCAAGGTAACTTGTATAGGCCACCCCTACAAATACCCAATTTTGGGAATTTCACATTTTTTAACAATGAGATACTTTTGCAGCGTAAAAAAAACAAAGAAATGAAAGGTAAATTTTTAATGATCGTACTTTCCGCTTTCCTATTCTCTTGCGGAGGTTCAGAAAAAAAAGGTAACGAGGCTACTTCATCCGACGAAGTGCCATCATGTTGTAAAAACAAAGGAAATGATGCAGCATCATCTGACAATGTGCCAGAGTGTTGCAAAAACAATGGATTGGAAATGCTGTTTCCATCAGAAGTAGCAGCTAAGGGAGATTTTTACCTCGGTAAAGAAGTGGCAGTACGTGGTTACGTGAAAAAAGTTTGTTGTTCGGGCAACAAGTGTTTTTTGGCTGATGATGATGAAGCAGAAAAAACATTGACTATGATGGCAAACGAAGAAACTGGCAAATACAATAAAGAGTTGAAAGGTAAAAGTGTGAAGTTTGTCGGTGAGGTGAAAGAAAACAGAATCACTAAAGAGATGATCGCTGAATCAGAAGCTAAACAAGCTGAAGAGGCAGCTAAAAGTAATCATAATTGTGATAACGGACAGGCTGAAAAGAAAGAGGAGAAAGAACATGATCACAAACACTGCAGTAAGAATAAAGACTTCAGTGAGATGAAGAAATGGATGGAAGAGAATGAAAAAGACTACTATCCAGTTTATTATGTCGACGTGAAAAAATATGAAGTGATGGAATAATTCCTATTCATAGTTATGGTTAGACTTTGACATATTTGGATTGAAAAAAAGATCCCCCCGCATTTTTACAATTCTTTATTCTCCTATTCATTGTTGAAACAGAGGATAAACATGAAATAGGTCTATTTTTCAGACATTTTTATAAAACAAAACTGATGATTGTTGTGATGATTTTAGATTAGGAAATCTATTAAGATTCCCTATGGGATTTATTGTGTCTCCTTAAACCAATCTGAATAAATATTTCTAATCTAAATCATCATCAACCACCATCCTACATGAATGTTCACTCTTATTATATATAGGATGTCACAATTTGTAGGGAAACGAACATATTGCAAAAATTAAATATAACCAAAATGAAAAAAAATTTTAGATTCCTTGCATTGGCAGGAGTAATGTCATTATCTCTCGGGTTCACAGCGTGTGAGGACGATGAGGAAAAGAATGATCCAACTATCAAATCAACACTACACATTTCTCCAGATGTAGACGACGCAATATCTGCAAAAGATATCAAGGCTTTAGCTGGAGCAAAGATAACTTTCACAAATGTGAACTCAAAAGATGTATATTCTTTTGATATTCCCGAATTGGATAAAGATGGTGCCCTGTCTCTTGATGTTAATGTCCCTGTCGGAACATACGACATCTCTATGGAAAAAAATGTTGACGGTAAGATCATATTCTTGAGACAACAGAATGTGACAATAAAGACTGAAGGTCAGCAACTCGAAGCAAAGATTATCGCAACTGTCGCAAATTCAAGTGATTACCAATTCATCTTTTCTGAGTTGTTCTTCAACGGAGAAAAAAACGGTGGAAGAATGATGCATCCAGATCAGTTTATGGTGCTTTACAACCCAACTGACAAAGTCCTTTACGCAGACGGTCTTGCTGTGGGATGTACAATGCAGGCTTCTTGCACAGAAAAAGAAAGCTGGTATGACGAGTTTTACGGAAAAGGTTTGGTCCCTGTCCACGGAATCATTGTCATCCCTGGTTCAGGATATGATGTACCGGTTAAACCACACGACAAAATTGTCATCGCTTTCACAGCTATCAACCACACAGCAACGGAAGGTAAAAGCCCTATCGTAAACAGAGACACAACATTTGCGGCAGACGGAAGTGTCGAAAGCGTAAAAGTCGACACTGTTGGTTGGGATGGATACACATACGACAATGCCATTGATTTGAGTGGCGCAGACTACGAAATCTATGATCCACAACTTTATACAAGTGACGTCGATAATCCAAACGTTCCAAACGTGAAGGAAATATATCCTGCTGAGGATGACCTTGGTGGAATCGGTGGTTTCTACCAGCATCCAAGAGGCTTCTATAATGCTTTCATATTCAAGATGAAGAACGGAAACCAGGAAACTCTTGACGAATTCTTCGCTGAACACTCTGGAGTTGCCACTGTACAGGACAAAGACAACAACAACGTAGAAATCAAAATGTTGAGTGTACCTGCTTCTATGATCTTGGATGGTATCACAACAGGTCATATTCCTTCTGGTATCGTGACAAACCCTCTTCCTCAAACTGTCGACCGTGGAGAGCAATTGGTAAAGGGATGCCACAGTGGTTTGCTAGTAAAACGTAAAGGAAACGATAAGGACGGATATGCTGACACCAACGACTCGTCCGTAGACTGCGAAATCCTTTCGCCTCATAAAGATTATGTCGGTTATCCTGAAGGATGGAGAAAATAATCTGGACATATAAGTCGGGGATGTAAAAACCATTTTTTTCAACTACCTCGAATCCGGGATGAAATAAGTTTTCATTCCGGATTTTTCAAAAATGACTATTGATATAATGTCGAATTACAAAACTCTTGAAATACTTACATTGAGCATCATACTCTTATACGGTTCTCTGCTTAATGTCTTTTCTCAAGCCATAGAAAATGGCAACAATCATAACAAATACTACAAAATAAGCGGAAACATAACATCCAACGATGGTCCTATCCCCTACGCTTATGTTTCCATTGAAGAGCTGCAAATGAACACAGTGGCCGATGGGAACGGTCATTTTGAATTCAAACGCATACCAGTAGGAATTTATAAAATTGAATCACAAAACCTCGGCTACGTCGACGCTAAGAAAACCGTGACTGTAACAAACGGGGATATAAACATAAATATCAAACTGAAAAATGCCGTCTACGAATTAGAGCAAGTCACCGTGATGGCAAAACAGGCTCAACGCAATAAACTGGAAGTGAACGAGACAGCTATCGAATATGTCCAACCTGTTTCGCTTTCTGATGTCATGATTCTGCTGCCTGGAAACCTTTATCAGCAAAACGCACTTACTGGATTTTCCCTCAACTCAAACCGTCAGGCTGGAAGCGACCAAAATACTTCTCTTGGTATCGGTCTGACTTCTGATGGTGTGCCTCAGACATCCGACGGACTCCGTACACAAATGGTTGGAGTAACATCAAACAGAGGCGATGGATCTAACGGTGACAGCCAAATAAAAAACCGTTCGAGCATCAACTCCGGCTCTGATCTGAGATATGTGTCGACCGACCATATCCATAGCATCGAATATACAAAAGGAATCAGTTCCCCGCGTTATGGCAATTTGTCGAGCGGATTGATCAAAGTAAACTCCAAATCAGGAGTCTCTCCTCTTCGTATCAGAACTAAATTGGATTTGAAAAATAAACTTGTGTATGCAGGAAAAGGCTTTAAACTTGGTGATAAAGCTGGAACTCTGTATGCTGGTGCTGACTATCTGCATGCTGTGGATGATATCCGAGATGAAATGGATAAATTCACTCGTATCACTGCCCAAACTTATTACAACAACAAATTCAAATTGGGTGATGGTTATTCGTTGGATTTGGATGCAAAAATTGCCCAGACAATCTCAGCCAACAAGATGAAAAAAGATGAGCTCACCTACGAATACAATGAAACCTACAAGGCCGACTACAACAAAACTGACCTCATGGTGAAAGGTAAACTGAACCTTGGTTTGGCATGGATCGATAATATCGAGTGGATCAACTCGCTCAACCGCGTCGACGACCGAATCGACCGCCACTATTGCGTGATCACAGGTAATCCTAAAAGCATGCCGAAGTCTTACGAAGAGGGTGAACATGAAGGATACTATCTCCCTACAATGTACTACAGCGACTATTACGTGGAAAACACGCCCATCAATTTCTATACACAACTCCATCTGAACAGCCGTTTCTCCTTCAATAAGAATTGGAATCTGAACCTTGAATATGGATCAGATTTTCATTCAAGCAAAAATAAGGGAGACGGTGCTGTCATTGAAAATCCTGAAATGCCCCCTTTCCCAGGTAATAACACATATATGCGTCCACGTGCCAACTGGAGCATCCCTGCTTTAGAGGTGTTAGGAGCATATCTGCAGGCTGTACTGACTTTCAGACCCACGTCGACCCAATCAATCAAACTGGAGGCTGGAGGACGTCTCACTGAAATGCTGAATCTTCCTGATGACTATGCATTGTGCCACAAAGTCCTTACCGAACCACGTCTTAATTTCAGCTATCTATTCGGCAAAAACTTCAGAAGCAACTTCCGATTAGGATACGGAGAGGAAAACAAACTTCCTACTCTGGACTACCTATATCCCGACAAAACATACAAGGATTTCTGGGTGTTGAACGCCTACACAAACAATCCTGAATACAGACATCTGATCACATACACTCAGATTTACGACGCGACAAACAAAGAAATACGAGAGAACAAAAACCAAAAAGTGGAAGTCGGATACGATGCTAAATACAAAGATTTCGAAATATCTCTAACTGCTTTCCACGAATTCAGCAACAGCGGTTTCGAATATTTCACATTCTATTCTCCCGTGACATACCCATACTACAACCAATTGAAAGAAGATGCCGACATCTCCAACAAAAAACCAGACAAGGAGGATTACGTAGCGTCTTCATTCAGCGAATTCACTGCATACAGACAAGTGATGAACAGCAAGAAAATCGTGAAGAACGGTGTAGAATACCGTATGATTTTCCCTAAAATAAAAGCTATCCAAACCAATCTGGAAGTTAACGGTGCATATTACAAAACAACTTACGGCACTAACCAGCCAGATTATTTCTATCCAAACAGTAAAGTGGGTGACAGTATGTATCCATACGTGGGATTATACGACTTGGACAGCAAAACCATAAAGCAACAATTCAACACAAACTTCTGGTTCAACACTCATATTCCAAAGTTCAGACTCATCTTCACAAACTTCTTCCAGCTTGTGTGGTTCCAAACAGAACAAAAGACAGACAATTTCGATGGCATCTATAAAAAAGTGCCATACGCCTACATGGATTTTAATGGAAACATACACAATGTGACTGATGAGGAACTGTCAAAAATCAATTCGAAAGATGATGCACAATGGTTTCAGCTTCGCAGACAAAGCACAACAAGCTCATACGAAACAGATAAAAAACCAATTTATCTTCTTTGGAATATAAAAGCGACAAAAGAATTGAACGACAGAGTCAAATTATCCTTCTTCGTCAATGGAATCTTAGACGTTCATCCTAAATATGTGAGCGATAAAAGTTCGACGACAAAACGTGAATGGAGCAATCCATTTTTTGGAATGGAAATGGTTATGACTGTCGGAAAAACTAAAAAAACAGAAGAAAAATGATTACAAAAGTACTATCATACATAATATTAGCCATTTTCTCGACTTTCGTTTTGCCCATTTACGGTCAAGACGCCTCTATATATGAATGGCAAACCAACGCTCTTTCCCCATCAGAAAAAAGATGGTCGGAATTCTCGTCTTCCGTCGACGCACGAATAACCTCCTCCCTGCGACAACATCCTGTTTATCACGCAATGAAGAATGATGAAACAGATTCGATGAAAACAAAAAGAGATTCTTCCCTACCGTCGACTTTTTATCCTCATGACAAACAGAATATTGTGCTGACATCCTACGGCAAAGGAAAAACAGATGGTGACTTCATCCCATACGAAGGAAAATCCAATGAAAACTGGAGATTATTCGGACACGGATGCCACAATTTCGGTAAACATGGGACATTATATGGAACTATCCAATATGCAAGGGGAACACATAAAGAAATCAGTTGGAGCGCGATGCGTTTTCCCGAACTTTACTGGCCATACACGTTGACCGATTCGACTGGTGGAGACAGCAAATACGAATACTACGGCATAGAAGGTGGCTACGGAGTAAACCTCGGTAAGGTTTATTTTGGTGTCATCGCTCAATTCGACGGTGAATTGGCCTACAGAATGACTGACCCACGTCTAAAAAACAACACGACATTCCTTCAGCTTGGTTTCGACGCCGGATTCTCTTCTCCTAAAGGACAACGTCTGATGGCAGATGCCAAATATCTACGCAACAAAGAGCATGAAAGCGACAGTTACTGGAGACCTGGCGAACAACAACGTTTCTTCACGTTATACGGATTCGGACTATATGACAACAAAAGAAGCAGTGTATCAATGGGTAGATCCCGTATGTACTACGTCAATGGCTTAAAATCCCATTTCTCATATGCGTCACCAACAGATAAAACCGTATGCACAACAATAAATATAGGTCTGAACATAAACAAAATGGATGCTGAGGAAAGCGACTTTACAAGTCCGTATGGAAGCCGTACGACAACTCTCACACCACAAATCGAATTTAAATGGAAAATCAATGAAAACAATACAATTTCTTTATTCAGCGACAACCATCTTGAAAAACGTCTGGGATATGAACGTGTATTTGAAAAATATATCACAAACACCGCAACGTCTTCTTATGATTATAGACAAATAGCAGAAAACCAATATTATACCTTGTTGACACGACAAGGATTAAACGCTCTCAGATATTCCGTTTCACTTGGAAAACACCACATACTGGGTATCCAATATGGAATAGGATATTTCTATAGAAGTGAAAAGAACTCATTTTACGACTTTTCCGTCGCAAATAAAAACATGATAAACATACCTCGTTTCGACTATAAACTATCCACAAAAAAACATGAACTCTCTGCTGGTTTCAACTGGGGGCATCAAAAAGTCAAACATCACGAATATAATGTGGATATAAAGACATCGAGCATCCAACATCTTGATTTTCAAACTTGTTTCGCTCCTTACGCATACTATGCGTCTGAATATGACATATTTGCAGCAGACTTGACCTACATCTACTATTTCAAAAAATTAGGAATAGGAATGCGTCTGAAGTATATGAACATCTCCGGCAACAGACTTGATGATGTGGAATATACAAAAGAAATCGGCTTCAACTCGATTTGTCCGATGATTTCCCCACAGTCTGATATTCACAACGAACAATGGATAAACGGATCCATTTTTGTTTTATTTTAGCAACATCTTCACTTCCTTAATAGAAAATAAATTATGGATATGAAAAATAATTTGAAAAGATTTTTAGAATACGCACTCTTTCTTACTATACCCCACACATACGTTTGGGGACAAGACAATGAGATTGATTCTTCTGTAGATCTGGAAGAGATTGTGATCAAAGCATATAGTGGAAACGAAAAGAAAGAAAAGGTAGACAACGTTGATTTTATCGGCACTGGACAATTGGTCCGTGCAGCCTGTTGTAATCTGGGAGAATCCTTCACAACAAACCCTTCCGTCGATGCCTCTTATAGCGATGCGGCGACGGGAGCTAAACAGATTAAACTGCTTGGTTTGAACGGAAAGTATGTTCAGATGCTGATAGAGAATGTTCCTAACCTGCGTGGAGCCGCCATACCGTACAGCCTTAGTTACATACCGGGCACATGGATGCAATCCATTCAAGTGAGCAAGGGTGCATCAAGTGTGAAAAATGGATACGAAAGCACCACAGGACAGATCAACATAGAATTCAAGAAACCAAAAGATGAGGAAAGCATAAACGGAAATCTGTTTGTTAATTCAAACCTGAAATACGAGGCTAACGTGGATGGCAATATTCATCTCAACGACCGTTTGTCTACAAACCTGATGCTTCATTTCGAAAACCAGCAAATGGAGCATGATGGCAATAATGACAATTTCATGGATATGCCCCGTCAACGACAATATAATCTGATTCACAGATGGGCATACATCTCTAAAAAATACGCTAGCCAAATTTTGTTCAATATTCTCCGAGATGAACGTAAAAGTGGCATGATAAGCTCAGATGAAAACAACAGTGACATACCTCTTTATCATGTAGGTATAGAGACGAACAGATATGCGTTCCAATGGAAGAATGCTTTGTTCCTAAACTCAGAAAAGGATGCCTCTGTAGCCCTTATTTTACACGGATCATGGCACGACGCCGATAATGCTTTTGGCCATTCCTACTACAATGTTGTGCAGAAAAACGGTTATGCACAACTTCTGTATGAGGCAGATTTTTCAGCAAGACATAATCTTGCGTCAGGAATCTCTCTTAACTGCGACAAATATGATGAAGTCTCATCTTTGTTTTTGTCTGATAAAAGCATAGACAAAGAGATCGTTCCTGGAATATATACCCAATACACATACAAACTGCACCGTAAATTTACCGCCATGGTTGGTGTACACTGGGACTATTCATCAAAATATGACGACGGTTTTTTCACGCCACGTGTCCATTTCAAATATTCCCCATCCGACATAGTCACATTCCGAACTTCCACTGGAAAAGGAAGACGAACACCACACTGTCTGGCGGAAAATTCCCATCTGCTGGCATCCGGAAGACATTTCTACTTTGAAAAAAACTTAAAACAGGAAGAGGCATGGAATTATGGATTCTCCACTAATTTCACATTCCCAATTCACAACAAAAATCTGGAGGTGAACGCAGAATATTATTTTACTAATTTTCAAAATAGTTTGGTTGTGAACGTCGACGGAAAAAATGGCGAACATACCGTCTCATTTGAAAATTTGAATGGAAAAAACTATAGTCATACAATACAGGTGGATGCGACATATCCATTTGGAGACTTTTTGGACGTGACTGCGGCATGTCGCTTTAATGATGTCCGTACAACCTTTGATGGTATGCTCTGCACTCAACCATTCACTTCACGTATAAAAGGATTGCTTACACTCGGTTTTAAATCAAATCTTGACATCTGGCATTTTGACATAACAGGTCAGATTAATGGAAAAGGTAAATTGTATAACCAGACAACTTATCCAGCTTTCTTCCAATTACAGGCACAAATATCCAGAGAGTTCCGTCATTTCACAGTATATGTCGGAGGAGAAAACCTGACTGCTTATAAGATGAAAGATCCTATCATATCCGCTTCAAACCCTTGGAGTGATCAGTTTGATGCGACGCAGGTATGGGGTCCGACACATGGAGCTATGGCTTACGCAGGTTTGCGATTCAATTTTAAGAAAAGAGAAAAAACAAATTAATACTAAAAGGATATGAAAAAACTTTTTTTTATTGGTGCATTAAGCGTTGTTATGACACACGTATATGCTGAGGACGACGCAAAGAGTTCCCAATTAGACACATTGGTTGTGACAACACAACCCGTTATGCGTTGTTCGAAATGTGAAAACAAAATCAAATCGAATGTTCGCTTTGTAAAAGGAACAAAATCGATAGAGACATCTGTTCCAGATCAGACTGTGACAATCATCTATAACAAAAAGAAATCTTCATTTGAAGATTATAAAAAAGAATTTAACAGAATAGGATTTGAAATAACAGTTTTGCCTAAATAGCGGATAGTAATTTCATCTTTCGTGTATTAAATATTTTTCAAAGGCTGTGAATATCTCACAGCCTACTTTTTTATACCTCTTCCACTATTCTCCCAATTCATTAAAAGTCATGCTTTTAACAACATCACTCACAAAGACAACCATCATCTGGATGGCTGTCCATGCAAGTAACAAGATTTGCTTAATTCTAATTATAATATGAACAACACTATCTGTCCTTTTTTAGTTTTCCGCCTTAAATTACTCTTTTCCGCATCACTCTGCCTACCCATCAAGTTGTCAATCACTGACAACTTGTGGAAAGCAAAACTAAAACAAATTATTACACTTAAATACCCCATTTAAGTTGATGCAAAGGTAAGGCCCTTGTGTGGTTTGGACAATACCGAGAAAAGAGGAAAAAAATAATAAATTTCAAGTTTTGCAAGTAGGTTTCATATTCAAGATGGCGTAAAAAATGAGGATTACAAAGGGCGGAACGCCCTTGCCCCTCCTTTTATCGCGAGCACGTAAGTGCGAGCGACAATAAAAGACATTGAATAAGATGTCATCATGCAAAGTTTTATTAAAGTGCTCGCCTACGGCTCGCACTGCAGAGGGAAAGGTTAGGGCGTTCCGCCCTTAACAATCCTCAAAATAAACCTTAAACTGCTTCTTATTATTGATTTACATAACAACCTAAAAATTAATGAATTATCAAACATGTTCGATTTAATATTAAAATATTTTTTAAATAATTATGTGGGGGGGGTAAAATGTATATAAATTATTTTTGTTTGTTATATATAAATTTTACATTTGCATTGAGCCTTTACCAAAAGGATCTATCATTTCTCCTCGTTTTATTTGGGTTCGACGAGAAAATGAAAAATTTATAGAACCCACCTAATTAAATTATAATATTATGACTAAATTTTTTAAATTACTTTCTGCGTTCTTTACAATGTTCGCAATGGTTGTTTTTTCTACAAGCTGTGGTGACGACGACAATGATGATGACAATAAGTCAGAAGAATTGAGTGGTGCTTGGATTACTACAGAGTCTAATGAAGAATCAAACGAAACATGGAATCTTTATGTCTATTTTGCAGATGGATTTATGTACACAGCAGAAGAAAGTTCTGATGGTAAAGAATGGCTTGTGACTCGCTGTAAGTACGTTTTTGAGAATGGCATACTTAGAAATGCAAAAGATCAGTCTGGTTGTTCAGCAAAAATTATTGATAATAGAAAACTAAAACTATGGGAATCCGATTATGAAATGATTTTTGAAAAGTGTAACATGCCTGCCACTTTTAATCGTATGATAAATGCAGGAGAGTACGAAGAATTAGAAAGAGGTCTTTTCTGATTTTATCAGAAGCACAAAATAAAAAGAAGGAGTATCAAAATTGAAAATTTGATACTCCTTCTACATTTATTTCTTTTTCGTATTTTCCAAAAAGACATCTTCCATACTTTTTTCGTGCTTTTTAAGCGTCAGAAGTGCATTTTCCGTCTGCACCGCATATTTGAACACTTCGCTTCTGCAATCGTGGTCGGAAGATATAACCACAGTATTTTTCGCTATTAACTTTATCTCAGAATTGATAATTTTCTCCGTCAAATCATTGATGTCGACGTTGCCCATGAATTCCGCCTCTATCAGGAATGTGCTGTTGTCATCACCTACGTTAGTGATGTTGGTCTCGGAATCATCCGCCACAATCTTACCATTGTTGATGATGATCACTCTGTCGCAGATGGCAGATACCTCCTGCATGATATGTGTGGAGAGCATCACGGATTTCTCCTTGCCTACCTCTTTAATCAGATTACGCACCTCTATGATCTGGTTTGGATCAAGACCAGTGGTCGGCTCATCCAATATAAGCACTTTTGGATCCGGAATAAGTGCCGCCGCCAAACCTACACGCTGGCGGTATCCCTTTGAAAGCTGACCTATACGCTTCTTATATTCACGTGTAAGACACGTTTTCTCTATCATCTCATCGACTCTGTTCTTCGCGTCGGCTCCTGTCAAACCATACACTCCAGCCACAAATGTGAGATACTCCTTCACATACTGCTCCGGATATATCGGATTATGCTCCGGTAAATAACCGATTAGGCCATGCACCTTCTTTGGCTCCTTGTCAACGTCTATGCCACACACTCTGACATCTCCGGAATCTTTCGACAGATATCCGTTGATGATCTTCATCGTTGTGCTTTTTCCAGCACCGTTGTTGCCAAGGAATGCCACGATCTCACCGTCTCCTATTGAGAAGTTGATATCATCGAGCACCAATTGGCTACCGTATGATTTTCGTAAATTCCTTACCTCAATTGTCATAATAGATCATTTTCTTCCAAAATCAGCAGGGATTTCGCCCCACTCTTTCGTATTCCACTTGTAGATTTTCACCTCTGGCCTTGGTGTTTTAAGCCAAGCTTCACTCTTGCGTATGAGTTCAAAAATCTCCCTGTTCTCTGCACATTCAGCAAGTTTGGTTTTACACTTACCTGCCTTGATCCATGAAATGGCATTCACACTGTCGGAATAAATCACCGTTTCAGGATTGGTTTTGAGCACAAGTCCGATACCGTAGACGAGAGCAAGAAACTCACCGATATTATTGGTTCCCTTCTCATACGGTCCAAACCTAAACGCCTCTTTTCCTGTCGACACCCATACACCCCTGAATTCCATCTTCCCTGGGTTTCCGCTACACGCAGCGTCTACAGCCAAAGAATTAGCGATGATATTATCAGTAGAGACGGAAGGTTTCTTGGCTGAGAATATATTCAACGACGCTGGTGCTCCCTTTTCGTAGGCCGCTGTGGCTTCAGAAAGAGATGAAAATTTTTTGAATTTCGCACCATTGAACCCCTCCACCTGAGCTTTACATTGAGTCCAGTTGGTATAGATTCCCGGCTCTTTTCCAGCCCACACCACGTAGTATTTCTCTTTTACTTCGTCGCTCATCCGATACTCAATCCATCAAGCAATTCTACATACATTTCAATCGCCTCCTCAATCTCACTTTCAAAGATAAACTCATCAGCAGTATGTGAACGTGAAGAGTCGCCGGGACCAAACTTGACGCTTGGGAAACGCATCAACGCTTGGTCGGAAAGAGTTGGTGATCCGAACAGATTCCTTCCCATACTCTTGATTTTCTTCACAATAGGATGCTCAACAGATATGGATGATGATGATAGACGGAATGATCTCGCCTTTATTTCCGACTGTAGTTTCGACTGCAGAATCTCAAAAATCTCCTCATTGGAATAGCACTCGTTGGAACGGATATCC
Organism: uncultured Bacteroidales bacterium; assembly: GCA_902782665.1. GTDB lineage: Bacteria > Bacteroidota > Bacteroidia > Bacteroidales > Paludibacteraceae > UBA1723. The sequence continues at coordinate 21,696 of CACZOA010000057.1, forward strand.
ACCACAAAAGAGCATGCGTCCGGAATGACATTATGCTGAGTGCCTGCGTTGATCATTGTGGTTGTCCACTTCACCGGACCAAGCAAATCTGTCTGTTTTGGCAACACGTTATCCTTGATCCACTCAATATCCTTGATAGCCTTATAGATGGCATTGTCACCCTCGTTTCTTGCGGCATGACCAGCTTTTCCATGTGCGACGCAGTCAAGCACCATCAAACCCTTTTCTGCCACAGCTGCATGCATGCCTGTAGGCTCGCCAACGATTGCCACATCAATCTTAGGTAGCACCGTCAACAATTTTTCCATTCCGTTTTTGCCAGAGACCTCCTCTTCTGCCGACGCGGCGTAGATAAGGTTGTAAGGCTGCTCCTTCTTGGATAACACAGAGAAAACGTAAAGCAACGAGACAAGTGAAGCACCGTCGTCGTTAGTGCCCAGACCATATATCTTGCCATCCTCGTGAGTATCTGTATGAGGCTCACGCTGCCAACCATTGACTGGTTTGACAGTGTCGATATGAGCGTTCAACAAAAGGGTCGGACGGTCGGCACGGAAATCAGCCGCCTGAATCCAGATATTATTATCAAGACGGTTGGTCTTGTATTCCATCGTCTTCTCTATATGCTGCTGCAAAAAGTCAGCCTTTGCCTTTTCATCTCTGCTGTATGCAGGAATGCGAACAAGTTGGCAAAGCAAATCAATTGCCTCTTTCTTTATTTTCTGCATGATGATTTTTATTTGCTATGCAAATATATAGAATTTTATTGAAAATGATATTTATGCGACGACGGTGCTTCCACTCTCAAACATTTTGATACACCGTCACCGTTATAATTTCTCAATCTCCTCTAAAGTGAGATTTGTCAACTTCGCAATAAGAGCCGAATCCAAACCTTCTTGTTTCATGCCTGTTGCAATCTGGATGGATTTGTTACGTTCTCCCTCTTCTCGTCCTATTTCCTTGCCCTTCTCCATGCCTTTTTCCATGCCGATCTTGTATCCTAGCTCTTCCATGTCAACCTCATCCTCAAGGCGTTTCATGCTGGCCTCGTAGACGTCTCTCTCCTCATCGGTGAGCGCGGCCACTTTTGCCTTTTCCAACAGACGCAGCAATCCCTCGTCTGCTCGCTCGTATACTGATTGGTGTATATTGTCCATATCTCCTAGGTTTTTGAAGAAATTAATCCA
>CACZOA010000058.1 GCA_902782665.1 uncultured Bacteroidales bacterium
CTTTGTCTGGTGTTGATCCTGCAAGAGCACCGTCTCTCCATAGACTTGTCAGGAAGTTTTCGATCTGACACTGGATCTTTACCCATGTGTTGGCATCGTTTGGCTGGAATACAGCCCATGATGTAGACTTCTGTACGCTCTCTTCTATGTAGTTGAATAAACGACGGACTGGAATGTATTTCCATTCATTGCTGTTGCCATCCAATGTGCGTGCTCCCCAAACAAGAAGTCCTTTTCCTGTAAATTTGCGGATTGCGTTGATAGATTTTCCATATGAATCTATATTCATTGTTGCTTGATCGTCATCGGTAAGATCTTCAGACAAAGATTTTACACCTGCCAAACTTACGTTTGCTGGAGCCTGCCATACACCCTTGGTGCGATCTGTGGCACAGATGATACCTGCAATGGCACCGCTTGGAGGCAGAATGTTCATCTCTGCTTCCATTTCTGCAGCTTTTCCCTGATATTCCTTGTCTGTTGCAATTATACCTTTGATCTTTAACTGACGCTCTTCTTTTAGAAGGGTACTTTCTTCTGTAGCAGTTGTGAGTAAATCAGAATAAGGTGCTTTGTTAGATATTTGATTTACTACTTCATTGAAAGAAAAATCTTTGGAATACGATGCTATAACGTAAGGATAATATGCTGCACCGTAGCTCAAATCGTTCGTTCCTATGTTATTTCGGAATTGTTCACATAACTTTTTAGATGAGAGAACTTCTTCTTGATTATCCTCGTCTTCTGTCTTATCTTTCTTCAAAGAAATGTCAAGGATAGCAAAACGATCACCCATTTTCGCACAGTGTTCAAGAGCTTTTTTCTGAATGTTTCCTAGATCGCTGACAGAAAACAATTTTGCGGCATCAGGAAAAAGGACAAGTGTCACTTCGTCCACTTTTTCTAGGGCATCAATGGCTTTTGGGTAATTGTCCTTGTTCTTAGTATCTTCGTGTTTTCCAACAGAAACCACATAACATTCACCTCCTCCATTGTCGTAGAACAATCGCATGCTGTCGTATAGAACGCAATCCTTATTAGCATAGCTAGGTCCTTCTCCGAATTTACTTTCGAAATCCAGCAATGAAGAAACTTTTACTGGGTTAAGATTGCCATTTTTAGGCTGACTCTTAGTGTAGCCAATGAAGGCTGGAATTGCAGTAGCCACTCCTGCTACTGATGGTGGGAACTTGGAGATTTCCTCCACGTAAACTCCCGGCGTTTGGTATTGTGCCATATTTATAAATTGTTAATTAATTTGTTTTCTGTTTTTTGATTTGTTCTATCTCTCCTTGCTCAATGACGATTTTGTATTTGCCATTTATGCTTTGTGGATACATCTGCTGAATCATCTTGTTCATGTCATCGCAAATGCTAAGATATTTTTCGCTTCCATTTTCTGGCAGACTAAATAACGCAGTGGCTTTAATAGATTCCACTTTGTTGTCCGACTTTCTGTGGGTGATATCCAACTTGAATGAATAACGGTTGTACAACTCACATTTCATCACGAACTCTCCATCTTCCTCATTTTTGTATGTCACAGTAGACGTCACTTGATTAGGATAATTAGTAATGACTTTCTCGACATTTGCGTCAGGCTGAGATTCAGAGTCCTGAACCATAATAAGACTAACCTTATACATCACCGACGGCATCATCTTGTAGCCGATGGATTGCCATAGGTTGATGTTCTGCTCCAGAGTGAATGGATGAAGCGTCATGCGAATTGAGTCGTTTTCACTTTTGTTCGTGAGGCTCGGATACTCAAATATGTTCTGCTTTTGAAATGCATGAATCACTTTTGATATGTTTGTGATTGCCGCGTCATATTTCTCATTATGAGCGGAAATCAACACATATAGGTTCAATGCTATTTCAGGCTGCGTATATCTGCGGTCAGTCTTCAAACCATTGCTTCCAATTGAGAAAGACGGTATTTGCTGCTTTCGGCTTGCCTCTTCCTCAATATGGACAAGAGTTATGACAATTCCTCCCTCCTGTGCACCGTCTTTGTTGATGGCACTGAGAGCAATGTCTTGAGTATCTAACTCTTTTACCAGATATTCTTTTATTTTAGTTAATGCTTGTAACATGTGCTTTACTCTGATCTGCTACTATTCATAAAACGAATTAGATCGATAACTTCTAACCTAGTCATGTTATAGAATGCCTTTGGGTCATCTACATAAACGGTTAATGAGTGAGTATACTCTAGACCACCTGAATTGTTAGTGTATTTGAATGTTATTGCATACAATTTTAAATCATTATCTCCTTGGCAATGTTTATAATAATCTAACTCTAAAGCCCTGCTGATATGTTTTTTTATTTTGTAGAAGTGTCTAAATTCTTTATATTCTTGTGCTAGAACATATTCTGAAAAACCAGACTTATATTCTACTAAAGCAAATTTGTCATCTTTTTTTATAATAGAAGAGCAGTTATTCATAAAGCTCCTTGTATCGCCATCTAATTTTCTCTTGTCTTTCTCATTTAAATCTGTGACTTCTAAATCTTTCTTTTCAACGTTTTCGCAAATTCCCTTATTATTTGATAATAACCTATTTGCTGAATGTAAAAGTTTGTTTGGTTCACCATGATCATAATCATTAATTTCATCGTAACCTTTTGTCAACAAATAACCTCCTGCTCCACCAACTAAAGCTCCTGCAATTATTCCTCCAATGCCACCAATACTTCCTATTAAGCCACCAATCAAACTTGTGCCTCCTGAGAGTAAAGCTTTTGCATAATCATCTGTTGTTAGTGAACTATTCCAGTTGTTTTCGGATAGTAATTGTGATGTTAGTATGAGTTCTTCACAATCTTCTTCTGTTAGTTTAGGTTTAGATGGAGTCTCTCTTGCCACTTTTCCTCCTTGCTGTACAGTATGTGTCAACTCATGTGCAATGAGGTGCTGGCCTGCTGGTGTGTTTGGCTGAAACTGACCTTGGTTGAAATAGATGTCGTTTCCGTGAGTAAAGGCTTTTGCGTTGATGCTGCTGCTCATGTCAGCGGCGGCGGAGTCTGTGTGCAGACGGACGTTGGAGAAATCATGACCAAAGCTGCCTTCCATCTGTGCACGTAATCCTTCAGGCATAGCGTGTCCTCCACCTTGCATGGTCTGCAATTGGTTTTCCATCTCTGATGATATTGGCATGGATGTCCCTCCGAAACAGCTGATTGTTGGAGTGGGGCAGTGACATGTTAGGGTTGCTTCAGATGTACATGCACCGTCTATCTTTCTCATCACCATGTCTGCCGTACGGTCGGCCTCCTGCTCGTATGCGTCGCCAGGAGTGGTTGTTTCTAGTTGAGCCTGCACAACAGTATTTGACTGAGATGGCATGCCAACTCTGTTTTTGCTCTTGATAGAAAGATTGCTATGGCTATTTTTCGCCTGATTGATTTTCGCTTTCATATCTTAGTTATAATGTTAAATTTTCGCTATATAACACTCGTATTAGTATAACAACATTCTCAAGAATTTTTCGCTTCACTCAATGACTAATAACATTTTCTCAAGAATACAACTTAATAACAAGTATAAAATTTCGCTTTTTGCAAATGTAGATAAAAAATATATTTAAAACCAAATGTTTTGCTGGTAAATTTTAAACTTTTTGTTTTAATTTATTGTACTTTAATTATTTATGCATTTGTTTTGTGTTTAGATTTTCTTTGAAAAAAGTTATGACGGAATTAATTCATGATATGTAACTGCTTGGAAATGCCATTGTTGGAATTCCTGTAGGGGCGATTCCTTGTGGTCGCCCAGTTTAATGCCTATTTGTTTGAATTACCATCTTCGGAAATTTCCCGTATGAGCGGTCCCTTGTTGGTGCCCATGGATATTGTGATTGATACGTCGTTAGACGTTTTATATCGCTAGCAAAAAATGATGATGATTACGCACCATTACCCCTTTAGGGGTTAAAAAATTTCTTTTTGGGGATTTTTTGATTTCGCATTTAAAACAAAAAAGCAGCAATTTCTTGCTGCTTCTCTTGAGCGGAAAACGGGACTCGAACCCGCGACCCCGACCTTGGCAAGGTCGTGCTCTACCAACTGAGCTATTTCCGCAAA
>CACZOA010000059.1 GCA_902782665.1 uncultured Bacteroidales bacterium
CTTGCTTCCGAAAATAGAGACATTTTCCGACGTGAGTTTCAGACGCAGGAGTGGCTTGACTGTCTCCTTATCCATCTTGGCAAGCACTTTGTTTGATAGCTCCATCTCCTTTTCAACATTCTTTTCAATATCCTTCTCGCTTGCGGTTGGCATTTCTTCATGTTTGAATTTTTTCGCTAAATTTTGGATTACCCCAGTATCTATAATAGATTTCACTAAAATATAAAGTCCTAGAAAAACAAGTGCAGTAATCAGTATCTTATACCTTAGCCAAGCCAAATCCAATTCCATAAATTTCCTGTTTTATCAATGTCAGATTCCAAATTTAGAATTTTAATTTGAGAATAAAAAAATAATAGAAAAATTTATTTGATTCATAATTCATAATTGTTGCGAAAAATACCATAGATGGAATTCCCGTATGGGCGATCCCTTGTGGTTGCCCATGGATAAGTCGCCCATGGATAAAGTGGTCGCTCCTCGAAAATGAGATCGTCCATGGGTAATTAAATCGCATACATGTTTATATTTTATTTGTTGGCTTCCAATTTAATATTTATATTTGTAAAGTAAGAATGTGAAAAATGATAGACAGGTTAGAGATTAAAATCAAGCTTCCTTCTACAGTGTCAAAGGATAATGCTATGATTGTTTCAGAAGAATGTTATGATAGACATTTTTTTGACACTATCGATAAAGTCGTATCTAAATATTCATCTCTGTATGATTTTGAAATTGACAATATTGATATTGATCTTGGAAAGATAAGTCGGGACAACATTCCGTCTACATTGGAAACTCTTTTGACTAAAGCCATTGAAGAAAAATTGCCAGGATCTTCTGATAAAGTCAAATTCAATAATCATTTTCTTCAGAATTCAATTGGCTTAGATGCTGAAGACAGTCTTGATTCTAAGTTTTCTTTATTCCCAATTGTCTGGAATTATCTAAGAAAAGGTTTGGTCGCTCATGAATTGGAATTCTTGTTTCAGGATTCTGCCAATTATAAAAAATCTTCATCTTTAAGAAAAGATAATACAAATACACCGCTGACTGTTTCGTCAGATGGTCAATTTGAAAATGAACTTCGTCATCAATATTCATCAAAATTCACAGAATCAGATCGACATTCATCGGAATTTATTGATTCTGACCGATATTCCTCGAATGAGGTGACTGCAGAAGATTCTGATTCTTACGCGTCGCATCATCAAATTGAACAAATGCATGCGGCAAGAAACGATGATGATACTAATGCGTTGCAGAATACATTGTTTGATGACCAACCAGAAAATGATGAAAATCATCAATATTCATCAAAATTAGAAGGTTTAGACCGATATCCATCGAATGAGGAAACTGTTACAGATTCTTTTACCTCGCGTCTTCAAATAGAACAAATGCTTGCGATAAGAAACTATGATGATATAATTGATTTGATAAAGTCAGACAGACTTGTATTGTTTCGATTGTCTAATATCGTGGATAAAGAATTCCTTTTGCATCTTGCAGAAGCATTGATATATAAATCTGATGGACAGATATCTCATGAAATAATCAGTTGGGCTGAAAAAAACTTGGAAAAGGAATCTGTATCGTCTCTCATTTTTAAGGTTCTGGACGATGACGAATATGTCATCGAATTCCTGGATATGATAAAAAATGAGAATCCGGATTTGAAGAAAAAACTCTTGGAATATTATCATTCAGTTTATGAATCGCGATTACATCTGTTTGATGCGGATCAAGAAGTTAAAGAAAAAAGATTTCATCTGGAAGACGCTGGTTTAGTTTTGCTTGCTCCTTTTATTTCGACTCTGTTTTCACGATTGGAATATCTGGATGAGAATGGAGGTTTTGTGACTGTAGCAAAACAGTTTAGGGCTATTCATCTATTAAGAAGGATAGTGTTTCCGGAAAAAGAGAAGGTTCACGACTATGAATTGAATTTGTGTAAGGTTTTGTGTGGAGTCAATCCTGCTTTCCCGATACCTTCTGATATTCAGTTTACTGAGGTTGAAAAAAATGAGATTGACAACTTGCTTGAGTCTGTGATTAATTATTGGACTATAATAAACGGAACTTCGATAGATGGATTCAGGGAGTCGTTTCTGAAACGATTCGGCACATTGGAGAAATCGGAAAACATGTGGATAGTCAGAGTAGAAGGATCTACGATTGATATTCTGATGGAGGATCTACCTTGGTCTTTTTCTGCTCTATCTTACTCTTGGAGCCAAGAGGTTGTTTATGTGGAATGGCAGAAGCCACTTTGATAATACTATGAATAACGGACAGTTTATAACTAAAGAGATTGATTGGGCTACTCAGGTTATAGTGGCTCGTCTAAACCAGTATTTTAAGCATACTGAGTTTGATTTTAATTCAATAATTCCACCTGACCTGGTTTCTGGTCAAGGTGCATATTGTGATTATGTCTGCCGCCATAATTTGAGTGATGTGGACAGACTTTGTTTGATACTTGCTGTAATTCCTATACTTAAGCCACAGTTGTTGGATTGCTTTAATGTGAAGAATACCAATACAGATCAAAGGTTTGTTGAGTTTGGATGTGTGGAAAGAGATGGCGGCACGGGAGTTTTGCCTACGCTGAATACCTTGCTGTTTATTCTTGTCGGCGATGACGTTGAGAAAAAGATCCAGCTTACGAATTATTTTGGCTCACGGGATATTCTAGGAAAAAAGATGCTGTTTCCTGATACTGTGCTGACTCCGACAGAAGAGTTTATTTCTGAGATTTTGTTTGAAAAGAGATATACTCCTGCTTTTTCTAGCACATTTCCAGCTCATAAAATCACGACCACACGTTCATGGGATGATCTTATACTTGACAATAAAACCATGAAGCAGATAGAAGATATCAAGTTGTGGATTGGTAATGGGATTCGTCTTTTGGACGAATGGAATCTTAGAGGCAAGATCAAGAATGGCTACAGGGCATTGTTTTATGGAACTCCGGGTACAGGAAAGACGTTTACCGCTACCTTGTTAGGTAAGGCCACAGGAAGAGATGTCTATTGTGTGGATCTTTCAATGGTGGTCTCTAAGTATGTCGGTGAGACAGAGAAGAATTTGTCTAATGTGTTCAACGTTGCGGAAGGAAAAGATTGGATTTTGTTCTTTGATGAGGCTGACGCAATGTTTGGCAAGCGTACAGGAGTAAAGGATTCTCATGACAGATATGCTAATCAGGAGGTTGCGTATCTGTTACAACGTATTGAAAACTACGATGGTCTGGTGATTTTGTCCACTAACCAGAAGACCAATATTGATGATGCTTTTGCTCGACGTTTTCAAAGTGCGATACGTTTCTCTATGCCAAATGCTGAAGAAAGAAAAAAACTGTGGTTGGCTACATTTTCAGAAAAGAGTTATCTAGAAAAGTCGATAGACATTGCAGATATCGCAAGCAGGTATGAACTTGCAGGAGGTGCAATATTGAATGTGGTGCAGTATTGCTCGTTGATGGCGATCAGCAGAAATGATACGTGCATCAAGTATGACGACCTGATTGAAGGTATACGACGTGAATTCGTGAAAGAGGGTAGGGTGTTTGTGTAAGAATATAAATTCAGATTGTAGAATTAAAGTATAAAGAGACGGTGTAAGCCGTCTCTTTTTGTATTGTTAAGTGCTCAAGACATTTGGGTATGTTGCACTTGTCTCTTTCTTTAAAAGCCGAAAGGACGGTTTCTAAACCGCCCTTTTCTACACTTCGCATGAACCACATGTGAAAATCGACACCCTAAGATAGTTAGAATCACAGCATATATAGTATGAAATGAATCATAGTTTACCTAATAGAATTACCTACCAGTTATATGTGGATTAAAACTACTCCCTTTTTCCAAAAGAGAAAAATAAGAATAATCGAACATCAATTACGTCATCTTTCGATGCGTGCCATGTCGCCTAAACTACTGATGTATCCGTCGTTACCAACGTTTAATTGATACTACAAAAATATATATTATTTTTAAGTTATCCAAATTTTTTACAACTAAAATTATTTTTATTGTGCAGGAAGATAGTAGACTCCTATGATTTTATTGTCTTTATGTGCCAAAACAATCTTACCATACTTTTCCGCACCATCTGTATTAGCCATCTCATATGATTCTTGACATATTGCGGCATAGTATTTTTTTAACTCTTTAAATGCGGTTAATAGTTTTTGCTTGACAGCATCGTCGCTATATTTTTTATATCTCCCACATAGAGTCTCGAACTCTTTCTCTGTAAAATCTTTGAGTGCTGACTGTATGTCAAGGGCACCCTTTAATGTAAGCACTTTGTGTTCCTGACTGCTTTCGATATAATCGATAATACCTTTAGGATAATTGGCTTTTACAATTATTGGGCTTAATCTATGTCCGACGTTGAACACTCTATTGGTTTTGGCCGAAAACTGTCTGTTCTTGTACCTAGCGTAACTATCAATTATTTGCTGGGCTAGTGTTTCTTTTAATTCCATGGCTTTTGCTTTTTAATTCAACGTTTTGTTTGATATGCTATTCGTTTAGAAGGAACTCTGGATAGATTTTCTTCGATTTCCTTAAATAGCTCCTTAACCTGAATGTTTTCTATCATCTCAAGTCTTTCCGCTTTTATACGTCCGGTATTTTGGATGTCATGCAAAATTTCAACATACACTCCATTGTTGATTTCTTCAAAACCCTTCACAAATCCTTCTTCCTTTTCAATTTGGGCACCAACTAGCTCTATGATCTGCTGTTTGGCTGTCTCATGGGCAATAATGCCGACTCTGGATGGTCTGTTTTTGATATAGTTAAAGAATTCTTTCAATAGCTTTGCATTTTCTTCTTGAAGAGCTTCTTTTTTCAACTCAAGAGTCTCCACTTTGTATGGAAGATTGTACAAGTCGATGAGTCCTTCGATCTCAGACTTTGTTGAGTTGACATCTTTCAAATAGTAGCCTTGTACGTTAAGCAATTTGCCGAATCCGTTTAGACGATTGTACTCGTCCTTCGAATAGGTGTCAAATGAAGGCGCTTTGTCATTATCTGCTAGATCTGGATTCCAAATAGAATTGATCTTTGATGCGTTGTAATAGTAAGGAATGACTCTTTCTCCCAATTTGGAATTTGGATCAAAAGGAATAAGTTTGATTTCTTTGTTTGAATTACTCTGAGTGTTTTCAAAAGCATTCTTGAGCATCCAAATTCGGCTGTACAACTTTTTTAACTTGCCACATGCTAAGTTATATGGCTTCAAATCTTCCTGGACATGAGTATAATTATATCTATACTTGTCATCGGTTGAGTAAGAGCTGATTGATCCCAAAACAATAGTATTGTCTAACCATGCGTTATGAGATAAAAGTTTGTACGTAGACGCGAATTCATTATAGTAATCAATGAATTCGTTGATGGCCATAGCCATGTCGTTCAAAAACTCAAGATAATGAAACTTGATTTCTGTGTCTTGAGAAACCATGTTGTCCATATCGAACTTTTTTTCACTGAAAAAATCGATGATGGCATTAAATGAGGTTTTGTTGGTTGTCCATTGGTCTTTGAAAAGAAGCGAAAGGGTATCTTTCTGATTGATTTCATTTTTAATGAAGTCTAACCCTTTTTTGATTTCTCCTCTGTTTTTATTAAACGTATTTCTTGTGTTTGTGTTCAATACGTTTACATTAATGCTTGTGCAGATGTTTCTGAATCTATCCAACTTGACATTGTACTTAATTGGTGACAATGTGACCTGTTGAAGGCTTTCTTCTTTCCTTTGTATTAAGCCAACAACGTACTCAATATAGACACGATCTGGATCGAGGTCACAACTGGTCTGTGTACATGTCTCGTTTTTGACAATTGTCTCGGTTTCATTAATGACGAGAAGAATATCATCTAAAGACCCACCAAGCTTCTTTCTTTCTTGGTCTAAATTGAATGTTCCTTCTTTAAAATTTACTACTGAACCATTTGATGTGATGGCTATACCAGATTTTATCTTTACGGAGTTGGTTGCGGTATTGTATTCGTAAGACAATCCGTTGATGATGCCTTTGCCGATCAGTGCCAAACGGGTGATGTTATCCTGATCTTTAAAGTATGTGACCATGTTGTTCAGCAAATCTGCTGTCAACACTTGGTTGTCAACAAATACGGGGTATTCCTGTTTTTGTGTTGTATTACCCATATAGCTTGATTTTTTTATTTACTATTTGACAATTTCTTTAGTTACGACTGTCTTTCTGATTTTCATGATACAAAAGGCGTCACCTTTCACACCAAGATTACCATTTTCAATCTCAGAACCTTTTCCGTCTATTAAGACATACAAAGATTCTGCTTTGATCCATGAATGAGAGTCTGGAATCTCTTCTATATTCTTAGACGATGATTTCTTTAACATCCTGTTCCAATCGTAATTCTTTTTCTCCATTGGGAATGTTGCAGAGAATTTCGTCTGTTCACAAATGATTTCGAAAGATTCTGGAGTCTCTTCAATTTGATATTTCTTGCCATTGTTATTCAATGTCTTTGTTAGGCTATTCTGATAATCTTTTATCGATAGCTTCTGCGAGGCAAAGAAATAAAGGGAATCGGCATCGTCCGCAACAGCTCCTTTAATTGCGGATTCTTTGATCCTATATGCGATTTCAAAGACAGCAATCTCATTGTCTTTTGAATCTATTCCCATGTTGGCTGCTAGTTCAACGGTTACTTTATTGTTTTTGAATATATTTATATCACCGTCTCCCTTTTTAGGATTGCCTTTCGTCACTTTGCTGATGAAAATGTTTCCGTCATTCTTGTCTTTTCCTCCAGCAATAAATTCGAAAGAGAATGGAATCTTTACAAGTTCCTCGACTGTCTGGGTTCCAGGCGTTAAGATCTTTTCATGGATTGTGAAATCGTATTTCAAGTCGTCTATTGTTCCATTGTTCCATTCATAATTTTTCGTGTCGTTCAATGAAACCAAGACCACATAGTTTCCAATCTGTGTTTTCTTGTTGTTCTTAACGCTGTAGTAAGAACTTTCTGCAATATTATATGTCTGCTCTTTTCCTGTATAGATAAACACAGTTTTGTCTTCAGCAGGAATTTCAATTTGAGCTTTTGTAATATTCATTACAATCTTGATATCCTCTGTAGATCCATTGCTCCAAACTGTATTTGTAGGATCTGTCAAAGACAATGTCACTGTGTAATTACCTGCATCGACTCCACTGTTTCCAGATACTGTGTATGCTGAATTTGCAGCAATCGTGAGAGACTTAGGCTTCCCGTCATATATGAAGCTTTTAGTCAAGACACTTGGAATGGTGATTTCTTTTGCATTTATCACAAAATTATACGACAACGGTTCTGTTGTTCCATCGCTCCATTCATATTTCTCTGTGTCATTCAAAGAAACCAACACCTTATAACTTCCCGGTGATGTCTGCTTGTTGCCATTCACTGTATAAAGTGCGTTGTCTGCAATCTTATATGTCTGCTCCTTACCAGTGTAGACGAACTTGCTCTTGTCTTCAGCCGGAATTTCCACTTGTGTCTTTCTCTCTACATTAGGAAGTGCAGTGAATCCAAGACGTATGCATTCTCCGTTGGATGCGGATTCCGCATTTGGATTAACAAGCTTGACAGTTGGGTATATGTTGTATAGTGAATACATTGCCTCAACCATGTCTAACAAAGCATCCGAAATGGCTTTATTAGCATTGTTGTTTTGGGTAATATCGGTATATGGCAACGTCTTTAACGATGATAAATACTTCTCGTAAGCATCTTCTGTTTTTTTCATCATATCATGTGAAATCCAACATATCTTAGTGGATATGTGCGCAGGTATTTCCTGTCGTATCGTTTTTTCCACAATATCTCTGAAAGTCCTGTCCTCACATATCTTCAACCATCCTGGCACTACAACAGTGACTTGCATTGAATATGAGTCTATAGCTTTCGTTTCTCTACTTTTGTCTAAAGACAAATCCAAAAAACGGTATGGACTATCCACTGCTTTTTTATTGCCATATATTACAGATAGCAATGAATGCTCTATTATATGAAGTCCAAAATACTTGTCGTATGTGGCGGATGCTGTTTGGCTTTCTTTTGTTGCAAGATGGTTGGCTTGGCCTCTAAGTCTGTCAATGCCTAATTTGGAAAGAATGAGTCTTTCCAAACTTGTCAGAGTCCAATTTTCGGTATAATCCACGCCAAGTGATCTGTTCGCACTATACTTTGGATATTTGTCAAGAAACCAAACCTTATCGTTGATGGAATTGATACGGATCTGGTCGTCTGACATAGTTAATTTGCTATCCTCGTTTATTTTGCGATCCTCATTTATTTTAAATAAAGAGTAATCAACAAACTTCTCATTGAATCTAGCAAGAAGATGGTCCAATACTCTGCTGTATCTGTCTTGTTTGACTTTTTCGTCCTCTACAACTTCTGAGTATGTTTTTTGTTCGCCATTGATATAGTCTACGTAAATTCCGTCCTCTTTCTTATATTTGATAAGTAAAGACTCTACATCGACAATTTCTTTGTTTGTCAGCACTTTAGTGAAATAAGTGTGTGCATTCTCGTAATCCTGATGAGAGAACATCTTGGAGAATGAACTAAGCTGCATTAGATAGTCTCCCATCAGTTGGTCGAAAAACATAAGATATGCTTTCAATTGCATTCTTTCTGCTTTTCGTGATTCGCTTTCAAATGAGGAAATTCCTTCTGTTCCTAATTTGTAGTTCTTAGGGAAGAAATTCTGAATCGAGTAGTAGACGTCGGTTTTGCGATATCTTCCTTCTGGTTTATTCAACTCGATGTCGTACCGCTTGAAATCAGCCTTTCCTTCAATTTCTATCTCATCTGAATTTGGAAATTCGACGCCATTGATCTCCCAGATGATTCTATTGCTTTTAAAATCACTAAAACTCCATGCAGAATCGTCATCGACAAGAGAAATGCTATGCTCAGATTTGGAAGCGTAATTTTTATACTCATCTGCCACTTCCATGAATTGAAAGTGAGGTACGGAAATCACCCCGTCGATACTCATCAGAATGTTTATGACATCTGAATTATATAGCACTTTCTTTCTTTTATATGAAATAAGCTCGTCTCTGTCAATAAAACCATATTTAGGATTTTGACCTTGGAAAATCTCATCCAACGTCTTTCCCTTTTCTAACATTTCTTGAAGAGAATAGTGTTTTAATGACGGTGACACATACTCCTCCAACTTCTGATAAAACTCACTTAGAATCTTTTTTAAGTCGGAGTAAGGCTTCACTTCGATATGACAACATACGCATACTGGAATATCTTTCACAAATTCCACACTTGTGAAGTCTTCGCAAAGATTTCTGTGCTTTGCTAAAAGATTTTTGATGTAGCTTTTGTAATATGCTCTGATATCTTTGTCTGATTTCTCAAACTGTCCGTTTGCATTTCTTGCTACTATATCTCTACATCTTTTGGTATAATCTGCGTTAAAGTTTAGCTCTTTGTCGAGCTCCACCAATACTTTATATCTGCCATTCAAAACGAATTTTCTATTGGCATATTGAATAATGTCATTGGATTTATCGAAGTCGACGTTTTTAACTCCCGGCACATTTTCCAATATGAGCTTTCTGTAATCATCTGTGGTTATTGGAGCAGAAGAAAGAATCTCATGTGGAGGTATAAGTGATGCTTCTGATGCCGTATTGTCTGATTGGGTCAGCAAGTCTGGCATCTTGAATGAAGTTCTGAATCCAAGATCTGCAAGTGCGTAGCAAAGGAGTTCGAGTATTGTCACTCCTGGGTCGTGCAGATTGTAATCGGTCCAAATTTTTCCCGATAGCTTCTGTACATACTCAAGTCCTGCTTTACGCATTGCATGATAGTCCATATATTCAGGGAATCCCTGATTGTTCTTATTGCTCATCTTTTATGATTTTAATAGTATGAGTCGGTGCTGATGTCAGTATTTCCAATTGTGATGATGGTCCAAAATCTCCGCTGCTATCTATGATTTCATTGTTTACCATCACAACTAATTTTTTTATGTGGTTTACATAAGGCAACGTTTCTATAAAGTACAATATCTTTGAAACATTATGATTGTCGTTTCTGGTTATTGTATTTCCTTTATCGTACCAAGGGGCAATGTAATTGCGTATTTGCTCGATAATTAATTTGGTATAGTATGCCTCGTCGTCATATCCATTCTTCAAACTTAATTCGCAATCTACTTTTACTTCACTGTATTCTGCGTTTCTCACTCTGAGTGTCACGAATGGAGACTTCATTTTTATAAACTCACTTTCAATCTTTTGGAGCACGATGGGTTCCACATTTGGCTTAAGGCTGTTCTCCTGCTTTGTCTTGCTTAAATCTGGCAGTACAACCAGAGTCACGTAGCCTGGCTTATACTCTCCATTGTCGCTGCAGTTAAGACAAATGACTTCTGCTATTGAAGGGAATTTCTGAAGCACTAATCTTTCATAATCCCATGATGTTACTGCTCTGTTCTTATGACGAAGACGTTCACTCACTCTATTGTAGAAGTGCTTTTCCTCTTCTTCATATTCACCTTCAAAACCTGGGTATGGTTGGACCACTTTTTTAATGCCACTGATTGAAGTGAATAGTTTTTTAATTGTCTCCTTTTCCAGACTTTCGCCTATAGACGGTTTTCCTTCGGATGTCTCATCGTATTCTGCTTCAACAGCTTGAGCCTTTATATCTATGACATTTGGATACTTGTCTTCAGTGTACTTCATACGAATCCATACTTTGTCTTCCGGCATTATCGTATGTTGTTGTAACGCTTCTTCGCAGATCTTGAATCCTATGATTCCGGATTGTTGAAAGTTGGATGTCGTATCTTTTACTATAGTTTCACCTATTTTGTATTCTTCCCATGTGTTTCCGCATAGATATTCCCAATACATATTCGTCTTGGTATCCTCGTCTTTCTTGGAATTTTCTAGACTGAAGAAAAGATTAACCACAGTGTTTCCCTGTACTTTGTCTAAACCGACATACAGATATCCGGATTTGCTTTTTGAATGTTGTTTAATAAACTCTTTTATAACATCATCCATATTGCTTTTACATGTGAGCGGAGTCACATTTTGCGGTGAAAAAGCGAAGCATTTTACATTATAGTCGTTGACAGTGAAATTAGCTGTTATTGCTTTTTTAAGAGTTGGAATGTTCAGCTTAGGAATATTGGCAGAAATTGCATTTAATTTTTCTGCTATCTGAGATACCGACTCCTTTTCATCACCATTCTCTTTTTTAAGAATCTCTTGCACATTATCATGATACTTGTTTGTTTCTGTCAAGTATTTTGATAAACCTTCTTCTTTTGTCAGTTTTAAGTTGTTGTTTGTTTGTTTGAACGTGTTGATTGTCGTTTCAACTTTGTTGCATATGAGATTTTGTATGCCTTGTTTTTTCAGCTCGTCTGTAGCGATTATCTGACACATAGTTCCTTGGGCACAATTAAGACCGAACAGTTCTGTTCCAATTTTGTTCTCTTTTATGCCTTCTAAACTAGAAATGAGTAATTCAGTGCTTCCGGTTACATCTAGTTTGATATTATTTATTTTTTTTATTTCAGGAATCTCTACATCCTTTTTGATTGTAGTAAATACAAATACAGGATCCGTTGTTTCAAAAGGTCCGTATTTTTCATGTATTTTTTTATTGTATTGTGCAATATATTGTGTTTCGTCAGCTCCAATGATAATTTTGTCATTTTCGATTTTAGCCTCATTCCATCCAGTTGCACTTGTGTATTCTACTTTAAAAGTGTTTTTTATATAATTAATTCCTGTAGTGAATTCCAGTTTGCCATCCACTCTTTTGAAAATGGGAGACGATAGGGCAAAACCACAGTTCGTGTCATTTGACACTTTCTTTTTAATGATGCCGGTTATGTTGACGGTGGACGCAGAATCTGTATCAGAGTTTTCTGAATAGAAATCTGTCACGACAGTTTGGTTGACAACTATATCCTCTGCTGATTTGTATTTGATGAGTTTTCCATTCTCATCATTGCCTGCTATGAGTATAGTCCCTTTGGGAACCAACGCAGACTTCGCGTTTTTGTTTAGTTCGAAGAATACTGGTACTTTGCCGGCGCATCCAGTAGCTCTTTCAAATCCAAGAATGTCTTTATAATAATAGTCTAAGTGACGTTTGGTTAGTGTGTTAAGATTGTCCTGCTCTCTTTTGAATAATTTAAAGAAAGCGAACAGAAGACCCAAATGTGGAGGTATTTCTCCATTTTCTTCTATCTTTTTGACCTTTCCATTTTCGTCAAACAAAGATTTGAAGAATTCCTGCCAATCCTCCACTTCTTTTTGGTCCTCATTATTGTTCTCGTTGTAATACTTCAAAAACTTCGAAAATTCTGCAGACTGAGCCACTAAATCGTCGAATTCTCGCTCGTCGATTTTGAAATAGTCGTTATGGAGTGCCTCAGGAAAACGGTTCTCCTGAGATGTTCCTTTTATATATTTTATTCTATTTACCATAACTTATCACATTTCCAAATAAAAAGGGTAGACGAGACTCTTTTTATTTCCCGTCGCATTTACTGTATAATTTATGTCAAGAGTAAAAATACCCTCATTCAATCTGCTGGAATCGATCGATATTCCATTAATCGTTACTCTTGGCTCATATTCCTTTATCGAATTTGCCACTTTTCGCTTGATTTCAAGTGTGGTGGCAGTATCTAGCGATTTGAATGAATATTCACTTAGGTCTGCTCCAAAATCAGGATGAATGAAACGTTCTTCAAGATTGGTTGACAAGATGATGCTCATGCTTTCTTCTATGTCAATCTCTCCAGAAACCATCTCTACCGAACTTTTGACTCCATTTTTTATGAATCTTGGTGGAAAACTCCACCCTGTTCCTATGTGTTCACTCATAACTTCAACCTCCAATTATTACTGTCGGACAGCCAACTAATGGCATTGCCCCGCATGCACTTGTGTCTGTAATTCGTAACGCAGGTTTGCCTCCGATCAAAACGGTCGCACTTCCTGTAATGAATGATGATGTAGGTGGATGTCCTGCAGAAACCATTGGGCACGACTGAGTGTCTCCCAAAACTGCTGCTGGCTTTCCTCCGATAAGTACGGTTGGCTCTCCTGGACCAACAACCACTCCTCCATGATTTGTAGGATCTCCTACTCTCGCTGCTGCTGCCATTTGTTTTTAGTTTATTTGAACAATTCCACCTTTCAACACTGCCTTCGCACTTGATTCCACCTTGGCTTCCGTCTTTCCTGTGAATGCGGCATTCATCTTTGCGTCTACAGTCACATTGTTGCCCTCGATGTTGATGTCTTGCTCGGCTTTCAGTGTCAACGATTTTGCACTTTCTATTGTTATTCCGTCTTCGTTCAGAATGATCTTGTTGCCATTCTGATCGTTTATGGAAATCGCTTTCTCATCTTCACTTAATGATAGCAGATTACCTGCTGGTGTCTCTATCTTGACGCTTTTTTTATCTTCGTCAAACTCCAATTTCAACTTTTCTCTGGTGTATATTCCTTTGATGAAGTTGTCGTCGGTTATTTCTGTCGGTACTTGTGCTTGGCTGCTGTGAAGCATTCCTAAAATTATGGCGTTGTTAGGATTGTCGTCGATGAATCCCAACACCACTTCGTCGTCTACCTCTGGCATAAAGAATGTGCCTCGCTCGTTGCCTGCGTCTAATGTGGCGACTCTCGCCCAAAGTGTAGATTCTGTACCGTAAACAATTCTGACTTGTATCCTGTCTTCTCCAAGTGGATCACCAGATAATTGTGTGACCTTGGCTATCTGCAGACCGTTAACACCTGGCAGCAAACCTGTTGCTGGCTGCTCAATGATGTTGTCGAATTTTTCTGCATACGGTATGTCGTCCAGTCCAAACTGGATCGTTGTTGTCCAGTCACTTTCGATGTCGTGTACAACAGAAGAGATTATCGTGGCTCCATTGAATCTTTTTCCCAGACGGTCGAATGTCACGATGTCTCCAGGGTGAATCGGTGCATGACCTGCAAACGTTGCCTTGCCTTTGATGCGTGACAGTGTCTTGCGCATTGCTACTGATTCTGTATAAGCAGAGATTGTATCATCATTGTTCTGTGATGACATGATGTCCGTGACGTAATCGTCGTTTTCCATCATATCAGCGATATCTGATGAGGCTATGTCTCCTTGCTCTACGTCATGTTTGCTTCCATCAGCAGAGAATTCTGTTCCTTCTTGTTCCGTAGGCTGCCAAGCATGCGTTTCATACTTCGGGAATTGTGTCTCTCCACATATATCCGCCTCAAACTCCTGAATGTTGAACCCGTTGTCTATTTGGATGATAGGCGACTCTTTGATATTTGGTGACGCGATTTTAATTCCATCTGGTGATGTGCACAACAGTTTTCCGTTTGCCTCGGCTCTCATGTTGATGAAATCCCAGTCTGTGGCATTGTATTGCATAATGGTCTCATGCGTTGCTGTCGTATCCTCCACGTCTGCTTCTATACCATATCGCTGAATGATGTCATTCATCGCGTCGCTATCACTCATGTCGGAAAAACAATTTGTATGTCGAATCTGTGTCATGTGGAAAGCTTTGTGCTTGGCACTGATCACTAATTCGGATGCACTTCCGGTGAGCCTCATTGTGTTCTTTACAATCACTCCGTTGAAAATGGTAGCCGGCTTCTTATCTTCATAGTGGCAAAGAATCTCGATCTCTTTCCCAAAGGCGAATGTGTCAGAGTTGCCGATTTCAAAAGAGTCGTCATCAGTTCCACCGTCGCTAAAGACGATCTCAGCTTTGGCTATTTGATTGAACTCTTCGTAGACGGTAACTGAGTTGATGAATGCATAGCAATCAATCTCCTTGCCATTCGTCTTTATAACAAGTGATGTGGATCCCTCGTTTATTGGCTTGTATGTCGAATTATTATTTGCCATTTTTAATAGTTAGAAGAACTTAATAACGAATCCATACCCTCTGAGCTAGAACTGAAGCTTGCATATGTTGCGTCTTCCTGTACAAGTATATATCCAGGAGGTGGGCACACACAGCAGTCTACAGGAGGCACCTCTTCCTTGTCTGGCGGTATCGGTTTGGGCTTTGGTTTTGGCTTCGGTTTGTCTTCTTCCTCTTCTTTCTTTACGGATGTGAATGAACAGTCCAAAGTCATACGCAACGGAATTCCGTCTGGTCTGAATAGAGTGTACTGGATGTTCAATGATTTCAGAACACACATGAATTCCTGACCGCAATATGTCATAATCAGAAAATTAGGATTTGCGGTTGTCGGATTTGAATAGACAACCTGAAGAAAGTCGTTCAAATCGTCATTTAATGTCCTGCCATCTGTTTTGTCCGCATCGCTCTCAAATTTTCTCATCGGGACAATGCCAGTGCCATCAAATACCAATTTGAATGTATAGGTTTCCGAACGGTAGCTTTTGTTCTGTCCGTTCGAATTCTTCTTGCCTCTTTCCTTGTTTTCTGGTTGGTCTATACTCAAACTACGGGCAAAATTATCGGGGTTGATTTGAACCTCGAACTTGCTGTGGTTCTTGACCTTTTCTTTGTAGTCTACTTTTTGATAGGCTACAAATTTCATTTTTTCCAATCCACTCATTATCTCTCTTGCCTTTGTTTGGTTTGTCTGTTTATAAACTTGCTGATTCTTTTCTGACGTGGATCTGATTCCTCAGATTTCCTTGCCTCTTGCTCGGAATTTTTTTGTTCAGAAATGTCAGCTTTTATAACCAATTCTCGAATACGTATTGTCATGATCAGTTTTTATTACTTTATTTTTGTTTCGAATACTGATATGCCAATTCCAAAGTTTGAATTGTCAATTCTCCCTTTTGGGCACTCAAGTCTGAGTATGAGACCTTGACGGGATAAGCCCCTTCAAAACTCCATGTCTTGAGTGGTTCAACTTTCCCATCTTTGCTGTCATTTTTTATGCCCTGAATTGAAACAATAACTTGACATGTCTTGAAGTCAAAATTCTCTGTCGCTGCTTTGATCCATTCAGTAAGATTGTTTTCGCTTTGAGACAGAGCTTTTTTCAGAATCAGATTGCCATGTTTGACAGGCTTGGGGAGTCGGTGCACATATGTGTTGACTCCCCCTTCTGCCACTTCTTCAACTTGAACCTCGGCAGATAGACCAGACACTTCTTGAAAAGGAATGTTTATATCATCATTTTTCAGACCGATAAATGATACTGAAAAATGAAATCCAAGTAAATAATCATTGCTATGCTTATCTGCCATGCTTCATTGTTTTATTTGCGTACTACACTCAAACCTTCGTGTGCCAACTCAAGAGTCTCGATTAGCACTTCATTACCATTGGCTTTCAATCCACCAAAGTCTACTTTTGTAGGGAATGCATTCTTCACGTTCCAAGTCACGACTGCCTCATGCTTCTCATTCAATAGAGTGATAGTGACGTCGCGGCGCTCTATAGTGTTAAGATTTGCAGTGTTCCACCACTTGTAGAAACCGTTGTCTGTAGCTGTTGTGCCACGTTTCAAAGTGATGTTAGGAAATTTCTTGATGCCTGGCATCTTGAATGTTGTGTACTCCTGGTTTGCACCGTTTCTGTACTCAATCACCTGTGTCTCGATGTTTAGTCCTGACACTTCAGAAAAATTGATGTTCTCATCGTCGTCGCTCCATTTCACGCTGAAGTGAAACACTGGAAGCGGATAATTATTTGTTGCCATTTTTTACTCCTTTTGATTGTTTAATTACTCTTGAACTTTGTGAGAGAACTTCAATACGATGAACTCAGCTGGACGTACTGCTGCCAAACCGATCTCAACGATCAAGTTGCCGTTTAGAATGTCGTCGCTGGTCATAGTCTCGTTCAAACCTACTTTAACATAGAATGCTTTGTCTGGTGTAGATCTCGGTGGTCGCCGTATCATTAAAAAAAAAAAAGAACGAGCGCCTCTCCAACTGGGAGCGC
>CACZOA010000060.1 GCA_902782665.1 uncultured Bacteroidales bacterium
CACAACACAAACCTGCATAAGGAATGCAGCCGCCAAAATTCTTATATTACACATAATGTTCTTTGTTTGAAGGACAAAGATATAAAATTTAAGCAAGTTTTTGAAAATAGGCAAAATAAAAAATCAGCAACCACAAGAAAATTATGTGATTGCTGAAACAAATCATACTATATATCGCTTATCAATATTCTATTTTTCTGACCTCCAACGATTTATAACGCTTATAATCAAAGTCTGCGGCTCCAAATTCTTTGGTTCCTTCCGCCACATCAACCACACGCTTTGTCCAGTTTCCTTTCGCATCACGCTTCAAAATCTTGTATTTTGACTCGGTCTTGCCTTCCACCCCCTCCTCATACGTAGCAGTTGATGATTTTGAGACCAGTTCATTGTCTGCGTCATACTCAAAAGTGAAAGTCTGATGTCCCAGATTATTTGACGAAAATGTAAGTGGGAAGCCAGCATTGTTGTAAGAAACTGAGTCTACAAACGTAACACCAAAATCACTGCAATACCAAGTGAACTTATTTATCGAACCATTGTCGTTGCGGACACAGTCCCAGTTATCATATCCTGAATGAACGGAATATTTACCATCAGCGTCAAACTCAATTGTTGTCTCACTCTCCGCTTTTGAGGATTCCGGATTGCCATTCTCGTCGGCAGCGTAAACAGATACCACACACTTCTTCACATTTCCCTTCAAGTCGAAAAACTTTCCGTCTGTCATCGTATAAAGATCCGCTTTCTCTACAGATTCAGACACTGTATCTTTCTGTTCTACTACAACAGACGTATCTGCTTTGCTTTCAGAATTCTGACCGTTGCTGTTATTTGGACCACCACAACTGACTAATGCGCAACAACATATAGTCGATAATAGTAAGAAATTTTTCATATTATTATTTTTAGACACAAACAAGATTACTTTCGAGTATATAAAGATTGTAAAACTATTTTCAAATTCTACAATCGGAATTCATATCTAACAAAATTGGACTCACATCACAAAAATAACAATTTCATAATTTTATTGATTAAAAAAGCATAAAAATCCAATGGTTTTGTCCTATTTTATGACTGACAATGCCATCTTTTTCGTCTGAAAGACGTTACCGAACAAAGTGAGAGTAACCCGTGACGAAGTCATGAGATGATGAGACGATGGCTTTAGTTCAATCCTTCCAACAAGAAATTTCTCAAACTTAGATGTGTCACTCCATCGTCGTCGGACTTGGAAACCAGCGGTGTCATTGAGATGACATATTTGGGATAATTGTCTTTAATGGAGTGGAGATTGCCGAACTCTCGCTCTCGTGTGGATTCATCAGCTATGATATATGAAGCCTGAATATATGCTCGGCTTCCATCTGACTTATTGCAGACAAAATCAATCTCACCAGCCTGTAGTTGCCCCACCGTCACCTCGTATCCAAGCCTGATCAGATGATTATATATCACATTTTCAATCACTTTCTCAATATCACCCTCACGTCTACCTCCTGCAAGAAGATTACGTATTCCATTATCTTCAAAGTAGAATTTGTCGTTACTCTCAAACAATTTCTTTCCATGTATATCATAACGGTTCACTTTATGAATCATATACGAATCACATAAAGCCTTCATGTAGTTGATTATAGCAGCAGACGTGATTGTCTCTCCCTGCGACTTCATATACTTGGCAATACTGTTGGCTGAAATTATCTTGCCTGTATTATCCGCCAAAAATCTGATAAGATTCTCCAAAAATGGGACATTGCGAATCTGGCTACGCATAATGACATCTTTTAGCAGAACCGTATTGAAAACATCCATCTGATATTCTCGTGCATCCTCCTCGTCAAGGCCATAACGTATCAATCCAGGAAGGCCTCCAAACTGGATATATTTGGAAAGAGTCTCATCGCTATCCGCAAGTTTATGAAAAGTCATAAATTCCTCGTAACTAAGAGATTGCACATATATTTCTTTATATCTGCCTCCTACCTTATTACTTAGATCACTACTCAGCATATTTGAATTGCTACCAGTAATCACAATTTCAACATCGGGTTCATCATAATAACTGCGTACACTCTTCTCAAAGCTCTCGATGTCCTGAATCTCATCGACGAGAATATAATTCTTTTTATCAAGATTTCTATGTTCGTCTATATATGCATTTAGATCCTGATACGTACGGATATTCTCAAACGCATGCTTCTCTTTGTTTATATAGATAATGTTATTTTCCTCATTTTCAGAAACTTTGTCTTTGAACAAACGAAGAATATAGCTCTTTCCGACTCGTCGTTGACCAGTCAGAATTATTATCATATTTTTTCCAAGATGATGCTCAATCTTATCTATATATCTTTGTCTGAGAACTGCTATCATATCTTCCATAATGTATATCCTTTACAAAATTAATAAATTTATTCTCTATAGAATACAAAATTCAGGAAATCCGCATTTTTATATTCTATAAAATACAAAATCGATAAAATCTATATTTTCATTCTCTATAAAATACAAAATTCAGGAAACACACACACTTTTTGAAATGAGAATTTGTAAATGGCTTGGAACATGCGAATCTCAAATGGAACATGACACTCGTCTCCTCGGAAAGATCCGCCATCGTGTTTCCCGACAATTTAGCATTTTGAATTTAGCATTCTGAATTTAAACTTCATATCCGCCTCCCATCGTTTCTCTGACAATTCCGTCCATTTCCAAATCAAAAAGGATGTCG
>CACZOA010000061.1 GCA_902782665.1 uncultured Bacteroidales bacterium
ACAGTCTCTGTAGAAACATTCTGTGCACTTACTATTACTGTATTCAGTAAGATTAATCCTAAAATATGATAAAACTTTTTCATTCTCGTTGATTTTTAATTAGATGGATTATGATAAACTCTCTTTTTCTATATCTCAAGGGATATAGTCTGCCCGAACGGCAACTTTAACAGTTGTAGTTAATTGTTTTATGACCGTGTTTTTTTGATTTGCCATAAATCCTTTTGCATTCCGAAGGTCATAAGCCTCGAAAGAAGGAATGCTTGGAATTTATGTGTTTCTTTTTGTTTTTCCACACCAGCATCTTTTTCAGAAGATGAGGTGTGGAATTGATTTTATAATTTTTATATGAACGTTTACTGGATTAGCAACACATTCTAAGATACTTTTTGTTTTTCACGTAACTCCATATACCCAACGAACGACTGTATGCCGGAATATATTTCAGTGGAATTGCCTTTAATCCGATTCTCTTGCGGATTTGTTTGTATTCGTCTGAATAGTAATAATATTCATTCTTCAGCTTAAACGAGCTGCTCCACTTTTCTATCTCTTTCGGATCGTCGCATCCCCAACTGAATGTAGCGTTGGTGTTGTTGACTGATTCGTGGAGATGAGTACGCTTACTCAAGTATTTGTTCATGCGCTCTACGTGAATCTCCGCATGGTCGAAGTTATCGTCAATGTTTTTGAAGAATCGCTTCACCTGCTCCTCCGTAAGATACATGGCAATACCCTCTAAGATAAAGAGGAAATGACCATTAGGATGTTCTGCCTTGATGGCTTTGATCCATCCGTCATTCGTTATGTCTCCCGTGATATATTTGTTGTTTGAAGACTCTGGCAGGAATTGTCTTCTGAGATTGATCACATCCGGAAAATCCAACTCATACACCTGATATTCCTTGCTTAGAGCGATACGTTCAACACGTGGATCCAATCCACATGCGATCAGCACCACAACAGCGTCGTCATATCTTGCCACAAACTTCCTGACCGCATCATCAAAATATCTTGTTCTGAATGAAATACATAACTGACATCGTACATCTGTAAAAAACTTACTAAAGTCATAATCTACCATCGAAAGAATTGATTCCGATGTCTTGTCGACGATAATCGGATTTTCCTCTTTAGATTCTTTCGCTCTCATGTAGAGAGGAATCAAGAGCGTTTCTGAAACATTCTCTTGAAAATTAGGTTTTACTTTTTTTGCCATAATGTTTATTTTATACAGACATAATGTATTTCATTCTAACGCCTTTCGAAAATCTTCTATTAAGTCTTCTGTGTTTTCAATACCTGCTGAGATTCTGATCAATGTGTCTGAAATGCCATTTTTCTCACGTACTTCTTTTGGAACAGACGCGTGTGTCATGATGGCTGGTATCTCCGCAAGGCTCTCGACTCCTCCAAGGCTCTCAGCTGTAGAGAAGAGTTTAAGTTTTGAAAGGAAGTTTTCTGCATCAGCAAGAGTTCCTTCCAATTCGAATGATAGCACACCTCCAAAACCAGTTGTTTGCGACGCTGCTATATCATGATGTGGATGATTTTTCAATCCAGGATAAAGCACACGTTTGATTTTTGGTGATTTCTGAAGGAATTCAGCCAATGCCAACGCATTTTTCTGATGCTGCTCCATACGTACAGCAAGCGTCTTAGCTCCACGTAATGTCAAATAGCTGTCGAATGGAGAAAGTACAGCTCCTACCGCATTCTGATTGTAAGCGATCTTTTTGTAATATTCTTCATTATTCAAGACGACGGAACCGCCCAATGCGTCGCTGTGTCCACCGATGTATTTCGTAGTGCTGTAAACCACCACGTCGGCTCCCAAATCAAGTGGTTTCTGGAAATATGGAGATAGGAATGTGTTGTCTACCACCAAGATAAGTCCATGCTTCTTTGCGATCTTAGCGATGGCTCTGATGTCGGCGATCTTCAACAATGGGTTTGTTGGCGACTCTATCCAGATCAGTTTTGATTCTGGTTTAACTGCTTTCTCAATGTTCTCTGGGACAGTAGCGTCGACATATGATACCGAGATATTGAAATTCACGAAGACATTGCTCAATAGACGTCTTGTGCCTCCATACAGATCATCGAATCCGATCACGTGGTCGCCTGCTTTCAAAAGTGAGATGATGATAGTCGACGCTGCAGCCAAACCAGATGAGAATGCAAGACCATATTTAGCTCCATCCAAAGATGCCAGCTTCTCTTCCAATGCTTTACGTGTAGGGTTGAGACTACGTGTATACTCATATCCTGCTGTAGGACTGCCTGCTTTTAATCGTGCAAAAGTTGTAGACAAATGTATAGGAACGGCAACGTCGCCACTTGCTCCTGCTCTGAAATCGGGCTCCTCACCATTGTGTATTGCCCTTGTTGAAAATCCGATAGCCATAAGTTTTATCAATTAAAAAGTTAAAAATTAAGAATTATAAATTGAGAGTCAGGTTTTTATCTTTCAACCATTCGTCGTTGAACATCTTGGAAAGATATTTGTTGCCGCTGTCGCATGCTAGAGTGACAACAC
Source organism: uncultured Bacteroidales bacterium (assembly GCA_902782665.1). Lineage (GTDB taxonomy): Bacteria > Bacteroidota > Bacteroidia > Bacteroidales > Paludibacteraceae > UBA1723. The sequence continues at coordinate 2,540 of CACZOA010000061.1, forward strand.
GTTTTGGAGTTGTCTGCTCCTGGCAGTAGCGTAGGGCAGCGCTCAGAAGTGTACCTGTCGACGAACCTGCCAAGATTCCCTCATCTCTTAACAGAAGTCGAGCGGCTGTGAAACTTTCTTCATCTGTCACTTCGTAAGCTTTTTTAACCAAGTCGAAATCAGCCAGTTTGGGAATGTAATCTTCACCGATTCCCTCTACAAACCATGATCCTGCATCATTGCGTAGCTTCTTCAGATTGATGTAATCGGCTAGTACTGAACCTTTGGGATCTGCCAAAATAAATTCTGTCTGTGGACTTACTTTCTTGAAGAATTTTGTCAATCCAGTCAATGTTCCTGCTGAACCGACTCCTACCACTACCGCATCTACTTTGTGTTCCATCTGTTCCCAAATTTCAGGACCTGTGCTCAACACGTGAGTCTCAGGATTGTCTGGGTTCTCAAATTGGTTGATGTAGTATCCTCCACGTTCTTTTGCGATTCGTGCTGCCAAATCCTGATAATATTCAGGATGTCCTTTGCCGACATCGCTTCTTGTAATTACGGTTTCGACTCCAAGTGCACGGAGATGGTTGATTTTCTCAATGCTCATCTTATCAGGAATCACCAACAGAAGTTTGTACCCCTTCATTCGACTGGTCAACGCCAAACCTAAACCAGTGTTGCCGGCTGTGGCTTCTACTATAAGTTGACCGGGATGGATATCTCCTCGTTTCTCTGCTTGTACAATCATGTTCAAGCCTGTACGATCTTTAATGCTTCCTCCTGGATTCTGATTTTCCAGTTTCAAGAAGAGGTTGCTCTTTCCTGTATTCAATTTTGTAAGTTCAACGATTGGCGTGTTGCCAATCATATCCAAAACATTTCTGTAAATTGCCATATCAGATATTCTTTTGATGATTTTCTTTTTTTTGATTTTTCTAAAATGTAAGTATCTGAAAATGATTAATTTATGTATTTGGCGATTGCAAATACAGCTACTTGAAACCAATAGTTTCAATTGTCAGAAAATACTTGATTTTAGATTATAAGATGGAATCTTGATGTTTAAAAGACCAGTTTAAATTTCAACACACTGGCATACAACATCGACAACAACACTCATTCATACAACATCGCATACATGGTTTGTTAGAAGTGAAAGATATAATGTATGCGAATGATTTTTCGACAATAAGAGAATGGCCAACAACCTCGTTCAGAAGCGACTTGATTGCTGCGACTATAATGTTCTGTATGTTATTTAGTCTTGCCATTTTCTTTACTTTTATTTTTCTGATACAAAGGTATGGCGATATTGAGTCCTGCCCAATAAAAAGTGAAAATAAGGAATATAACACTATATAAGGCTTGTTGTGTAGATTTTCTTTCTTTTGACTGGTTCAAAATTCTGTTTTTACAGAATATTTGATAAGAAAGTGGTGAAAATAGGGTAGAAGAACAGTTAATTTTATATGTAATAGCCAATTAACCATGATGGCTCAAACAAAAAAATCACCGTTTTAGAACTTTATATTGGATTTTATTCCAATAGCAGCTCTAAAACGGCTTCGTCCACTAACTATATAAGAGACAAAAATGTAAGATACTTTACATTTAATATGAACTCTTCTTTTTATTTGGTTATTTGCCTCCTACGGAAGCACTGTAGATACGTTCCAAGAATTGCAATGCTCCTTTATAACCGATGTGAGAACGGTTGATGATGAGAGTCTCCGACGATGGAGTAGAGATCTCAAAGAACAATGCTCCTTTCTTGTTGGCAAGAGTCAATTCCCAAGATGTTCCGAGAATCAATGGCTTTCCAGATGTGAAATTTACCTCCTCAATCAGTTTTTCTACTTCGTAACCATCCTCTTCGAATACGACATCAATACTAACGCCTTCAGAGATGTTGTTTTTGAAGTAGTCCGAAATTGCTGGACGGAACTTTTCTGGTGTCTTGTCTGTGATGATCACCTTCTTTGGAATCAAACCGATCTGGTCTGCCAAGAATTTAGAATAAGCCAATGCGTATGCCGCATCTGCTGTCACTACAAACTCACTTGGCATTCCATACCAGTATTCTGCAAAGAATTCAGAGAAGTGCTCAAGGTAGTAGTAATAAACCTCTGCCTCCTGTTTGATGAACTCTTCTGATTGAGTCTTGTCGATTCCTGCATATTCAACCACCTGACGGATGAATTTAGCTGTAGCTTCCTCACCGACTGGAATCTCAGGGATGTGCAGGTATGGTTGGTTGTATTTCTTCTGGAGATGCTCAGCATTCTTGACACCAACCCATGGGGAAACAACAAGATTGAATTGAGCCTGTGGAATCTTCTTCCATGCTTCAACACCTGGATTTTCAGGGCCGAAAAGCACGTTCACCTCTAAGCCTGCACCACGGAGGATACGTGCAAGTTCCTGATAGTCACCTCTCCAGTTATGGTTATAATAAGGAGTCTCAAACCAAAGGTTTACAAGACCTTTCTTCTTTTCTCCGTCATAATCTCCTACGAATTGGTCGATGATGGCATCTACAACAGCCTCATGTCCGAAGAGATTGTTCCCTTTGAATCCTGCTGTGTTTGCGTAGACGATAGGGTATCCTGCTTTCTGATAACGTCCTACCAAGTCAGGAACGTTATCTCCGATAAGCTCTCCTGTACATCCGGTAAGAACTACGAAAAGATCGCCCTTGTAAATTTTCAATGTTGATTTGATAAGGTTGTCAAGTGTCTTTATACCACCGAACACCACATCGTTTTCTGTTGCGTTGGAGCTTGGCATGTTACCACCACCTGCCGCGATACTTCCCTGAAAGCCGTTTTCAAAAGTCAACATCGCTGTCGTCTTCAACTGACAACCGGGACTACAGTTGGCGATCGGAACCGCACCTTTGATGGCAACTACGGTGTTGGTCGCACCCACCGCACAAGCATATCTGACATCGGATATCACCGAAGGTTTCTTCTTTTGTATTTCGCTCATTTGATTGAATCTTTTGATGGTTTTGAAAATGAAGAGGCACAATACATAATATTTTCATTAAATAATACTCTCATGCCTCTTCTGCTAAAATTATTTATTCACCGAGTTTCTTTTCAATCTCTTCAAATACAGTCTTGTCGTTTGTGAGTTTGAATGGGTCTGTCTGGCTAAACCACCAGTCGTTGTATGGCAAGCTGACATGGCGTTGAAGTGTCTTGTTGAACTTTGTTCGTGCCAACACTCCTTTCAAAATCTCTCCCACACGCAATAGTCCATCATATCCTACTGGAATATGCTCGTCTCCTAGTGCGAAAGTTGGCACTCCAAGGTGTCCAGCCACTGATGCAAGTCCTGGGTGACGTATGATCAAGAAATCTGTCTTTACTCGTTTCAACAGTTGAGGCAACTGGAATGCACGTGTCTTGCTGACTGTGTAGTGTGGTATGTCTCCGTATGTCTCAACCAACTCTTTCAATGTGTCTTGGTTCTTACCTGCACCATCATAAACAGGGTCGTGGTGGAATACGAGTGCAGCCTCATTCTTGATGCCCAACTCTGCCAATACACTGATCAAACCATGGGCGTATGCTGAACCAGTTAGCACCATTCCGTATTTACCCTTGAAATACTCACGATACTCCGCCAATTTCGGAGCGATACGTTTGTGCTCGCTTTCAATGAACTCTTCTGCCTCTTTCTCTTTGCCTACGACTTTGGCAATGGCTCTCAACCATGCGTCTGTTCCTTTGATACCGTAAGGCTGTGGAGCGTCGATCTGTGGCACACCGAACTGATCTTCCAACGCTGCTCCCATGTAACCTCCGAGTGTCTCACAGAAAGTAGTTGTTGCAACAGCCTCTGATGCCTGACGGATCTCCTCGTATGAGGCACAGTCCAAAAGATAATTAACTCGCAAACCAAGTGGTTTCAACAAATCAGAGAACCAGTCTGTTCCCCAAAGAGCGATTATGTTGATTAGATCTTTCTGTTTCTTCTTTGGATGCTTCTCGACAATCTGTCTCAAAACGCCGTGGAAAGCGACGTCGAAACCTGTACTCCAATGCTTGCTTCTGAATCCCTCACAGTGCAATGGTATGATTGGAACACCAACCTCAGGCTCCATCTCTTCTGCAACGCTGTCGATATCCTCACCTGTGATGGCTGTCGCACAAGCCATGGCGATGAATATTGCTTTCGGATTGTAACGTTCCTTGGCGATGCGGATGGCCTGACGAAGTTTTGCACTACCACCGAACACCATGTCTTTCTCTTGTAGGTTGGTGCTGATATTCAATGTGTTCTGCTGAGGCTTGCCACGACGTCTGAGACCATTGTGCATTGAAAGGTTAAACTTTGCATCCTCACTACTACAACCGATCGGTGCGTGGTTGATCAAGACACAGTCGGTAAGGTTACCGATCTGACATTGTACGATGGCATTGGAACACATCGTCTCTTGGTTCAACGGACTCTGCAATTCGCAAAGTCTACAACCTTGTCCTGCACCTTTGCACCCACCATGCTTCTTGATGCTTCGCTCGTCGTATGCGGATTGTTCGATCAATTCCTTTGCCGAACCATCCCATCCGATGATTGTGCCGAGTCGTAATTCACGGTTCTCGACGGTGGTCATATTCAAGTTTATTCTGTTCGCCATATTAAATTTGTTTTAGTCTTCCTGATTCTTAAATTTCAGTTTTCTCTCGTCTAGTTTGTTGTAGTAGCTGACAATCTTGGACAAGGCCTCCTTGATTGGCAATTCGACATCGAAAACTGAGATGGCTTTCCGTTCAAATTGTTTCAGAATATTGCGTCCTATTTTCTTGCAAACCACGCATCTACAGTCTGAAAGCATTTCTACGGATTCTGACTTTTCTCCGCCACCGCAACCGTTTTTTGTGCCACAGCCAGAGTTACAACCTGAATTGCATTCATTGCCACTTCCTGACCCGCAGCCCGAACCACAACCGGAATTGCATGAGCCGGATCCTTCATTCCCAGCTATGTAATAATATTCCTGTTCCGGTGCAGTGGGGACTTTTCTTGTTTCAACCTTCAAAAAATCAATGCCGTCAACATCATAAATATCGAAGCTTGGAGCTGAGCCAAAATGCAAATCGACATTCAGTCCGTCCGATGTGGCAACCGCAATCTTGTAACTCATAGCATGTTGACTTTTAATTTTAATTCTTAACTCTAAACTCTTAATTAGATTCTATAGTCGTCTGCGTTATCCATCAGACCATATTCAAGAAGAATCTCTTCCAAGCGTTCAGAAGTCATTGGAGTAGGGATCACAAAGCTTTTATTTTCAATGATAGCCTTTGCTAGATTTCTGTACTCATCTGCCTGATCAGAATCTGGTTTGTATTCGATAACTGTCTTCTTGTTAATCTCAGCGCGCTGTACAATGTTGTTACGAGGCACGAAGTGAATTAGCTGAGTTCCAAGTTCCTTAGCGAACGCTCTAAGCAAGTCCAACTCACGGTCTACATTTCTTGAGTTACAGATGATACCACCAAGACGTACACCACCAGTCTTTGCATAACGCTGGATACCTTTTGCGATATTGTTGGCAGCGTAAAGGGCCATCATCTCTCCTGATGCCACGATATAGATCTCTTTAGCTTTTCCCTCACGTATAGGCATTGCGAAACCTCCACAGACCACGTCTCCCAAGACATCATAGAACACATAGTCCAAATCGTCTGTGTAAGCTCCTAGGTTTTCCAACATATTGATAGACGTGATGATACCACGACCTGCACATCCAACTCCTGGCTCCGGACCACCAGACTCAACACAACGTGTGCCGCCGAATCCTTCCTTCATGATTCTGTCAAGTGTGATATCCTCACCCTCGTCGCGAATAGTATCCAATACTGTTTTCTGAGCAAGACCGCCTAACAAAAGACGTGTTGAATCGGCTTTAGGGTCACAGCCCACCACCATCACTTTCTTTCCATGCTCTACCAATCCTGCTGTTAAGTTCTGAGTCGTAGTCGACTTACCAATACCACCTTTACCGTAAATTGCTATCTGTCTGATTTCTCCCATTTTGTTTTAGTTTTTTGCCACGCGAGAGTGGCTGGTGAATAATTAATTAAATAAGTTTTGAATTTCGTTGTATGTATGAATTTTGTTCAATGCCTCAATCAGGTCGCCAGGCAATGCCATCGCTACGATTCCTTTCTGAGTCAGAAGAGCGTTGGCTCCTGCACCTATTCGCGACGCTGCAACGTATTGGCAATCTGAGAAGAGATCCACCGTCTTCTGCATCGCATCTCTTGAATGGCTTCCGTTCTGGCATACTGGATCCACTGTCCGTTTCTCGACGTATACCCATTCGTCTTCGAAAAACTGATATATGTAGAATTCAGTGGCTCTGCCGAAATGAGTGTCGATTGTGTATCCGCCGTCTGTCGATGCTGCCGCTACTCTAAAAGCATTGTATTTCTTTTGGTTATCCATGTGAAAATGTGTCACTTATTACAAAATCGTCTGAATAAACTTCTTTTGAGAATTCGCTGACTCCCGGAACACCCACCGCATCGGCTCGGCATCGGTTACAATGGCGGAAGACGTCGATGTACTTTCCTGCACTCTTTCTTGCCTCTTCAATCTGGAAGCAGAATGGAGCTTTTTCATCTTTCAACTCATACGTTGGAATCAACGGGATGATGTTGTAGATGGATGCACCTAGAGAAGAGACTGTTTTTGCGATTTTCTCAATGTGGCTTCCATTGATTCGTGGCACCAACACTGTGTTTACCTTTACTGTGATACCGCTCTCTGCCACTTTACGGATGCCGTTCAACTGGTTTTCAATCAGTATCTTGGCTCCTTCGTATGCATCGTATTTTTTGCCGTGATAGATGACAAACTTGTTTAGTTTTGCCTCTATTTCAGGGTCGATGGCATTGACCGTCACAGTCAGGGAGTCGATTTTTGCCTCGATTACCTTGTCAGCCTTTTCATCGAGTAGCAATCCGTTGGTGCTCATACATTTAAGTAGATGTGGAAATTCTTTGTCCACCAAACGGAATGTCTCCAAGGCTGTGTCGGTCGCCAATGTGTCGCCTGGACCCGCAATGCCCGCCACTCTGATATCTGGACATATCTTCAACGCCTTTCGCAAGATGGCTATGCTGTCTGCCGGTGTGATCACTTTGGATGTGACTCCCGGACGGTTTTCTGTGTCATTTAGCACTCGACTGCAAAAGCGACAACCGATGTTACATGCTGGGCTGACGGGCAAGTGGATTCTTCCTAGATTACCTGGCTTTGTTGCAAAGCACGGGTGATTATTGCGTAATTTCTCTTGATTCTCAGTCATAATTTTTAGATATAAAATCCCCTCCCGACAACATTTCTATCATCGGATGCATATAGAAGATACGTTAATAAATATGGGTTAACTGATTGCGGGAAGACTGTTATGATAAGATAACAATCCCCCTTCCGACGGCATGAAAACCGTCGGAATATGCGGAAGGAATGTTAAGATTATGAATTAGTTATTTGAGAATAACGCAGTTGATAAGTATCTGTCACCTGAATCTGGAAGAAGAACCACGATGTTCTTTCCTTTGTTTTCTGGGCGGTTAGCCAAGATTGATGCAGCCTTAAGAGCGGCTCCTGAAGAGATTCCTACCAAAACGCCTTCGCTGATAGCAAAGTTTCTTCCCTCAGTGAATGCATCATCGTTCTCGATGGCGATCACCTCGTCGTAAATTTTTGTGTTCAATGTGTCTGGAACGAAACCTGCTCCGATACCCTGGATCTTGTGTGCTCCAGCTGTACCCTTAGACAATACTGGTGATGTCGCAGGCTCAACAGCAACTACCTTTACATTTGGATTCTTTGACTTCAAGTATTCGCCTACACCTGTCAATGTACCGCCAGTACCTACACCAGCTACGAAAATATCAACTTTACCGTCTGTCTGATCCCAAATCTCAGGACCTGTAGTTGCGCGGTGAGCCTCAGGGTTAGCAGGGTTGACGAACTGACCTAAGATTACAGAACCCTTGATCTCCTTGTTCAACTCCTCAGCCTTAGCGATAGCTCCCTTCATACCTTTAGCACCCTCAGTCAAGACGATCTCTGCACCGTAAGCCTTCAAAAGGTTTCTACGCTCTACGCTCATTGTGTCAGGCAATGTCAAGATAGCCTTGTAACCCTTAGCTGCAGCCACAGCAGCCAAACCGATACCTGTGTTACCAGAAGTTGGTTCGATGATAGTTGCACCAGCTTTCAAGATGCCTTTTTTCTCAGCGTCCTCGATCATCGCAAGAGCGATACGATCTTTCACTGAACCAGCAGGATTAAGGTATTCCAACTTAGCCAACAAAGTAGCGTTGTTAACACCTGCTTTCTTTGAATAATTGTTGAGTTTCAAAAGTGGCGTATTGCCAATCAACTCGAGTGTACTTTCAATAATTTTAGCCATAGTTTTATATTTTTAAGTTTGTTTCCTTTTTACACTTGCAAAATTATGGCTTTTTATAACCTCACGAAAAAAAAATTGAAACAACGGATATAAAAACTATATAATGAAAGAATAATAGTATACTATACTCCGTTTAGCCTATATTCGACACAATTGGTAGAAGATTATTCTTTGATATGTTTTGATGGTAGATTTTGATTATGTGAAAGACGGTGGTTATAGGGTGAAATGAACGGTTTTTGCTGCGTTTTTTCTGGAAATATGTGATGCAATTCGGTATTGAAGGCATAATTTTCATATCTTATACTATTATTATGTCGCACTCTTGGTGCTATAATAAAAAAAAACGCGGACTGATTAATCAATAACCAGTCCGCGGCTCTATTTATAGTTATCTCTTGATGAGAGTTAACCCTTTTTTCGATATTAAATAATGTTTTTTATTAAGTGCTTGCTTATGGCTCGCACTATGGAGGATGTTAGATGATCCGCCATTACTCGTGATCATCGTCATCATCGTCGCCGTCGTGGTGATGGTGGTGTGATTCTGCGTCCAATGAAAGAATGATGTCACGAGCCACCATAGACTGGTTTCCTGCAGCGTCTGTGCAATATACAACCAAGTGGTATGCACCTGGAGTTGCGTTCTCTGGAATCACAATGTCGTGATGGTGAACGTGTGTGTTGCGCAGATTGCTCAAATCATACGACTTCTTTAGAGAAAATGGTACAGTCTCTTCCGCTCTTGTGGATGACACTTTATGGTTGTGTCCGTCAAAATTGTTGTGGATCTCAATCAGATAGCTGCCAAGAGCCTCGTCGTCGGAAAAATCAGCCTCAAAATGCACACTCTCTCCGATACGTAGTGAATCGCCATCTTCTGGCTCGTCGAGCATGATGACTGGTTTTGTTGTGTCCGCATCGTCTTCCGAACAAGCATAGAATGAGAAACACAAAACAACTGAAAGAACGTAAAAGAAAATATTTTTTCCCATTTTTGTCAATTTTTAAAATGTAAAACGAATTGTTGATTGGATATCGACTCCTGCTTCTGGCAGATCGATTTTCCTGTAAAAATTAAGATGATTAAGATGGTAAGTGTTGAGTAGGTTTCTCGCGTTTACATGCAAAGAAAGTTTTCTTGAAGATACCGGAAACTCAACCTTGCCTCCCACATTCAACAGATTGTATCCTGGAGTCTCGTCCTCATTATGGCACACTCGTGTCTGTGTGGCGACGCTTTGGCATTCCGCATACGCCTGCCATCTTTTACGCTCCCAGCTTATGGTGTTGCGCATAGTGGCAGGAGGGGAGAATGGGGTGGCTGTGTGTGAATCGTGGTCGTATGTATGCACATACTCACCAGAAAACTCATAGTGCAGATCACGCACAAGTTTCACTTTGACACGCACCTCTCCTCCAAAGAATGTCGCTGGAGCATCCACATATTGGTAGATCTGTCCTGCGTCTGGCAACATAGACCACTGTCCTGTAGGATGCAATGAGATAAAATGTGGATAGTAACTGAAGAAAGGAGATATACTCATATCAACTCTTTTCTTGCGTAGAGAATAAGACAAATCTGCCTGCCATCCCTGCTCGCCGACAAGTGTGCTGTCGCCCAACTCATGGCGGAACGCTCCGTGATGCACTCCGTTGGATGTCAGTTCATTAGCCGACGGGAGTCTGTAGGCACGTCCGATTGATCCTCTCCATTCGTGCCCATCCTTCGGGGTGAACACCGCTCCCACTGCCAATGAATAATCGTGGTAGTCACGCTCAACCTCTCCAACATCCTGACCATGGGCCTCTGTGTGGATATGGCTGATGTCGTATCTGGCACTGGCATTGAATGCCCACACGTCGCTCGGCTTATAGTTCACAAGATAATATGCACCATATTCTTTGCGACGGTACGCAGGGATCAGAAAACTGTATCCACCGATCTCATTGTTCTGAAATGAGGTGGAGATGCCAGCGTAATGTTCCCATAGGTCGGATGGGGTATAGCGAAACTGCAGTTTGGCGGAGATGGTCTGTAGATCAAGCATCAGCTCCTTGTCTGGATCAACAGCCGGTGCTTGCTGGCCGATCACATGGGTATGGAATTTGCTCCATTCCTCTCTGTGGTTCTTTTGGTAAGCCATCACAAACATCATCTGAGTCTTCTCAGAAGTCCACTTGTTGGTGCTCGACACTTTCAGGTGGTTGACCAAGCTGTACGGCAAGTCGATATTCCACTTGTCCCCGTCCGACTGCATATTACTGTTGTTGGGGATGCCGTGGGCACCACTGAAAAATCCGGCTTTCTGATAGTTGTCACTTATGTTCAACCGTCCTTCGTAACGTTTGTTACGGAATGTGAGCAGACAGTTGCCACTGCGTTCCATTCCCGCAGTATTCTTTAAATGTCTATCAGGAATTGGAAGTCTCATGCTCAGATAGGTGAAACTGTCAGCAGGTACGCGATAGTCTCCCCAGTGGCGTTCAGTATAGCGGATCTGAGAATAGACTCTTTTATGTTTGATCGCTAGCATGGCAGAACCGCTCAACCCAGAGCATACGCTTTGGTGTTGGAACAGGATCTCTCCCGACAACGTGTCCTGATATGGAATGATAGGGGGCAGAATCTCAATCGCACCACCCATCGCATCGCTGCCGTATAATACAGATGCAGGTCCTTTGATGACCACAACACCGTCTACATGGAAAGCATCAATCTCAAGTCCATGATCGGCTCCCCATTGTTGTCCTTCTTGTTTTACGCCATTATCCGAGACTACGACGCGCTGAAAGCCCAATCCACGGATCATCGGTTTGCTGAAACCCACACCGATATCCATGGCCTGCACTCCTTCCGTGTGGGAGAGCGCATCCATCAGGCTGTGACCCATGTGCAGATTGATCTCTTCAGAAGCGATGTTGACGGCGGGTAGCACGGCCACTTCCGTCACAGGTTTTCTAACGCCCGCAACGACAATCTCTTCTAGTTGGAATGTGTCTGCCAGATCGATATTTTGCGCACAAACAGTCAGGGATGAAAGGCATACCAGTAGAACAACCCAAATGGTATGTTTTATCCTCATTGTATTTGTCTTTTGTTAAGAAGATGACAGTATCTTCCTTCAGTTAATTATAGAAATAAAATTAACAAAAGACGGGTGGTGCACGTTGGCTCGGCATGCAGACGATGCGAGAAATAGCGTCATCTGACGACCACAGAATAGGGTCGTAAATCTCAGGTAGTGCTGCCGAGAAAGAGAATAGGGGTGGAATAATAATTGATTCGTGGAAGAAATCACATAGGAAACAATCGTCATGAGTTGGAGCCCACTTGGTCAGGTGACCATGACACTGCTCATGTTTGTGACAATTGTCTTGACATCCAAAAATGACTGTCTCTTCCTGCAAATCATGGAAATGCAAGAAGCTACCGGCGAGTATCAGAAGATATAACGCCAGCAAGAAATTGGCCATTTTTAATCTTTTAATGTCAAGTTCTTTCACGCTGTTAGTGAGTCAGGATTGTTAATTCAATTCGTGTCTTTTGGAACACTATCGCAATTAATCTTGTTTTTTCGTTGTGCAAAATTATAAAAAAATTGAAAAAGAGTGCAACAGTTTAGATTTTGTTTTTTGATTTTTTTGTGGTTGAAAATTCGGGAGAAAAATAATATAAAGTTAAGGAAAGATATTAAAGTCTTGATAAAATGACTAAATTTGCACCGGATTTGGTAACATGGTGATTATACCATGTGCAAGGGAATCAGGTGTAAGACCTGAGCTGTTCCTGCAGCTGTAACCCCATTGATGTAGAGTCAACAATAAAGTCACTGACAATTGTGTTGGGAAGGCGTTGACTTGGAGGGAAGCCAGAATACCTGCCACGTCTAATTAAGTGATAACAAACTCCCAGGATAGGGGTCATCTACTTATGCAATTATATAGATTCACACATTTTGCCTTAATGGGCTTGCTGTGTCATGTTCCTATGTCATTGGTGGCGCAGGAAGAGCACAGTCGTGGACAGCATCAAGAGAAAGATGTTGTCCTGAATGAGGTTGTTATCACAGGTACTGGAACGGAGCGTTTGCTGAAGGATGCTCCTGTTCAAACGGAAGTCATAACCAGAAAGATGCTCGACAGCTATGGAGGAAGCTCCATACAGGATATCATAAGTGGCCTGACCGCCTCTTTTGCGTTCGATCAGGGAGATATGGGCAGTCAGATGCAGCTTAATGGACTTGGCAATAATTATATCCTGATCCTTATAGATGGAAAGCGCATCCATGGCGACGTGGGAGGAGAGAACGACCTCGGATTGATAGATCCTCACAACATTGACCGCATAGAGATTGTTAAGGGTGCTCAGTCGGCCTTGTATGGCAGTGATGCCATGGCTGGTGTCATAAACATTATCACCAAGAAGAGAGAAAAAGAGGGTCTGCAATTGGAGAATTCCACCAGATATGGCATGTATAATGATCTGCGCCAACATAATGGCGTGAATATTGGTGTCGGCAAAGTCACCAGCTATACAAATTTCCAGTTGCAACATACTGACGGATGGCAGAACACCGCCAGACAGTTTGCCGAGGGAAAGATTTTGGAGGACACACGTACAAAAACAGTCAACGAATATACCAATTGGCAGATCGCGGAACGCCTGACCTACAATCCGAAGAAAAATCTTGAATTTTATGCCGACGGTTCATATTACACCAAGACTATATTCCGTCCTACAGATGGCAAGTACCCAAGTTGTGATGTGTACACATATAACCTGATGTACCGTAACGCAAGTGCATCGTGTGGAGGCAAGTGGGAGTTTAATGAAAAGAAGAAAGATGTGTTTACTTTCGACGTCGACTGGAATCTGCACGACTATTACTATAAGTATACCGCTCGCACGTACGAATACATGAAACTTAATGGCGAAGAGTATGGTGAGATGAATAATGAGTGGTATTCGGTGCCATTTTACCCCGGACAGAAGAATCTGCAGAGCGACCAGCAACGCATCATGGCTCAAACCAAAAGTATCTTCCATCTTCCTTACAAAAACACTTTGAACAGTGGACTGGAGTACCGTTGGGACTATCTGCATGCTCCATTAAGAACGGTAGACGGATCAGCCAGCGACATGACTGCCGCGGCATACGTCCAGGATGAGTTCGACTGGATAAAATGGTTCAATGTCACAACTGGATTGCGACTGGTTGTGAACGAGGGGTTCGGTGTCAGAGTCACACCTAAGGTCAGCACAATGTTTTCTTTGGGAGATTTCCGTATCCGACTTGGATGGAGTCAGGGTTTCAAGACACCGACTGTTAAGGAGATGTACTACCGTTATCTGCATGTGATGGGAAGCAGCACGATATTCAATATGGGTAACTTGAACCTAAAACCTCAGACTAGCAACTATTGGAGTGCTTCCGGGGAATATCGTGGACAACGTGTGACAGTGTCGGTGACAGGTTACTATAATAAACTTGACAACATGATCGCACTTGTAAATGTCCCAGTTGAAGAGATCCCTTCAAATGTGCAGATGGCCTATATGGGCGACGGAAGTGGAAAGGTGCAGGCACGTATGTATAAGAATATGGAGAACGCGCAGACATGGGGCGGGGATGTGAACGTGTCATATAAAGTGTTTGGTGATCTTACGTTGAACGCTTCATACAGTTATCTTGATACAAAGGCAAATCTTTATGACTCCGACCATGATAAGATGAAGGAGGTTGTGATCGACGGAATGGCTCACCACAAATGGAGAGCGTCAGCTGTATACACACACAGGTTCACGTCTGTGTATAAATTGGGTATAAACCTAAACAATCGTGGAAGCAGTATGCGATATTATGAAAATAATGGGAATGGAAAACCGTTCCAGCTGTATCGTCTGAACACGACGCATGATTTCGGCAATGAAAACAAGAAAGTCACCTATCGTGTGGATTTAGGTGTCGACAACATATTCAATTATGTTGACCGTACAATGCATCCATATCATTTGGGTACAAAAAGTTCTGGCACAAAAGTGTTTGGAAACTTCACTGTCCGTTTCAAGCAAGGAAAAAAACTTAAAGCATATAAAACAAAAGTCTTAAAAAACAATAATGAAAATGAAGATTAGATCATTTCTTTTGATGGCAGCGTTGGCCGCTACATCAATGTTCACATCCTGTGAGGATGATGAAAATGGTGCAAACAACATCATTTCAGAGTATGGTGTTAACGACAAGATCGTAGCTGAACAGAAGGCTACATCTGGCAAGAATGAGGCTGTTTTGTTGGTCGCTTTCGGTTCGACATGGAGCAATTCATTTGCTGCGTTCGACGCTACAAAGAAGGCATATGAGGAGGCTTTCCCAAATGCTGATGTATATTTTTGTTTCTCTTCCGACATTTGTATCAACCGTGCGAGTGCAGGTGAGAATGGAGAGTCTCGCGACTACTATGAGCCACGTTATTTGTTGCATGCTATTGGAGCTGCAAAGTACAGCAAGATCTATGTACAGTCGTTGCAGGTTATCCCAGGAGAGGAGTTTGCTAATGTAGTGTCATGTGTGAAGAAGTTTATGAACAACGGTTACATCGCGTCTGCCCATCTTGACGATGAGTATTTGGCAAAGTTGGATGAGGAAAAAGCCATTTTCTTGGGTATGCCACTGTTGAATACATACGAGGGAGCTGGCAATGATGTGGATGAAGTCGCAAAACAATTGAATGAGCTATGCAAGAATGAGGCTGCACAGGGTGTTGTCGCTTTCATGGGTCATGGTAATCCAGACAACTATGATTCATTCAAGGCAAATATCCGTTATTCTCAGTTGGAGACAGCGCTTAAGAAGTATAGCGAAAACTATTTTGTAGGTACTGTTGATGCTCCTAACACATACAAGTATGATGTGCATGAGAACATGAAGAATGCTGGCAAAACATCAGGAAATCTGTATTTGCACTGTTTGATGTCAATTGCCGGAGACCATGCTCATAATGATATGGCAGGTAAGGGAGATGATTACTGGAACAACGAGGAAGGCGAGGATGACAGCTGGTATGAGTATTTCTCTCATAACGGTTACACTACAAATGTGCCATTGGGTTCAAACAATGAGCCTCAAGGTCTTTTGGAGATTCCTGGCGTATTGAATGTATGGATTTCACATACAAAGAATGCTGATTTTCTTGAGGATGCATACCATTCAATGTATCCAGAGGAATAAGCATATGATTCTGTGAGAAAGTATTTATTAATTTAATTAGAATAGGGTAGTCGGGGGTAAAATCCCGATGTGCCCTATTTTGAGGTTTAAAAGATGAAGAGATTTTTATTTTTTATTGTTACAGTCACATGTTTGTATTCTTGTGATAATCACGGGAATAAGGAGATGAATTGCTCTGCGGACGAGTTGTTCGCACAGCAGGATTCTGTGTTAGCACACAGTGATGAGTACAGCGACACTATAGTGATAAAGTATGCAAAAGGACTAAAGGTTGATTATCAGTCGGATGGTGTACATCTATATATCAGTAATCCTGATCCGAATGCTAAGATGAGCAAAAAGGAAGAGATTGTAATCACCGACCCATCAAATCGCTTCATTTGCACAACTGCTCTACAACTTGGTAATTTTGAGGCTCTTGGCCTGGAAGATAAGATTGTGGGCATGAACTCGTTAAAGAATCTGTTTTCGTCGAAAATGAAGGAACAGATCAAGAGTGGAAAAACGGTAAAGATTGGTAAGGAAGGGAATTTTGATCTGGAATCGGTAGTCGCATCAAAGCCTGATTTCATCTTCGTCTCTGCAAGCAAACATGGTGGATTCGAAGTGTTGAAGGATTGTGGCATTCCATTGATTCCGCATCATGGTTATAAGGAGACGGATCCGTTGGGACAGGCTGAGTGGATCAAGATGGTAGGTCTGCTTACAGGTGAGACACGTCGTGCCAATGCCGTATTTGCAGATATTGAAGCCAAATATCTAAAATTGAAGAATGAGGTTGCCGACAAAAAAACAGACAAGATGCCGACGGTCGTATCTGGCCGACAGATTCGTGATGGATGGTATTATGTCGGTGGCAAAAGTTATATGGCTCAGATATTTAATGATGCTGGAGCCGAATATGTCATGCGAGACAATACAGAGTCTGGTGGCGTGACAGAGGATTTTGAATCTGTTTATGCCAAGGGATTGAAAGCTGATTTCTGGCAAACTGACGGAGCACACAATGGCGAGTTCACTCTTGCTGATCTTGCTGCTGAGGATGAACGCTATGCCACGATGGAGGCATTCAAGAATAAGCAGGTTGTGTTCTGTAATCTGAGTGAGACTCCTTACCGAGAGCTTGGTGGAGTTCAGCCTCATTATATATTAGCTGATTTCGTTAAGGCTTTTCATCCTGAATTGTTGCCTCATTACGAGCCAAAATATTATAAACTGATTAAATAATGAAGGTTTACACAAAGACGGGAGATAAGGGACAAACTTCGTTGGTCGGTGGACAGCGAGTAAGCAAATGCTGTGAAAGGTTGGAGAGTTACGGCACAGTGGATGAATTGAACTCACACGTTGGAGTGCTGATGACATACTGCGACGATTCTGTGGATGTGCAATACCTGTTGGATGTTCAGATCAAACTGTTCATAGTGGCTGGATATCTGGCTACAGACAACTCTAAACGGGAGATAAGGGAAGGAAACATTGTCACATCTGAGATGGTTTTGGAGTTGGAAAAGGAGATCGACAGGCTAAAGACTCTTGCTCCTCCGTTGAAACTGTTTGTGATACCTGGAGGTTCACGTGCTGCTGCTTTTGCTCATGTTTGCCGTACAGTATGCCGTAGAGCTGAACGCTGTATATTGCGTCTGGTTGAATCAGGTGCGGATGTGGATGACAATCTGTTGGCTTATATAAACCGTCTTAGTGACTATTTTTTTGTTTTGGCACGTAAACTGAATGTTGACAATAAAGTGGAAGATATAGTTTGGAAAAGAAAAACTGGGCTCGATAAATGAAAAAGGAAATTTTAACAATCATAACAAGTTTAAGCCTCTCTTTTGGGGTGTTGGCCCAGGTCGACAGTATGAGGATAACAGAACTTAATCCTGTGGTCGTGACAGGAACGGGCACTTACCATACTGCGGATAATTCGCCTGTGGCTGTGAAGGTGATTTCGGCCAAGGAATTGAAGGAGGTGCAGGCAACTAACGTACAGGATGCTCTTAACAAACTGACTTCTAACATTACTCTTCACACCAATGGTATGGGCAGTTTTGTGAATTTCAACGGAGTGAGCGATGATTATCTTCTTATTATGGAAAATGGCAAACGAGTAAGTGGAGATGATCGTTGGTCTCGTATAAGTCTGGACAATGTCAAACGTATTGAAGTGTTCAGTGGTGCGGCAAGTGCTCTGTATGGTAGCGATGCTATTGCAGGTGTCATCAATATTATCACAGAAGAGGGCAATGATTTGGTTGAGGCTACCTCACGAACCAAAGTGATGGACCATGGCCGTATGAATCATGATGTCAACGTGGATGTCAATGTGAAGAAATTTTCAAGTTTCACTTCTTACAATTTCCGTAAAGCTGACAATTGGCAGGTTAACAAGTATCAGGAGTTTATTGAGACTGATAAGGATGGAAATGAGCAGAGTGTCATAAAGTTGAATGGACGTCCTATGTCACAGGGTTTCCAAAGTCATAATATAAGTGAAAAATTGGAATGGCGTTTCAATGATCACTGGCAACTGTATTTGACGGGAGATTATTATGATTATGTGACTACACGTCCTGAAAATGCAATCTCTTTCACTCAAAAGAAGAGTACAGACAAGAATACAGGAGAAATCAAGTACACATATACACCTAAAGCTGCATATACATATGATCTTCATCACAACTCGTATAAGTATGGTGGTGGCTCACGTTGGACGCCTAACGACAGCGTCAGTGTGTTCATGGATGTGTATTGCGACAATGTCACTTCTAAATATGATTATTGGCAGACTGAGGAGGCTGAGGCTTATGATGAGACACGCAAGAGCACTCATTATGTAAATGAATCATTGAAGGGAATTTTTCGTTTGGCAAATTGGAATAAATTGTCAGGTGGTTTGGAATTTGTACAGGAGTCGCTCAACAGTGAGAGCGACAATATATCGCATGAGACAACCAACACTTACAATGTATTTGCACAGGAAGAACTGACTGTCGCAAAATGGTTTGATATTGTGGCAGGCGTACGCTATACTTACAACACTAACTTTGGAAGTCATGTCACTCCGAATGTTGGACTTTTCTACCATATAGGAGGGTTCCGAATCCGTACTAGTTATGCTGGAGGCTACAAAACTCCAACTCTTTCCCAGCTTTATGCTACCGACCAAGCCAAGACAAGCAGTAGGTATACAATCAATAATGCTATGTTGAAGGCGGAAAAAAATCATTTTGGTACGGTCAACCTTGAGTATGGCAACAATTGGATGAATATTGGTGTGACTGGATTTGTCAACAAAATCATGGATATGATCAATTATCGTACGCTTACCGAGGAAGAGATCATGGCTGATCCGAAGCTTACTGAACTTAACAAGGAGTGGACGACAATCAGACAGCGTGATAACATAGACAACGCTTTGCTCAGAGGTATAAACACAAATGTCAAGTTCATCACCAAAGCAGGTTTGTCTTTTGGTGGTGGCTATGCATTCACTGATGGTGAAGTAGACAAGGCAGTTCGCCATGTGGGTAATGCTAACGTCTCATACGATAAGACATGGAATAAATACCATCTTAATGTTGCTGTTAACGGACATGTCCAGGGAAAACGTTTCAGCAGCACTTATGGTTATGCTGATGGCTATAGTCAGTGGGATTTGAACACTCGCCACACGATAACAATGAATCAGTTTGTACTTGAACCAGGAATAGGTATAGAAAACCTTTTCAATGAGGTTGATGATTCATATTGGAATTCAAATTACTCTACTATCAGCCCAGGCAGATCATTCTATGTAAGTCTGGCTCTAAAATTCAAGAATTGATATGAAGATATATGTCGCTGGCATCGGTCCCGGTTCTCCGGAAGATATTACGCCTGCTGTCCTTGCCGCAGTTAAGGAGAGCGACGTGATAGTGGGGTATAAATACTATTTCCAGTTTATCACTCCATATTTGAACCCTGGTACAGAGTGTGTTGACACAGGCATGAAGAAGGAGCGTGACCGAGCAGAGCAAGCATTCCGTCTTGCTGAAGAAGGAAAGACCGTTTGTGTTATTTCCAGTGGCGACGCGGGTATATATGGAATGGCTCCATTGATCTATGAAATGAAGATGCAGCGTCATTCCAACATTGAGATCATATCATTACCAGGAATAAGTGCTTTCCAGAAAGCGGCTGCTCTTTTAGGTGCTCCTATGGGACACGATTTCTGCGTTATCAGTTTGAGTGACCTGATGAATCCTTGGTCTTTGATAGAAAAAAGAATCAAAGCGGCGGCTATTGGCGACTTCATTACTGCTGTTTACAATCCCAAGAGTAACGGACGTTATTGGCAGCTGCACCGTCTTAAAGAGATATTTATCCAAGAGCGCAAACCAGACACTGTTGTCGGTTATGTGCGACAGGCTGGACGTATGGATGAAGAGGTCAAGATCACCACACTTGAAGAGTTCGATCCTGAGGATGTGGATATGTTCACTGTCGTTATTATTGGCAATAGCCAGTCTTACAGATGGAATGGCAAATTCATCACTCCTAGAGGATATTATAATGAACAGGTAGACGAAGGAAAAAATATTGGTCAGTCGATCATGATAAAGTCTTTCCAGACTATACGTGCCGAGCTGAAAAATCCTAATGTTGAATTGTGGCGTTTGTGGCCGATGCTTCACGCAATCCATACAACGGCAGATTTTGAGATGGAGAAACTTCTTTGGCTTGATGATATGGCTACGGAAAAACTATTCGACAAGGTGAAAAATGGCAGGATAAAGGTCATAATCACTGATGTGAGTATGGTGGCTGCAGGTATTCGCAAAGGAGCTTTGGAACGTCTCGGAATAGAAGTATATTCGTATATAAACGATTCCCGTGGTGCTGAAATGGCAAAGACTCTGAACATAACTCGTGCACAGGCTGGTATACGGCTTGCTTTAGAGGATTATCCTGAAGGAAAAGGTGTGTTGTTCGCTTTCGGTAAC
>CACZOA010000062.1 GCA_902782665.1 uncultured Bacteroidales bacterium
ATTTTGCAACGGTTCAATAAGTGCCTCATTTTCTTCTGCCAATTGCTTCAATCCATTATATGCTGCCACCAGCTTTTTCTGGATTGTGATGTCGGGAAGGGGAATTTGAATATTTAATAACTCATTTATAGGAAGATTTCCTCTAATTGAACTATCAGTATGAAACCATGTTAGTCTTCCAAATTCAGCTCTTTTTAACAAAATATATAAATATTCAGATAAGATATTTTCCCTTTTCTCTTGTCTGATGTGAAATATATAATAGGCAGGAGAAACCGCTTTGCTTTCTTCTGAATCATTAAATGCTAATGGAAAAGTAACATCTCTTCCAATATGCATTAAATTACAAGCAAAAAATCCTTTAGGAACAACTTTATACTTGCTTGTATCTACCTCTGTCATATCGGCGACCGTTGATATAAATCCCTTTTCCATGTGAACTCCAGATACAGAAATAGAATTTTGGCTACCTAAGGCCTCCTTATACTCTTCTATACAATTTCCAAGGCGAACCCATTTCACATCACTTGCACTCATATCCCAAAGTATTAAAAGCGTTACGTAATGCTGTTTGGTTTTGCTCCTGTCTCTTCAATAGGTCAGACACTACTTTTGCTGATTCCGTCAATACAGCATTATAGTCGATATTGGAATCTCTATCCACAAACTCAATGTATCGGCTTGGCACAAGGCTCCATCCTTGCTGCTCGAGTTCTTCAATGCCTACGGATTTGTATAGTTCTGGCTCAGCATAATTTCTCCCGTCTGTGCCTTCCTCTTGCCACTTCTGATAAATCTCAACAGCTTTTGCTACTTGATCTGAATCAAATTTGACCTTCTTCTTTTGTTCTCCACTGACAGAATTCTCAGTCCACTGTCTCAAATCCATAAAGAGAATCTCATTTTCTCTATTTCTTTGCTTCCTTCCATGCCAGTTGCCTCCCTTCTTATTGTTGTTCAAAATCCAAAGTGTGACACTTATATCCGTAGTGTAGAACAACTCTCTTGGCAATACTACAATGGCTTCTATCTTGTCGTTTTCTATGAGTTTTTGACGAATAGCAACAGTGTCTTCATCTCCCAAAGCTCCATTAGCAAGTAGGAATCCTGCGACTCCCTTTGTCCTTTCCATTTTGCTTAGCATGTGAAGAATCCATGCATAGTTGGCATTGCTCGCTGGCGGCGTGGAATAGTCTGACCAACGTGGATCATTGTCAAGCTTTCCGTCGTCGTTCCATTTTTTTAGATTAAATGGTGGGTTCGCCATGATATAGTTGAACCACTTGCCTTTGTGCTGATCGTTGGTGAATGTAGATGCATTGGTCTCTCCAAGATGGTTGCTCAAACCTCTTACGCCCAAGTTCATTTTTGCAAGACGGTATGTGGCAGGATCACTCTCCTGTCCGTAGACATTGATCATGTTAATATCCCCCTGTTTCTCCTCCACGTATTTAGCACACTGGATGAACATTCCTCCGGATCCACAGCAAGGATCATATAGAGTTCCGTCATAAGGTTCAATGAATGCGGCAATCAGCTCGACAATATCGTGCGGAGTATAGAACTCTCCGTCTTCCTTTGTAGCCTTGATAGCGAATGAATGTAGAAAATACTCATACACTCTACCAATCAAGTCTCTTTCTGTTCCAAATGTTTTATGGCTGATTTTATTAATTTCGTCAACAACTCCCTTAATCACACTCGGCTCAAGATTAACTCTTGTGAAAAGACCTTCTTCCACAGAACCTTTGAGTGTGCTGATATTATTTATTGATCGTATGGCATCGTCAAGAGCCGCATTCAATTCAGTTGCTTTCTTACCCAAAATGTAGCACCATCTTGATATTTCATCAAGATACGTTGCACCAACAAATGAAGATGGTTCAATGAAAGCTGCAACAATAGCAGGATCGTTTATATCCATGCCTTCCTCTTCAAGTTTAGCAAGGTTAGCGTTCATGGCATCCTCAAATTTCTCTCCGATAAAACGTAGAAAAACAAGAGTAAGCATAATATCACGCTTGTCATTCAATGACGCAGATCCTCTCAGATTGTCTCTGCAATTCATCAAAATGCTCTCCAAGTTTAGTGTTTTTTCCTTCGCTTTTGTTGCCGCTTTCTTTGCCATAATCGTTTATTTGTTCTTATCTTACCCAATCTCGCTTTGTCTCATTTGTATCTTCGATTTCCTCAAATGTAGGCGTCGTTTTGGGAAACTTTATTCATTTACCATCTAATTAGTGCATAAAATTAAAAAAAAGTTGACACTGGGCAAAATAAAGTGGGAGAAAAACCGTAGAGACGGAATATGCCCCATCTTTCCTATCCAGACAAAATCAATCCGATCACGTATTTATCCTCCATTTCCATTTCGATTTAAATTACAACAATTTTGCAAAAACTTAAAACAATAAAGCAACAAAGAATTAATGATAATAAAAAAAACTCACTATATTTGCGAACGAAAAAAGAATTAGAATTTTTTATAACAAAGAATTTATGGGCAAGATCATAGCAATAGTTAATCAAAAAGGCGGTGTCGGCAAAACGACAACGACTGTGAACTTGGGCGCTTGTTTGGCTACGTTAGACAAGAAAGTTCTTATAATTGATGCGGACCCTCAGGCTAATGCTTCGTCAGGATTGGGATTGGATATTTCCGAACTCAACAATACTATTTATGAGTGTATGTTGGACGGGGCTAATCCAAAGGATGGTGTGCAGAACACTAGTCTTGAGTGCTTGAAGATTTTGCCTTCACATATCGACCTTGTCGGAGCTGAAATAGAGCTTCTTCAGGTGGAAGAGAGAGAGAGCGTCTTGAAGAAAGTGCTTGCAGGAATAAAGGACGACTACGACTTTATCTTGATCGACTGCTCCCCTTCTCTTGGTATGGTCACTGTCAACGCCCTGACAGCTGCCGACTCTGTGCTTATTCCTGTCCAGGCTGAGTATTTTGCGCTTGAAGGTATCGCCAAGTTGGTGAATACAATGCAGATTGTGAAGAAGAAATTGAATCCATCTCTTTCAATTGAGGGATTCCTTATCACTATGTATGATCCACGTGCAAGATTGGGCCGTCAGGTTATCGAGGAAATCACTCGCTACTTCGGTGAAATGACATTCCAGACGGTGATCAACAGAAATGTGAAATTGGCGGAGGCTCCAAGCTTTGGCCAGAGCATTATCGAATATGATATTGAAAGTAAGGGTGCTCAGAACTATATGCAGTTCACTCAGGAGTTCCTTGCTCGCAATGCATCTAAAACCTATTCTGGAGAACTAAAATAACATCTGATGCTTAACAACAACAAGAATAAAACAGCTATGGGCAGAGGTCTTGGAGCTCTTTTGGGTGACAAGAATATGTCTGAGGAGAAAAAAGCTGAGGTTGAAGAGAAAATTGAAAATCTGAAAGGATCTTCTTCCCTTGAGGAGATCTCTTTGGATCTCATTGAAGCAAATCCCGATCAGCCTCGACGCGAGTTTGACTCTGAAAAGATGCAGGAACTTGCTGATTCCATCAAGCAGATTGGTGTGATTCAGGCTATTACAGTTCGTAAAGTTGGTGACAAATATCAGATTATCTCTGGTGAACGTCGTTACAGAGCATCAAAACTTGCTGGTTGCACTACAATCCCTGCATATATCAAGAACATCTCAGACAATGAGGTGCAGGAGATGGCTCTTGTGGAGAATATCCAAAGAGAGGATTTGAATGCTGTGGAAATAGCGATGGCTTACCAGAATTTGATGCAGGTGTGCAACTACACTCAGGAACAGGTAAGTGAGAGAGTCGGAAAAAACAGATCCACTGTCACAAACTATCTTCGTATCCTTCGTTTGCCAGCACCTGTCCAGGTAGGTTTGAAGGAACGTAAGATCGAGATGGGACACGCCCGTGCCCTACTTGGTTTGGATGATGAGAACGAAATCATCCAGGCTTATCAAAAGGTGGTGAGAGACTGTATGTCTGTAAGAAAAACGGAGCAGATGGTGCAGGATGAAAAATCGAAGAAGTTCGATTCTGATCCTGAGACTCCTGCTAAACCTTCCAAACAGTTGCCAGAGGAATATGAGGCATTGAAGAATCGTTTGCAGAAGATCTTTAATGTTAAATCAGACTTGGTTCGCAACAACAAGGGTGCTGGAAAGATTACAATTCCGTTCGGAAGTGATGATGAACTTGAAAAGATCATAGAAACATTGGATAGCATCCAGAGAGGTGAATAAGTTGGAATCTACAAGAAAAATATTAGTCTCACTTATATTTGTCATTGCGAATTGCATTTCTGCTTTTTGCAATGATTCTCTTGTTGTAGCTAACGAAGGAGAACCGTCAGTAACAGATAGCCTCCATTCGCAAGCAAATGCCGTCGCAGACAGTGCAAAAGTTGATGCAGACTCGATTGACAGTTTCAATGTCGTTGCCGTCGCAGACAGTGCTGATGCTTTTGTGATTTCAACAGCTGACAGTGTAGTCGCACCGTCGTCAAAACAAAAATCAAGAAAAAGAGCAAACGAAGATTATTGGATGCCAAATCCTAAAAAGGCGATGTGGTTGTCCCTTTTATTTCCAGGAGCGGGTCAGATCTACAACCGTTCATATTGGAAAGTTCCTTTGATATATGGACTTGGAATAGGAAGTTTTTATGTTGTCTCTTTCCAGGGACGAATGTATAAGGAATATTCGGCAGCTTATTATTCTTTGGTGGACAATGATCCTAAAACACGTGATTTTGATCCTATTTTTGAAGGATTAGGCAAGGTGGATAATGATTGGAAGAAGAAAGTGCTTGAGCAAAAGATGAATTCGTACAGAAGATACAGGGACATGTGTATTTTTGCATCTGTACTGCTATATATCGGAAATGCTTTGGATGCATTTGTAGATGCTCATCTTTATGATTTTTCCATATCGGAAGATTTGTCTCTGAATATAAAACCTGAAATTAAATACGATGAACATTTCGCAACAGTGAGAGGAAATCAGCAATCGCTTGGATTGAAACTCACGTTGAATTTTGGAAACAGAAAATAAAAAATGATCAAAAAATTTATTTCCGTTGTTGCGGCAGTTACCTTCAACTCATTCATAGGTTTGTCATATGCTGCGACAGATAGCAATGAGAATGAAGAAGTTGCAGAGGCGGAAGACAATGAAACAGAAAGTGAAGCAGATGATGAGGAGGCGTTAGAACTTCCTATTGATTCTACAATTGCACAAAAGGACACTTCGGATTGTGACGAGATAAAAGATGTCGCTTGTCTTCATGTACCAGAGGCTATGGAAGTCAGTTTGGATAGCTTAATCAGTGCATATCGCAAGAATTATCTTCAGTCGGATTGTATCACAGATTCTTTGGGAGAGGTGTTGGAGGACAGTGTCTATATCGAAAGGTTGAAAGCAATTCCGTCGATCATGGAGATGAACTACAACAACATAGTAAAGAGATACATAGAGCTTTACACTGTCAAGAAGAGAAAACAGGTGGAGTATATGCTTGGTCTCGGCAAATACTATTTCCCAATATTTGAAGACGTGCTTGATAGCGAGCAGATGCCGATAGAATTGAAATATCTGCCGGTGATTGAGTCCGCACTTAATCCACGTGCATTCTCAAGAGCTGGAGCGTCAGGTTTGTGGCAGTTTATGTTTTCTACAGGAAAGATGTACGGATTAGACGGCAATAGTTTGGTGGATGAGCGTCGTGATCCATTCAAGGCGACGCATGCCGCTGCTAAATATCTGAAGAATCTTTACGGAATATACAAGGATTGGTCGCTTGTGATCGCTGCATACAACTGTGGTCCTGGAAATGTGAATAAGGCGATCCGTCGTTCTGGAGGCAAACGAGATTATTGGGCTATCTACCCTTTCCTACCTCGTGAGACACGTGGATATGTGCCTGCGTTTATTGCTGCCACATATACGATGACATATTTTGCAGAGCATAAGATTTGTCCAGCGAATATTCAGTTTCCTTTGGCTTGCGACACAGTACATACGTCAAAACGTATGAGTTTGCAGCAGATAGCGGCGATTTTAGGACAAGATATTGAGACTCTTAGAAATTTGAATCCTCAGTATCGACGTGACATCATCCCAGGTTCAAAGGAGTACACAATCTGTTTGCCAAGTTCGGCAGTCAACGGATTCATTGAGCACGAAGATACAATCTGCAACTATAAGAAGGAGGAGCTTTGTCCTCAGCGTATACAGGTGGAGCCTGCGTCGTATGGCAGAGGCTATTACGGACCAAGTAACGGACGTGTCTATAGAGTGCGACAAGGAGATACTCTAGGATCAATCGCAAGACGCAACAGAGTAAGTGTTGCTCAAATCAAGAGATGGAATAACCTCCGTTCCGACAGATTGTCAATAGGACAAAAACTGATTGTGAGATAAGAATACAATCTCCATCGAGATTTTATCATAACAGGCCACGGTTGGCAAAACGAGTAATGTTTTGGCTACTGTGGCCTTTTATAATTCATAATTCGTAATTCATAATGTGGGGAAATACATCTGAGGAATTTATTTGAACAACATTTATCATTTAGCATTTATATCCGTCCACGGTAGCGATTCGTTTTATTCTTCTGATTTTTTGTCTTTAGAGGAAATCAGATAATCACTTGCTTTATTTGAAGATATAGCGGAAGTTCCAGTTTTGCTTTCCAATTGTTTACGTGCGACTTTGGCAACACTTCCTCCTTCTTTTGCAACCTTGGTGCTTTGTTGATATCCTTTGGGATTCTTTTGTTTGGATATTTCTGTCGTGGAAGCTTCTGCGAGCATATTCAATGCTAACTCTACATTTGTCATATTGTCACGAAGATTTTCTTTATTTAATCCTTTGTGATCTTTATATTGACGTGTAGTCATACCGCTCCACTCTTTTGTTATAATATCCGTAAGACTGGCAAATTGCTGTCCTTGTTGTACGCCACACCTTTCCCATTCATCGGTTAATTCTTTACGAACTTCTATGCATTTGATACGACTATTGATCCATTTGTCGCTATATCCAAGACGTTTATAGTCGGCAATAGCCTGATCTATGCTTAATTCAGGATCTTGCATTTGATCAAGACGTTGAGATGCGACTTGTGCCATCCATAATTTGAAAGGTTCTGCTTTGGGTGATGGAATGGATTGAATAATTCGAAACATTTGTTCTTGATTTGCCACATCCGTCAATCGCATTTTTCCATCAGCAGCTAGCATTTTCAAAGCGTGACAATTTGTCACGGTTTCATTTCCTTCTGCCTTTAGTCTTTGTTTTAATTTTCGCCAATATGCATTAGCATCCGAACTCTCAGTCAAAATAGCAATCACATCTACCACACAGAAGTACCATTGTTCTGTATCAGAATCCCATACTGTACGAACTTTCTTACTGTCGAAAATCTGTATTTCTTGTTGTTTTGTCATAGTATACCTAAATATATGTTGTTTTTATACTGTTAAACTGTCAAAATCAATTCGCCGACAAAATTATATTATTTATCAATATTTGGAAAACAAAACAAGAAAATATTTCTTACCATGACCTTTATAATTCATAATGCGTAATTGTTGGGAAATACATCTGAGGAATTTATTCCTCATTCCTCATTTATCATTTATCCTCATTCTTCATTTTGCATTTAGTATTTATCATTTAGCATTTTATATAGTGCCACGGTAGCGATTCGTTTTGCAACGAATCCCAACCATGGCCTGGTATAGGAAATAAGAGAGATTCACCCTCATTTATTCCAATTATGCCATCCAATAATTTTCTGAAATCTGAACATGCCGTCTCCCTCTCTATAATCGTCATCAGGCATATTGGGATCTATGTGTTTTTTATTGAAAAACTCCACAATATGAAAACCTAACTTGTTGACATAAAAATGAATGTTTCTTGTTTCAAAGTATGGTGTCATGGTTTCCCACACGTTTATATCAGGAAACATGTTTTCTATTTTCATCCACGTCGCCTGACCGATTCCTTTGCTGTGTTCTTTCGGAGAGATGAACAGAATCTCAAGTTCACCCTGACGTTTTTTCTCGTCAATGGAAAGAATTACACCTCCAACTACCCTACCGTCGACAA
Source organism: uncultured Bacteroidales bacterium (assembly GCA_902782665.1). GTDB lineage: Bacteria > Bacteroidota > Bacteroidia > Bacteroidales > Paludibacteraceae > UBA1723. Next base: position 8,106 of record CACZOA010000062.1, read on the forward strand.
CAATTCGAAAAGTCCTGGCTTTTTCTCCTTCAATGCTGGCGATAATGGTATTTCTGGAGATTATCTCTCCGTCTTCTTCGAAATCTTCATTTCTTGATCCGAATTCTTCCATCGCTCCATATTTGAAGGCTTCCTGATTATCAAGGATGAATTGCTCTCGATCTTCAATCCTTAATGGAATTAAATCAACTTTTACCATGTCTATATATTTAAGTGCTGATAAAGATAACGATTTTTAAATTTTTTACTCAGGTTTCGCAAGTGGATTGTTTTCCTGATTGGCATTTAATAGAGGATTGTTAAGGGCGGAACGCCCTAACCTTTCCCTCTGCAGTGCGAGCCGTAGGCGAGCACTTTAATAAAATTTTGTATGATGACTCCTTTTTCAATTTCTTTTATTGTCGCTAGCACTTACGTGCTCGCGATAAAAGGAGGGACAAGGGCCAAATTAATAAAACATGAACCCTTTGTAATCCTCAATTTTTTACGCCATCTTGAATATGAAACCTTCTTGCGAAACTTGAATAAAAAATAAGGGAGGAACTCATTACAAGTTCCTCCCCCATTAATCCAAACAATCAATTATTATCATTCTTTGATGTCTACCTTCAAGCACAACTCTTCAAGCTGGGCGTCGTCGATAACTGATGGACAATCCATCATTGTGTCACGTCCTGAGTTGTTCTTAGGGAATGCGATACAGTCGCGGATAGAATCCAAACCGGCTAGCATTGATACCACACGGTCAAGACCGAATGCCAAACCTGCGTGAGGAGGTGCTCCATACTTGAACGCTGTCATCAAGCATCCGAACTGATCCTGTGCTTTCTCCTGTGTGAATCCAAGAAGCTGGAACATCTTGTTCTGCAACTCTGAATCGTGGATACGTACACTACCACCTCCAAGCTCTACTCCGTTCATTGCCAAGTCGTATGCGTTGGCACGTACACGTCCTGGATCAGAATCAAGATACTGAACATCCTCAAGTTTAGGACTTGTGAATGGATGGTGCATTGCATAGAAACGCTGGTCTTCCTCATTCCACTCAAACAATGGGAAGTCGATAACCCAAAGTGGAGCAAACTTGTTCTTGTCACGAAGCTCAAGTCTGTCACCCATCTCTAGACGCAATGTGTTCATCTGTGAACGAACCTTCATGGCATCGTCACCACACAATATCAAGATCAAATCGCCAGCCTTAGCGTTTGCCTTATCTGCAATCTTACGCAAAGAAGCCTCGTCGTAGAATTTGTCGACGCTGCTCTTGATTGTACCGTCTTCTTTCATCTGGATGTAAACCAATCCTTTGGCACCGACCTGAGGACGCTTTACAAATTCTGTCATCTGGTCAAGCTGTTTTCTTGTCCAAGATGCGCAACCGTTAGCACAAATAGCAACTACGAAATTTGCACCGTCGAATACAGTGAATGAATGACCTGATACCAAATCATCTCCACCCTCTTTTACATTTTTAAGTTCAACGAACTCCATGCCGAAACGCATATCTGGTTTGTCCGAACCAAAACGTTTCATACACTCGTGCCAAGTCAAACGTGGGAATGAATCTGTGAACTCAACACCTCTTGCATATTTGAAGATGTGCTTGATCATTCCTTCGAACATCTGAAGGACATCCTCCTGCTCAACGTAACTCATCTCACAGTCGATCTGAGTAAACTCTGGCTGACGGTCGGCACGCAAATCCTCATCACGGAAACATTTCACAATCTGGAAATAACGGTCGATACCACCCACCATCAAAAGCTGCTTAAACTGCTGAGGACTCTGAGGAAGTGCGTAGAACTGTCCCTGATTCATACGTGATGGCACAACGAAGTCACGAGCACCTTCTGGAGTAGACTTGATAAGCACTGGAGTCTCAACCTCTAGGAATCCCTGAGAATCAAGGTAACGGCGAGTCTCAAATGCTATATTGTGACGCAATACAAGATTGTTAAGCACTGGTTTTCTTCTCAAATCAAGATAACGGTACTGCATTCTCAAATCGTCACCACCGTCTGAATTATCTTCGATTGTGAAAGGAGGCACCTCACTCTTGCTAAGCACCTTCATATTGTCAGCTATGATCTCAATCTCTCCTGTTGGGATCTGAGTGTTCTTATTACTACGCTCACAAACCTTACCAGTAACCTGGATAACCCACTCACGACCGACATGATTTGCTTGTGCTGTAAGATCCGCGTTCTTACCTTCGTCGAACACAATCTGAGTGATACCGTAACGATCACGAAGATCCACAAATGTCATACCACCCATTTTTCTGACTTTCTGTACCCATCCAGCAAGTTTCACCTCGCTGCCTACATTGCTGAGCCTAAGCTCACCACAAGTATTGCTTCTATACATAATTTTTATATTCGATTTTCTATTTCAAAAACTCCACAAATTTCGCAAAAAAATTTCAAATAAAGGATATGCAATAGAGTTTTTTGAGAAAAAAAGGTATATTTGCGAAAGAAATATGACTTTTAACAACCAATGCGATTTTTAGCATAAAACATTTAGATTATGACAGTAGCAGAAATGAAAATTAGTAACAGGGAAAGGCTAAATAAACTTGAAGCCTTAGACCCAGAAAAGCTGAACGACATCTTGGATTATGTGTTCAGCAAGTTAGTTCCTGTGTCAAATGAAGACAAAGGAAAAAAATCAAAAACAAATGAAAAAAAAGGTTGGGCGGATGAATACTTTGGTATGTGGAACGATATGCCAGAAGAAACAATCGATGAAATCCTATCATCTAGAACAAGAAAAGAACCAATTGATTTATGAATGGAGTATTATTAGATACATGTACATGTATTGAATTGTTTAGGTCAAACAGAAACATATTGAATAAACTTAATAATATCAGTAGGCATTTATGTTATGTTTCTGAAATTGTGGTGGCAGAATTATATATAGGAGCAGAAAGAAGTACAAGAAGAGATCGTGAAATTGATAGAATCAATAGTTTTATCTCAAAAATCAATATTCTTCCTATTTCTAATTCAATCAGAAGATTTGCAAAAGAAAAGGCTCGTCTTCAAAAAGCGGGCATGCCAATTGAGGATTTTGATCTGTTGATTGGTGTTTCTGCTGTAGAGAACTGTCTTACTCTGATTACTGACAATGTCAAACATATGGCAAGGATCAATGATATAGAGATTGAGAATTGGCGATAATATAAAAGACGTGGGGATCCACGTCTTTTTATTTTGCATTTATATAACAGACTCTTCCGATTTTCTTCATCCAACCGTTATGTTCGTCATAACATTTTTCATCACTAAGTACCCATACGAATTTAGTCCTTGTGAAGAATTTTATTTTGGGTTGTGTAGCGTAACCGTCAGTGAAAATTATCATTCCATCGTAAAAATTATGTTCTCGTAGATAATCGAAGACTACTTGGAAATCTGTTCCACCTCTACCCTTCACTTCGCTAATTTTCAAGTGTTTGGCATCTTTCAAACTGATTGGTTGTGGTGTCTGTAGCTGAGAATCAAACTGTATGACGTCAATTTGTGCGACGCCATATCTGAACATTCGTTGAATAACTCCGTAAAAATTAGCCAACTCTAAATGAGTGACTGACAAACTGGTATCCACAGCTATCAGCAATCGCGTCTCCAGATCATATTTGCTTCCCATCTGTTGGAAATCAAATCGTCGGTTTGGACGCATTCGTGTCAGATGACGTTTGCTAGAGAGGATGGATGCGCGGAATCCTGAAAGTGTTTTTCTATAATCAATTTTAGCTTTCGACGATGCGACTATCTTCTCTGTCAAATTTCCAGGAATAGAACCCCAACTATTGGATGAATTTATCTGTTCTATAAGTTCGTTGATTTTGTCACATCTTTCATCGTCTTCATCCCACAATGCCGCTCTTTCCGACATGCTTCCTGGGACATCTGTCTCGTATCCATATTTTTTGCCATCATTATTGTTGTTGTCATCCGTGTCGGCGTCTTCTCCATTACTGCCATCATTAGGGATATTCGCAAGATACCATTCGTAGAATTTACCTGTTTCAAGCCCGAAATCAGCAGGATTGACAAATCTGTATTCATCAAATTTATAATGTCCATAAAGAGTCATGTCGCTGGCGGCAATCAATTTCTCATTCGGACAATTTATGGGACGACGTGAATATGGATGTTTAAGGAAGACGCGAATCATTTCCGTCTTCATCAATTCTTCCAACTGATTGTCAGTCAATGAATTTATGAATTCAGCGTTGTATTCTATTTTGCCTTGCCCACAACGTATCGCACAGTTAATATATGGATTCTCCGTAAGATTATTAATGCAATAGACCGCAAAAAAAGCAGGCTCACGGAGATACCACATATCCGCAAGCTGTTTGAATCTATCTTTTGCAATCAACTTATCCATATAAATTCCGTCTTATATTCCAGCGACAAAATTCTGAATCTTCACCAATAATTCAGGCATTTCCGATACAATAAATATCACAGTATCGGGGTAATTACCTCCACTGAAGAGAGATGACCAATGAGCAAAGACTTCATTTTTCTTCTCTCTTTCAAGCATTTCCAAGTAGGCAGGAAGGCTTTTCTTAACCTTCTCTTTCTCCTTATCATCATTCAATCCCGTCTCCATGAATCTGAAAAGAGACTCATTCACGATGGATAATTCGTGGAGTTGCAATGATTTAAGCGTTTTCTCATGCTTCCTGTAATTCAAAAGGATTTCTTTTGCCGACGGGAGTGTCTTTTTATTGATGTAGTCAAAAAACAAAGATCCTGCCTGGTTTCCTACAATTCCAGAAATCAACTTCTTGTATATGGCATCTATATCAGAAACTCCAGAAATAAGATCACTCACTCTTTTCCATCCACGTCTGTCTGGAGTTTTTTCTAATCCGTTGTCGATATCTGTTGCCACACCATCAAGCTGGTCGGAATGTTCTTGGATAAAGTTTATCACCCTCTCGTCTACTTTATTTTCAGCTGCCCATAAAAGCCATTCTGACGGTGTCGGACGGAAATTGTAGATGTTGAAACGAGAAACAAGTGCTGGATCCAAATCAGTCAGCTGATACTCTTCTCCTGAGTTGACTGCTGAGATGATACGACTTCCTTCCGGCAATTGTTTGCCTGCCAGTTTTTTATTGAGTGCAAGATCCATAATTGTCTGCAATACTTCTGGACGTGCTCGGTTCAACTCGTCAAGGAATAACACGATCGGTTTTCCATCTGTAGGAAACCAATATGGTGGCATAAACTCAGTGTTGCCTGTCTTTTCATTCTTGTATGGCAAACCAATCAAATCACCGGGATCACTCATCTGTCCGAGGAAAAGCGACACCACTTTCATTCCCTTTGATGCAAAATATTTCGTGAGAATTTCCGATTTGCCTATTCCGTGCTTTCCGGAAAGCATGATATTTTGGTCTGCTGGAGTAAGATCAAGCAGTTGTATAAGTTCTTTAGAATTAACTGATATTGCCATATTTCAGAATAATTTTAAATCATAAGTAGACGGTGGGCTACTAGTAAAGTTCTTTCACTGTAGCATTTAAATTGACTTTCAAACTATCGATTTGTTTTTTATATTGTTTTGATGTTTGTTTGTCTATTGGTGCTATGAAATAGGATTTCAGACTATCCGCACACACCTCTGTCCATTTCTTTTTATTCACTTCCAAACAATACGATACGACCGACCATTTTTCATATTCCTTAAAGTCATTTAATTCATAACAAAATCCATCAGATGATAATATTGAATGGTATTTCTCCCATATTCCATCCTTTTCATACAAACAAAAATGTCCCGGATCAATGTTGAAGATTAAACCATCTGGAATATGTCTAACTACATAACGAGATGTTTCAGCAACTTTTGGATGATAAAAATATGCCATATATAGAATCAACGTGACAGCAGTGATAATCCCTGTGAAAAGTACCATTAGATGTTTCTTCAACTGATGAATATTAAAGAAAAAAATCAAAAAGGATGTTATTATACTTATTACTAAACACACGAGATTCAGATTCCATCTCAAATAATCGCAACCGATGGAGATGAAAGAGAGAATTATGCCTGAACTAAATGAAATCAGAAATGTGATATCAAGAATATGATTCAATTTATTATTCATTAGCATCTACCTCCTTTTCGTATTGTTTGATCAATTTAGTGCAATACCATAGTGGAATTATTCCGAAAAGTCCGAAAGAACAATCCACTAATGTCCAGAAGAACGGAATTGATCGGATCGGTCCACAGATGAATGCCAATGGGAATATTGACACACATGCGAACATACCCCAATAGATTACCCATTTGTTTTTAATCGGATCACGATACGGCCCTACAAACAAAGCTGCGATCATAAGATGAGCGTATGCCAACCAGTCGAAACCGTAAGCCAAATATGGATATTTTGCATTTGTTTCAGTTATTCCTACTTTCACTTCATAAAGCCAAGAAAAAAGTGGTTGGATTGAGTTTTCTTTCATTTGGTTGATTGTATTCGGATCAATTGAGAAGATTGAGCACAAAAGGTTCAGTTCACATTCCACGGGGAATGCTGTGACTCCAGCTGTCACCAGTGCCACCATATAGAAAACGATCAAAATTCTGATTTTCTTTAATGTAGTCATATTCGATATTGCTAATTCGTAAATATATATTCAATTACGAAAATATAAAAAAGCAGAGAAAGAATACAGTTTCTGTGTCTGTAAATTGTAATAACTTCGTTAATTGTATATCAGTGATATAAAAAAATAGAGACGGAATAAATCCCGTCTCTACCCTTTTTTCATATCATTACATTTTATATCAATGCCAAATTGAATACATCCTGTACATTGTCGACGTAATGGAATGTCACTCCTTCAAGATATTCAGGTTTGATCTCCTCCACGTCTTTCTGATTATCCTTACACAAGATAATCTCTTTGATTCCAGAACGTTTTGCAGCCAATGTCTTTTCACGGATTCCACCTACAGCTGTCACCTTGCCTCTCAATGTGATTTCACCCGACATTGCCAGATTAGCTTTCACTTTTCTGCCTGTGAAGGCTGATGCAAGAGCTGTTGCCATTGTGATGCCGGCTGATGGACCATCTTTAGGTGTCGAACCGTCTGGCACGTGGATATGAACGGCTGTATCGTCGAACACAGTAGGATCGATGCCAAGAGTGTCAGCTGAACATTTCACATACTGCATCGCAAGCATAGCCGATTCTTTCATCACATCTCTGATCTGGCCAGTCACTGTCAATGTTGGATTCTTGCTCTTCGACAATGATGTCTCAATAAACAGAATCTCTCCACCGTAACTTGTCACAGACAAACCTGTTACGACGCCGATATTGTCGTTGCCTTCATACAGTTCATGAGGCACCTCTTTCTTTCCAAGATATTCCTGGATATCCTCTACGTCGACATTAGATTTGAATTCCTCTTTCATCACAATCTTCTTTGCAAGTTTACGGTAGATCTTGCGAATCTGTTTCTCAAGTCCACGTACACCGCTTTCCATTGTGTAACCGGAAATTATCTTATTCAACGCTTCGTCTGTGAATGTTACCTCCTCCAATGAGACTCCAAGCTCAGCCGCAATTTTGGGCACTATGTGACGCTTTGCGATCTGTAGTTTCTCCTCCTGTGAGTATCCGCCGATATTGATAAACTCCATACGGTCTTTCAACGGCTGGCTGATGGTGCTTATGTCGTTGGCTGTGGCGATGAACATCACATTAGACAAGTCGTAATCCACGTCCAGATAATTATCATGGAAATTCTTATTCTGTTCAGGATCAAGCACTTCAAGCAACGCAGAATCAGGACTTCCGTGGAAACCGTCTGAGTGGCTCACTTTATCTATCTCATCAAGAATGAAGACGGGATTGCTCGAACCTGCCTCTTTCATCGCTTTCAATATACGTCCTGGCATCGCTCCAACGTATGTGCGGCGATGACCACGAATCTCACTTTCATCATGGATTCCACCAAGAGCCACACGCACATAGTTTCTTCCAAGTGCATCCGCAATTGATTTACCCAATGATGTCTTTCCTACTCCTGGAGGTCCATATAGGCATAGGATGTTTGACTTCATATTTCCACGAAGCTTCATCACCGCAAGATGTTCAAGGATTCTGTCTTTGATGTCCTCCATGCCATAGTGGTCACGGTCGAGCACCTCCTGTGCTGTTTTCAAAGATAGAGATTCCTTTGTCTTGACATCCCAAGGCAAAGCAAGCATGTTTTCAAGATATGTGACCTGAGTAGAATAGTCAAGAGATTGTTGAGGGAGACGGTTCAATTTGCCCAACTCCTTCATAAACACGTCTTTAATCTTCTTATTCCACTTTTTCTTATCTGCTTCAGCAAGTAGACGCGAGTAATCCTCATCATCACCGTTTTCATCAAGTTCTTCCTTGATTGTCTTCATCTGTTGCTGAAGGAAATAGTTACGCTGCTGACGATCTATCTGACGGTTTGTCTTCTCTCTGATATTCTGTTTCAACGATGCGAGCTGCATCTCCTTGTTGAGTAGCGACAACAATATAAGTGCACGTTCTTTCAATGAACCACACTCCAGCATATTCTGTTTGTCTACTACAGAGAATGGGAAGTTTGCAACTATATAGTTTACGAAAGATATACTGCTCTCGATATTACGCAGCGCGAACATAGCCTCCATTGGCACGGTGCCTGAAGAAGCTTTAAGTATCTGCTCTGATCTCTCTTTTACAGAATCAAGTATAGCGTCAAACTCGCGTTTCTCTTCGTCTTCTGGCAACATCTCTTCAAGAAGAACCACATCCGACTCCAAGAAATTAGACTGAACACGCAAATCTTTGATCATCACACGGCGCATACCCTGGATGATAGCTGTGCTCTGTCCGTTTGGCATATCGAGTATTTTCACTACATTTCCAACAACACCAACGTCATATAGATCCTTCTTGGTCGGCTCATCCTCTCGGGCATCCCTTTGAGTGACCACTACCAATGGCTCATTTAACGATTTAGTTCGTTTTGCTGCATATTTTGATTTTGCTCTTCCTAGTTGTACTGGCAAAACAACACCCGGCATCAACACAACATTACGCAATGCTAATGTCAAGAGTCCTTCCGTCTTATCTAATTTATATTCATCAGGAACTCCTCCGTCTGCAATTACTGGAATAAATTCTCCGTTTTCTTCGTTCATATCATCGAAATTGTTCATATTCTACTTAATATAATATATTTATCCTATGAAAATCAAAATGTGTGCCAAAATGGATATACGACAAATTGGCATACTCTTTGTTATATAAATATGACAAATTTACATGATCATTTAGTAATACTCTATTTCTCGTAATTCTCCGTTTAAGAAATTTCCATTTTTATCAACGAGCCGTCTTTCTATCCAATTGCCATGTCCATCACGACGAAATAGCTCTTTTTTAACGATACTGTCGTTGATGTCTAAGAATCTTTTTTCAGAAATAAAACCTAAAGAATCATAAGAATATGTCACTTTTGTTAAAGTATCGTTGTGGTTGATTTCTAATACGTTACCCAAAGTATCATATTTTTCAGAAATCTTGGTTTCTGTTTCTGTATCTATAATAAGACAACTTATTTCATTCTTACGTTTTTTGTCGTCGTATGAATATTTATAGCTTATCTTGGTGGAATCTTTATTGTAGAGAAACTCCTTTGTAACAAGATTTCCTTGATCATCATAGGTGTAGGATGTCTCAGAATCAATTGTTATTGCTCCATCGTTTTCGTCATAACTCACTGTATGCACAATTCTACCCTTATTGTCATAGGTGTTTTTATAAGTTATTTTGAAATCTGATAAGTGACCTAATTTTGTTTCTTTAGGGTAACCATGCCAGTCATACTCATATTCGTCATAGGTTCCGCATTCATAATAAAATTTTATATGGTAGCCGTCTCTATTATATTCATCAATTTCGTAGCTTTTATTTTCGTCATTCGTCAGATCGTCCTCAATATTTGTCTTGTATGATTTCACGAATTTAACCATACCCTTAAGTCCATTCTCTGATGTATCTGATTCCCTTTGTGGATTCAGATAGCAGGAAGAAGGTATGATAGACAAAACTATCAAGAGTGATAAAATATGTAATGTGGAATTACTCATAGATATTGTTTACCGGCTTACATTGTGGTTGCGATTCCCAACATTTGAACCCCTCTTTCGTTTATTCAAAATATATGTTATGATTAAAATAAAAAAGGAACTATAACACAATTTCTAAAACATGGATATAGTTCCTTTTTATATCATTTGAATATAATCAAGTTATTTTGGATTGTATCCCGACATTTCTAAAATATCTGAGGCATCGTTGTTCTGCATCAAATCCTGAAGAGTCACATTTGTATTTGCATTCAAATATGCTTCGATAATCTTGTATCCGACGAATAATCCGCTTCTTCCCGGAGAATCCTGAGGAAAGAATGATGTAGACGGTGCAGGATCACAATATTTGCCTACTGTCAGACGATCTGTTGAGAAAAGATGCTTATATTCAGCCATATAATGCCACATTTGAGCCTCATTCTGGCAGCACCATTCGTATTGGTCTGGTGTGTAACCAAGGATTGTGTGCATATCTTGGTTTGGCAATGCGACAGATGTCAGATACACAATTTTGCCGAGATAGATGATCTTCTGCAACAGTGTCGGCGCTGATTCCTTGAACTCATATTCAGTTGACAGCCAACAGAATACGCCATCTGATACCAGTTTCTCACGTCTGTAATTGCATATCATGTAGTCGTACAATCCGTCGACATATTTATAATTTGCGTAATTTGCTCCAAGATAGTATTCAAGAGAGAATCCCAAACGACTCTTTGTGCAAAGCACATTAGAATAGAATCCTGACACAATTGCGACATATTGCTTCGGCACATTCATGTCTGGAAGATTTGTCTTCAGAATCGAGAATGCATTGTCAAGCTCATGTTTTTCTGCCGACATGTCTGGGAATACAGAATCTGCATCTTGGAAAAACTCGCAATATGGTTTGCCAGTAGCGAATTTCTGGATTATGTTTCTCGTCTCCATCTGATCCACATTTCCGATATTCAAAACGGCTTCTGTGTAGATGTCAAGAAAATTCATGTCAGACGAGTCTTCCGCAGCATAGGCATCCTTCAGTTTTGCGAACTCAGAAGCAGAGCTGGCATAGTTCAATCCTGTCAACTCTCTATCTAGGCGACGGAACTCCACGTCTACTCTATTCTCATCTGGGATAGCCACTTTAGAAAATCTATCCTCAGATCTCGATCCACAGCCAACTAAAGCGGCTGCTGCGAAAATCGATGATATCAGTCTAACGGCAAACTTCATCTTTACAAATTATTTTGCGTACAATTTAGCTTTCAACTCCTTGATTGAATCATCAGTGATATAGTCATCGTAATCCATACGCTTGTCGATGATTCCGTTTGGTGTAAGCTCGATCACACGGTTACATACAGTCTGGATAAACTCGTGGTCGTGGCTCGACATAAGAATGACACCCTTGAATGTCTTCAATGTATTGTTGAATGCCTGGATCGACTCCAAATCCAAGTGGTTAGTTGGAGAATCCAAACAAAGAAGGTTGGCGTCCTTAAGCATCATGCGTGAGATCATACATCTCATCTTCTCACCTCCGGAAAGTACGTTACACTTCTTGTAGATCTCTTCTCCAGAGAACAACATTCTTCCTAAGAAACCACGGACATAACTCTCTGTTGTGTCTTCTGAATACTGAGACAACCAGTCAACCAAACTCAAATCTGATGTGAAGAATTTAGTGTTATCCATTGGAAGATAAGCGCTTGTGATTGTATCCTCACCCCAACTGTACTGACCTGCGTCGGCCTTGATATTTCCGTTGATGATCTCAAACAAAGCTGTCATTGCACGTGGATCGTGACTTACGAATACGATCTTGTCGTCCTTCTCAACCTGGAATGTAACGTCCTTGAATAGAACATCACCTTCAACACTTGCAGCCAATCCCTTAACTTCAAGCACCTTGTTTCCTGGCTCACGTTTAGGAGTGAAGATGATACCAGGATATTTACGTGTAGAAGGTTGGATCTCCTCAATATTAAGTTTCTCCAACATCTTCTTTCTTGATGTTGTCTGTTTACTTTTAGCAACGTTAGCTGAGAAACGCTGGATGAATTCCTGAAGCTCTTTCTTCTTCTCCTCAGCCTTTTTATTCTGTTGTGCACGCTGACGTAGAGCCAACTGGCTTGACTCGTACCAGAAGCTATAGTTACCAGCGAACATTGAGATCTTACCGTAGTCGATATCTACTGTGTGTGTACAAACACTATCCAAGAAGTGACGGTCGTGGGAAACGACAAGCACAGTGTTTTCGAAATTAGACAAGTATTCCTCAAGCCACATCACTGTCTCAAGGTCAAGGTCGTTGGTAGGCTCATCAAGAAGCAGATTGTCTGGTTTTCCAAACAAAGCCTGTGCCAATAGCACACGCACCTTCTCTTTACCACTCAACTCCTTCATCAACTTGTAGTGCAAATCCTCTTTGATGCCCAGACCAGAAAGCAAAGCAGCCGCGTCGCTCTCGGCATTCCATCCGTCCATCTCAGCGAACTTCTCTTCAAGTTCACAAGCACGGATACCATCCTCGTCTGTCATCTCTGGTTTTGCATAGATAGCGTCTTTCTCCTGCATAACATTCCACAATGGCTCGTGACCACGAAGTACAGTCTCGATTACTGTGCAGTCATCAAAAGCGTAGTGATCCTGACGAAGCACAGACAAACGCTCACCTGGAGCGATAGCCACACTACCCTTTGTCGGTGTCAAATCACCGCTGATTACTTTTAGAAATGTTGATTTTCCTGCACCGTTTGCTCCGATGATTCCGTAGCAGTTACCTGGTGTGAACTTTAGATTTACATCTTGGAAAAGGATACGCTTTCCAAATTGAACTACAATATCAGACGCTGTTATCATTATATAATTTTATTAATTTTCGTATTGATTTCTAAAATTTTTACAAAGATACAAAATTTTATTGATTTTCATCATAAAAACAAACAGGGTCAACCGAAATTAAACGGATGACCCTGCATAATCTTCAATTTGAATTTATGTTTATCTATTCACAAACAATCATCAATTTCTGATCAGTGTGAAATGACCAACGTATGTTTTGTCTATCTCATCTATTTCAATCTCATACCAATAGTCTGTAGACGGTAGGTCTCTTCCATTATACTTGCCATCCCACGCTTCCATCTCTGATGCTGTCATATCACACAGTTTCTTGCCAAAACGGTCGAAGACTTTGATTCTAGCACTTGGATATTTGTCAATATTCTTGATCTTCCACACATCATTGTCTCCATCTCCGTTAGGGGTGAATATTATTGGGAATTCCAACTCGTAAGTCGGAGTCTTGATTGTCGTGTCTGATTCACATCCTAACTCATCTTTGACTTTTACTTTGTACGTGCGTCCATATGTGGCTGGACTCAATGTTGATGATGACTGATAACCGTCACCAAAATCATATTGATATGTGCCGTTTCCTCCTTCTGCGGTAAATTCAAATGCGTTGGCTCCATTATCTTCCACTGAAACGATATGTGGAGTTGGCACGACATTGATTGTAAAACTATAGCTTTCTTTACAACCGTTTCTTGACGCTTCCAGTTGAACATTGGCAGTTTCATTTTCTTCATATGTCATCTTGTGGCTATTTGAAATTGTATCTTCTCCAATAGTCCATGTATACTGGTAGCCCTTGCTTGCATCTGCTGTCAAAGTGACATTTGCACCTTCACAAAGAGTAGTGTCTTTTGGTGGGTCAATAGAGATCGGTTTTTCAACATAAATTGTTGTATTCAAGACGTTAGTCCTGCAATTTGCATTGGTGATTGCATCTATTGAATATTTGATTTGTGCTGTCGGTAAAAATGTTTGAGTGTTTTCTCCATATCTGAAACGATTATAATTTCCATCCCCAAACTTTTCTTCTTCCTTTTTATACCAATCCCACAAATCATCTCTGTTTTCATACATTCCGGAGAAACTAACGCCAGTATAATTATCAGAAGATAAATGAGCTATGATAGTTACCTCATCACCCTCACAAATATGATCAGATGGAAAAATTGTTATTGAATCTAAAGTTGGGACTTTATCGATGAGGTATGTGGTATAGATAGTATCGGAATTGCAGTATTTTCCTGTGACAATAAGTCTAAACACAATGTTTGTGTCAATCTCTACGTCAACTGCTCCAAAATTATGAGGATAATGTTGCAGACTTGTGTAGTCTTTTCCGTTGATTGTTTTCGACCATTCAAATGTGTAACTAGTATTATAGCTATCTATCATATTCTTCTTTCCATTTATATTGGCTCTCAATGTTACTGGCCAGCCTTTACAAATGGTATCAATATCCTGATCGAAATTTATGGAAATTGGCTTTTCTACTTCTATTTCCTGTATCCATTCTGCTGGTTCACAAACATTGGATCCTGCACTTGTGATAGAGTAAATGGATGTTTTTTCAGGGGTGAATGTTTGTGCCGACATTGAATTAGTCAAGTCTGTGAACGTAATGCCGTTATCTTCACTTACTTTCCAAACCAAATCATCTACATTCTCTGCTGTCGGTGTGATTGTAACGCTTTCTCCCTCACAAACTCCTGTCTTGTCAATAGTCACAGAAAGTTTTGGACGTTTCTGGACTTTAACATCCAAACTTTTTGATTCTGTTTTACAAACTTTTCCTGGCATCGACAAAACGTATGTGGTTGGTTCTGTTGGATGCACTGTGAATCCTTTCATCATTATATAGTTTGGATTTCCTACTATAATAGAAGTCATATAATCATTTTTATCAAGTTCTTTGTCATTTGCTGTAAGAATATAATCATTTTCATTAGAGCTGAATTTCTTCAATCCCAATATGAGGTTTATTTCATCTCCTTCACAAATCATATCCTCATTTTCTACAGAAAATGTAAAATCATTAATAGGCTCAACCTCTACAATCGCTGGTTGCGAATAAACTTCATCACATACAGTTCCTTTGACACTCAGATAATATGATGTTGTTTTTTCTGGTGCGACGGTGGTCGTCTCTGAAATTTTTGTTTTTATTCCGCCGACTAAACTCCACCATGTGACATTCGAAGGGTCGTTTGTTCCGTAATCTTTTGTCAAAGTCACGATTTCTCCTTCACATATCTGTGATTTGTCGGCAGTCAGACTTAAAGCGTCGGCACTCTCCACTTCAATGTCGATCTCTTGTTCAACTGATGGACATACATTTCCGTTCAATGTCACTTTATAATTAGATGTGCTTACAGGTGAATCCTGATAAGATGACACGGCGTTTATCTCGATGCCATTCTTTTCCCATTTTGATGTCTTCGGTGTTCCGACTACGTTTTTGATGGCAAGACTTACCTCTGTTCCAGCACAAATTTTGCTTGTTGTATTGCTGACCAAATCAAACGACAATGGTTTCTCTACTTCAATTTTCACAGGATCAACCTTGAACGCTCCACATGCGCCATCACTTGGTGTGCCTGCATAGACGTAGATCGTTTCGTCTGGAGTGATTTTATTTCCGCTTTCAGGTGTGAACTCTGTATATTTCTTATCATCTGTACTCTTATACCACGCTATTCCATCAGATTCTCCAGTCACTGTGAATGTGACATCATCACCTTCACAAATTTCTGTTTTGTCTGGAGTCATAGTGAATGAAAGCGGGTGATCAACGTATGCTGTAGTGTCAAATTTGGTTTCAGCACAAACTTTTCCCATGACTACAACCTCAAACTTTGTCGTTTCGGTGATTGAGCTTGTATATTTGCCGTTGGTTAATGTGACTGGATTTCCATTTGCGGTTGCTGAAATTTGGGATGGATCGTAAGTTTCAGTTGTCACAAGAGACAACTCAACATCTCCTGTCTCACAGAATCTGTCTTTATCCAAAGCCAATGAGAATTCAGGTTTTGATTCAGCCTCAATAGTTATGATATCAGAATATGCGGCTTTGCAGACGTTTGTGCTTGCCACTGCTGATGAGACTCTGAATGAGGTCTCTTCAGTGATTTCAAAATCGTTTGTCGTTTTAGTGCTTCCTGCATCCCATTTTGAAAAATCTCTCTCTCCTTTCTTTCTGTATTCCCAATCCCATGTTGTAAGATTATCTCCAGAGACTGAGAATGAGATTGTTGCTGGAGCACAGACGATGGATCCTGTCGTTGTTGTCTGCAAGACAGGTGAAGGTACCGTCGACAAGTCGATTGCCTGAGGCAGCTCCACGTCTATCTCGACTTCTTCTATTTTTTTCGATTTGCATACCTCGCTTGTAGCGGTGATGGTGTATGTCGTTTTTTCTGTTGGAAAAACAACAAGATCATCAATATCGACGGTGCTGCCGTCGCTTCCTGTTATCTCGTAAATGTGTTTGTCGGAATTATGGGTAGGTGTGATATTCAAATCCAGTTCTGCTTTTTCACTTTTGCAGACAATATTTTCTTTGGTTGTGAAAGTGAATTCTGGCTCTTCCTCGTAATCCATGTTGAATGTTATCTCCTCCGACTTACATTTGCCATCTTTGCTTTCAGCATACGCTGTGACTTCGATTTCACCGACAGTTTTTGCATTGTCAGGGAAATTAACATTTGCTTCCGACAAAACGACTTCGGCTTTGCCTTCATGAGATCCGTATTTCAAGAATACAGATTCTGCCTGTCCTGATGCGAGTTCAATCTTGACCAATGGTTTTTCTGTTGCACAGAACATCTGGTCGTCAACTGGTTTCAATTCAATAGGTTCTCTCACGTCGACATTGATATAAAAAGTGTCGCTCTTGCAAGTGTCGTTGATTGCGTAGATCAGATAATTAGCTGATTTCTTATCAAGAGATAGTTTCCATATTCCATCTTTAGACGATGGTGCTGGAGTCATCACTTTTGCAGATCCCCATTTCTTGTCTGATCCCATTGTGGCGACGTAGAAATCATCCACATTTACTTTGTTTGTCTGGATCACGTTGATGTCTATAGCGTCTGGAGTGCTACAGAACACAGTATCTAGAGTCAACACTTCTTTGTCAGCATCAAAAGAGAATTTAGGAGCACGGCATCCACTCTCTTTACATTTGAAGCCGACAGAGTTGGTGATATAATAAGCTGAGCATCCATCATTTGGTTTGCCGTTTGCTGCGACTTCCTGTGCCACAGTTTTAGTCTCACCAACCACTACTCGATACAATGATTCTAAATCTCCGGTATATTCGTAGTCAATGGAAGTCGCTGAAGACGACAGGTTGCTCCACGTCGCTCCTCCATCTACAGATGTCTGCCAGATGAATGAGGCGTCTGGATATTGGTCGATCCAATCTGCTTTGCCATCAAAACTAACAGTGTGTGGAGTCTCGTCAGTACAATCAAATCCACTTAACAAAGTAAGTGATTTGTCGCCATCGATATAGACAGATGTCTCTGGCATTGTCTCTCCACAAACAGCGACTGTGATATTGTCGATTCCGAAACTTACGTTTTTCTCTGCTGCTTTAATTTGTTTGTTTCCATCTATATATTGTGTGGAACAACTGATTTTCAATGTCACAGATTTTTTGAAATCAGATGGCAATTGGAATGGAGCGGATAGTGTGACCCATCCTCCTTTTCCTCCAGGTATCACTTCTGAAGCTTCTCCAATCACATCTTTTCCATCCAACACTTCAATGCGAATAGGCAGTGTGCCCCAGTCCAAATTTTTGAAAATATCCACATTCAACATGTATGCTTTGCAGTTGCAGAATGGACCAGCAAACTCTTTCTGATATATGACTGTGTCTGTCAGACTTGTTTTTCCATATAGGAAAGCTCCTCCGACATTTCCTTTTGAGTCTTTTGCATTCTTGCTGTCTCTTTCCGGATTGACATTCCAGCTTTTCGACTGTATGATAGCCAGACTTGGACAAGATGTGATCACATATTTGCCTGCGTCAAATTCAGCCACACCGTCGTCTTCATAGAATTTTCCAAGTGCATTGGAATGAGTTCTTAATTCCATAGTGTCACAAACACCAAAGTCTTCTGACCATAAGATCCTCAGATTTTTTCGATATTTGCAATCTGGTTTTGGAAGTGCGGCAGAGAGTGTGTTGGATATAGAAAACAGATAACAACCGTCGTCTGGACCGCCATTTTTACTGATCTGTTTGGCGATTTCCTTAGCTTTTGCTTCACTTTCGTCCGCTCCTGTGATAATCACACGATATTGCATCGACTTTGTGGCGTCAACATCCAAAACAGTCTTTGTCTTGTCTATACCACTGATTGGTTCAGCCAAATCATTCCAGGTATATCCGTCCTCACTCTCTTGCCATAAGAAATAGATATTCTTATATAATTGGTGCCAGTCTTCAAGCACTTTGCTTGGTATTGAGTATGACGAAGAGTATAAGCATCCATTAAGACTAGTCTCTTCGACAAGAGAATTGTTTGTGATTTCTGGATCAGGCACCGTCTCCGCATCCTGACGGAATAGCTGAATATCGTCTAGCACAAAATCGTTGCCGGCTCCACATGAAGGTCTGTTGCATTGACATTCATCATCCCAAACTGTTCCAGGTGTTTCACCTTCAGCTGTACATTCAGCTCTATTTATCAATTGGAATTCAACCCATTCGTAATTGCCCGGATCAAATTCCACCTCATATTTGCTCCATGTCGGAGGCATACTCCAGTCGTAACTGCTATAAAGCATTGGTATTCCACCTGTTTTGGTCTGTCCAAGTAGTGAACCGTCGCTTGCCAAAACTGTCATTTCAAGACTAGGAAGGATTCCTCCGAAATTGGTGCTTCCTCCGGCATACATCACAAATTTATACTTGTTGGTGGAGCATATTGGGAATTCGATTTTTTGTCTGTAGATAATCTCACCTTCCA
>CACZOA010000063.1 GCA_902782665.1 uncultured Bacteroidales bacterium
TTCGTCATAACCATAACCGCACAACTCTACGATATTGCCATTTACTGAAACAATACGCATACGTTTTGGAGCCATCTGAATATTATTTTTCCACAAAGGGTGAATCCCATCAAGATTATACATAGTAACAGTATATCCCTCACCTCCTTCGATGTTTTTCTCAATCACAAAACGTCTATTACACCCATAATTATGACCTGATACATCCATCCCATTTTGGAAACGAATGTGGTCTGATGAATCAAAAGAAATATAGCCATTTGATGGGTGATTGTTTCCCTCAATAAGGTAGTTGATGAATTTTTCCTCCATAAGATTTAGTAGTTTTTTTTGATTAATTTTTTTCTCTAAAATAAAAAATAATGCAGACAATTGCAAGAATAGAACGATAATTTTTGATATTTATTATTTAGAGGTGTATAAAAACTCTATTTTCTGAATTTTGAACTATCAAAATGTCGGTAGATTTTTGAATTATCCCAAAATATTGCCGTTCCAGAGACTTAACTGTAAGTGATTACTCTGAAACAGCTTTGTTGTACTAAAAAAGTGACAAAATGTAAGTTGAATAAATCAAGTTTTACATTTTGATACACCCTCCATCTGTTAGTTCAACTAAAGTTTTCTTAAATAATGTATAATAAATAGGTGTGTATGAATATGGTTTAGCGGACAGCAATGAATTTTTATAATTCAGCCCTGTAGATCTAATTGGGTGGCGAAATGCCACCCAATTCCTATTTATGTGTACTATTTTGTAATATGTTTCAAAATTCAAAAAGAAAAATCCTCTCTCACCCCACCATCACCTTCTCCCCATTCACCACATACACTCCTCTTGGCAATACAATTTCTTTTCTGGCTCCTGCTTTTAGATTGAAATTTTCAAGCAGTTGTCCGTTGATTGTCCAGACGCAGACAGTGATGTCGGAATCGGATAGTATGCCTATGCCATTCTGTATGTTGTAGACGTGGATGTTTTCATTATTGTCGTCGTCTACGTTTATGTCCTTATATGCAGTAGGCTCAAATCCCATACTCTGCATCCATCTGTCGTAAGTGCCGTCGGATTCGTCGCTGATGGCTTCCATATCATATTTCTCGGAGTCAAAACAGAATGCGAACTGGCTGGATGTGGTTTTGGATGAACTGTTCAGACCTACCACACCATTGGCTGTCGGTGTCGCGCTGAAGTTCGTCAGGATGACGTTGCTGTTGTTGGCAGGAGACAGGTAGAAATAGCCGTCGTGTGTGCCGCTGTCTGTTATTTTCCATCGCTGAGATGGGGTGTTGCTGACTGGAGCCATTGTCAACTGTCCGTTTGTGACGTCGAGAGCCATATTTTTATCCTCGTCTGTCAACTTATAGAATCCGTCATCTGCCCTCGTCACTTTAAGCGACAGATTGATGTCGTCATTGTCTTCCGTCAACTGCATCCTTCCGTCTTTCAACGACAAAATCCTGTTGGCATTTTTTGAAAGCAACACGTATGTGTTTCCATCTTCAATCTTCGCCACTCGTCTGTAACGGTTGATCTTGTCGAAAATGGACAAATTCCAGTCTGAATAGAAACGTATGATCGGATATCCTGTACGCATATCGATCGGCAACCATATATGCCATGACTCACCGACATTGGCATCTGAGAAATAGTCGCCTCCTTTCCATCTGTCTCCCATATAGATGTAGGCATCATAACGTCCTGGCACTTTGAAGACGTAATTGCTTTGCGAATGGTAGGTGGTGGCTTTCTCGTCGTCGACGCAAGGATTGCCCAAATCGTTCCATCCGCTCAACGGTAGCTGCGAGTATGACGAGTGGGCAGGGTTGGGATCCCAACCTGTACATCCTGATGTGATTGCCACGAATCGTTTGTGATACTTGAATATCGCTGGGGCTTCATACTGCTTCTGCACGAACATACGCTCCCACGTCGGCGATAAATCAAGGAAGTCGTTTGTCAGCAATGTACCATGCATGGTCATGTTCTCCTCCGCCGAACCGAAATGGTAGCCGACCTTATAGTCGGGATCGAACATCAATGTCTGGTCTCGTGAGCCGGACGGTTGCTCGTCGCCACGCGGACGCATCGTCTTCACGAATGTATATGGACCTGTGATTTTGTCGCTGTAAAGGATGGCGACGCGAGATGCCGCATACCCAGAACCGTTTTCCCAGTGAACCCACATCACATATTTCCCTGTGTTCGGACAATAAATCACTTTCGGACGTTCAAGTGTACGCCCGTAGTTCATGTCCTGATAGTCGTTTCGTAATGGAACTTCAGGACATTTGTAAGCCATACATTCATATTTCCAGTTGTAAAGATCCGTGGATGTGTAGCAGACAATTCCGTTGCTCTTTACAGGATTCGCACGATAATTCTCGCCAAACCAATAATACACGCCGTCTTTATAAAGCACACATCCTCCATGCGCATTGATGTGGTTGCCATCCGCGTCGTTCCAGTTCATTCCCAGTCGAAGTGCTGGACTGCCAATGTGGAATTGTGAATATGGTTGTCCGAATTGTGAATCCACAGGTATCAGCATCCAATAATGTTTGCCGTCGGATCCGCTTTTGTCGCTATAGACTCCCTTGTTGTCGCTTGTGCCGTCGGTGCCAAGATATTTGCTGTTGGAAGAAAACTGTATTCTCACGTATTTGTCTTCATTCGGAGCGTAGGCAATCTTCAGATGAGCGGTCGAGTTGCTCGAAGAGTTTGCGAAATGGGTGTCGTATTCTCCCGTCGCATTCAGAAAATTATTTCCAGAAACACTTTTCAATGCGTATGTGCCGTCGGAAAGAGTCTCGATCGTAAATTGTTGCGACGCGTTGTATGCTGCATTCTTTATTACAGTATTGTTGTTGGAGTTTGTCAGAAAACGGTTGCTGGCGTGGACAACGTAGTATTTTTTGCCCGTGCTGAACGGAAGGTTACGGCTGTTGTTGTAGGCAGTGATCGCAGAATTCAATTCTTTTGTCGCCGCAACAATATCCGCTTGTGAAGATCCATTTTCCAAGGCTGTTTTAGCCTCATCTATGGCATCCATTAAAGATTTTCGAGCAGACGTAGGGAATTTTCCACCATCGTCTCCTTCTGAAGTGGACGCAAGTCTGTCTTCCGCTTTGTTTATAATGCCTTGTAGTCCGTCAGTCACCAGCACATTGGAAGAAGCCTCACGCAAAAACCAATAGTGGAGAGTCTCCTTTCCGTTTTTGTCCGAGTAGACGTTGCTGCCTGGAGCAATCGCGTCGGTACCTAAATAGAGATTATTATTTGCACATTTGAAACGGACATATTCACCGCCGCATTCTTCAATAGAAAATTTGGCGACGTTGCCCGTACTTGAACTCAATTCTGTATCCCAATCGCCAGTTTTAGCGACATTTTTGTTTTGCGATACACTTTTGATGAAGTACGCATTGCCAGTAGCCGAAAACTGAAAGACTTGGCCGTTTGTGGCATCAAACGTATGAAGGTTAGGCCTGCCGTCTACAGCGGAAAGCACCATTCCAGAGGAGTGGAAAATGTAGTATTTTTTGTTTGTGTCGAGAGCGTGAGCCAGTAAAGAGACGCAACTCAGTAGAGTAATCAATAGTGTCTTCATAATAGAATCATGTGTTATCATGTCGCTAAGATATAGAGTTTTGCAGATATAAAGAAGATGATGAGGCAAAAAAATAATTAGAACAGAATAAGTATCTTGTGGAAATTCGTACACGTGCTTTAATAAGATATAGAATACCTAAATACTATTCAATAAACATCCTTGCCTTTTACGACAGCTCGTTCTTACGAACTCGCGGAAGTGGGAGGACGGTTAGGGCGTTTCGCCCTTAACAATCCTCATATTGATCGCATAATGTTGCTCTGCCATAAAATGTTTTGCTTAAAAATAAATGTTTTTTATGATTGTATTAAATACTTTCTTGTATTTTTGTTGGCGTCTTCATTATGAGGATGTATAAAATAAATCTAAAAACTATATTTATGAATAGACTATTCCGCTATTTAATGATGTCTGTGCTAGCTCTTTGTACAGCAGGTTTTGTGTCGTGTGGAGACGACGATGACAATGATGATGCGAAATCGAATGATGTGACAAATGGATTGACTGGATCCAAGACATCGCCAGCAGAAATTTCTGGCAACAAATGGGTAATCAACTGGCAAAACTCGAAAGCTTATGCTGAGATGAATGGCATGAAAGGTGAGACTGTAATGGAAGAAGATGGCATAAACGGATTGTTCTTGACAGAGATGAAATTCTATAGTGATGGCACAATGGATTGTGCAATTGACACACTTAAATCCAAAGGAACATATTCAATAGATGGCTTTGAGTTCACGTCTACTTATGACATCCTTTTGCATGTTGAAAATTGGGATTCAGATGGAAATACGCAGGAGTCGTATAAAAGAAAAAGTTTCACATTTAAGAAGGGTGCTGATCTGTCTGATTGTTTGTACGGAGAATTGGAAACTTCTGAAGCACCTATGACGTATAATATCACTAAATATGAAATTTCTAAGACGGACAATAAGTTGTTCGTTACTATGGTGGTAAATATGGGATATAACCTTGATGTTGATACTGGAGATATGGGAGAATGGGGCGGAATGTTCGATAATTTGATGAAATCCAAAAAAGAGATCTCGTATTATCTCGTTTATGACAAAAAATAATCACTGTTTATGAGATATGTCGCCGGAGAGCAAATGCTTTCCGGCGATTTTTGTTTCTATGACGGACACTATTTACAATGAATGGAAAATAATTGTTAACTTTGCAGTCCAAATAATTTGAAAAATGACGAACACTAAGTCAACACCTACTGAACTTGGTACTGAACCGATACCTCAGTTACTGTTCAAATATGCTGTGCCAGCCATCATATCGATGGTTGTGGCATCTTTATACAATATCATCGACTCCATTTTCATCGGTCATATTCCGAACGATGGACCTCGCTGTATCACGGCATTGGCTATCGCATTCCCGTTGATGAATCTGTCAGCGGCATTTGGCTCGCTTGTGGGAGCTGGAGGTTCGACGCTGGTGTCTATCAAACTTGGTCAGAAAGATTATCCGTCGGCAAACAAGGTGCTTGGAAATGTGACGACACTGAATGTCATTATCGGTATCGTCATAATGGTGTTAGGTCTGTTTTTCTTGGACGAGATTTTGGTTTTGTTCGGAGCCAGTGACGAGACTATTGCTCCAGCACGTGATTTTATGACGGTGCTGTTGATTGGAAACGTCTTGACTCACCTGTTCTTTGGCCTCAACCATGTGATGCGAAGCAGTGGTAATCCAAGAAAAGCGATGCTTACCACTATTCTAACAGTGGTGCTCAACATTATTCTTGCCCCATTGTTCATTTATCAGTTCGAATGGGGAATAAAGGGAGCCGCGCTTGCTACAATCACTGCACAGACAATTTCATTGATTGTGATCTGTCATCATTTCTACAGTGGCAAGGACGTCTTGACATTCTCAATCCCGGATTTCAAATTACAGAAGCATATTGTGAAGAATATCTTCGCAATCGGAATAGCACCATTCACACTTAATGCATGCGCTTGTCTTGTGACTATGATGCTCAACAATACACTCTACAAATATGGAGGAGACAATGCCATTGGAGCGTATGGTATCTGCAACCGAGTTATTTTGGTGGCGGCTCAGGTGGTGTTCGGATTCAATCAGGCTATGCAGCCGATTGCCGGATATAATTTTGGAGCACAATTGGTTAACCGTGTGGATAAAGTGTTGAAGATGACGGTGTTGTGCGCCACTTGTGTCATGGTGTTCATGTGGGTGTCGTGTGAAGTTTTTGCCGACAATATTGTATCCATCTTTGTGAATCAGGAAGAGAGCAACGCTCAGGCATTGATAGAAGCGGCTTCGCATGGATTGCGTATCGTAGTGATGATGATGCCGATTGTGGGATTCCAGATGGTGGTTGCTAACTTTTTCCAGAGTATCGGCAGGGCTCCAGTATCATTGTTTATGAGCTCAGTACGTCAGCTAATCTATCTTATCCCACTTGTATGGCTGTTGCCACAGAAGTTTGGACTTGATGGAGTTTGGTTTGCGATGCCTGTATCCGACACACTTTCCGCGATTACAGCTGCGATTGTATTGAAACTGCAGTATAAGAAATCATTGATGTTGCCAAGCAAGGAACCTAAAGTTGCGGAAGTGGAGAAGAATACAGATGACAATCATGTGGTGATCAGCATCGGACGACAGTTTGGAGCTGGAGGAAGATATATCGGAAAACTTATAGCCAACCATTACGGTATCAAGTATTATGATAGCGAATTGCTGGTAGAGGCCGCTAAGGATATGGGCTTCGCACCTGAGATATTTGCAAAAGCGGATGAAGTACCGTCGATGCAAAACACATTGGATAGATTGGCTGACTTATCGTCGCCGAACACAAGCGAGTCTGTGCTTTCCGGAGCCAACCTATTCAAAGCACAGAGCGAGACAATGCAAAGAATCGCAGACACAGAGAGTTGTGTGATTGTGGGAAGAGCATCCGACTATGTGCTAAGAGAGAGAAAAGATGTGGTGACATTTTTCTTGAGCGCACCGATGGAGTTCCGTGCGGAAAACATTGCGGAACGTCATAAAATCGACATCAAGAAAGCCAAAAAATTGGTTGAGGAACGGGAGACCGCTCGAAAAGAGTATTACGATTATTATACGGGAAAAGAGTGGGGAGATTCCAAAGGTTATGACCTCTGTGTCGATGTGTCGAAATTGGGATTTGAGAAGACTGCGGAAATGATGATTGCCTTTATCGACTCCGTTTTTAGCAAAAAAGCGGAAAAATAGGATAGATTTTTCATTCTAATATTTATATTTGTAGCTCAACGCAATATAGATGATTACGAAGGACGATATAATTGAAGTTGGATATGTAAGTAAAACGCATGGTTTATCAGGCAATCTGGAGGTTGTGATTACTGTTGATTGGCTTGATGAGTTGGGTGTGGATTTTATTTTCATCGATATAGACGGATGTTATATTCCGTTCCGTATTGCAGAAGAGAGGACAAAGAACAGTGGACGACTTCTAAAGCTCGACAATATTGACACCAAAGAAGAAGCGGAACGCCTAATTGGCGCGACGGTATACCTTTCTGCAGAAGATGTTGATGAGGAAACCTTGGCAGAAGCGGAAGGTGTGGATTATGAAGGGTACACAATCTACGATGCAAGTGGAGAAAGAATAGGAGTCATCGACTATGTCGATTATGATACCGAAAACGTTTTGTTCTGCCTTGATACAACGGACTCTGCAGGATTCCAGATTATGATTCCAGCGGTAGACGACTTTATCGTAGAGATAGATGATGACAAGCAAACCATAGTTATGGATATTCCAGACGGGCTGCTGGAATTGAATACGGGCGGGGCTTGCGTTGAAGACGAAGATGATTAAAACCTTAATAATGGTTTTGAGTATGCGTATAGTTAACAATATAAAGACGCTTTATGCGATGATAGTTATGCTTGGAGCTGTAGGGTGTGCCCCACAGACCGAGTTTGAAGTGGCTACATGGCACGGATTCAAACAGTGCGCTATATCATATACCATGGAAGATAGCTACGACAATCAGTTCACAACGGCTTTGCCGATATTCTACGAACATGATTATCCATGCACGTTCTTTGTGACTACACGTTGGTGTGACAGGACAAAGTGGGATGCTTTGCGTGTCGCAACGACAGAAAAGGGATGTGAGGTAGGCAG
Source organism: uncultured Bacteroidales bacterium (assembly GCA_902782665.1). Taxonomy (GTDB): domain Bacteria; phylum Bacteroidota; class Bacteroidia; order Bacteroidales; family Paludibacteraceae; genus UBA1723. The sequence continues at coordinate 7,774 of CACZOA010000063.1, forward strand.
CCATACTGTAGACCATGCAGTGTATGACACATTATCGAAAGAGCGTCAGAAACAGGACATACTTGATGCTAACGCAAGAATCAATGTCAAGTTGCCGATGTATAAGTGTAACACATTTGCTTATACCGACTGTGTCGTGGGAGACACAAGCATCATAAGCAAACATTATTTTGCGGCTCGAGGTTGTCATGGATATGTGGAGCGTGCGACTCCAAGTGATTATTTGAATATAAGTTCTATAATGTGCGGCTCAAATGAAGCTGTGAGAACTCTTGATGATTTCATATATGCATTCAACACTGCAAGAAGCAGCGGTGGTTGGTGTATTTTTTCATTGTATGATATCGATGATGGAGCAGGCTATTCTCCATTGTCTTCTAAAGTGTTGAGACAGAGTCTCGACTATTTGAAGGAACAAGAGAAATCAAATTCATTCTGGGTCACTACATTCAAGAATGCGGCAAAGTATTCTAAAGAGCGTGATAGAGCGGTGGCAACAGTTGAAAATGATAAAATGAAGAGTGATGACAGTAGAATGCCGAAAGTTACGGATAACAACAAACTGATAATCTCATTAGAGGATGGTTTGGATGATGAATTATACGACATTCCTTTGACATTACGATGCCCGTTGCCATTTGGATGGAAAGAGGTAGAGGTGCTTCAAAATGAGGTAGTGATAAAGTCTGAAATCAAAACTATCAATGGCTGCAAATATATCATTTTCGATGCTGTGCCGGATGGAAACAAAAAGATATATTTAATAAACCTAGGATAATGATTGATGTTGATAAAAAAGCGCAATTGGCTTGCCAGTTGAAGGCGGAAGGATATAATTGTGCTCAAGCGGTATTTGCAGCGTTTGCAGAAGATTACGGTATAGATAAGGCTACAGCAGTCCGCATCACAGCTGGATTAGGTGGTGGTGTCGCAAAAATGAAAAATGTGTGTGGTGCATACTTAGGTGCTGCAATGTTGTCGGGATTGGAAGAGGGAAGTGTCGATCCTGGTGATATGGCTGGTAAGGAGCATGCATACAAGGTGGCTCAGGATCTTGCGGCTCGTTTCAAGGAACAGAATGGAAGCACAATCTGTGCTGAACTTCGTGGTGTCAAACCAAATCCTGATGTGAAGGAGATAGTCCCTTGCTCAATGCTAGTAGAACGTGCTGCACGCATCTATGCGGAGTATCTAAACGAAAAAAAAGCATAAAAAACTATTGTTGTTTAGAAAAAGAACGATTTATACGCAAATAAAGTGTATTTTTGCGTAGGCTTTAGAATTGAAGCATAATAGATAATATAAAAAACTAATATAATATATGGGATTCGGGAATTTTTTATCCAAGATATTTGGAAATAAAGCCCAAAGAGATAGGGAGTTAATTCAGCCTTACATAGATAAGATTGAGCTGATATACCCTTCAATACAAGCGTTGTCGAATGATGAACTCCGTGATCGTACGGAAGAAATCAAACAGAAGATACAGGATTATGTATCTGCTGAGACAAAAGAAATCGCGGATTTGAAGTCGCAGATTGAGTCTCAGGAAATCGAGCAGAGAGAAAAAACTTATGCCCAGATTGACAAATTATCTAAATTAAAGCTTGACAAATATGAGGAGGTGCTTACAGAAGTGCTTCCTGAAGTGTTTGCTATTGTAAAGGATACAGCACGTCGTTTCACAGAACAGAAAGAGGTGGTTGTTAAGGCAAACGACCTTGACCGTGAGTTCGCTGAGAAATTCGACTTCGTTGATATTGATGGCGACAATGCTGTTTACCATAACGAGTGGCAGGCAGGTGGTAACCCAACAGTTTGGAACATGATCCACTACAATGTACAGTTGTTCGGTGGTGTTGTTTTGCATCAGGGAAAAATCGCTGAGATGGCTACCGGTGAAGGTAAAACATTGGTGGGTACATTGCCAATCTTCTTGAATGCATTGACACATAATGGTGTCCATGTCATCACAGTCAACGATTACTTGTCAAAACGTGACTCTGAGTGGATGGGTCCTCTATACATGTTCCATGGTTTGACAGTTGATTGTATCGATAAGCACAGACCAAACTCTGACGAACGTCGTAAGGCATACATGGCTGATATCACGTTCGGTACAAATAACGAATTCGGTTTTGACTACTTGCGTGATAATATGGCAGGTAGAGTTGAGGAACTTGTACAGCGTGAACATAATTACGCTATCGTCGATGAGGTCGACTCAGTACTTATCGATGATGCACGTACTCCATTGATTATCTCAGGTCCGATGGACAGTTCAAAGAGCAACGAGCAGTTGTTCAATGAGTACAAACCACGTGTAGAGCACCTTGTCAACTTGCAGAAGGTGATGGCTACAAACTATTTGACAGAGGCTAAGAGATTGTTGAAGGAGAGCGACAAGAAGAGTCAGGAGGAAGGTGCTTTGGCATTGTTCCGCTCTTATAAGGCTTTGCCTAAGAACCAGCCATTGATCAAGTTCTTGAGTGAGCCAGGAATCAAGCCTCTTTTGTTGAAGACAGAAGAAATCTATATCGCAGAGAACAACAAGAGAATGCCAGAGGCTACAGATCCTCTATACTTTGTGATAGATGAGCGTCACAATAGTATCGTTCTTACAGATAAGGGTGTTGATGCGTTGACTGGTGTCAGCGAGGACCCTACATTCTTCGTATTGCCAGATATCGGTAGCGAGATGGTTGATTTGGAAGCTATGAATCTTCCATCTGCTGAATTGGCTGAGAAGAAGGAACAGCTTATTCAGAACTATGCAGTGAAGAGTGAGCGTATCCACACAATCAACCAGCTTTTGAAGGCATATACATTGTTCATCAAGGACGACCAGTATGTTGTTATTGATGGCAAGGTTATGATTGTCGACGAGCAGACAGGCCGTATCATGGATGGACGTCGTTATTCCGACGGTTTGCATCAGGCTTTGGAGGCAAAAGAGGGTGTGCAGGTTGAGGCTGCTACTCAGACTTATGCGACTATCACATTGCAGAACTACTTCCGTATGTACCACAAACTTGCCGGAATGACTGGTACAGCGGAGACAGAGGCTGCTGAGTTCTGGAATATCTATAAGTTGGACGTTGTAGTTATCCCTACTAACCGTCCGATCGCAAGAATAGATATGAATGACCGTATCTATCGTACACAGCGTGAAAAATATAATGCTGTTATCGAGGAGATCGTATCGTTGACAAATCAGGGACGTCCAGTGTTGGTGGGTACAACATCAGTCGAAATATCTGAGTTGTTGAGCAGAATGTTGCGTATGCGTGGTATCCAGCATAACGTTTTGAATGCTAAACTTCACCAGAAGGAGGCTGAGATTGTAGCTGAGGCAGGAAAGAGCAAGACTGTGACTATCGCTACAAACATGGCAGGTCGTGGTACCGATATCAAACTTTCTCAGGAGATAAAAGACGCTGGTGGTTTGGCTATCATCGGTACAGAGCGTCACGAGTCTCGTCGTGTTGACCGTCAGTTGCGTGGTCGTGCAGGACGTCAGGGAGACCCAGGTTCATCAGTGTTCTTCGTTTCATTGGAAGATAAGTTGATGCGTCTGTTCGGTTCTGAGAAGATCGCATACTTGATGGAGAAGATGGGTGTGAAAGACGGTGAGATGATCGAAAGCAACATGGTCACTAAGTCAATCGAGAGAGCCCAGAAGAAGGTAGAGGAAAACCATTTCGGTGTCCGTAAACGTTTGATCGAGTATGATGACGTGATGAACAATCAGCGTGAGGTGGTATACCGTCGTCGCCGTCAGACATTGCGTGGAGAGAGAATGGGAGTCAACCTTATGGATATGATCTATGGAGTGGCTCAAAGAATTGTCGGAGAGACAAAGGGAATGTTGAGCTATTCAGATTTCAAGAATGAGGTTGTCCGTCTTTTGTCTTTCGAAACAACAATTTCAGAAAACGAATACAATGCATTGAAGGATGTGGAGTTGATCCAGAGATTGTTTGAGGAGGCTATGGCTACATTCAAACGTCGTACAGAGATGATTGCTGATCAGGCTTATCCTGTATTGAAGAATATCTTTGACCAGCATCCAGAAGGTGGTATGGTAGGTGTTCCTATCACAGATGGCCACTTCGTATATAGTATCGCAGTTGATTTGAAAGAGGCTGTTGATTGTCATTGTAAGAATGTGGTTAAGGAGTTTGAGCGTCGTACATTGCTTCATGCTATCGATTCAAAGTGGAAGGATCACTTGCGTGAGATGGACGATTTGAAGAACTCAGTTCAGAATGCACACTACGAGCAGAAGGATCCGCTTGTTATCTACAAGATCGAGTCATACAATATGTTTGCGGCTATGCTTGATGATATGAACCAGGAGGCAGTAAACGTATTGATGCGCGGACAGATCCTGATGAGACAGGAGGATGATGCGGAGACTCAGGCACGTATAGCAGAAGAGGCTGCACGCCGTCAGGCTTTGGCTGAGGCTAAGGAGGCTGAAGAAAGAATGAAAGCGATGCAGATGAACAGAAGTGAAGACCTAGAGGAGGCTCCAGAAGAGCAGTCACCTCTTCAGCAGATATCGCAGCAGAAGCAGATGCCAGCAAATGCAGGTGTGAAGGTCGGAAGAAACGATCCTTGTCCATGTGGAAGCGGCAAGAAGTATAAGCAGTGCTGCGGAAAAAACATTTGATGATTTATTAAATCAAACAATAATTGAGGCGTGTTTTGCATCAGAACACGCCTCTTTTCAATAAAAAACAAAAATATGTTAGGATATATTACATGGACCGTCAATCCGGTGGCGTTCACAATTCCAGGATTGGATATGGATGTGAGATGGTACGGAATGATGTGGGCATTCGGATTCTTGTTAGGTTATATTACAGAAAAGTATATCTATAAACGTGAAGGTCTGCCAGATACCGCCATCGACGATTTCTTGACTTATATGGCGATATTCACTGTGGTCGGTGCACGTCTTGGCCACTGCTTCTTCTATGACCCAGAGTACTATTTCTCACATTTAGGAGAGGTGCTTTTGATCAACAAAGGAGGATTGTCGAGCCATGGTGGAGCGGTCGGAATCTTGATCGGAATGTATATTTTCAGCAGACGAGTTGCAAAACAAAGCTATTTGTGGGTGCTCGACCGTACTGTTATTGCTGTCGCGATCACAGGATGCTGCATCAGATTCGGAAATTTGATGAATCATGAGATATACGGACATGCTACAGATGTGCCTTGGGCATTCCAATTCATCACGAATATCAATGCGTGGATGGCAGGCAAGGCGGATCCTGTTTTTTCTGAGCCAAGTCACCCAACGCAGATTTATGAGATGCTTTACTGCATCGTCACATACTGTTTTACATTGTTCCTGTATTGGAAGACGAATGCACGCAAGTATGAGGGATTGATCTTCGGAGTCTTTTTGGAAGGAATCTTCCTTACACGATTCTTGCTTGAATTCATCAAGAACAACCAGGAGGCTTTTGAAGACGGAATGATGCTCAACATGGGACAGTGGCTAAGTGTTCCGTTGTTTGTGACAGGTTTCTTCCTTCTTGCAAGAGCATACAAGCAATATAAAAACGAAACGAAATAAGATTTGTGAGGCAGGTTTTGCACCTGCCAATAACAACAGGCCCTGTGCCTCAATTATGAGTTAAGAATTTATGAAACATATAGGTGCACATGTCTCAACATCGGGTGGAGTGGAGAACGCTCCTGTGAACGCCGCCGCAATTCAGGCGAATGCATTTGCGTTGTTCACGAAAAACCAGCGTCAATGGGTATCTGCCCCGTTGAGTGAGAAGTCGATAGCTTCTTTTAAGAAGAAGACGGAAGAAATTCACGTCGACCCGGCATATATCCTGCCTCATGACAGCTATCTGATTAATCTCGGACATCCGGAGACGGAGGGGTTGGAGAAGTCACGTGCCGCATTTTTGGATGAGATGCAACGTTGTGAGCAACTAGGCTTGACGCTTCTTAATTTCCATCCTGGAAGCCATTTGAAGAAGATATCTGTGGATGACTGTTTGGCACGTATCGCAGAATCGATAAATATCACTCTCGACAAAACGAAGGGAGTATGTGCTGTGATAGAGAATACGGCGGGACAAGGCTCTAATGTCGGAAACAGATTTGAAGAGATCGCTAAAATCATCAGTATGGTCGACGACAAGAGCAGAGTGGGAGTGTGCATTGACACCTGCCATACGTTTGCGGCCGGCTATGATCTGCGTACGGCAGAGGCTTGTGAGTCGACATTCGCGGAGCTGGACAAAGTTGTAGGACTTAGCTATTTGCGAGCTATGCATATCAATGATTCGATGAAACCATTGGGCTCGAAAGTCGACCGCCATAATAGTATTGGCAAGGGTGAAATCGGTATAGAATGCTTTAAATGGATTATGCAACAGGATATGTTTAATGATATTCCGTTGATTCTGGAGACCCCGGATGAGTCCATTTGGGCGGAAGAAATCGCACTTTTGAGGGGTTTTGAAGCAGAAAAATAACATTTTTTAACATTTGAGCATAATAATTTAGCCACAAAATAATATCTTTGTGGCCGTAAACTAGAAAAACAATTTAAGTTAAAATGGACAATACAGCATTATTGCAAGAAGTAACAGCCAAAGCTCAGGTTTGGCTAAACGGTAACTTTGATGAGGATACAAAGAAGGAGGTAAAGGCTCTTTTGGATTCATCAGATAAGAATGCATTGATTGATGCTTTTTATCGTGACTTAGAGTTCGGTACTGGTGGTCTTCGTGGTATCATGGGTGCTGGAACAAACCGTATGAACAAGTATGTAGTTGGTATGGCCACTCAGGGCTTCGCTAACTATTTGAAGAAGAATTTCGCAGACCGTAAGCAGATTTCAGTTGTTGTTGGTCACGATTGTCGTAACAACTCGCGTCTATTCGCAGAGACAGTCGCTGATATCTTTTCTGCAAACGGTATTCAGGTATATCTATTTGAGTCGTTGCGTCCAACACCAGAGATCTCTTTCGCTATTCGTCAGTTGAAGGCTCAGGCAGGTGTTAACGTGACTGCAAGCCACAACCCACGTGAGTATAACGGATACAAGGCTTATTGGGAGGACGGTGCACAGGTGCTAGCTCCACACGATAAGGGTATCATCGACGAGGTTAACAAAGTAAAGGTTGAGGATGTTAAGTTCGCTGGCAACAAGGATCTAATCAAGATCATTGGTGGTGAGATGGACTTCGACTATATGACAGCTGTTCACGAGGCATTGATCGACCAGGATGTGATCAACCGTCAGAAAGATCTTAACATTGTATATTCAGCAATGCACGGTACAGGTCGTGTGATTGTTCCTCTATGCTTGCGTTCATGGGGATTCCAGAACATCAACGTCGTTCCAGAGCAGATGATCGTAGACGGTAATTTCCCTACAGTTGTCAGCCCTAACCCAGAGAACGCTGAGGCTATGACACTTGGTATGAAGCTTGGTACTAAGCTTAACGCTGACTTGGTTGTAGCAACAGACCCAGATGCAGACCGTCTAGCAATCGTATGCCGCGACAACAAGGGTGAGTGGATGATCATCAACGGTAACCAGACAGCTATGATGTTCTGCTACTACATCATCACTAACATGAAGAAGCTTGGCAAGATGACTGGTAACGAGTTCCTTGTTAAGACAATCGTGACAACTGAGGTTATCGCAGAGATCGCTAAGAAGAACAATATTGAGCTTCGTGATTGCTACACAGGATTCAAGTGGATCGCACGTGAGATCGCAATCTCTGAAGGCAAGAAGAAATATATCGGTGGTGGTGAGGAGAGCTTCGGATTCCTACCATTCGACAAGGTACGTGATAAGGATGCTCCAGCGTCAATCTGTTTGATCTGTGAGATCGCAGCTTGGGCTAAGGATCAGGGCAAGACACTTTACGATTTGTTGATGCAGATCTATCAGGAGTATGGCTTCTCTAAGGAGTTCACAATCAACGTTACTAAGCCAGGAAAGAGCGGAGCTGACGAGATCAAGGCAATGATGGAAGGCTTCCGTGCTAACCCTCCTAAGGATCTAGGAGGCAGCAAGGTATCTGTAGTTAAGGATTTCAAGACTCTTGAGATGACAACTGCAGCTGGCAAGCAGAAACTTGACATGCCAGAGACAAGCAACGTACTTCAGTGGTTCTGTGAGGATGGAACAAAGGTTTCTGTTCGTCCTTCAGGTACAGAGCCAAAGATCAAGTTCTACTGCGAGGTTAAGGGCACAATGAAGTCTGCTGCTGATTACGCTGAACAGAACGAGAAGGCTACAGCTAAGATCGAGGCAATCAAGAAGTCTCTAGGACTATAATTAATGCATAATGCGTAATTCATAATGCATAATTAATGACGTGATGATGTCACGTTGCACGAAATATTTTAGGGCACCGCAGAAATGCGGGGCCTTTTTTGTTATAAACCGACAATGTTTAGCTCCGCAAAATAAAATCGGTTTGTAGATAACCTGAGGTTATATGTCCCCTTCGGGAATGTGACACGCACGTCCGTGCGTCTCTAATAGGAATTTAACCATCAGATGTGTGGATTCACCACAATTATGAATTATGCACTGAAAAATCGCCCTCCAACGTACTAAAATGCTGTCAGACCGCCTTTTTATCTACTTTTTTTGCACTATTAAGCAACTTTTTTCTAATTTTGTCCCAAATACGTCTTTCTAAAGGTGTATTGGTGTATCGAAAGAAAAAGAAAACATAATAAATAACATGGGTTTACTAGATTTAAGTGAACAGGAGATTCTAAGACGTGAGAGTCTTAAGGCATTGCGTGATATGGGTATTGAGCCATATCCAGCTGCAGAGTATAAGGTTTCTGCATATAGTACAGATATCAAAGAGCAATTTAAGGACGACGCTGAGAGATGGGATTTGTCTATCGCAGGTCGTATCATGAGCCGCCGTATCATGGGTAAGGCTTCGTTCGCTGAAATTCAAGATTCCAAAGGTCGTATTCAGGTTTACATCTCTCGCGACGATTTATGTCCGGGTGAGGATAAGGAGATGTACAACACTGTATTCAAGAAATTATTAGATATCGGTGATTTTGTCGGTATTAAGGGTTATGCTTTCCGCACACAGACAGGTGAGATCTCAGTGCATTGTGCAGAGCTTACTGTGTTGAGCAAGAGCCTTAAGCCGCTTCCAATCGTAAAATATAAGGATGGTGTGGCATACGATGCTTTTGACGATCCAGAGCTTCGTTACCGTCAGCGTTATGTCGATTTGATCGTTAACGATGGAGTAAAGGAGACTTTCCTAAAGCGTGCTACAATCGTCCGCACTATACGCAACATCTTGGATAACGCAGGATATACAGAGGTTGACACTCCTATCTTGCAGAGTATCGCAGGTGGTGCTTCTGCCCGTCCGTTCATCACTCATTTCAATGCTCTTAACCAGGATATGTACATGCGTATCGCTACAGAGCTTTACTTGAAGCGTCTTATCGTAGGTGGCTTCGAGGGTGTATATGAGATGGGTAAGAACTTCCGTAACGAGGGTATGGACAAGACTCACAACCCTGAGTTCACTTGTATGGAGCTTTACGTGTCGTACAAGGATTTGAATTGGGGTATGGACTTCACAGAGAAGATGCTTGAGCAGATCTGTATCGCAGTCAACGGTAAGCCAGAGGTTGAGATTGATGGAAAAGTAATCTCATTCAAGGCTCCATTCCGTCGCCTTCCAATCTTAGACGCTATTAAGGAGAAGACAGGTTATGACCTATATCCAATGAGCGAGAATGAGATCCGTGAGGTCGCTAAGAAGCTTGGTATCGAGGTAGACGAGACAATGGGTAAGGGTAAACTTATCGATGAGATCTTCGGCGAGACTTGTGAGGGTGATTTCATCCAGCCTACATTCATTTGTGACTATCCTGTGGAGATGTCTCCACTTACAAAGATGCACCGCTCTAAGCCAGGTCTTACAGAACGTTTCGAGTTGATGGTAAACGGTAAGGAACTTGCTAACGCTTACTCTGAGCTAAACGACCCAATCGATCAGGAGCAGAGATTTATCGATCAGATGAAGCTTGCTGATAAGGGTGACGACGAGGCTATGATCATCGACCACGACTTCCTTCGCGCTCTTCAGTACGGTATGCCTCCTACATTCGGTATCGGTATCGGAATCGACCGTTTGGTGATGCTTATGACAGGTAAGTTCGCTATCGGAGAGGTGATGTTGTTCCCTCAGATGAAGCCAGAGACAACACAGACTAAGGATGCTACTTCAAAGTATGTGGCTCTTGGTATTCCAGAGGCTTGGGTTGAGGTGATCCAGAAGGCTGGATTCTTGACAATCGAAAGCTTGAAGGAGTGCAATCCAAACAAACTACATCAGGATATCTGTGGTTTGAACAAGAAATACAAGCTAGAACTCACTAACCCAACTAAAGAAGAGGTTGCGGAGTGGGTATCGAAAGCAAATTGATAGATGAGTTGATAGTTATTAATTGATAGTTGGGGATGATGATCAGTAGAGACATACGATCGTGTGTTTCCTGCAAGATCCAAAATCCAGACTATTTGATTTTTAATTAATTTTAGTGATGCAGAAAACGCAAAAAACAATAGCGGTGATGGGAGGCGGAAGCTGGGCTACGGCCCTTGCTAAAGTCTGCCTGGCTAATAAAGATAGACATATAAATTGGTACATGCGTCGTCCGGAGCAGATAGAGGAGTTTAAGCAGACGGGGCATAATCCATCCTACCTTGTGTCGGCTCACTTTGATGTTGATCGAATTACGTTTTATTCAGACATCAATGAGGCTGTACGCAATTCTGATATGTTGATATTCGCCACACCGTCGCCATATTTGAAAAGCCATTTGGCTAATTTGACCGAATCTTTGGAGGATAAGGTTGTCATTTCGGCGATAAAAGGAATCGTGCCTGAAGAGAATCTTGTCATTTCAGATTATTTCAAGGAAAAATATGGAGTAAAGGAAGATAATATCCTAGTAGTCTCTGGCCCTACACACGCAGAAGAGATCTCGTTGGAACGTTTGTCTTTCTTGACTGTTGGATGCAGTTCACAGGAACGCGCGGAAGAGGTGTCTGAAATCTTGAATTGCTCATATTTGAAGACTCGAATCCTCAATGATGTTTATGGCATTGAGTATGCGTCTGTGCTTAAAAATGTCTATGCGATTGCGGCTGGTATCTGCCATGGCATGAAACTAGGAGACAATTTCCAGGCTGTGTTGATCTGTAATGCTATACAGGAGATGGACAAGTTCCTTACTGTGGCTACGCAGCAGGGTCGCAATATCTGTGAGCCAGTTTTCCTTGGCGACTTGCTTGTGACAGGCTATTCTAAGTTCTCTCGCAACCGTTTGTTTGGAACAATGATCGGTAAGGGCTACAGCGTCAAGACAGCGCAGGTGGAGATGGAAATGGTAGCGGAAGGCTATTACGGCACAAAGTGTATCACTGAGATCAACAAAAAGTTCAACGTTGAGATGCCGATCCTTGAGGCTGTATACAATATTTTGTACGACCGTGCGATTGCTGCATTTGAAATGCGTAAACTGATTACTAAGTTGAAGTAAGATTTATGAAACGAATCATTTTGTTTATCTTGTCGATGCTTGCTTTTATTTCGGTAGAGGCAAAGACAACATTTAAGGTGGAAGGCCCACATAATGTGTATAGGCGCATTCGTGTGATTAACCAGACTTCCCAAGAAAATTTTGATTGTCGATTTGTCTTGTTGAAGGAAAATGAAGATGGCACATTGACGCGTGGTGAAGTGTATGGCATATACCATCTGAAGGGCAGAAACGACATAGACACTAATACAAGATGGATAGACAAAGGCACTTTGGTCGGAATCGAAATGCCGGCTGGCTTTCCTGAGGATGTTGAGGTGTCTGTAGAGTATAACAGCGTCGCTATTCGTGTCACTTTGCTCGACAAAAACAGCAAGTTCGAATCGTTCTAAGATAATTAAAGGAAATAAAACAAATATAAGAATAAATGGAAAACATGAAACTTAACGTGGAGAATGCCTTCGTTTGCAAGGAACTTCACATGTCAATGTCTGCTATCAAGGGTTATGAGCAGCAGGTGAAAGAGGCACAGGAGATGCTTCACAAGGGTACAGGTCTAGGAAATGACTTCCTTGGTTGGTTGACTCTTCCTTCTTCTATCACAGAGAAGTTTATGGATGAGATCATCGCTGCTGCTAAGGTGTTGAGAGAGAAGTGTGATTACGTAGTTGTTGCTGGTATTGGTGGCTCATACCTTGGTGCTCGCGCCGTAATCGAGGCTCTTTCTAACTCTTTCGCTCCATATATCAAGAGCTCAAAGAATCCAACTATCCTTTACGCTGGTAACAGCATCAGCGAGGATTATCTTGCAGAGCTTTCTTCTTTCCTTAACCGCAAGCAGTTCGGTATCATCAATATCTCTAAGTCGGGTACAACTACAGAGACTGCTCTTGCATTCCGTATTCTAAAGACTCAGCTTGAGGAGCAGGTTGGTAAGGATGAGGCTCGTCAGAGAATCATTGCTGTTACAGACGCTGCTAAGGGTGCTCTTCGTACTCTTGCTACAAAGGAAGGTTACAAGACATTCGTTATTCCTGACAATATCGGTGGTCGTTTCTCAGTTCTTACTCCAGTAGGTTTGCTTCCTATCGCAGTAGCTGGTTTCGATATCAAGAAACTTGTTGCTGGTGCTGCTTCAATGGAGAAGCTTACAGCTGAGGATGTTCCATTCTCAAAGAACCCATCTGCTATCTACGCTGCTACACGTAACGAGCTTTACCAGAAGGGTAAGAAGATCGAGATTTTGGTTAACTACAACCCTAAGTTGCACTACATCGCAGAGTGGTGGAAGCAACTTTACGGTGAGTCAGAAGGTAAGGATCTTAAGGGTATCTTCCCAGCTGCTGTAGACTTCTCTACAGACCTTCACTCAATGGGTCAGTGGATCCAGGAGGGTGAGCGTTCTATCTTCGAGACAGTTATTTCAATCGCTCGTCCATCTAAGAAGATCCAGGTGCCTATGGATGCTGAGAACCTTGACGGTCTTAACTTCGTAGGTGGCAAGAACGTTGACTACGTTAACAAGCAGGCTGAGCTTGGTGTTATCATCGCTCACACAGACGGTGGTGTTCCTAACTTGCATATCAACTTGCCTTCACTTAACGAGTTCTACATTGGTCAGTTGTTCTACTTCTTCGAGAAGGCTTGTGGTATCTCTGGTTACCTACTTGGTGTTAACCCATTCAACCAGCCAGGTGTTGAGGCTTACAAGAAGAACATGTTCGCTCTACTTGGCAAACCAGGTTATGAGGAGGCTACTAAGGCTATGAACGCACGTCTTGGCAGATAATCATTTGAATCTAATTGATTCTATATACGGCGACGGGAGCAATTCCGTCGCCTTTTTTATTGCTATTCCAAACATAATATATATCTTCGCCACGTTTTGTTGAATTTTGAAAAATGAGACTTGTTATAGTTGCCATATCATGCTTGTTTGCGGTTGCATCTTGCTCTCGACAGAATGTTGAGAGCCGAGGAGTTACGCAAGATATTATGGTGGATGATGATTCAACTTCTATAACCGAAGATTCTATTGCCACGAAAAATAACGAAGTGAAATACGACACTGTTATTATGAGATTTGATAACGGGATTGTGGCATATATTAAAGATACTTTTCTGATAAAGGATGCTGACAGCCGAACTTATAATTGGAAGGAGATAGACGAGATAACTCGTTCATTAAACGATTGGGACTACTCCGAAAATGCTGTGTATATTATGGATGAGATAGAGTGGGAGGATGATTCTGGTTGCAGCGGAGATACAACGTACATCAGTAGAAATGGAATAAAAATAGCTACTTGTTTCAGTGACCGTTGTGGAGATATGAGTTCATGCAAATTTGAATATTACTACGATAATGGCAAAGTAGGGTATAAACGAACTGTAACCGAGGGCTTTGGTGGTGGCTGCGGTCGTACATATGTAGAAGAGTCCAAATATTCCAAAGATGGCAGATCTATTTATGAAGTTACATGCTTGGAATCAGAACATCTACTCAATGATTCTATTATAGCGGACGGGTGGAATGAAGCCACCACTACTTATGAATCAATACTGAAAAGGGATGGTAAAGAAGTCGAGGTCAGATATTTTGAAAACAGAGACACATTCTATTATACTATCGAAGAACCGAATTCAGAACCTATATCGAAAGTCTATACGAATAATGAAGACGACGATTTGCCAGATATGGTTGGCGAAGCAATGTCGTATTGTAGCAGTGCCGTTAAACATTGATGTTTCATGGATTATCTTCGTCTCCAAATTTTTCTGATATATTCCAATATCTTTAATAAAAAAATTGTTTTTCTGCATTTGAATGCGTACATTTGTAATTATTCTTAGAAATAAATGTGGAAAATAATAAACCGTAATTATTATGAATAATTTGCTTAAAATATTGACATGGGCCATTGGACTTTATGTCATGGCGATAATACCTGTTGCATGTGAGAGTGTGGAAGACACCGAATCGAATCTTGACTATACAATTCCTGGCAAAGTTTTTGTAAATTCATATTTCCATAACACAGATGGTTCTCATGAAGCAGGATCGGAGATATTGGAATTTAAGCTGGATGGCACTGTTGTGAAATATTCACTATTTTGCATCTTGGCAGGCGATTATTTACAAATGTTAGACAGACAGGATACAGGAAGATATACGGCTGTTGAAAGTGCTGTCATGATTATGTGGGAAGATACTACAGAAACAGCATCGATAATCGATGGTGGTAATACTCCTATGTTACGTTTGCCAGAAGATGGTTTGTTCAAATGTTCGGATTTGTCTGCAGAAGGACTTGTACTACAATTCTCGAGAGTTCACACGCATGATATGCTGGATCCTTTGGTCAAGCCTGGAGACTCTTTATTGACAGTATCTGAAGATACACGTTATTTTGCTTGTTCTGATAAACGTTCTTTTGTATTTACTGTTGATTCTGTTTCAGGCAGTCATGCAAATAATAACCAAGTGGTGTCGTTCCGTATTGCAGGAATACCTGGTGATTTCAGCATGTCTGAAGCATCAGGAAGCATATATTTGATGCGATTCGGAACAATGGGATATGCACCGGTAGACAAAGAAATGGCTGAAACTA
The DNA here is from genome assembly GCA_902782665.1 of uncultured Bacteroidales bacterium. Lineage (GTDB taxonomy): Bacteria > Bacteroidota > Bacteroidia > Bacteroidales > Paludibacteraceae > UBA1723. The sequence continues at coordinate 22,980 of CACZOA010000063.1, forward strand.
ATCCAGGAAATGTTGTGGCGATACTTGTTTGCGATGGTACTGCTGCTGACTATACTTTAGCTAGCCCATCTTTGGTTAAAAGTTTCCAGGGTGGTGAAGACACGCATACTAGATTTGCTAAATTGAAACCACTTTTGTATTAGTATTCAAAAAATAAACATCATACAAAATGCATCGACTTCTGTCGGTGCGTTTTTTGTTTTTATTTAAAATATCCGATGAATTCGTGAAAAAATCATCATAATGAAACTTTTCACAATCTTCTTTGATACTTTTTAAGGCACTTTTGACATATATATTGCCGATCTTTGCAAGTGAATAAAAACACTATTTATCTCTATCTAATACACATCTAATGAACAAAAGGGTTAATATATTATTTTTTGCAACATTTCTGTCAGCTTCCAATTTGTCAGCAACACGACAAATGGAAGCACTAGACAGAGGACTGCATGCCGTAAAGATTGATAATGGTGTGTTTGTCAGTTGGCGTTTCCTAGGTACGGATAACAAAACAACAGCTTTTAATATTTATAGAGACGGTACACTTGTGAATGCTCAGCCAATCACAGGTGCTACGAATCTTTTGGATAATGCCGGATCTGCATCTTCATCTTATGTTGTGAAGACGGTGGAAAATGGTAAAGAGGTTGAGTCGAGTGATGCTTGCAGACCTTGGTCTTCTTGGTGGAAAAGCATCCAGCTATCTCGTCCTTCCAATGGTACAGGCGGATGTTCGTATACTCCAAATGATATGAGTGTCGGCGATGCTGACGGTGATGGCAAATACGAACTTTTCGTGAAGTGGGATCCAAACAATGCTCAGGATAATTCTAAAAGTGGCACGACGGGCAACGTCTACTTGGATTGCTATAAACTTGATGGCACGATGCTTTGGCGTATTGATCTTGGCCAGAATATCCGTGCGGGAGCTCATTACACACAGTTCCAGGTGTATGATTATGATGGGGACGGCAAATGTGAGGTGGTGATGAAAACGGCTCCTGGAACAAAAGACGGCACAGGCAAATATGTGCTTATGGGTAATGACAATCCTAATGCGGACTATCGAAACAGCGATGGATATATTCTTTCAGGACCTGAATACCTGACTATATTCAATGGCTTGACAGGAGCAGAAATCAACTCCGTGGCATATAATCCCGGTAGAGGAACTGTGTCAAACTGGGGAGACAAGTATGGCAACCGAGTGGACAGATTCTTGGCTTGCACTGCTTATCTGGATGGCCAGCATCCGAGTGTTGTGATGTGTCGTGGATATTACACACGCTCTACAATCGCCGCTTACGATTTTATTGATGGCAAACTTGTCCAGCGTTGGTTCCATGATTCGCCGACAAGTGGACAAGGCGCGTATGGAGAGGGATTCCATAATGTCTCTGTCGCAGATGTGGATAATGATGGCTTCGATGAGATAATTTACGGTAGCGCCACCATTGATCACGATGGAAGGTTGTACAGTCGTACGGGCTACGGACACGGTGACGCTATGCATGTCAGCCGTATGTTCCCTGATGACAATGATTTCTATGGATGGTTTGTCCATGAGGATAAAGGTAGCGCGTATGGATATGAGTTGAGAAATCTGCGTACTAATAATGTGGTGTTTGGAAAGAAAACAGGCACAGATGTCGGACGTGGCTTTGCCGCTGATGTCGATCCTAACAATCCTGGTTTTGAATTTTGCAGCTCAGCTGATGGCTATTACTATAATAAGGCTGGTCAACAGGTAGGATCTCGCTCGAGTGCCAACTTCCGTCTTTATTGGGATGGTGATCTTCAGGACGAGATTTTTGATGGTCAGGGCACTGCCGCTATGATCTCCAAATATAATCCTACCTCAAAGAAACAGCAGGACATGGTGGCTCTTGGTAGTTATGGCAACGGATCGTCTTGCAACTCAACAAAATCTACTCCATGTCTGATTGCCGACATCCTTGGTGACTGGCGTGAGGAGGTGATTCTTTATGACGCGAATGACCCAAGCAAAATCAATATTTACACTACTACATTTGAGACCAAGTATCGTCTGTTCACTCCTATGCACGATTATGTATACCGTCTTGGAGTGGCATGGCAGAACACATCTTACAACCAACCTCCACATTTGTCGAACTATATTGGTGGAGGTGTTGATAATATCGCTCAACCCGATATATATGTCGCAGGAGAAGTGGTGAAACGTGAGCCTGTACGCAGAGTCTTCAACCGTGGTGCGGAGAATTCTGATTGGAATGACGCTGAAAATTGGATCGGAGGAGTGTTGCCGACGGGTATAGATACTGCTGAAATCACCAATGGCGAGGTTGATATCAATGGCAACTATGACCAGAGAATTGAGTTTACAAACGATGGCAAACTACGTGTGCGTGGCAACTCTTCATTATCGGATGTTGAAATCAATAATGGAGGAATAAGTGTTGCATCCAGCACTCAGCTTTTTGAGTTGACGATAGGAAAACTTGAAATAGATGGAGACGCTTCTGTCTCTGTAGGCAAATCTTCCGACCATCATCTGACACTGAAAGGAGGAGAAATCGTCGGAGATGGAAATGTGATCAAGAAGAATGTAGGAACATTGGATATCGATATGGATGCGAAGATGTTCACTGGCAAGTATATTGTCGACGAGGGAATCCTGAATCTTAACAGCGATAATTCTATCGGACTGTCTGGTGCTGAGGTCAAAACAGGAGCCATTCTTGTCAACAATGCCAATAATACTACAGATATGATAGTGGTGTCGGAGAATAGCAGTGTCGTCCTCAATGCTGATCTGACTGTGAACTATGCCACAATAATAAACAATGATGGAGAGGAGAGACATCTGTCTGCTGGTATCTATACGTCGGCAGATTTCGATTGGCTGCAAGGAGACAAGACGTTGAAGGTGGTTGTCGGAGTTGATCAAACAGGTGTGGAGCAGATAACGTATGCGGAAGGCATTTCCGTCTATCCGAATCCTGCTAATGATATGATAAGCGTGTATGTAGACGGTGCTATTTATCCAAATGCGATAGTGGTCGTCACAGATGTCACTGGAAAAGACAGAATCATTTCGAAAATGTCCAATTCCATCGATGTTTCCACTCTTACTCCTGGCATTTATATGTTGAGAGTGGAGATTGGAAATAGATTCTATTACGAAAAACTGACAATTAGATAAAAATAAATTAACAGCAAAAACGCATTAAAGATTAGGGAGGTTGCAGCAGTGAATGCTGTGACCTTTCCTTTATCTTGGGTTAAGATGGGTATAAAAACCACAAAAATGAACTGATATTTGCTGTTTTTTGAATCTTCGGACCGAAATCATTTGACTGCTTTTTAGTTCGGATTAAAACGTATTGTCCCAAAACAAACGATGACGGATGTAACAAATACCGATTGTTTTCATATTTGTTAAGCAAATAGATTATTTTGTCAACCCTGTTTTTTTATGTTTTCTAATTTTACTATCGAGATATTGGGGACAATCTTAAGTGATTGATTCCTGAGGAAATAAATTTGATACGAAAAACACACTAATACTAGGCTTAATGAAAAACTATTTACTAACAGCTGCATCTTTTATGATGTCGGCATCTATTTTGGCGGACAATCCGATTTTTCAGACGGATTTTACTGCGGATCCGGCACCTGTGGTGATCGGTGACACAGTCTTTGTCTTCACATCACATGATGAGGATGGTGTGGATTATTTCACAATGAATGAGTGGAGAGTGTTCTCTACCGTCGACATGGTCAACTGGACAGATCGTGGTGCTCCTATTCAGAACAGTGATTTTAAATGGGCAGACCGGGATGCCGCTTGGGCTTCTCAGATGATCGAGAGAGACGGTAAGTATTATTTCTATATCACGTCTACATCCAATGGACCTCGTGCTATTGGTGTGGCTGTGGCTGATCATCCTGCTGGACCGTATAAAGATCCGATTGGCAAACCTCTCGCAGGACCTAATTGGAGCTATATCGACCCGACTGTCTTCATTGATGATAATGGTCAGGCTTACGCTTATTGGGGAAATCCAAAACTCTTTTGGTGTAAACTGAATAAGGACATGGTGACAATTGATGGAAGAATCAATGAGACCAACCTTACTGCTGAATCGAACTACAAGTATACTGAAGGTCCGTGGATCTCTAAACACAATGGCATCTATTATATGATATATGCCTCTCACGGTGTGCCTGAGAAGATTTCGTATGCTACAAGCAACAGTCCAGAGGGTCCGTGGACGTTCCGTGGAATCATTCAGGAGAGTGGAACCCATAATGAAGTGAACAATTTCGCGTTCACTATCCACTCTGGTGTGATTGATTTCAAGGGACACTCTTATTTCTTCTACCACAACCAGAACCTTCGTGGTGAGGAGGGTTATACAGGTGGTTTTACTCGCTCATGCTGTGTTGAGGAGTTCACATATGGAGCTGATGGCTCTATTCCTCTTATCCCGGCCACAAATATCGGTGTGAAGAATCCTGTGAAAAACCTTGATCCATATTTGAGAGTTGAGGCTGAGACAAAGGCATTCTCTCATGGATTGCGTATGAACTACAAGGATAGAAACAATATCTTCGTCCATGGTATCGACAGGGATGACTATATCAAAGTGCGTTCGGTAGACTTCGGTGAGGAGGGTGCGTTCAAGTTCGTCGCAGCTGTGCGTTGCGCATCTGGTAAGGGAGGAAATATTGAGGTTCATCTTGATAAAAAGGATGGAGAGAAGATTGCTGTTCTAGGTGTCGAGCCTACTAACAACGCATGGCAAGAGTTGGAGACTGAAGTTACTATGGTGACAGGTGTCCACGACATCTACTTTACTTTCTCAGGCCAGAACAGTGATATGTTTGAGTTTGACTACTGGTATTTCGTAGACCAGTCACACAATATTCCACAGACTCCATACAATGGTGAACCTGCGGAGATTCCAGGAAAAATCCAGGCTGAGGAGTATGACCTGGGTGGCTCAGGCAAGGCATATTATGATGCTGACGGACAAAACCGTGGAGAGGCATTCCGTAAGGATGGTGTAGACGTGTACAAATCTGATGAAATTGATGGTTATGCAGTCGGCTACGCTCAAAAAGGAGAGTGGCTAGAGTATACGGTCAATGTAAAGGTCGCTGATGAATACAAGATCCGTGCACGATTGTCAACAGGTAATGAGAATGCTGGAATCAAATTGTATCTTGATGACGAGGAGATTTCTGATTTTATCCAGACTGCCGAGAATGGTGAAGATTGGGAGGCTTATCTTATCGCAGAAACAATGACGACTAAAAAGTTGCCCGAGGGTGAACATATACTTAAATTACAGATAGAAGGAGATTGGATCAATATAGACTGGATTGAATTCTATGATAAAAACGCTTCCAATGTGGAAGTGATAAACAATTTGCCTTCGTTTGAAGGAGAATATACTGTCTACACAGCTGATGGTAAAATCGCTGGCACAGTTAATGGAGACAAATCCGTCTCTCCTAAAAAGGCACTGAAAAACAAAGGATTGGAAAATGGCGTTTATCTTTTGAAATCTGTCGACGAGAAGACAACCATCACTGTTGTCGTTGAATAACCGTATGGAACCTCGTCGGGGGCTGGTTTCAAATCTGCCCGGTATTAAACCAGATTTCGTCAATCCAAATTATTAATAGAATACGACTATGAAGAAATATATATTATCAATATTGCTAGGCAGTTTCATCAGCAATGCCATTGCCGTGGATTTTCATGTTTCGCCAAGTGGCAATGATTCTGCGGAGGGCACGTTGACCGCTCCGTTCAAAACGTTGGAACAGGCACAAAGAGCGGTGAGAGGTGTCAACAAATCAATGAAAGAAGATATAAATGTCTATTTGCATGAAGGCACGTATCAGTTGACAAGCACATTGCGTCTTTCCAATGCCGACGGTGGAACAAACGGCCATTATGTTCGCTATATGGCTGCTCCGGGTGAGACTCCTTTGGTGACGGGAGGTATTCCAGTGAATGGCTGGGCACTGTTTGATGCGGAGAAGAATATCTGGTGCGCGAAAGATGTGGTAGGCAGATTCCGACAGCTATATGTCAATGGAAAGAAGGCAATCAGAGCACGACATCCAAATGTCAAACCTAATGGCGACCACTATTTCAACCGTCTTGCCAAAGTGGATACTTTTGGCAGGGCATTCGACGTCTACACGGATCAAATCAAAAAACTTGAGAATATAAAGAGGTCGGAGATCCATGTTATGGTGGCATGGGCCGACCAGATTCTTAGAATTGAGGATGTGAAATACAACGGCAACACATGCAAGATCATTCCTCAGGATCCAGAGCGTACCCGTCTGTTCCGCAGAGCCTACCCGATGCTTGGCACGGCATTCATGAGCAATCCACCCAAGCAGCAGTGCTATTATCTTGAAAACGACATGTCGCTTTTGGATATGCAGGGCGAATGGTATCTGGATGAAGATACAAATACACTCTATTACATGCCACGTGATGGAGAGGATATGTCGACTGCTAATGTGGTGGCTCCAAATATAGAGACTCTTATCGAGGTGAAGGGAGAGAGCACAAAAGATAAGGTGCAGAATATCTCGTTCAGTGGCATTGTGTTTGCCCACACCAACTATTTGCGTCCAAGTAAAGAAGGATTCCTCAACCTTCAGGCAGGACAGTTTGCTGTGAACGTGGTGGAAGACTGGCGTGGACTTTTGAAGTCAAATGAGTTTATGCTTTGGCATCCGGAAGCGGGAATTGAGGTGACAAACGCAAGCCGTGTGGTTTTTGAAGACAATATTTTCACTCAGATGGCAGCCACTGGACTGGATTTCACATCCGGCACCAACGACACACGTATAGAGGGCAACGTCTTCACAGAGATAGGAGGTTCAAGCATTTCAATTGGAAAATTTGCTCCTGATTCATTGACGGAAATCCACAAGGGTTACAACCCTTCCGATAAGGATGAGATATGCACTCGCGACACAGTGAAGAACAATTACGTCCACAACACTACTAACGAGATACAGGGTGGTGTGCCTATTCTTGGCGGTTATCCTAGATATATTGTGATCGAGCATAACGAAGTGTCGTATGCCAACTATTCTGGAATCTCTGTAGGCTTTGGCTGGACTACGAATGAGACCGCAATGGACGGAAATAAGATCAACTATAATGAGATTCATCATATCGCAAGATTATTATGCGACGGTGCTGCTATCTACACTCTGTCTAACCAAGGTAAAAACGGACAGATCATGTACAACTACAGTCATGATATCAATGGTTCTGACTGGGCAGACTATTGGACTTGCCCTATCTATCAAGACGAGGGAACAAGCGGTTTTGAGATCGCCTACAACGTGGCTGTGAATGCTCCTAAAGGAACTGCCTGCAATGCTTGCGGACAAAACTATGCCCACGACAATGACGGTTTTGATCAAAAAGTTGTTGACAATGCTGGAATAGAAGCGAAATACAAAAGTATCAAGCAGAAAGACATCCCGTTGCCAAACTTCTCTGAGGCTATACCTCAGGAGCCATATTCTGTAGCCTTCACTCTTCCTGGAAAAATCGAGATGGAAGATTATGACTTGGGTGGACAGGGTATCGCATACTACGACAAAGATGTTGAAAACCAAGGAGAATCCTACCGTAATGAAGGAGTGGATATCGTTACCGTCGACTCGATCAGTGAGTCGAAAGGTTATGCCATCGGCTATACGCAGGAAGGAGAGTGGACGGAGTATTCTATTGTGACAAAGAAATCCGCACCATATTTCTACAAGGCTCATGTGGCAAGCGGATTGGATTTCTCAAGTTTCATCCTGATGGTAGACGGAAAGCAGGTGGCAGACACCGTCAAGATCCCGCAGACCGATAATTGGAATACCTACACCATGGTTGATGGCAAAACATCGACAATCGAGGCAGGTGAACACATCCTGCGTGTCAGAATCAGTGGGGCGTATGCCAATATCGACTGGATTGCGTTTGCTGACACTAAAGAAGAACTTGATGATCTGACTGGTAACATCGACATATTGTCGGATGAACCTATGGAAGCCACGGTGGTGGATATGATGGGTAAAAACTTGGCGAAGATAGTCGTGAAAGGAAGCGTCGACATGACAGAAAAACTCAAAACAATAGGATTGAAGTCGGGCGTCTACGCTATCAGATTCAATAATGGCAAATCACAGCTTGTTATCATGAAATAAAATCTTACTATTGATTTGGAAGACGCAGGGAAAAACACTCCTGCGTCTTTTTTTTGTTTGCCGGTATCAAATAAAAATATTGGATTTTGTTTGCTGGTGCCAAATAAAAATATTGGATTTTGTTTGTTGTCATCAAATAAAATTTCTATGTTTGCTTTGTAAAAGCATATTTTTGATAGAATATAAGGTTGATTATGGCAATAACAAAAGAAACATTCCGTGTTTTAATTCGTGAAGGGCAAGAGGAGGTAAGAGATGTGGAATTTTTTGATCGTCCGTTTGAATTTGAGGAAAATGGACGCTATGTGCTTGTCGGAGTTCGTCAGGCAGGAAAATCTTATATGCTGTATAAGCGAGCACGTCAGATGATGGGGAAAGGGTGTTTGTTGGAAGATATAATATATATAAATTTTGATGATGAGCGACTAATGGGAATGACGGCTGATGATTTTGACTTGATATTGCAGTCGTATCAATCAGTTTATAGCGGAACGCCGGTGTTTTTTTTCGATGAAATACAGAATGTGGAAGGCTGGGAACACTTTGCACGCCGTTTGGCAAACAAGAAATACCACGTTTATATAACAGGCAGTAATGCCAAAATGTTGAGCCGAGACATACAGACTGTGCTTGGAGGACGTTTTTTAGATGCACTTATATATCCTTATACTTTTGCGGAATATTTGGCGGCAAGTGGAGTGGCCTTAGAAAAAGAGTGGCAGTATGGAGGACAGCGTGCTGTGGTGCAAAAACTTTTTGCTGATTATATGAAATGGGGAGGATTCCCCGAACTATTGTTGTTCCGTAACAAACGGAATTGGTTGAACAGCCTTTATGACAAAATATTGTTAGGAGATATTATACAGCGAAACAAAGTCAAAAATGAGAACGCACTACGGCTTACTATGAAACGCTTGGCTGAAAATGTGATGCAACCGATTTCGTATAACAGAATAGCGAATGTGATTCGTACCACAGGCACAAGCATAGCCGTATCGTCGGTGAGCGACTATGTCCGTTATGCGGTGGATGCGTGTATGATTTTCTCATTGGAGAATTATGCGTCGAAATTTGTTGAAAAAGAAACCGTCAAGAAACATTATTTTGTAGACAACGGATTGCTAAGTATCTTTTTATTAGATGGAAACACTGCGTTGTTGGAGAATCTTTGTGCTATACATCTTCATAAAAAATATGGAGATAAACTGTATTTCTACAACAAAAATATAGAGGTTGATTTTCTTATTGTAGACGAAGGATATGCGGTACAGGTCTCTTATTCGATTTATGGAGATGGGAAGCAGGAAACCTTTGAGAGAGAAACAAAGGCACTTGTTCAATTGGATAAATACCTTTCTTTAAACAGAATGATAATTGTCACTTATGACGAGGAAGGAGTTGTGACTCTCGACAATGGGAAACAGATAGAGGTGATTCCCGTCTGGAAATGGTTGCTGGAGTGAGACCTAAGGCTCTGTTGTTAACAATTTTTTACAAAAAAAGCACCTTGATTTGAAAATATTGCTATTTTTGCCTAATCTAATAACTGAACTTATGTATTTTCGAATTTGTAATGGGGTTTAATATATGGGTAAATTTACTATCAAATTAATGGCGATTTTGTGCTGCATGTTGTGTAGCATAGAGGGAGTGTTTGCACAGCTGCGAACATGGTCTAATTCAAGTTATGTTCCGATAAACATAAATTCAGGAGATCCAGCATTCCCTTATCCTCAATTTTTGGAATATAAAGTAGGTAAGTCTTTGGCAAAATACAATGCTGAAGGAGTTACTCATGCTGATATGGAAAAGACAGGACGTGAGGCTTATGAAATCATGAGCCACAGATGTCGATACGACGGAGGAACGCATTGTGGAGTGCCTTATATCACATTCAACAATTTCCGTAAATTTGGAGAACAGGAAATGCCTCATGGAGGAGCTCAGTTCTGTACAGAAGGAGATGGATATATGATGTTGGCGGCGGCGATCTTTGCAGATCAACCAACTTTTAATGGACTTTGGATGTGGATCCACGACAACCGTATTCCTCATCGTGTAAGATATCAGGATGGAAAAGTAAGACTGCCAAACTATGAGTTTGGTGGAGGTCTTCCTATTTGTTATGCGTTAGAGGGAAGCACATCAGAAAACGATGGATCGGCTACAGACGGAGATGATGATATTGCCATGGCTCTTCTTATTGCCTACAAACAGTGGGGAGAGTTTATGATGCAGGATGGCAAACCAGTTTTGGATTATAGTGGTAAGCCAATTTCTTATAAAGAGGCAGCTGAAGATTTATTGAAAGCATTTGTCGATACGTTCTCATATACATCGATCAATGGTGACGGCACTATTTATAATGGTGGACATATGAGTGGAAACATTGGTGTAGATGGATATGTGAAGGGCGGAAATAAAGGAGCAGAACTTACTTCTTGGAGAAACAATCAGACTATTTATCCAGATATTTCAAAAAGTGTTAATATCGGTGGAACAGGTGGAGATGGAAACACTCATACAGATTATTGTGCACCAGCTTATTATAATGAGTTTGCAAAATGGTTTGAAAGTGGAGATGTGACCGCTAACGATTGGCAGATAGGTCAGTATAAGCGAGCTGAGGCATCTTCAGATTGGCTTATTGGTCAGGCTTATCAACAAGGCTTGATTTCAAGTATAGGAAACACAAATATGTCTACGGATGGGCAACCTGTTTTTTCCAATTTTAATGAAGGTGAGGATTTCCGTACTATTTGGCGTATGGCACAAAATTATTTGTGGCATGGTGCCCCTGAAATAAATTGGAATCCTAAAACGCATCAAATAGAGAAAGGTACTAACACATATGAATATGACATGGCTATTCGTATGGCTGAATTCATGAAGACACCATTGGGAAGAAACTCAAAAAAGTGTGAAGATTTGGGTGCTTCTCCTGACCCAGGACAGCCAAAATGGGAAGGACCAGCATTGATTCAGCAGTCGTATATGATGGATGGTTCTGTTCAATTGGCTGCGTCGTCTAACTATGCGTTGGGTTGTGCTTCCCTATCTGGAGTTATTTCTGGTGATTTGCAGTTAGTGTCGGATTTGTACAGACATAGTGAATTGCGTTGGGATGATGCGTCGACAGATTGTTGTACTTTGAGTGAAGAGGACAGATATATAATGAGTATGCCTAAGTATTTCCACGGTTGGTTCAGATGCTTGGGCTTGCTTATCAACTCTGGTAATTGGCATGCTCCAAGCGATATGGATCCTGCTGCGAACATGAAGGTGTACATGTCTGTTGACAAGACTTATGCTTATGTAGACGACAAGGTGACATATACAGTACAATATCGTAACTATGGTAGTGCAGATGCCTCTGGTGTGAAAATTGAGACAGAGATTGACCCTAATTATGAAGTTGTCAGTATTTCTAACGGAGGTAAATTCAGCGGCGGTAAGATTGTATGGAACATCAATACGGTTCCAGGATTCAAGTCTGGCAAGTTGGCTGAAACTATGGACTCTGTACGTTTTACTGTGATTGTTAGAGATACACTTAATCCAAGAATCTGTTTGACAAGCAAAATTTCGGGTTCTAATTTTGAAGAATGGGTAAGTAACGAGTATCCTAACCATGCGACATATACTATGGAGCGTAACTGTGTAGATGTCTTGGCAAGTAGAACTCTTCAGCTAGACAAGAAGGCATCACGTACAAAGATGAATCCTGGTGATTTGGTTAATTTTACAGTTTCATTTGAAAACAAGTCATTGGGTGAGTCGGCATATTTGAATGGTGGACGTGATAATGTACGTTTGTCGTACGGTAATCATATTCCGTCATATGGTGCTTGGAAGTTCTATCAGTATTATCGATTCTGGAATGATGCGGATGAGGCTTATATTAATCTTGAAAACTATCGTGTTTCATATTATATGAACGATGCTGCGGCTATAGGTCTTTATGATGCTGGCGATAATCCTACTGGTTGGACATTCCGTCTAGATAACGGTGGCGATATGAAAAAGTATGGATGGATGCCGGATGGAAAAGAGACAAAGTTTACTCATCAGAAAATTCCAAATGGTAGTGATGGTGAAGTCGGCAGTTGGAATCAGCGTTTGATGATCCAGTTCCCTGGTGCTTTGATGGGATCTTCTACATGGGTTTATGAAAAACTCAACCACTTCGATATGTTGCATAAGGGTGGTTACGGACCATGTTACTTCAGAACAACATTGAATGCAAATCCAGAGGTGTTGTTGGATGACCGTGTGCTTGATGACTGGTCTTACTCTCCTGATTTACAGATTAATGATCTTGACGGTCAGAAGGAGATATATACTTTGATTTCTCCATGTTGGGCAAATCTAAATGATCCTGGCTACGAGGTCACAACTCATGCCAGAAGCGTTTGCTCTCCTGTTAATCAGCCTAATTATTCAAGAGTTTTGGTTGAGGAGTTTGACGGATACACTTGGAGACGTATCTTAGGAAAAGGTCCGCTTCCTGGTCGAGAGGCTTCAAATGTAGTTGTGGTCGACACAATCCCTTACGAGTTGGAGTGGGTGTGCTGGATCGATAGCACTGCTCTGAAAAATGAAGCAGGAGAGAAGGTTAAAGCAACATATACTCCAGCTGCAAATCCAAAGGCCGATGGATATACAGGTATTGTTAAATGGACTATTCCTGCGATGTTTGTAGGTGAAAAGGATAAACTTGTTTATACATGTAAGGCAAGAGATTTAGGTTGTCCGGATGTTGACGATACTTATTACATGAATGTGGCATGGATTTCTTCTGAGACAGATTCTCCTGATTCTTCTAGAGTCGATCTGATGACTACATGTGTTCCATTGCCTCCACAGCCAGAGGCTCAGGATGCGTTGTTCAAGAGATCTTCAAAAAAGAAGGCAATGAGTGGTGAAAACATCTCTTACGAGGTTGTGTTTAAGAATACAGTTGGCACTGTAGTTGATGCAGACTGTAAGTCTACAAAAGGATGGACTCCGCTCGCCGGACTTACTATGGGTAACGTTTCGGGAGCAGGATTTGAATTGAAGGGTGAACACATGTATGGACCAGAAAAATCTTATGGTAAAAATGGTTGGGTGACATTCTCTGTTGAGGATGCCTCAAACACAACTGGTATCTATTTGGTGTTCAGACATTCTAATGGAAAACCAGGAGATTCAAGATTTGAAGGACTTGCAATTCAGCTAATTGTCAACGACAATTTGGTAAATAGTCTAGGCTACAGAGTTTACGATAATGGTAAGATGATCGACGAGGCGGTAGGATCAGGGAAAAATATGCAGTTTAGAGGTGACAATAAAAAACCAATTTTTAAGTTCCAACTTCTAGACGATTGCTTGTATATGTACTGTAATGATGAGGACGACGAGTGGACTAATGTGATGAAAACATGGTGTAATCTGAACTGTACTAAGGCTGGCAATTTTGGTATCTACACAAAGGATAACAACGGTCCACCTCATATGATTAAATATTCTACCGAGCTTGACTATGCGTTTGATGTCACACTTTCAGATAGCTTGCCAGCAGAGTTGAGTGAAATTACAAATATTTCAGATAATGGTGCTTACGATGCAGCTACACACTCAATCACATGGCCTACTTTCGCAACAACAACTAAAGATGCGATGGCTCCTGGTGATTCAGTAGTTTACACTTTCGACGCAACTGTAAAAAATTGTGATTTGTTCATAAACAATTACGGTAAGGCAAATGTATATGGACAGAAAACAATGACTGCACTCAACACAGTAGAATGCGGTACGGTTGAATGTGATTTGACTGACGCTGTCGCAAAATTGAGCGTTGAGGAGATTTGTGAGGGTGACAGTGCTTATATCAAGGCTGTCGCAACTCCTAAGTCGAAGGGATATACATACGAATTCTTCAATGGAAAGACATCGTTGAATGACGACAAACCAATCAAGGTGGATTCGTTCTTCGTGAAGGAGGCAGGTTCTTATTCTGTGACTGTCTACAATGAGGATATTCCAGGTTGTAAGATCTCTTCTAAATCTGTCAAACTTTCTGTCAATCCTCTTCCTGATGTCTCTTTGGAAAATGGAGCGGCATTGTGTGACGGTGAAAGCCTTGATTTGTCTAAGGCAAAGATTGAAGGTTATGATTTGAATTGGTATTCTGATGACGTTGCTGCATTTGAAGTTACTGATTTGAATATCGATGGCAAGGATGTCCTTGGTGCATATTTCTACACTGCCACAGACAAGACAACTAAGTGTGTGGGCAAGGTTCAGATGATGGAGGTCTCTAAGGAGGCTATCCCTGCTGTGCCTACAGTGACTTCGCCTAAGGAGTTTGCTGTCGGTTCGGGCAAGGAGGATATAACTAAACTTGCATCTTCTTCAGATGGTCGTGTGGTTTGGTATGAATTTGAAGATTCTACTGATTCGTTGCGTACTCCAGTGACAGTCTCTGTCGCAAAAGAAGATACTATCACTTACTATGTGAGTGCTATCTCGAAAGGTGGATGTGAAAGTGAAAGAGAGAAAGTTGTAATCTATATCACAAGCTCTAACAAACCAAAAGTTAGCGACACTACATTGTGTGTCGGTGAAACAATAGATGTCACATCATTGGTTGAGGCTCCAGAAGCAGGACAATCTTTGATCTGGTGCGACGAAACTGGTGCTCCACTTTCTGAGCCGACTCCGTTTGAGAGTACAACTCCTGGTGAGGTTAAGTATTATGTCAAGTCGACAAATGGAACAGCAGAGAGTGATATAGCTGAAATCACAATCACAACGGTTGGTGTTGGTGCGGCTAAGACTGACAATGTGTCGTATTGTGAGGATGCCACTGCTGAAAAACTTGTGGCGACTACAGATGATGCCTCATTGAGCACATTTGTGAAGGCTGATGACCCATCTAAGTTTGAATGGTATCTTGGTGGTGTGAAACTTGATGAGTCGGCTTTGATCCCGTCGACTTCAAAAGTCTCTTCTACTACTACAAACACATACAAGGTGGTGCCTACTTATACAATTGCAAAGAATCACGTCTGCAAGGGTGATACAGTTGATCTTGATGTTACTGTAAAGCATATCGATGCTCCAGCAGTAAACAATGTGATTACTTATACTTTGGGTGATACATTGACAGATGGTTCGTTTAAGAGCCTTCTTACTCAAGATCCATCAGCCATAACTCCAGGCAAGGATATGACTATTGTATGGTATGATGAGAATATGACTGAGATGAAGTCGGAGCCAATTCCGTCGGCAGACAAGAGCATGACAACAGATGTCAAGCTTCTATATTATGTCAGCCAGAAAGACGAGGATGGATGTGAGAGCGTGTTGAGCGAGGTAGATGTGATCATCAGTTTGACTCCTGTGCCAAAAACAAAGGTGGCTAGATTCTGTGAGGATTACCTTTCTACTGAATCAATAGAGGATTTTGTGGAGAAATCGGATCCTTCATACTCTTTGAAGTGGTACGACGCGGATAAGTCGAAGGGTGGACTTGAGATCTCAATGCCTGCAATTTCTACTACGAAGACAACAAAACAGCCTACTGATACTACTGTATACTATGTATGTCAGGTAGACGCTAATGGAGCTGAGTCTTCTACAGTGCCAGTGAAGGTGATTATATATGCACGTCCAGAACTAAAGACTCATTTCGATACTGTTTGTTCTAGAGCTGTAAATCTTGACACTATGTGGATTGTCAGCAATGATGTGTCAAACGTATATTCATCATTTACAGATGAGAATGGAAATCCTTTGAACAATTATAATGCTATTGATCAGACCGGACACTACAATGTGACAGGTTATTTCAAGATGCCTAACGACACTTCAATCAAGTGTGAGAGCGACTCTCCAAAAGAGATTTATGTCGAGATTCATAGAATCGACTCTTTGTCGATTGTAGGTGCGGCATCTGCGTGTCCAGGCTCTTCTGTAGAACTGAATGCAGTGTTGAAGGGTGATACTTACAATTCTGACATAACTTACACTTGGAACACTAATAATCTGTCGTCGAATGCTGAGGATGGCAATTTCGTGAGTGAACCATTGAATGATCCTACGAAGTTCGAAGTCACAGTGTCTGATGGATTCTGTGAGAAGAAAGTTTCTCATGTGGTTAATATAGGTCAGGGAGAGGTTAAGGGTTCTATTGTCTTCACAGATGAGGATGGCAATACTGATGCTATTTCAGCTCACGGTGATCCGATCTCATTCTACAGTTGTGGAACGAAGTATTCATTGTTTGCAGACTTGACTTCTGATGCTAATGATTTCGAGTGGAGCACAGGAGAGAAATCTCAGGCGATCCAGTTGGATAAAGAAGGTGAATACGTTGTCACATTCACAAATGAGTGTAAGACAAGCCAGAAGGTTAAGGTTATCGACGCTGGAATCAAGAATAACACTGTAGGAAAGGATACAATCCTTTGTGAGGGTGCTAAGTATGCGATGGCTTTGGATTTCTCTTGCAGTGAGACTCCGGATATTGAGTGGAAGAAAGACGGTGTTGAGGCTGGAACTTCTGCTACAATTTCAATCGCATCTGCTTCTGCATCTGATGCAGGCAAGTATACATACACTATCACAAACAGAAATTGTGTGGTGGAAGAGACATACGGAATGTTGACAGTGTCGGAAGCACCTAAGTTTACGAAGATAGCTGATGACACAATGGTTTGTGATGGTTCAACTGCTCAGATTGGATTGACGGAGCTTACTCCTTCTACAGCAACAATAGAGTGGGAGAGCAATTCTTCACTTACTCCTGCTGGTTTGCAGGCTGTTGCGTCACCTACTGAAACGACTACTTATCGTTTCACAGTTTCTCAGGCAGGAGGTTGTGAGGTGAAAGATTCGATTATTGTGGAAGTTGAGGAGCCAATTGAGTTTACTGTCTCTCCTACAGACACTATAATATGTATGTCATCAGGTTCAGTTCGCTTGTTTACGAATGTCTCTCAGGGTAAGCCTCGCAAGTATACTTGGACTAATGAGGCAGGAGATGTGTTAGCAACGTCGCCAATCTATAAGGCTCCTGTTGATGTGGTTGGAGAAACAGTTTATACAGTTTCACTTTCAAATGAGATATGTGAGACGGTTACTGCTAAGTCTACAATCAAGGTTGTAGGTTATCCACAAATCGCATCTGTCAACCAAAAGGGTTATCGTGATGTTGAGATAGTGCCATTCAAGGACAATGAGTCTACGAATGTCATGTATAAAGTCGACAACAGTGAATTCCAGACATCAGAATCATTCACAGATTTGAAATATGGATCTCATACGGCGTACATAGTCGACGAGTATGGATGTAAGAGTGACTTCTTGTTCACTACAGAAGCTCCTGATCTTGATTTCCCTATCGTAGTGACTCCGAATGGTGACGGTGAAAACGATGGCTTCATTTCAGAGGTTGTGGCAGAAGCATATCCAGATGCTGTAGTCACTATCTTCGACCGTTTTGGAAAGAAACTTACAGAGATCAAGGGAAGTGAATCGTGGGATGGAACATATCTTGGCAAAAAGATGCCGTCTACCGACTATTGGTATGAAATATGGATTGATGAGATCCGAAAGAAATATGTAGGACATTTTACTTTGATCAACGAGTGATAAAAAAGGCGACGCATTCAATTGCGTCGCCTTTTTTCGCTTTTCGTATTGAAATATCACATTAAGAAATTACCTTTGCACAAAATTAGATGTGGCAATGAAAGAGGATATAAAGAAGATTTTGGAACATGAGGCAAATGCGATACTTTCGCTTCCTGTTACAGATGACTATGAGAATGCAGTGGATTTGATCGTGGAGCAGGTTCACAAAAAGAAAGGTAAGCTTGTGACGAGCGGTATGGGAAAGGCTGGACAGATCGCCATGAATATCGCCACCACATTCAGTTCAACTGGCACACCAGCCGTATTCCTTCACCCAAGTGAGGCACAACATGGAGATCTTGGCGTATTGCAGCCAAATGATGTAATGCTTTTGATTTCCAATTCAGGCAAAACACGTGAGATCATAGAACTTACTGCTTTGGCTAGAGGCTTGCGTCCAGACGTGAAGTTTATTGTGATTACAGGAAACAAAGACAGCCAGTTGGCAAAAGAGGCAAACATCTGCCTTTACACAGGTAATCCGAAGGAAGTGTGTATCCTTGGCTTGACACCAACAACTTCCACAACTATGATGACAGTCATTGGAGATATCATTGTCGTAGGCACGATGAAGAAGATCCAGTTCACCAATGAAGAATACGCTAAACGTCATCATGGAGGCTATCTAGGAGAGAAATCACGCGAACAGAGCAAATGATAATTCATAATTCACAATGCGTAATGCATAATTATGGGTGAGTCCACGCATCTGGTGAATCCATCCCGCGTAGAGACGCGCGGACGTGCGTGTCGTTTCAATTCATAATTCACAATGCATAATTCGTAATTGTGAATGATCCATCATTTGTTGTGTCGTCCCACAATTCATAATTTTGTTTGTCTTGTGGTGTTGATAACGCGTGAGAAATATTTTAAGCAAAAGTATTGGATTTTAGAAAATAATATCTATCTTTGCACTCGCAAAATGAGACGGACGTATAGTCTGTTGATTTTGTGACAATAAGGAGGCCCATTCGTCTATCGGCTAGGACGCAAGATTTTCATTCTTGAAAGAGGAGTTCGACTCTCCTATGGGCTACAAGTTAGAGAAATCTAATTGCGGGGCCCATTCGTCTATCGGCTAGGACGCAAGATTTTCATTCTTGAAAGAGGAGTTCGACTCTCCTATGGGCTACTAATATAAATTCATTTATTAAAAACAATGGCAAATCACAAGTCTTCTATTAAGAGAATCAGACAGACAGAGAAGAGAAGATTGCACAATAGATACTACGCAAAGACTACAAGAAATGCAGTGCGTAAGCTTCGTGCAATTTCTGACAAGAAAGAGGCTGAAGAGCTTTATCCAAAAGTTAGCTCAATGCTAGACAAGTTGGCTAAGATCCGTGTTATTCACAAGAATAAGGCTTCTAATCTTAAGTCAAAGTTGGCTATCTACGTTAATAAGCTCTAATCTTTCATTTCTCGAATCTATCGAAGAACACAAATATCAAGGTCTTGCTGAAAAGTGAGACCTTTTGTGTTTTTTAAATCCTGCCTATGTAAAATTGAACTGCCAAAATGTAGATTATTACATTAACTATACCCCCTATGGGGTAAAGAGAGGAATTCATCAAATTATATTCTACCATTGTTAAACGCCTATCGGCGTAAATGAGAGTGCTTTTCATATTTTGATGCGTGATTATGTCTACAGGAGAATGCCAAAGTTGTGTTCCCATTTCGCATTTCGAATTTTCACAATACCTATTTTTGAGTATTGCTGACCAGTGTCTTTAAATTTACTTTTGCAGAAAATTTTACAATACTGCATTTTCTGTGGCTTGTTCGCTACAAAAACGACAAAAAGCAAGTAAATTTGCAATATGAAACACGAAAGAAGAATATTTGACGACAGCAATAAGATAGAAGCAAACATATCTTCGATAGCGTTGCCGAAAACGTTGCCGGAGAGTGGATCGTTTGCTGAAAATGCTGGACGCAACCGTTCTATCATCCATTCGACATTTGTTCCGACTTCGGATAAATGTGGTGATGTGGCAATGCAGGTTGATAGTATTCGTCAAGCTATTGAACAAATAGAAAAAGAGACTGGAACTATCGCGTTTTTTGTCCGTTTCCATCTTAGCGACATTGCGACTCAAGCAAACTGTGTAAAAGAATCATTTGCTGGTAAAAAATGTGCTGTATCTATTGTCGGTCAGCCTCCTATGCCTCTTAGTAAGGTGCAGGCGATAGCAATGTTTGAAAGTGACATTGAGATCACTGCCGTCGACGCGAATACAATCAAGGTTAGCAATGGCAGTGAGGAATGCTATTGGACTACTCGTTTGGTGGATCCTCATGACGATAGCTACAAACAGACACATCACCAGCTTCAGCAGTATGAGAAGTTTCTTGCAGATAACGGCATGAATATCGCAGACAACTGCGTCCGTACTTGGTTTTTTGTCCGTGATATCGACCGCAATTATGGAGGTGTTGTGGTAGGACGACGTGAGAATTTCCTACTAAATGGTCTTACTCCAGACACTCATTATATCGCCAGCACTGGTATTGAAGGCAAACATGAAGACCATAATGTGCTGAGCGTCCTGGATGCGTATGCGGTGAAGGGAATCTCTCCCGACAAGATGCAGATTCTTTATGCGGCTGAAAACATGAACAAGACGATTGAGTATGGTGTCACTTTCGAGCGTGGTGTCTGTGTCCATCATTCAGCTGGTTACAAACAGGTGTATATAAGCGGTACGGCAAGTATCGACACAAAAGGTGAGGTGCTTTATGTCGGCGATATAAAAGGTCAGGTCAGACGAATGACAGAAAATGTCGGGGCTTTGCTGAAGGAAGCTGGTTGCAATTGGAACGATATTTCTCAGGCTACCGTCTACCTTAGAGATATCGCGGATTATGAGTGCGCGTATAATGAATTGAGCAAGATTCTGACAGACAAACAGTTTATAGTCGTTCAGGCTCCTGTATGTCGTCCTGCTTGGTTAATAGAAATGGAGGCAATCGCAATCGGAAAAGAGTGATGAAGAAAGAGATATTCAAATATCTGCCGTTCGTAGTGCTGGCAATTATCACAATTGCTTTGGCTACTTTCTCCATTGTAGGAGAAGCAGGCGATACTTCTCTCTATTCCAATCCCTTTATGATTATAGGCTGGTGTGTCTTGGTAGTATCGGCATCTTGCCTCATATTTGGCAAAAGAAAGACGATGGGGATCCCTACAATCTTGATCCATCTCTCTTTCGTGATAATCTTGATTGGTGCATTGTTCAGCCATTTCTCTGAAACCGGTTTTATTCATCTGAGGGAGGGTGAAACCAAGGAATACGCAATCAAAGAGAACCATAGTGTGATGAGATTGCCATTTTCAATCACATTGCAGAAATTCGAAATAGAATATTATCATCTATCCGATGCACCCAAGGATTTTGTTTCCTATGTAGAGACCCACGGACGTGCGTCTCAATCTGAGAATAACCCAACATCTCAAAATACACATCGTATATCTATGAACAATGTTCTTGATGTCGACGGATATCGTCTGTTTCAGATGTCATATGATGAAGATGGTCATGGTAGTTTTCTTACAGTCACATACGATCCAGTGGGCACGACTATCACCTATTTTGGGTATTTTTTGCTGGCTCTTTCTATGATTCTTTTCCTTTTCGGAAGACGTAGTTATTTCCGTCAGATTCTTCGTGATCCACTTTGGAAAACATTTACAGTGGTGGCTCTGATGAGCATTCCGACGTTGAGTGATGCTTCTCCACGCACTTTCCCTGCTGGACCAGAAAATTCGGATGTGGATGAGATATTTGGGAAATGCCATATACTCTACAATGGACGAATAGCTTTGATTGAAACGTATGCATTGGATTTCACCCGTAAGTTGACAGGAAAGGATAGCTATGGGGAGTTTACAGCGACTCAGGTATTGGCAGGTTGGATTTTTGCTCCAGAGGATTGGAGAAAAGAGAAGATGATCAAGTCTGAGTATGGAATGCTCGATTTTGATTCTGCTGTCGACACTTTGAGGAAGGGAATGATGGGCAAGGTCATGACCAAGGGTTTTGATGAGTTGGACGAGAAGATCGGTCTTATCCTTGATTTGCAGGCAGGAAACCCATTGATGATTTTTCCTAGGACGTATGATTCTTTGCATACTTGGATCCCTTTGAATGTCTTGGGAACTCCGTCGGTGTTTTATGAAGGGGGAATGAAGGAATTCGTGGAGTATGTCAACGGAAAATGGCCAGCAGATAATTTTGTTCCCAAATATAGAGGCGAAAATAAGTATGATGCGTTGTGGGAGATTTGGTATTTGCTGAGATTAGAACAGCAAGATGCACTTTTTGACGAGTCTGGATGTGATTCAAGACGAGAGTTTGATCTAAAGTATCAGATAAATACTAATGTTGAGCATATCTATAATCGTTATGGCAAGACAGCTCCGTTGGCATACGCATCGTTGACTTTGGGATTGCTATCGTTTGTCTGCATGTTGCGACGCGGAATTAAGAGATATAAATGGTGGTTTATTGTACCGTCGACGATTATATTTATCGGAATCTCTGCCATTATGGCCATGCGAGGCATAATATCCGGACATTTTCCGATGAGCAACGGTTATGAGACGATGCTTTTCATCAGTTGGATTGCTTTTGCGATGACAGTTGTGGGAGGAGTTAAGTTTCCGATTTTGATTCCGGCAGGCTTTTTCATCGGTGGATTCGCACTGTTGGTGAGCAAACTCGGAATGATGAATCCTGAGATCACACCGTTGATGCCAGTCCTCGCGTCGCCTTGGATGAGCATACATGTGACATTGATGATGCTGTCGTACACATTTTTCGCTTTTATGGCATTCAATAGCGCGGCGACGTTGGTGATCATGAGAAAATCTAAAACGGACGTCAATGTTGAGGAAAACGAGAGTGGAGATACTGTTTCAAGACTGGTTTTGCTTAATCGTTTTCTGCTTTATCCGTCTACTTTCATGCTTGCGATAGGAATGTTTATCGGAGCTGTGTGGGCGAATGAATCGTGGGGCAGCTATTGGAGCTGGGATCCGAAAGAGACGTGGGCGTTGATCACAATGATCATCTATGCTATGGCATTCCACAGGGAGAGCATCTCATGGATGAGGCGTGATATAGTGTTCCAGACATATCTGCTGGTAAGTTTTGGAGCGATTATAATGACATATTTCGGCGTTAACTATCTGTTGGGAGGCATGCATAGTTACGCTGGTTAGAATAAAGAGTTATGGAGTCTAAAGAAAAGAAACTATTGCTGGATGTAGAGCAAGGCAAGGAGTGCATTGTCTACAGCGTGAAGGGGCAGGGGGGATTCCGCCATCGTGTGATGGAGATGGGATTCGTCAGAGGAGAAAGGGTCAAGGTGATAAAGAACGCACCATTCCACGATCCGATTGAATTCAAAATCATGCAGAGCCATGTGTCGTTGCGACGCACGGAGGCTGCTCATATTGAGGTTGTCGACGTGGAATCTTTGACTGATGATGAAAAGTATGCGTTTCAAGGCACAATCAGTGAAGATGCATCTTCAAATTCCAAGTCGTATACCGCTTCTTTGGATAAAACCATCACCGTGGCTTTGGTGGGTAATCCAAACTGTGGAAAGACGTCCCTCTTCAACCATGCCACTGGACTGCATGAGCATGTTGGCAACTATAGTGGAGTGACAGTCTCGTCGAAGACAGGAACATTCTACCATAAAGGCTATACTATCAACCTTGTCGACCTCCCAGGCACATATTCCATTACGGAATATTCACCAGAAGAACTCTATGTGCGTGAGTATATCACAGAACAGCATCCCGACATGATCCTTAATGTGGTGGATACAGGTAATCTTGCACGCAATATGTTTCTGACCACACAGCTTATCGACATGAATGTCCGTATGGTGATGGCACTGAATATGTATGACGTGCTTGAAAGGACAGGTTCCAAACTTGATATCGACCAGCTTGAGAAAATTATCGGTTTCCCATGTGTGCCAACAATTGCGAAGACTGGAGAGGGTATCACTCATGTGCTCGACCATATCGTGAATATCCACGAAGAGAAGGAGACTCTGCTTAAGCATATCCATATCAACTATGGCACATCGATAGAGAAGGAGATTGAGAAAATCAAACCGCTTATCGCGTCACACAATGAGATAGCGGTGGATTATCCTTTCAGATATATCATTCTGAAACTGCTCGAAGGAGACAAGCATACTGAAGAATTCGTCAAAAAATCGTTTCCTGATTATGAGCCTATCAGAAAGCAGGTTGAGGAATCACGTGAGGCAATAGCCATGACTTACGACGAAGATATCGCCAGCGTCATCACAAATGCCAAATATGGATTCATTCGTGGAGCCTTGAATGAGACGTTGGAGTGGAAAGAGGGTATCCAGAATGATTTGGAGTATAAAGCAGACAGAATACTTACGCATAAGTGGCTTGGATTCCCATTCCTTTTGTTGTTCCTCTTCCTGATGTTTGAGGCTACTTTCCAGCTTGGAGCATATCCGCAGGGATGGATCGAGAGTTTGGTGTCGTTGATATGTGATGGAGTGAAAAGTGTGATGCCGGAAGGAATGCTTGCGGATCTTATTGTAGACGGAATTATTGCCGGAGTGGGAGGAGTGATCGTCTTCCTGCCAAATATCCTGATCTTGTTCTTCTTTATCGCCATTTTGGAAGACACGGGTTATATGGCGAGAGCGGCATTTATTATGGATAGGGTGATGCACAAGGTCGGATTACACGGTAAAAGTTTCATACCTATGTTGAGCGGCTTTGGATGTGCTGTGCCAGCTATTATGGCGACACGTACATTGGAGAATCCGAAAGATAGAATCATCACAATGATGGCGATACCATTCATGTCTTGTTCGGCGCGTCTTCCCGTCTACCTATTGCTTGTGAGTGCGTTCTTCTCGGAGAAGCAAGGCTTGATGCTCTTCCTGATCTATCTTATAGGAATATTTTTTGCCATTCTGACGGCATTATTGCTTAAAAAGACAAAGTTTAAGAACAACAGTGAGGAGTTTGTGATGGAGTTGCCTCCATACCGTATACCTACGTGGAGAAGCGTCTTGATTCATATGTGGGACAAGGCAGTGCAGTATCTTAAGAAGATGGGTACAGTCATTTTGCTTGCGTCTATCATATTGTGGGCTTTGAATTACTTCCCATCGTCTTCGCCTGAATTGGATGAGATCGACGCAAAGATTGCCCAGGTAGACGAGGATAGTGATGAGTATGCGGAGTTGACGTTGCTAAGATCATCTGTGCAGAGTGAAAACTCATATATCGGAAGCATTGGAAAGTTTATAGCTCCAGTGTTCAAACCACTTGGTTTTGATTGGAAAACCTCTGTAAGCATCCTCACAGGTTTAGCAGCGAAAGAGATTGTCGTGTCATCTATGGGTATTCTTTACCAAGCGGATGGAGAGGCAGATGAAGAGAGTGAGAAACTTGTGACAGCGCTTCAGAACGTACAGTACCAGGATGGAACACACGTCTTCACACCTGTTGTGGCATTCTCGTTGATCCTGTTCATCTTGTTATGCTCACCATGTATAGCGGCAGTCACAGCATTGGCAAAAGAATCTACGGCCAAGTGGGCGGCGTTTGCAGTATGTTATACCACATTGGTGGCATGGATCGTATCGTTCGCATTCTATCAGATCGCAAATTTGATTTCGTAGGGGCAGGTTTCAAACCTGCCCGCAATCCGCAATGAGGAAAATTAATATCATTCAAACCAGAAGATTATGCAGGAGATAATCGTATATATCATAATAGCAGTGGCGGTTTTTTTCGCTGTAAAACGTCTTGTGTCTAAAGAAAACAATTGTTGTGGGTGCGACAAGTGCGATTGCCATGGCTGTGACAAGTGTTCAGAGTGTAAAAAATGATCCACAAGTGCATTAGATCAATTAATTTTATTCATAATTGTCAAATCGCTCGTCCTACGGACTCGCGAATTTTGGGAGGGGAAGGGCGTTCCGCCCTTTGGAATCCTCAAATCCAACATTCCAACTATCATATTAACTAAGAGCAAACGAAAAGCCTACGATTGGGTCACAACCGTAGGCTAATAAATTATCTTTTTACATGATCAGGTCTTGGAAAGACCTTAGGTACATACGTGAGGGTAGGCACGAGGCCTACCCCTACAGTTTAATCTTTTCTTTTGATATAGATCTTCTTGTTGTTGAAGATATAAAGACCTTCTTTCAATATATCCTTCACGTCTTTCAAATATACATCTTTCATTATAACAGCACCAGAAACGGTGTAGATGTTTCCTTTCACCTCATAGATGTCTGCAGGGTGAAGAGACGCTGGTGTAGAATCATTTCCAAGCACAGTGATGACGATGTCTTTAGTTGCCTCACATCCTGTCATTGTGTCTCTTACCACAAAGTAGTATGTTCCTGTCTTTTTGACGTTATCAAGGAAATATAATGTTGGCATTTCATTTCCTCCTGTACGTAGAACCAAGTTCTCTTCAGCGATAGAATTGAAATATGCTTTCGTGATGTTATTGCTAGAATTGACCATATTTATCTCATTAATCCAATTATTATATACAGGAATAATGCTATTGATGTATATGATTCTTCTTAGTGCTATGCTGTCTTTCGCGTATACTGTTGTGTCTTTGCCGAGTATCTCGACTCCTTCAGGCACAAGGACTCTCATTTTCCTGATAGTATCTCCGTTACAGTAGTTTCTGAATGTGAAGATAACATCACATGATTTTGTTATAGTGTCACCAGTGTGCAGATTCTGAGTGTAGTAGTATGATCCGCAATCACATTTTGGTATTGCAAGAAAGATTTCAGGAACGGTGAAGACGCAGTTGCCATTAAAAGTGGCGATAGCTGTATCTGGTTCTATTTCGAATGATGATCCAGAATCGTTCAAGTGCAGAACGTACGCTACAATAGTGTCGGATTCAACAATTCCCTTGGGATCATGTATAGTCGCTACCAACTTGACAGTCACGTCATATTTGTAATAGTCACAATCTTCTGGATTTTCGGATTGTGTGCTCTCCACAATTGTGTCAAGCGGCAGTTTGCATATACAGTTCACAAATGGATCTAGGACATAGATGGAATCCTCTTTCAAATACGACAAATAGTCATCGCTTCTGTATGCATGGTACTCTTTTGGTCCATCATAATTGTACCAGTGAATATACGAAATATTGCACTTATTTACTGTGATTTTCGCAATCTCACGATGAATACAGCCGGTAAATGTGTCTCTCGCTACAAACGTGTAGAATCCTGTCTGATTGACATTGTCGAAAGTGTGTACGAAGTTTGGATAGTAATCAATGCGAGAACCGGGGTAGTAGAAAGTGGAATCGTGACGAGTAGAGTCAATGGGTAAATAATAAATGGAATCCAATGGTATTGAATAAATGGAATCCAATGGTATTGAATAAATGGAATCCAATGGTATTGAATCTGGTATTTTAATTTTCATTGCATGTATGTCGTCATAGTTCGGCCTGTATTCATAATATGCGTCAGAATAAAGGTCCTTCTTCCAATAACTTCCACTGTTGAGTTTGATAAGTGAGCCAAAGAAAGTGCTGTCTTCTGCACAAAGGATGGTGTCGTTGACCACCAAACTGGCTTTTCTGCCAATAGAAATCTCACACTTTAATGTGTCATTAGTACTGTGGTAAGAGTTGAAATAGATGGTGGTGTCCTTTTCGTAGGTGCTGCCTACTAGACTGTGGAGAATGTCATTTTGAATTCCATCCAAATCAAGATTTCCAGGAATGTCTTGAATGACAAAACTACAATTGTGCCCTTTCGGTACAGCTGGAAGTGTGACGGTTTTTACTGTCGCAAATGTTGATACGGCAGAAAGTAAACCTAAACTAAAAAGTACTCTTTTTCGCATAAGCTTGTCTTTTTGGTTAAACATTATATCTACTAAAACAAATGACTACATTGCTGATGTATTTGAGATGAAATGTAAATCATTTGTCAACTAACTATCGGTGCAAAATTACAAAAAGACTTGGTTCTACAAGTGTTCGGGTTGAAAATATTGTGTGAAATCCTTAAATGTTAAATATTTTGCTTGAATTTTTACGGAATAGGAATATAAAGAAACCGGTTGGGTTATCATCTAACTCAACCGGTATGGGATATTAAATTATAGTTTTACAAAATGAATTATAACATCTTCTTTTTTTAACCAGGTGAAATATCTTTCTGGTGAAGAAATGGTGAATTTCTCTTTTGCGTCTACATCTAAGTATAATATGATTTCATAACTGAAAAGAGAATTGTCGTCAGATAACGATGATGCTTCTGTCAAAGAAATTGTTTCATATGATTCCTTGCCATATCTGTTTTTCTTATATACCAAACAAGGAGTATTATTTGTTAGACTTACGAGACTATTAAAAATCTGAAGTTCTACGGTTTGATTGTTATCTTTTATGGACACTGAATTTATTGGCATGTCATACCATTGCATTTTTAATCCATCAGCTTTGTGTTTTGAAATTATTACTCTAACAGTATCTCCAGCATTGACTTCCATTGTGCGTATATATGATTCGTCTTTGTTGGCATTTTCAATCATATCTGAAATGCTTTTCTCATAGGGATAAGGATTAAAGTCAATGTCGGCCTTATACAAGTACGATCCTATAATAAGATCTGGCACTGTCTGGGGGTCTCCTACATAATTTGCATTATACTGTTTTGTACTAATGCTGTCAAGACTTGTATAAACATTATTTTCAATTGTTCTTGATACGATATTAGTAGTAGACAAGTGTGATCCATCGAAGATGTAATTGCCATTTCGTATTGTTAATGTGCTCAAACTTTTATCGTATTGATAATATGTAAACGAATCTTCAGAAAAGTCCCATATCGATATGATCCCAGAAGTGTCATCAATCCAATACCATTTGCGGACTATAGAAAATAACTCGTTTTCTTCTTCTTTTTCATCTTTGCAATTACACAAAAATATTGTACTGACCAGAAATAAAAGTAAAATTTTTAATGATTTCATCTTTTTGAGTTTTTGTTAAAAAAATAGCGGTGCGAATATATTGGATTGATAAGAAACTTCCAAAATTTAATAGAGAATAATGAAAATAGAGCTCTAATCTGTCATGAATATTGGTCTATATGTCGAATGACTTTTCATAGGATAGAAAAATGTGAGATTTATAAATGTCAAAAGCTTTTTATTAGAGCCAAGGATATATGTCATACAGTTTTTCCATATCTTTACAACAAATTAAAACTTAGGAATTATGCTGACAATGATCGTTTATTACCATTGCAAAGATGGTCAACGTGATGCCTTTATGGCCGCAATAAAGATGGAAAAGATTGCTGAGAACAGTCGCGTCGAACCGGGAAATATGCAATATGATTATTTCTTGCCTGTCGACGACGTTAACACCGTCTTACTGCTTGAAAAATGGGAGAGTTATGAGGCTCAAAAGATCCATACCACCACAGATAATTTCAAGAAATTAGGCAAAATCAAAGCTGATTTTGTGGAAAGCGTGGAGATTGAGAAATTCTGATATTGAAGAGACGTCGCATTGCGGCGTCTCTTCATTTTATAATTATTAATGTCTTATATAAGGACCATATTCATTATCGCATTTCTGACTTTCAAGAGCACATAAAATCCAGGAGAAAGGGAAAGGTAACCAATACCACCATCCGCTTCTTCCTATATCATGCAGACGACGGACTGTCACTGAAATAAGTGGTATAAATAATCCTACGTATGCCACCCAGTAAAGTCGCATAGCCACTTCCCCCACATATACATCTGCTGCGCCTCCATTATACAGGAATGAACTAAACATAAGGAGTATATAGTGGAAAAGTACGAAGTACCAGAATTCGGCTCGTGTGGCACGGCCTTTGAATGTGGCATATTTTTCCAGGATACAAATTCTGATCGCATCAAAAAATCCGATTTCTGTGTTTTTGTGCCCTCTATTATATGTCTGTTGTGAACCTTCTATATCATATTCCTCGACTTTTGAATTTTGATGCTCACTATTTGGATAATTGTAATTTGTATTTGTCAATTCATCTTTCATAATATATCCTTTTATGCAATGATTTAATTTTATAACTGCTCGTTCTTACGAATTCGCAGAAGAAAGGAAGGGTTAGGGCGTTCCGCTTTTAACAATCCTCAGTAATAAAATATTTGTAGAGACGTCACATTGCGGCGTCTCTACAATATGGTTATTTGAAAATCTCTTTCAGCATGTTTCCCATCTTCACACGTAAATCTCCACGTGGACATGAGAAATTGTTTACCATCAGACAGACTGCGTAGGTCTTGCCGTTATGCTCCACATATCCTGCATAATTCTGCACACGCTCCATACTTCCGCTTTTGAAGTGTGCTTTGCCTTTAAGCGGTGTGTTGGCAAGAAAACTCTTCACTGTGCCATTCACTCCACATGTCGGCAATGATGCGTAGAAAGCAGGGAAAAACTTGCTCTTCTTCTTCATGTAGATGAGCATGTCCACAAAGAAATTCGGATTGATGGCATTCTTCATGCTCAGACCCGAACCGTCCACCTGGTACACTCCTTTCGCATTCACACCATGCGCGTTCCACCATCCAAACGATGATGAAATGGATTTAGGATACGATGATGTGTAGCTGTTGCGTAACCCTAAGTGAAGGAATATGTTTTCCGCATACAGGTTGATGCTGTTGTAGTTCGTCGCACGACAAATCTCTGATAATGGGGCAGAGTAGTGAGTGTATAGAAGTTTGCATGAATCTGATTTCATGAACTGATCTATTCTTGTTGTCGACGCATTTTTAGTGAACGCTACTCCAGAATCTTTAAGCTCTTGTTCTATCGCATCAGCCACGAATAGTGCGGGCTCTGGGTTTTCCGACTGTATTTCCTGCATTTTGCCCACAGCAAACGGACCTTCAATGGTTTTGTTCCAAGAAAAGTCTGTCGACATTATTCTGTATGGAGTGTCCTTATTGATGATTTTTACATCAAGAAGGTTTGTCTTTGGCACTGTATTCACAACTCTTGCTATTGAATCATCAGCAGAATTGTTGACGTAGATGCGGATCATATTGTCGTAGGCACAGATGGCTGACGGAGTTGGCGCGTAGTATGTGCCGATGTCTTCCACAAGCCATATTGGCATCTGTGCACATTGTGCGTAAAGACTCGCGTCTCCAATCACCGCACCGTCTACTTTCTTGATGCCGGCTGTACGGACAGCGTTCGCTGCGTTTGAGAAGAAATCATTTGGCTGTTTGTTGTATTTGGATGCGATCGACGGATCTCCACCTCCGACAACATAGATGTTGCCATGCAAAGTCGAGTCTTTTGAAAGATGTCCCTCCATCACCACTTTGGTCTCAAATTTGAAAGTGTCTGAGAAGACTTCCAAAGCTGTGGCAGTGGTGATAAGTTTGGTTATAGACGCGGGGATGAGGTTAGTGTTTCTGCGGTATTCAGCGACAATCTCTTCCGTCTCCACATCCTTGATCAATATTCCCACACCAGCATTGTGTAGACCTGGAGCATCCACGAATGCCTTTACTGCAGGATGAAGATCTTGCGCGTATGTGATTATGCTTGTTAGGGATAATAAGATAAGTAATAGTTTTTTCATTTCGATATATGTTAGTCGCTAATAAATAATAATCCGTTTGCCATTTTGAGCTAACGGAAATGGAGGATGCAGGGGAGATTTCCCCTTTGCAATCTCCAATTATGCATTTAGCATTATAAATTCCGCATTATCCTTTGTGTCTTGCTTTTAACTCTCTAGCAAGATCCTCGATTCTGATGCCTTTGCTTGTAAGCAGCACGATAAGATGGTAGATCATGTCTGAACACTCGTAGATGAATTGGTCGTTTGTGCCGTTCATAGCCTCTACGATGGCTTCGATTGTCTCTTCTCCTACCTTCTTACACATCTTGGCAGCTCCACCTTTGAAAAGCTTTGTTGTGTATGAGCCTTCTGGCATCTCTGCGTGACGTTTCTCGATGAAGTCCTGAAGTTCAGTTAGGAAAGCAAGATCTTTCACGTTCTTTGAACCAAGGAATTGGTTTGCTCCTGTAGTTGAACCCTTTGGAAGAGCCTGGATAAGCACACTGTCGCCAGATGCCGATTTTTGGATCTCTGCCACTTCCATAGTGTCGTTGTATTCTCCTGCAAGCACATTCTCGTCGGAACCTGTAGCTGGATTGTGAAGCATGACAATTTTGGAATTCTCCATCTTGGAAATTGTCTCTTCTGTCACGAACCCAATGCGTAGCACTTTGCTGTTTCTTTCGTCTTGCACGCAAGCAGGAATCATTGTATTTGCCATATTTTTAAGTCTGTAAAATGTCAATTTATAAAATCAAATCAGTATCGACGGTACTCGCCGATACTGAATTATATTGTTGCTTTTTTATTATTCAGCACTT
Organism: uncultured Bacteroidales bacterium; assembly: GCA_902782665.1. Classification (GTDB taxonomy): domain Bacteria; phylum Bacteroidota; class Bacteroidia; order Bacteroidales; family Paludibacteraceae; genus UBA1723. The sequence continues at coordinate 55,376 of CACZOA010000063.1, forward strand.
TTCTTTGTGCTTGCCTTTTTTGTCGCCGGTTTTTTCGTAGCCGCTGCCGTTTTCGTGGTTTTAGCCGTTTTCGCTTTTTTAGCTGGAGCTTTGTCTGCCTGCTCTGCTATTATTTTGCGGCAATCGTCTAATGTCAACTCTTTTGCATCGGTTCCTTTGGCAATCTTGTAGTTGACGCCATCTTTTGCGATGTACGGTCCGAATCTTCCGTTGAGGACTTCTATTTCTACTCCGTTGTCGTCAAACTTGTTGATCACCTTGTTCTTTTGCTCCTCTCGTTTTGCTTCAATGATCTTGATGCAGTCTTCGTTTGTCACTGTAAGTGGATCATATGTCTTGGCAAGAGAGTACGCCTGGTTGTTGTGCTTGATGTATGGACCAAATCTTCCGACTGCCACCACCAAATCTGTACCCTCGTAAGTGCCGACTGTACGTGGAAGTTTGAACAGGTCGAGAGCCTCTTCCAAAGTGATGGTCTCAAGATGCTGGTTCTTGCGTAGTGATGCGAAACGTGGTTTCTCCTCATCTTCCGTCGCTCCAATCTGAGCTATGGCTCCGAAACGGGCGATCTTCACAAACACCTCTTTGCCACTTGCTGGATCAACACCAAGTTTACGCATTCCATTCTTTCTTTCGCTGATCTGGGATGCGTCTTCCACTAATGGATGGAAATTGTGGTAGAAGTCGTCGATCATATCCTCCCACTTCATGTTTCCTTCTGCAACGTCATCAAACTTGTTTTCAATCTTCGCTGTGAAGTTGTAGTCAAGGATGTCTGGGAAGTATTCTGTCAAAAACTCATTCACAACGATCGCTGTGTCTGTAGGCACAAGTTTTTTTCTGTCTGCACCGTAAGTTTCTGTTTCTGTTGTCTCTGTTATCTGATTGTCTTTAAGCACCAAAGTCTGGTAGTTGCGTTTCTTTCCTTCTAGATCACGCTTCTCCGCATACTCCTTATTCTGGATTGTGGAGATTGTAGGTGCGTATGTAGATGGACGTCCGATACCAAGTTCCTCAAGCTTATGTACAAGAGAAGCCTCACTGTAGCGTGGAGGATGCTGAGTGAAACGTTCTGTCGCATCGATCTCTTTAGGTTGTGAAAGGATCATTCCCTTGTTGAGTGGAGGAAGAACAGAAGTGTTGCTGTCTTCGTTGTTCTCCTTGCTTTCCTGATAAACTTTCAAGAAACCGTCGAATTTGACAACCTCACCGTCTGCGATGAACTTATATGTGTCGTCGCCACAATCAATAGTCACTGTTGTTCTTTCGATCTCAGCGTCTGCCATCTGTGACGCGATTGTACGCTTCCATACAAGATCGTAAAGTTTCTGAAGGTTGCTGTTGCCTTCAATTGTCTGATTCTCTATATATGTAGGACGGATTGCCTCGTGAGCTTCCTGAGCTCCTTTTGCTTTTGCAGTGAAGCGGCGTGGCTGAGAGTATTTTTCGCCCATAGACTCGCTGATAACTTTTTTCGCAGTGTTGATGGCAAGATCGGAAAGATTTACTGAATCGGTACGCATATATGTAATCTGTCCTGCCTCATACAATTGTTGTGCAAGCGACATCGTCATGTTTACTGAGAATCCAAGTTTACGTGCTGCCTCCTGCTGTAGTGTAGAAGTGATGAAAGGAGCGGCTGGACCTCTCTTGATTGGCTTCACACTGATGTCGGAAACTTTGAACTCTGCGTTCTTGCATTTTTCCAAGAATGCTCTTGCTTCCGCCTCTGTCTTGATTCTCTGTGGAAGTTCCGCCTTTAGCGTTGATGCCTTTCCTTTGCTGTCTACGACAGTGAAGATGGCTTGTATTCTGAATGAAGATTCGCTGACGAAGTTTTGAATCTCCTTTTCTCTGTCTACGATAAGACGCACTGTTACCGACTGCACACGTCCTGCTGACAACGATGGACGCACCTTCTTCCAAAGCACTGGTGAAAGTTCAAAACCTACGATTCTGTCCAACACACGTCTTGCCTGCTGGGCAGAGACTAGATTGTCATCAATGTCACGTGGGTTTTCAATCGCGTGAAGAATCGCAGTTTTTGTGATTTCATGAAATACGATACGACGTGTGTTCTCTTTCTTAAGTTTCAACACATTGAATAGATGCCAAGCAATAGCTTCTCCCTCGCGGTCCTCATCGGATGCAAGCCAAACGATTTCTGCGTCTTTTGCCTCCTTGATCAGATCATCGACAAGCTCCTTCTTGTCGTCGGGAATTTCATATATGGGTTCGTAGTTGTTGTCCAAGTTGATGGACATGCCACTCTTTTTAAGGTCTCGGATGTGTCCGTAGCTCGATTTTACCACGAAATCCTTCCCTAAAAATTTACCAATTGTCTTCGCTTTTGCCGGAGACTCGACTATAACTAAGTTCTTGTGCATTTTATCGTACCTAAAATCTTTTTTGCAAAGAAAAATAAAAAATCTTTCATATACTCATATTTTTGCGTTTTCTTTGAGATAATTTTTGAAAAGTTGTGGATTGATATGATTGAAATTGGAAAAATTCGTGAGTTAATGGCAAATGCTGGTGTTGATGCCATTGTTGTCGGAGACAGCGATCCTCATTTTAGTGAATACCCTGCGGATTGTTTTTGCCTACGTTCTTTTTTGAGTGGTTTCGACGGTTCAAACGGCACTCTTGTGGTGACTAAGAAAGATGCGGCTCTTTGGACTGATTCAAGATATTATTTGCAGGCGACGGAACAGTTGAAACCGTCTGGAATCCGTATGGTCAAGCAAGAGAGTGGTTTGACGATCCCTGGTTTCCTCTCTTCTGTTTTGAGTCCAAAAGATACAGTCGCTCTTAATCCATGGACGACTTCTCTTTCTGAGGAGACGGAATATAAAAAGGCTGGAGTGAAGGTCGTTTACAACGAAAGCCTGTATGAATCGTTATGGTTTGGTCAGCAGCCGAAGATGTCGAATGCAAAACTGTTCATACATTCTGAAGAATATGCAGGTGAGTCTGTAAAATCAAAAATAGATAAATGCCGACAGTATTTCTTGTCACAGAATGCAGATGCAATGCTCGTATCTACGCTTGATGAAGTGGCGTGGGTTACTAATCTTCGTGGGGCGGATTCTCTTTGCACTCCAATCTTTTACTCATATTTATTTATAGAAAAGAATCGTACAACTTTGTTTGTCGATACTGAAAAGTTGACTGATGAAGTTGAAAAATACTTATGTGCGAATGGTATATTTGTGACTCAATATTCACTATTCGCACGCTATTTATCTGATAATTATGACAACACTCCCGTCTTATTGGAAAATGCGAAATGCAACGTCGCAACGTCGCAACTTCTGAAGAAAAAGATTCCGTCACCGGAAAAATTCATTGAGGATTTGAAGTCGGTAAAGAATCAGACGCAGTTGGAATGTGAGAGAAAAATCATGGTCGACGACGGTGTTGCTCTCGTCAGACTATTGATGTGGCTTGAGAAAAATCGCAACAATGGATTACGTGAGACTGATGTGGCAGATAAGATTGCGGAGTTGAGAAAACATTCGTCGGAATACATCTGTGAAAGTTTTGACACAATAGCTGGATTTGCGGATCACGGAGCCATCGTCCACTATTCTGCAAAGAAAGGAAGTGATTACAAATTGACTCCAGACAACATTATCTTGATCGATACGGGTGGAAATTATCTTGGTGGCACTACAGATATCACAAGAACAGTGTCGTTGACAGATGCACCGTCGTCTGAACAGAAACGAGATTACACTTTGGTTTTGAAAGGCCATATAGCCATCCAGATGCAGAAGTTTCCTGTAAAAACAGTTGGTTTCCAGATTGATACACTTGCTCGCCAATACTTGTGGCAGGCAGGTTTGAACTATGGACACGGCACCGGGCATGGAGTAGGCCATTTCCTTGGGGTTCACGAAGGACCACAATCAATGAGTAAAAAAAGTGTGGATTATGAATTGAAAGAAGGAATGTTCATAACCGATGAACCAGGACTCTATCGTACAGGAAAATGGGGAATCCGCATTGAGAATATGTTAGCAGTAAGGAAATCTGAATCAACTGAATTTGGGGAGTTTATGCAATTTGAAACGTTGACATTGTGCCCGTATGACCGCAGATTGATAGATTCGTCAATGTTGACTTCCGAAGAAAAAAAATGGCTTAATGACTATCATGGTATAGTAAGACAAAAATTAAGAAATTTTTTGAATGTTGAAGAAAATGATTGGCTTGAATTGCAAACTAAAAACTTTATTTAGTACATTTGCCAGAAATAACAAAGAAAGACTAGAAAAGAAATAGATATGAAAAGAAAAATTTTTTCGTTTTTGGCATTGATATGTGCGTTCATTTCGTTTGCTGCACCAGCAGCTAAAGATGCGCCATATCGTATTGAGCTCAAGATGACGGATATCAAAGACACGTCAAAAGTGTTTTTGGCATTTTATTACAATGGAAAGACTTATTCCAAGGACACCGCACAATTCAATGGAAAAGGTGTTGCTGTTTTTGACGGAAGCAAAAGAAAAGAGAAAGATAAGCAAAGATTGGAAGAAGGAATGTACATTGTCTACTTCAAGCAGGATAGATTCTTTGACTTATTGGTAGGAAAAGACCAGAATATCAAGCTGAAGGCAGACACTACAGACTTGACTCCTGTGGTCACTCAAGGAGAAGAGTCGATTTACTTCTCTAAACTTGTCAAGTTTATGTCAGACAAGAACAAAGAGCGTAAGAATATCGTTGAAGCCAAGAAAGCAGGAAAGATGGATTCGGTCACATTTGAGGCGAAATTGAAGAAACTTTCAGATGAGGTTGAGGCTTTCCAGCAAAAGGAAATAGAAACAACAAAGGGAACTTTCTATTCTGCGTTTGTAAAAGGAACAATACAGGTAGAGGTTCCAGATTTCACTGAGTTGCCGGACACTGCAAGACCGATGGCAAGATATCAGTTTACAAAGAACCATTTCTTTGATAACATCGATTTGTCAGACCCACGTATGTTGAGAACTCCATATTTCCCAGGAAAGGTGGACAATTATATGACAAGATTGATTCCAATTCCAGATTCATTGTTTGCTGCTGCAGACGTGTTGATTCAGAAGAGTGAGGGAAACAAGGAAACATACCAGACAATGCTTAGCAAGATGATGAATTATGGATTGAAGAGCAATATGATGGGTATGGACAAGATGTGGTATCAGATAGCTGAGAAATATTACTTGTCAGGAAAAGCTGATTGGGCAGACTCTTCATGGATTGAGGATTTGAAGGCAGAGTGCAAGAAGGTACGTTACAATATGATTGGCATGCCAGCCAAGAACTTGAGAATGCGTGGAATCGATTCGACACAGATACAGTTGAAGGATTTGCGTCCAGAGAATGGAAAGAATGAGTTTGTGCTTGTATATTTCTTTGAACCAAGTTGCGGACACTGTAAGAAAATCACTCCAGTATTGCACGATTCTGTTTATGTTAAGTATAAGGACAAAGGATTTGAGGTGTTCTGCTGCTACACACAAACAGACAAGAAAGAGTGGGTAGACTTCTTGGACAAGCATAAATTGTATGATTGGGTGAACGTATGGGATCCAAACAGAGAGTCATATTTCTGGGAGTTCTACGATGCGACTGTAACGCCAGGAGTATACTTGCTTGACAAAGAGAGAAAAATTGTAGCAAAGAAGATAAGCACAGAGTCTTTGGATCAGATTTTGGAGGAGGAGTTGATAAAACGAAAACAGCAGAAAAAATAAAAAAAGTGGTTTGTCAACATAAAAACAGCCATTTTTAATCAAATTTATCAACTTTTTTGCAATAAAATCACAAAAGTGTTTTGCAAGAAATAAAGTTTATCTATTTTTGCCAACCATACAGATGGTCGCAATGAGATTGCGGTGATTTTGTATGTCAAATTAAGTTAGAAATAAAATTAGTAAATTATCTTATACTCGAAAGGTACTATGAAACACTTAAAGCTTTTTACGCCGGTCACAGCGATGTTGATCTTAGGAGCTTTGACTACATCATGTGGTAAGAAGTCCTTGAAAGATTCGCAGGAATCGAATGTAACCGGATGGAAGTACAACGACAAAGAAAACGGCGGTTATCAGGTAACCATCGGCTATGAACAGGATACACCTATTGGTATGACTTTCATCCAGGGTGGTACTTTCACAATGGGTCGTGTTATTGAGGATGTATTAGGAGATTGGAATAACATTCCACGTCGTGTCACTGTAGCTTCGTTCTACATGGACCAATATGAGATTGCCAATGTAAACTGGCGTGAGTATTTGTATTGGATGTCAAATGTATTCCACAATACTCCAGAATTGATTGAGAGAGCTCGCCCTGACACTTTGGTTTGGCGTGAGGAGTTGGCTTACAATGAGCCATATTTGGAGTATTACTTCACTCACGTGTCATACAACTACTATCCAGTTGTAGGTGTGTCTTGGGAGCAGGCAAGCGATTTCTGTGTTTGGCGTTCTGACCGTGTAAACGAGAAGAGAATGGTTGACGCAGGAACAATCCAGTATCCAGATTTCCAGGCATTGAAGGGAAATACTGATGCTAACGATATCGCACAGAATCAGGTATTTAGTACAGATAAGTACTTGATGAAGAGTGATTACAAGCCAACAGAAGGAAAGAAACAATTGAAGGACGTATATGGTAATGCAAGAAAGACTACAATGTCTGATGGTATCCTTCTTCCTAAGTATCGTCTCCCAACCGAGGCTGAGTGGGAGTACGCTGCATACGGTATTCTTTCTGTAGAGGGTGAGGAAAACTACGAGGAGAAGAAGATTTATCCTTGGTATGGTCACCAGATGCGTAACCCAGGTAAAGACAAGAAAGCTAACCGCGGTCAGATGTATGCTAACTACGTAAGAGGTCGTGGTGACTACATGGGTATCGGAGGTAACTTGAATGACCACGCTACTATCACTTCTCCAGTTGACGCTTTCTGGCCAAATGAGTTCGGTCTATACAACATGGCTGGTAACGTTAACGAGTGGGTACTTGATGTATATCGTGTATTGACTTCAGATGATGAGCAGGAATACAATCCATTCCGTGGTAACCAGTATGTAAGCCCTATCATGCAGGAGACAACTCTTGAGGATGGTACTTCAGCTAAGGTGCCTCAGATTGATAGCCTTGGTCGTGTGATCTTCGCAATCCCAGCTGATAAGGATACTGAGCTTGACAAGTACGCTCGTCTTGATGTAAGAAACTACAAGGATGGTGATGGCCAGAGTGCTCTTGACAGAAATCAGTGGACTGCAGTTGTTGATCCAGATATCGCAACTAAGAAGTTGTATGATCCAGATGCTGGTACTGCTGTATCTAAGTTGACTTCTAACATCTCTAACACTACTCGTGTTTACAAGGGTGGTTCTTGGAAGGATCGTTCTTATTGGTTGAGCCCAGCTCAGAGACGTTATCTTGAGCAGTCTAAGTCTCGTAGCGACTTAGGTTTCCGTTGCGCAATGAGTAAGGTAGGTCCTGAGGATGACAACAGATAAACAGTAAGTTTATAAAAAATAAAAAACGGAGCTTTCAATTTTTGGAGGCTTCGTTTTTTTTAATAAATGGTAAAGTCAAAACAAAGAAATGGATATCAAGTCAATATATTCACTTTTCATCCAATGTGATGGAGTTACTACTGATAGCAGAAAATGCTCTAAGGATTCTATGTTTATCGCTTTGAAGGGAGACAACTTCGATGGCAATGCCTTTGTTGAGAATGCGATAGAGTCAGGTAGTAAGTTCGCCCTAACTTGTGATGAACATCGTGCCAACAACAAAACAATATTCTATGTGCCTGATACGTTGGCCGCTCTACAACAATTGGCATCTTACCATCGTCAGCAGATGAACGCTACTGTGATTGCTATCACAGGAACGAATGGTAAAACAACAACTAAGGAGTTGACTTCTGCGGTGATGAAGGCTAAGTATGGCGATGATGTCATCAATACTGAAGGAAATCTGAATAACCATATCGGTGTTCCGTTGACATTGCTCCGTATCAAGTCTCACCATAAATATGCAATTGTGGAGATGGGTGCGAACCATCCCGGTGAAATCAAGACTTTGGCTGATATCGCATTGCCTGATTATGGCTTGATCACTAACGTCGGTACTGCTCATATCCTTGGCTTCGGATCTTTTGAAGGTGTGATCAAAACCAAGTGCGAGTTGTACGATAATTTGAAGAAGAATAACGGAACGATTTTCGTCAACGGATCAAATCACAATATTTTCCCTAAGTCGGAGGGTGCAAAGAGAATCATTTATGGTGTTGATGGCTCTTCATTGAACGCCTCTGTTGAGTCGGCTGATCCATTTCTGAAGGTGAAGTTTGCTGACGGATCTTCTGCACAAACCAACCTGATCGGAGCATATAACCTAGAGAATGTGATGGCTGCGGCTTGTGTTGGTTCTCATTTTGGTGTCGAGATGCCTACGATTGTCGCTGCATTGGAAAAATATAAACCATCAAACAACCGCTCTCAGTTTATCTCTACCGCGTCGAATAAACTAATTGTAGACGCTTACAATGCTAATCCGACAAGTATGAATGCCGCTCTTGAAAACTTTATTTCGTTGAAATCCGATTTTGAGAAGGCACTTGTCTTAGGAGATATGCTTGAACTTGGAGCAGATTCAGAGGCAGAACATCGCAAAATAGTCGAGAAAATAGCTGCCTCGGGAATAAAGAAGGTGATGCTGGTCGGACAGAATTTCGCATCTGTAGCAAAGAGTGGAATGTCTACGTATAAGAATGTCGATGAGTTGATTTCCGTCTTGACAGAAAATAAATTGAATGGATGCCTTATCTTAATCAAGGGATCCAACAGTATGAAACTTACTAAAGTTGTAGAGCACTTATGAATTCGACGATGATATTATTCTTTGTCTTTGTCGCTATTGTTGTGGCGTGGATAATCTTCTACAATATTCGTAGAAAAAGAATAGAGGCGGAGGAGGCGGAGCGTAAAGCACGCCTTTCGGAAGAGGAAAGAGTGAAAGAGGAGGAGGCACAAAAAGCAAAGGAGGAATCTTCTGAGTGTTGTGGACAGCATGAGGTGTGTGAAAAGACAAATCTTATAAATACCAATCTGAAGTACGAATATTACGACGACGAGGAATTGGACGCCCTTTCAGGGAAAAATCCGGAAGATTATACGGATGAGGAGCTCGCTCAGTTGCGAGATGTGTTCGAGACACTTAAGGAATATGATGTGGCAGGTTGGTTAAGAAGTTTACAATTAAGGAATATCATCTTGCCAGAGGATATTAAGGAGGATGCGTTACTAATTGTCGGCGATTTAAGAGAGAGGGAAAATGCTAAGTAAACTGATATATTTATCATTCTTTTATATCTTTTTCTTGACGTGTTTCATTTTGGAACGCGTCTTGTTCGCTTTTTTTAATTTTAATAGCACTTTCAAAGATGGAATTGTTGAGCCGGTGAGGTCTTTCGTCCATGGATTCCCTATGGATTTGTCGGCTGCTGGCTATTTCGTGATTCCATTTCTGCTGGCAGCACTTTTGTTTTCTTTCTGGAAAAATAAAGTTGCTGAATACTCTACCTATAAGGTTATCGGAATTGTATTGTCTGTGCTGACGGCATTTTTCTGTGTCTTGGATATTGTCCTTTATCCGGCATGGCAATTCCGTCTCGACGCGACACCATTCTTTTATATGCAGTCGCCTACCGCAGCGCTAGCTAGCGGCACCACTTCCGAATATCTCATTTATGGTGCGACGTTGCTGCTCCTTGCGACATTGTTTGTCTTCGCCTTTGTCCGTTTGCTTGACAAAATTTATGCGATTTCCCATAAAAATGAGATATGCAAATTCGACTGTATTGTTGTTAACATTGTTTTATTGCTTCTCTTTGTTGGCATTGTGGTCTTATCTATCCGAGGAGGAATAGGGGTCTCTACGATGAATCCGGGACGAGTATATTTCAGCGATAATGTATTTTTTAATCATCTTGCGATAAATCCGAATTGGAATTTGATATACTCAGTCCAAAAAACAGATGATTTCTCAGGATATTATACATTGACGGACGAGGAATCGCAGCGTATATATGAAGAATCTTTAGCACCGTCTAAAGAAATTCGCGTCGCAACGGATACTCTTCTTAATACTACACGTCCGAATATCCTTTTGTTTATAATGGAGAGCTTTGGCGGAACTGCATGCAAACTTACTGGTGGAGCCGACGCAATGCCGGGGCTTTGCAAGTTTGCTGAAGACGGAATTGTTTTCAACCGTTTTTATGCCAACAGTTTCCGTACCGATCGAGGGTTGGCGTGCATACTTGCCTCTTATCCGGGAATGCCTACAACATCTTTGATGAAGGTGACGAATAAGAGCCAGAATGTTAAGAAATTGCCGAACGCATTGAAGGAAGCTGGCTATAAGAACTCTTTTTATTATGGTGGAGATGTCAATTTCACCAATATGAATTCGTTTTTGGTGATGTCGGGATATGAAAAAATCATCTGTGACGCCAATTTCACCAAAGACCAGAAACAATCTAAGTGGGGAGCATACGACCATGTGTTGTTTGACTTTCTTGCCAAAGATTTTGAGAATGGAGATTTCGAAGACAGATTCTTCTGTACTGTATTGTCGTCAAGCAGCCATGAGCCGTTTGAGGTGCCATACAAACATCATGAAGATAAATATTTGAATTCGGTGATGTATTCCGACAGCTGTCTTAGCTCATTCTTGGACAGATTTCGTCAGACAAAATACTGGGACAATACGCTTATAATAATACTGCCAGACCATTCGACAGGATTGGTCGGCAATCTGGCTAATTCAGACTCACTTCGTTATAGGATACCGATGGTGTGGGGTGGAGGAGCCGTAAGGAAACATCTTGTGATAGACAAAATCAGTTCGCAGATAGATTTATCTGCCACTGTACTGGGACAATTAGGCATAAAACATGATGATTTTATGTTTAGTAAGGATGTTTTTGACAATAATTCCCCAGAATTTGCTATTTTTGCATTCAACAATGGTTTTGGTATCATTGAAAAAGAAGGTTTTGCATCATACGACTATGGTTCACAGAAAGAAATCATGTCTACGGATGCCGAAATTTTAAAAAGAGGTAAATCATTTATTCAAACAGTTTATAGAGATTTTGAAAGGAGGTGATATATGATGACTTTTGATGGTGTCGTCTACGGCCCTGTCCATAGTAGACGATTAGGCTTGTCATTGGGCATAAACCTTTTGCCCACGGAAAATAAGGTATGTTCATTTGAGTGTATATACTGCGAGTGTGGTTTCACTAAAAAAGGAGTAGCTGCAAAATTCCCGTCGCTTCAGAAAGTAGAAGAGGAGATGACAAACTGTTTCAGATCGTTGCATGCGGAAGGAAAGCATCTTGATGTCATAACTTTTGCGGGAAATGGAGAACCGACACTTTATCCACATTTTGAGGAAGTGATAGATTTGACGATACGATTGCGAGATCAGTTTCATCCAAATTCAAAGATTTCGGTTTTGACAAATGCTACAAGATTGGCCAATGAGTCGGTTGTCAGAGCTTTGAAAAAAGTAGACAACAATATTTTGAAGATAGATTCAGCGATAGATTCAACGGCAAAACTTATAGATGTTCCTGTTGATTCTCATTATAGCGTAGAACGAGTGATTGAACAGATGGCACAATTCAACGGTGAATTCATACTGCAGACAATGTTCCTTCGTGGAGTTGTGGAAGGCAACAAGATTGACAATACAACTAAGGAGGAGGTTGAAGCATGGTATGAAGCTGTTAAGAAGATGTCGCCAAAAGAGATAATGATTTATTCAATTGATCGTGAGACACCATACAAAGAGTTGGAAAAGGTGAGTCACGAGGAGCTGGAGAGAATAGCCGTGCCATTGAGAGAGCTCGGATTTGACGTCCAGACAGTTTAAGAGAAAAGTTTAAATCATTAAAAATCCGCATTTTTTTCATAGAATTAAGATATTGAAAGAAAAAATGATTAAATTTGCGGGCAAAATTAAAACGTAACAATTAAAAATTATGATCGTAGTTCAAATCAAGGAAGGCGAGAACATCGAAAAAGCCTTGAAGAAATTTAAGAGAAAGTTTGAGAAGACTGGTGTCGTTAAAGAGTTGAGAAACCGTCAGCAGTTTACAAAGCCATCAGTGCTAAAGCGTCAGCAGAAGATTCACGCTATTTACGTACAGGCACAGTATGGAAATGAAGATTAATCGTTCTCGTGGACAGATTGATTGAAAACTTCAAACAATATATAAGGTATGAGAAGAACTATTCTTCTCATACCTTTATTGCTTATGAGAATGACCTAAACCAATTTTCCACATTTTTACTGGAAAACTACGGTAATTTAGATATTACTGAAATCACACATAAACATATCAGAAGCTGGATCTATGAACTGCGACAGACAGAGAAGGCGACGAGTGTGAATCGTAAGATTTCGGCTCTCAGATCCTTCTTCAAATTTTGCAAAAGGACAGTTCCTGGATTAAAATCTCCGATGATTTCCATACGTTCGCTGAAGCAAGAAAAGCGTCTTCCTATGTTTTTAAAAATAAATGAAGTCGAAAAAATACTTGCAAATAATATAAATTTTTCAGTGTATGAAAATTTTCGCGATTTTTTGATGATTGAAACGTTTTATTCATTAGGTTTGCGTTTGTCAGAATTGATCAACGCAAAAGAAACCGATTTTGACTTCTCAAGAAAGGTCGCCACGATCCTTGGAAAGCGAAACAAGCAGAGGGCGATTCCTCTTGGAGACAAGTACATTGATTTAGTTCAACGTTATTTGAAACTGAAGCAGGAAACTTTCGAAGGAGGTGCGGAAAAGAATTTGTTTGTGTCGGATAAAGGAGAGCAGTTGAAGCCACGCAAAGTTTATTCGATCATACACAAGAAAATTTCAGAAGTAAGCACCATAGCAAAGAGAAGCCCGCACGTCTTGCGACACACATTTGCGACTGTGATGCTCAACAACGGAGCGGAGATAGAATCGGTGAAAGAACTTTTGGGGCATTCGAATCTGGCGGCGACACAGGTCTACACGCATACGACCTTTGAGCAGATGAAGAAGATTTATAAACACGCTCATCCAAGAGCACAAAAAGAAAAATGATATGAACGTTAATTTTCAGACAATCCATTTCGATGCAAAGGCAGATTTGGAGGCATTCGTACAGAAGAAGGTAGTAAAGTTGGAGCAGTATTCAGACCAGATTACTAATGTTGATATTGCGATGAAGGTTATCAAACCAGAGGTTGCAAACAATAAAGAAGTTATGTTGAAGGTGTTGTTGCCTAATAATGAGCTAGTTGTGACAAAGACAGCAGATAGTTTTGAGGAGGCATTCGACAATGCAATGGACTCGATGATCCGCTCTATTCAGAAGACTAAAGAAAAAAATAGAAATTAATCTGTGTTTTTCTTTGCAGTTTAAATAAAAGTTTCTACTTTTGCAGTCGTTATTCGGAAACAGCCCGATTAACGACTGTTTTAGCCTTATGGCTCAGCTGGCCAGATCCCATGATTTGTAAAGAATCTGGATAGAGGCGCGAGAAAAAAGGGTGTGTACCAGAGTGGCCAAATGGGGCAGACTGTAAATCTGCTGGCTCTGCCTTCGGTGGTTCGAATCCATCCGCACCCACAA
>CACZOA010000064.1 GCA_902782665.1 uncultured Bacteroidales bacterium
AATTAGCGTTTGTTTTTTCTCACTTGTAAAGTTTAAGAAAACGACACCGTATGAAAAAGGGCTAACATGAAGACTGACCGATGTCGTTTTCTTTACATCTACAAAAATATTTTGAATGGATGTATTCTACAAATGGATTTTATAAATCCGTAAAATGGATTTGAATTACCGTAAAATGATATTGTTAAATGTATCAATTTTACGTATTTTTTACGTATTTGTAAAATGTTAAGTGGGCATAAAATCAATTTATTTGTTTGATTTTTAGCCTATTGTGTGCTTAAGCTTATATGTTGTCATGATTTTTCAGTTTTTAGGTTATATTTTTAGTATAGACTTCTATTTTTGTTTTTTCTTGTATATGATTCTGTCTTTTTTAGGCATGTAAAAAAGGTTTTGTATTATGGATTAAACAATAAAAAAAGGGTTTTCAGGCGGTGAAAATTTTTGTTTTGAAAGAGGAAGACCTCTTATCAGATGTTAAAGAGAGCGTACCGATTTTGGTATGCTTTCTTATTTATTTTGGCAGATTTATTTTGTTGTGATGGCACGTATGCATCTGCCACCATCACGATAGTATGATTTTGTATTATACTCATTCGAAGAAAAACCAAAACCAATTGCATTCTGGTAAGAATCGGATTCAATTTCAGAAGTCCAATAGAATCCTTGGTTGGCGTAGTTTAGGGTTCTTCCCTCTGACATATATCCTGTTGTTGGCAAGAATATGTAATTTCCATTTTTTGCGACAACCTTGTATCCTGACGGTTTGTCTTGCCATACCCAGGTGCAGTTGTTCATCAACTCTTCATATTGACGTTTGGTTGGAGTCTGCCAACCGATACCCATATGGTATGTAGCGGCATCATAATCTGCCGTTAGTTTTGAGTTTTTGATGATTTCATGTTTGGTTAAATCAGAAACAGATAGATTGCAGGTCTCACATTCAGCTTCAGTATAGTTGCTTTCTGAGATTTCTCCCCATGCAAAATAAGAACCGGCAGACTCAGCTGTTTTTGCTCCGATATTACGAGTCGCCCATTTTGTTCCGCTTGGCAATCCTAAATCTACGTATTCGAAGCCGTTGACAGTATTGTCTTCGTCAACATCACTACATGAAATGAAAGCGAATATTGCGAGCATTAAGGCTGTTAATGTGAATATGATTCTTTTCATTTTGGTTGTTTGGTACTTAAGTTATACTCAGAAACTCAATTTTTCTCTTGAGAACCTTATTTGCAAAAGTATTTTTTTTATACCAAACTAGGATATAAGTTTTGTTAAAAAGTATTAAAACTTCTTTTTGTAGTCAGAAAGTGTCTAAAAAGTCAGTTATGACATGTTTTTTTGCTAAATTTGCAATAAATGTGCTGTTATTTGCTCTTTGAATTGCATTTGTGGCACATTGGCTTGTTTAATAATAATTGGTATGCTTTTTGACGTTATCAACTCAAGTATTTCAGATATGGTGATTCACCACATTGGATCACACTCTGATAATTCTGAAAATGTTTATTCGCAGCGTCCGATGTCGTTTTCTGAGGACGACAGTGAATTGCCGCATCTGTTGAAGCAGTTTTTTTTCGACTCATTCAGAGAGCCGAGCCTTTATAATTTTGAGGATATGAACGACAGTGTTGCCAAAATGGTAGCGTCGGTTTTTGATAACCCATCTTCATTTTATGAAAACTCGCGTCTGTTTGCGGCATCGTTATATGAGAACAGCAACCACCCAAATATCAAGAGTGGAGAGTTGTATGTCGCGATGTTCCGTGACGTTCGAATTTTCGATCAGGAAGTAAGATGCCTAGGCTTGTTCAAGAGTGAGCATAAGGATACCTTCTTGAAAATTTATAATCAAGAAGATGGATTAGCCCTTGGCTATGATGAAGGTTTGGATTTGAAGAAGTTGGACAAGGGTTGTTTGATTTTTGATATTGAGAGAGAAAAAGGCTTTGTAGTAGCGTTGCTCGACAAGGCTGCAGGAAAGAGTGAAGCGACATTCTGGAAAAATGATTTCCTTGGATTGGTGACACGTATTGACAACAATTTCCAGACAAAGGAGTATATGGATTTGTGTAAGTCTTTCGTGACAGATATTTTCCGTCCCTCAAGAGATGAGGAGCCTGAGAATGGAATTGAACGTGCTGATCAGATTGATATGCTCAACCGTCAGGTGGATTTCTTTAAGGGTACTGATATATTTGATATTGATAGATTTAAGGAGCAGGTGCTTGGAAACAATGAATCCATCTGCGACGTGTTTGATGAGCACATTGCCCACTTTGAGGAGGCTAACGATGTCGAGCTTCCAAAGACATTTGCCATCAGTAAAGAGGTGGTGAAGAAGGGCGCTCCTAAGTTTAAGAGTGTACTTAAATTGGATAAGAACTTCCACGTCTACATACATGGAAATAGAGACATGATCGAGCGTTCTTTCGACAAAGAAAAACGAATGCATTATTACAAGATTTATTTTGAAAACGAGGAGTAATTGAAATTAAAAATGTAATTTTGCGACATTATGCAGGAAGTGATGATAAATAAGACGGTGCTTGCTATGCGTTTGGGATTGATTTTGGCATTCTCTTACGTTATACGAGATTTGTTGTCTTTTAATGCTGGCGACGGGATCTTTTCCATCGTCAGTATGTTTGCGTCCATCTTTTTCTTGGTCTTCCCATTTGTTTTCCTGTTCCGCATGACTGTCAACTATTGCTGCCGATACAACGACTGCAAATATCAGTTTTCTACTCCGTTTTCGATTGCAATCAAGGGATTTGCTTTTGCTGGAATTATTTATTCTCTGTTTTTCTATGTGTATATGAAGAATTTTGCACCTGATCTGATGCATGATATGGTGAATTCTTACGAAAAGATTTTGGAAGGACGAGGATATGATAATATGATTGCACAGTTGAGAGAGATGGCTGGCGTAGCAACTCCCAAATCATTGATTCCGTCTACATATATGGGATTCTTGCTGATGGGGATTGTTGTGAGTCTTATTTCTGTAGGAGCGGCTAGATTTGCGAAGTTGGAAATTCCTGAGGATGACGCATCTTCCTTAGGTGGTGAGAAAGATTCGCAGTATGACAAAAATGAATCTAAGGATAATAAAGATAATTAATAAACAATAAGATAATGGATATTTCTGTAGTCGTACCATTGTACAATGAAGAGGAATCGCTAGGCGAGTTGTACGCATGGATCAAGCGCGTAATGACAGAGCATAATTATAGTTATGAAGTGATCTTCTGCAACGACGGAAGTACAGACAAATCTTGGCAGATCATTGAGGATTTGGCTGCGTCCGACAGCAATGTGCATGGAATAAAATTCCGTCGCAACCATGGAAAGAGTGCCGCTTTGTATTGTGGATTTGAGAAGGCTCAGGGCGACGTGGTGATTACCATGGACGCTGATTTGCAGGACTCTCCTGATGAGATCCCTGAGTTATACAAGATGATAAAGGAAGACGGTTATGATCTAGTGTCAGGTTGGAAGAAGAAACGTTATGATTCAAAATTGGCGAAGAACATTCCGTCGAAGCTATTTAATGCTACTACACGAATGATCTCAGGAATCAAACTTCATGATTTCAATTG
>CACZOA010000065.1 GCA_902782665.1 uncultured Bacteroidales bacterium
AAATGAAACAGAAAAACTAAACGAGAAAATCAAAGATTATGAATATGTAGGCGATTTTCATGATGATCGTGCCCTTGTAGAAAAAGACGGTAAGATTGGATTTATAGATAAATCTGGACAATTGATAATCCCAATGAAATGGGAATTTGATAAACCTGAAGGCTTTTTAGATTATATTTATTTTGACAATGGACGTTGTCTTATTATAGGATGTAAAGATACTTATTCTTGCCTGATTGACAAGGATGGTAATGTGTTATATTCAGATGTATATATAAGAAAAACAGATGAGTTTGATATTATGTCTTCTGGGTCTAGTAATTATAAGATTAGTGATGAAGGTATAGAAAAAATAGAAGAACTTGAAAATGATCATGCGATAATCGCCCAAACTTCGGATTATAATCTTTCAGAAAAAAGCAAAGATGTCTTTTTTTCGCTTGAAAATTTGTGTGGAGAAAAGGTAGGAATAAACAAATTGAAAGAGGTGTACGGATATAGAATTCAAGGAAGTTTTAATTGTAGTTTTGACAGACAAAATTTGCTTTTGCTCTTTAATACAAAAAACAACAAGTATGGAATCGTAGATCAGAAAGGAAATATTGTGGTTCCATTTGAGTATGATAATCCAATATGTTATTATTACGGTCTGTTGATTGAGATTATCTGTTTTTCTCGTTACTCTGATCTCGGAATGGAAAAATACCCACTTTATTGTAACGTATATAAGGATGGACATTTGTTGTATGAGGGTCTTCCATTCTTTAAGGAATCATATGCAAGCATGGGAATGTTTATGTTTGAGGGATGTAGTTTAAAAGATATGTATGAAAAATATGAACTTTCGAGTGATGAATTTCAAATACCTGAGTCTGTCGAGAAAACTAAATTCATAGATACTGATGGAAAAGAAGTTTTCAGATTTCCTTTTGGGAAAAATTATCTTCGCTACTTAAATGACAATGAAAGTTTTGACAACTGGCAATTGGAGGATGAAAACGGAAATTTATTGTTTCAGCAGAAATTTTCTTTTTGGTCTCGGTATAAGAACAATATTGCAACAGAAGATGGATTTGTGCTTAATGATACAGGAGACACTATACCTGCTGGTTATGCAGGATATCTTTATGCTGGAATTGTAAAGTACACGGATAAATTCATCAACGAATTTCCTCTTTGTGAATATAATGAGAGTTTGAGCGAAAGGGATAATAAGTTGAATTGCATTCATTCAAAAAAAGTTAAAAGAGAATTTCGTGAAAATAAATGTATTACGAGTTATGAAGTGTTGAATCAAGACGGAACAGCGTTATTGCCGTATGATGTAGACGGGGTGTATAATTTTTCTGATGGCTTGCTTCGTTTGAAATTAGATGGACATTATTACTTTGTCGATGAGGATGGAAAAGGGTTAAAAATAAAAGAATGACGGTGTTTATGTAATATTTATGCAATATGCATTATTCTATGCATATTGCAGCAAATTAGAATTTGTTATTTTTTGCCCCTTATTTTTTATGATTATTAAGTATATCCATTCTGTAGTGTAATATTATGTAATAATCTGTATGTTTTTGTTATAGATTGTTAAAAAAAGCAAAGAGAATTGATTGCAAAGGAGATAATGTTTATTATCTTTGCAGATATTGAAAAAACTTTTTATTAAGCGATATAAATATGGAAGGAAATTTTGTAGAGGCCTTGAAGCTAATGGCAGTCGGTATGATTACCGTATTTGCTGTGCTTGGTCTTGTCATTGCGATGGGTAATGCACTTATCCGTTTCGTAAACAAGTATGTCCCAGAAGATGAGAAACCAGCTCCGAAGGCTGCGGCTTCTTCAGCATCAGCTGCTATAGCTCCGGATGTTAGGGCTGCTGTAGAGTTGGCTGTCGCAAAAATCACAGGTAATAAAGGAAAAATTGAGAAAATAGAAAAAATATAAGAATAAATCATGGCTAAAGAAGTAAAATTTAGTTTAGTATTTAGAGATATGTGGCAGGCTGCCGGCAAATATGTGCCAAGAGTAGACCAGCTTGTCAAAGTTGCTCCAGCAATCATCAAGATGGGTTGTTTCGACCGCGTTGAGACTAACGGTGGTGGATTTGAGCAGGTAAATCTTTTGTTCGGTGAGAACCCAAACAATGCAGTTCGTCAGTGGACTAAGCCTTTCCATGAGGCAGGAATCCAGACACACATGCTAGACCGTGCACTTAACGGTTTGAGAATGAGTCCAGTCCCAGCAGACGTACGTAAACTTTTCTATAAGGTTAAGCATGCACAGGGTACAGATATCACTCGTATCTTCTGTGGTCTTAACGATTCTCGTAATGTAATTCCTTCTATTAAATATGCAAAAGAGGCTGGCATGATCGCTCAGGCTTCTCTTTGTATCACAAGCTCTCCAATCCACACTGTAGACTACTATGTGGATTTGGCAAAGAAGTTTATCGAGGCAGGATGTGATGAGATCTGTTTGAAGGATATGGCTGGTATCGGTCGCCCTGTATTCCTTGGTGAGTTGACTCGTAGAATCAAGGAGATCAAGGATATCACAATCCAGTACCACAGCCACGCAGGTCCTGGTTTCAACATGGCTTCAATTCTTGAGGTATGTAAGGCAGGATGTGATTATGTTGACGTAGGTATGGAGCCTCTTTCATGGGGTACAGGTCACGCTGACGTTATCGCAGTTCGTGAGATGTTGAAAGACGCTGGTTTCAAGGTTAAGGATATCAACATGTCAGCATACATGGAGGTTCGTACTCTAATCCAGGAGATGATGGACGACTTCCTTGGCTACTATATCCCAGCTCGTAACCGTCAGATGAACTCTCTTCTTATCGGTCCAGGTCTACCAGGTGGTATGATGGGATCTTTGATGACAGACCTTGAGACAAACCTTGAGAGCATCAACAAGTGGAAGGAGAAGAACGGTAAGCCAAAGATGACTCAGGACGAGCTTCTTATCAAGTTGTTCGACGAGGTTAAATATGTATGGCCTATGATGGGTTATCCATGTCTTGTGACTCCATTCTCACAGTACGTGAAGAACATGGCGTTGATGAACGTTATGCAGATGGAGAAGGGCAAGGAGAGATGGTCTATGATCGCTGACGATATCTGGGATATGATGCTAGGTAAGTCAGGTAAGTTGCCTGGTGATTTGGCTCCAGAGCTAATTGAGAAGGCAAAAGAGCAGGGAAGAGAGTTCCATACAGAGGATCCACAGAGCAACTATCCAGATGCGCTTGACACATTCCGTGAGGAGATGCAGAGAGAGGGCTGGGATTTCGGTAAGGACGACGAGGAGTTGTTCGAGCTTGCAATGCATCCACAGCAGTATCGCGCGATGAAGAGCGGTAAGGCTAAGGCTGATTTCGAGGCTGATTTGGCAGAGAGAAAGGCTAAGAAGCAGAACGCAGGTGGTGGATCTATGACATTCCCTCAGACAGTTGTTGTTGAGGTTAAGGGTGAGAAATACTCAGTCACAATCGGTGCAAACGATGGTAAATCTGCTCCTGCAGTAGCATCTTCTGCAGCTCCAGCAGCTGTTGGTTCTGGTGAAGGAAATGAGTTGACTTCTCCACTAGAAGGTAAGTTCTACTTGGTAAAGGGTAATGGTGATACTCCAGTTAAGGTTGGTGACACAGTTAAGAAGGGTCAGACAATCTGTTACGTTGAGGCAATGAAGACATTCAACGCTATCGCTTCTGAGTGGGATGGTGTCATCACAGAGATTTGTCTAACAAGTGGCTCATCAGTAGCTGAGGACGATGTTCTAATGAAAATTAAGGCATAATGGAAGAAATATTATTGAAACTATATGAAATGACGGCAATCGGCTCGATTGTTGAACAGCCGTCATTCTTAATAATGTACGTCCTTGCCTTTGTATTGCTATACTTAGGTATCAAGAAGGAGTACGAGCCATTGCTACTTATTCCTATCGCTTTCGGTGTGCTTATCGCTAATTTCCCTGGTGGAGATATGGGTGTTTTGGCAGCTGTAGATAAGATGGTAGACGGAGAGATGTACCACAATGTGATCACATTGAGTAATGGTGAGGTTTGGGCTGACGCTAATGGAGAACCATACAACATCTATGAGGTTGGTTTGCCACAGATCGCTCATGATCTAGGATTGATGAACTTCCTTTACTATATGTTGATCAAGACAGGATTCTTGCCACCAATCATCTTTATGGGTGTAGGTGCGATGACAGACTTCGCTCCAATGATCAGAAACTTGAAGTTGGCGTTCTTTGGTGCTGCTGCACAGTTCGGTATCTTCGCAGTCCTTTTGATCGGTTGCAACTTCTTTACAATGCAGGAGGCTGCTTCATTGGCAATCATTGGTGGTGCGGATGGTCCGACAGCAATTTTCACAACAATCAAGTTGGCTCCTCATTTGTTAGGACCAATCGCTATCGCAGCATACTCATACATGGCTCTTGTGCCAGTGATTGTGCCATTGGTTGTCAAGTTGCTTTGCACAGAGAAGGATTTGAAGATCAACATGAAGGAGCAGGATAAACTTTATCCATCAAGCGTAGAGATCAAGAACATGAGAGTTCTTAAGATTCTTTTCCCAATCGTGACTACAACACTTGTTGCTATTATCGTTCCTTCAGCAGTTCCATTGGTTGGAATGTTGATGTTCGGTAACTTGATCAAGGAAGTAGGTACAAACACATCACGTTTGTATGATGCAGCGTCTAACTCAATCATGAATGCCGCTACAATCTTCTTGGGATTGTGTGTTGGTGCAACAATGACAGTAGATGCATTCTTGAATCTACAGACAATCGGAATCGTTATCGGAGGATTCTTCGCATTCGGTTTGTCAATCGCAGCTGGTATTTTGTTGGTAAAGCTATACAACTGTTTTGCAAAGAAGAAGATCAATCCACTTATCGGAGCAACTGGTTTGTCGGCAGTGCCAATGGCATCACGTGTTGCTAATGATATCGCATTGAAGTATGATTCAAGAAACCACGTGTTGAACTACTGTATGTCATCTAACGTATCAGGAGTTATCGGTTCTGCAGTTGCTGCAGGTATCTTGATCTCATTCTTGGGATAATCTGATTTAGATATAATATGAAAAAAGCATCGGCGAAAGTCGATGCTTTTTTTGTTGCTTGTTTTGACTGATCAGCCGAAAAATCTGCAATTCTGATGTCAAAAAGTGTCTAAAAATCTGCAATTATGCGTTGCAAAAGTGCCGAAAAATCTGCATTTTCTTGATTAGTGATTGATATTTGAAATATTTTCCTCTTGTAGTAATATGACGTGAGTTCGACGAATTGTAATCTGCATAGTTCGCAATAACGAGCAATCATAAAAATAGAGGCGTTCCACTTTCTGATTGAATTCTCGTTAAAAAGCGTAGCCTTTCTCTGTGAACTTTGTTTCTCTGTGGTTTTATTAAATTCTGTGCTCACACTTTAGCAGGGGGTAGGGCCAATATCTATCAAACATGAGACTTTGGTGATTTTTTCTATTTCGTCGAATTGAAATTAATATATGTGTTTATAAAAAACGAATGCCGACATATCTGCCGGCATTCGATAAATAATTCGTTATAATAATTGGGTTTGGAATGAACTAGCCTATTTTGCTTATTCGTTTCAACTGCTCCATATCGACAATTTTGATTTTTCTTCCGTCCATAGTGATGATTTTTTCCTGGACGAATGACGACAATGTTCGGATGGCGTTTGAAGTTGTCATGTTAGACAAACTTGCCAAATCCTCACGTGATAGATAAATGCCGATTGTAGCCTGATCTTCCTCTAGTCCGTAGCTGTCTTTCAAGAAGAGTAGGGACTCTGCCAATCTTCCACGGATATGCTTTTGTGTCAAGCTTACGCTTCTAGAGTCTGCAATACCAAGGTCGACTGACAATGTGTGGATGAAATACCACGCAAGTTCAGCGTTATGTGAAATTAAGTTTCTGATTACCTCTTTAGGGATAGTATAAATGATTGTTGGCTCAAAAGCAGTCGCACAAGTCACGTAGTTTTCACCAGCAAACATCGCACGGTATGCAAATGTCTCGCTTGGTCCGACCATACGCATAATCTGGTTTCTGTTTCCGACACCTCTCTTGTAAATTTTGACTTTACCCTTAACAACGCAAAGCATATGCGTAGGTACGTCTCCTTCAGCATAGACCATCTCGTTCTTCTTAAATCTAAGCACGCCATAGTTCTGCTTTAGATACAAAAGTTGCTCTGGAGTCAATATCTTCCAAATTTCAGATATTTCCTCAATGCTCTTAAGATTATCATCAATACGTTTAACCATTGTCGTCGATTTCTTTAACTGTTTTGCAAATATATAGAATTTCTGCTAAATAACATGTAAAAACGATACTTTTTTAATGATTTTATTGATTTTTGTGCCTTGTTTATATCTTTTGACATGAATTTGTTTACTAGTTAAATGTAAAAAATGTGAATTTATACGTATTAATATGATAAAATACTGCATTTTTTTCTAATTTTGTATAAAATTTAGAAGAGAAGATTAACTCACGTCTACTTGACTTAATTTTGAAAATGAACAATGGATGGCAACGTCCTAAAAATTATGTTTTCACGACGGATATACATAAATAATAATGAGAAAATTTGAAGATTTACAGATTGCTGTAGCTGGTACTGGCTATGTGGGACTTTCTATTGCGACTTTGCTTGCTCAGCATCACAAGGTGACTGCGGTTGATGTCATTCCTGAAAAGGTTGAAATGATCAACAAAAAGAAGTCTCCAATTCAGGATGAATATATAGAGAAGTATCTTGCTGAAAAAGAGTTGAACCTTACAGCTACTTTGGATGCTAAGGCTGCTTATAAAGATGCTGATTTCGTTGTCATTGCAGCACCTACCAATTATGATCCGCAAAAGAATTATTTTGATACTTCACATGTTGAGGAGGTTATTGATCTTGTCCTAGAGGTTAATCCAGACGCTGTGATGATCATCAAATCTACAATTCCTGTAGGATATACTCGTTCTTTGTATGTGAAGTATGCTTTGCAGTTCTTGTATAAGCCGGAGCTAAAGGATAAGAAATTCAATCTGTTGTTCTCTCCAGAGTTTTTGCGTGAGAGCAAGGCTTTGTATGATAATCTTTATCCTTCTCGTATCATCGTCGGTTATCCTAAGATCATCAATATCGACGAGAAGAATTTCACAGAGGAGAATGCCGCTATCAAAGCTATCGCTAATCCAGAGTCTGAAAAATTCGCTCATATATTCGCAAAACTATTGCAGGAAGGTGCGTTGAAGCCAGATATTGACACTTTGTACATGGGTATGAAGGAGGCAGAGGCAGTGAAACTTTTTGCCAACACTTATCTTGCATTACGTGTCAGCTATTTCAATGAGCTTGACACATACGCTGAGGTGAAGGGCCTTGATTCTCAGGCGATTATTCAGGGTATTGGTCTTGATCCACGTATCGGTACTCACTATAACAATCCATCATTCGGTTATGGTGGTTATTGTTTGCCTAAGGATACAAAACAGCTTTTGGCCAACTACAATGAAGTGCCACAGAATATGATGACTGCGATTGTGGAGAGCAATCGTACTCGTAAGGATTTCATCGCTGACCGTGTGCTTCAGAAGGCTGGCTATTACAGTTATGCTGAGGGAAGTTATGATGCAAGCAAGGAGCGTGAGGTGACCGTTGGTGTGTTCCGTTTGACTATGAAGTCTAATTCAGATAATTTCCGTCAGAGCTCTATCCAGGGTGTGATGAAGAGAATCAAGGCAAAGGGAGCTCAGGTGATCATTTATGAGCCTACTCTTGAAGACGGTAGCACATTCTTCGGAAGCAAGGTTGTGAATAATCTTGACGAGTTTAAGAAACAGTCTCAGGCTATCATCGCCAATCGTTATGATTCTTGTCTTGATGATGTCATCGACAAGGTTTATACAAGAGACATCTTTAAGAGAGACTAATACAATCTGTTGATTGAAAAATATATAAAAGGAAGGAAGTTGCAAAACTTTCTTCCTTTTATTTTTTTTTGTATATTTGCAATAATGTTAATTTATTATATAATATGAAAAATATTTTTTTGATTGGTGCTTTGTTTAATTTTTCTATTTTGAGTGCAGAAATAGATTCTCTAAGCAAGACATTGATTGTTGAAGAAGGTACGAGTGTGATTTCTTCAAATTCGTTTAAAGGTAAAAAAAACTTTAATCACATTAAGTTTCCTTCTTCTTTAGAACGTATTGGAAAGAACGCTTTTCAAGGATGTGATAGTCTGGAAGAGGTACGTATACCGAAAGGGGTTTTTGTAGAGGAAGAAGCTTTTTTAGGTTGTAAGTCTTTAAGAAACGTTGTGATTGAAGACGACGTAAAAATAGATATGCGTGCTTTTAGATATTGTACTGCTATTGATACAATTATATTGGCAGAAAACGATTCCTTAGGTTACGGCGTTTTTGAGGATATTAATCCAATTAAAAGATTGGAGATTCCACGATCCACTTATGTCGATATGTGGGGTATTCCAAGTGACACAACATATTATTGGGGAAAAGAGGACGATTTGTTCAACAAACTAAATTATTTTTACAAGGGAACTGTTCTTTATGTTGACGGGAAAAAAATGGGATATAATCTTGTTATCCCAGATTATGTTTCTGAAATGTCATATAAACAGTTGTGTGCGTTAAAGGAAGTGTTCTCTACTATCACAGTGAATCCTCAAACTCTGAAAAAGGTTGAGAATGAATGTAAAATAGACACATTAAACTATTTAGGAACATTAAGCCAATATAACCAACAGCCTATTAGAGCTGAAGTTGTCTTATTTAATGGAACACAATTGGGAGGTGTTGTTCCTGAAGGTGTAGATTCATTAGGGTCTGATGCATCTCGCGTATTAATATATGATGACACTAAAAAATCAATAGTTAGATTACCTTCTTCTTTAAAATATATTAGAGAAGTTGTTGGTTACAAAGATAGTGTTTTGTATATCATTTCATTTGCGGAACAACCACCGGTTTTGTATAATAATTATTTTATGGAAGAATTTGATGTGCATTTGTATGTTCCTTGCCAAAGTGTTTATGCTTACCAAAACGATTCTAAGTGGAGTGCTGCTAAAACAATTAAATGTTTGAGTGATACAACGGAAATTCCAGAACCAGTTGTGCCGCATTTACATGATTTTACATATGGTGATTGTGTATGTGGAGAGATTGATAGTTTAGAACAGCATTGGTTTGATATTACTAATGTTGATGAACTGTATGAGTTTGCGGAATTGGTTAAAGATGGGCATAAATGGTTGAATGGAAGATTGTTGTCGGATCTTGTTTTGAATGACACAATCATTCATCGTGAAGTGGATTACAGGGAAAATGAAATATATGGAGATACATCATTAAAGTTATGGATCCCTATTGCAACTTATTCTGCAATATTTGATGGAGAAAATCATACTATAAAAGGTGTTTATTCGGAAGAACGTGTATTCTTAGGATTCTTTTCTTTAATAGAAAATGGCACTGTTAAAAATTTGACATTAGAAGATGTTTTTATTTTTAATAATAGTGAAGGAATGGCTGGAATTATCAGTGGATATGCAGAAAACTCACATATAGAGAACTGTCATGTTTCTGGATTCGTAGGTTGTGTTTACGGAAATGCTGCAGGTATTGTTGGAGATGCATCAAACTGTACAATAAAGAATTGTTCAAATTCAGCTGATGTTTATGGTCAAGGTCTTGTTGCTGGAATCGCTAATGCTAATAATCCTTTTCATAAGGAAATAGCTTGTTTGTCAATAAGCAGATGTTGGAATAAAGGATATATTTCAGGCAATAAATACACTCAAAGTATTGCTGGTATTGCGTCTTCACATGATGGCTATTTAGATGTTCGTGATTCTTATAATATGGGAACTGTCGAATCTGTTGCTCCTTTTAATGAAAATTATGGTGCTGGTGGTATTTGTGGTGGTAAGATGAAAAATGTTTGGATTTCAGATTGTTATAATGTTGGTAATGTTGTTTCTAAAGGTTTGATGGGATTGATTGCTCCTACGACATATAATAATGTTAAAAATGTAATAACGCATGGTGATAGTGCAGTATTTGGACATGATTCGTTATATATTCACAATTGTTATGCTTTGATTGATGATCTTGAAGTTTCACAACGCGATTCTCTAATTACTGAGTTACACTATGTGACCGATGATCAATTCAAAAGTGGTGAGATTTGTTATTCTTTGAATCATGGTGTCACGAATGATAGTCCGACATACTATCAAAATCTAAATGACTCAATAATGGATATAATAGATAAATATCCTGTGTTGGATTCAACTCATAAAATTGTTTACTACGATGATGTCCTTTATTACAATGAGAAAGATCATGAAATCAGTGATGTAAAATTATCAGGGAATAACAATGTCGTTATTTACTATACTGAACAAGGTATCACTGTTGAGAATGCTGTTGGTAATGTTAAGTTGGTTGATATGAAGGGTAAAGTATTGTTCTCACATCAGATAGAATCATCTGAGTCGGTATGTGTTCCGATTGGTGATAAAGGAGTTTATTTGTTATCAGTTGGTTCGTCTATTTATAAAGTAATAGCGCACTAATACAAAAAGTCTTAAAAAGCAAAAGGCAGAGTCAATGATTTGATTCTGCCTTTTTTATGTGATGATATGCAGTCTTAGACTGTTTATTCCTCATAGTATTCATATTCCCAGAATTCTCCGTATGAGTCTGAGTCTCTGAACCATCTTCTTATTTCCAGAGGTGTCTTATGTCCGTCTGTTTGAATACATTCTGTCTTGTTGCCTTTTTCGTCGTATTTGTAACTTTCTTTATAATTTAAGCCGAGATTTCGATTTTCCACACCTACTTCTATCAGATTGCCATTTTCATCATACTTGTAAGTCTTAATTAACGGATGCCCGCCACTTGAAAAGAACTCTTTAGATTCAATCTTATTTCCTTTCTTATCATATTTGGAAAACTTCGTGCTTCCTAATTTATCTTTTGGAAAGTACAAGTACATGTATTCCTTTTCATTAGTCAAATTTCCGTTGTTATCGAACTTGTAGATATATTTGCGTCGTAATTTCCCGTCAGACTCGACACTTTCTTCAATGATATTTCCATGATCATCGTACGTGAAGGTGCGTTTATATTCTGTTTTTCCATTTGAGTTGCGTTCCACTACATGACCTTCATTATCGTATTTTATAGTTTCTTTTGTAAAATGTTTTTTCTTTAGGTGTTTGCCCGTGTATTCGCAAATAGACCATTCAACAATTTTTCCGTTGGCATCATACGCTGGATTCCATTTTTTTACTAATCTTTCCTTATAGTGTCGTCCCTCTTCATCTATATTTGTGAAATCAGATTCGTTTTGATCCTTTTCTAATGGATTTTTATATTCGTATGAATACTCTTCTATATTATTCCCATACTCATCGTATATGTAGATGCATTTTGATTTTAGGTTTCCTGTAGAATCGTAATAGCAGGTTTCTTCACTGGTTCCATTTCTATCGTATTTGGTAATCTTTTTTAATCGACCTTTTGTGTCTTTGTCTGAACTCTCATCGGCAGAATAAGTCCTTATCTCTTTTACTTTGCCTTTAAGCCCATCCTTTTCCCATATTGTTTTAGCTTTATCTGATGAAGAAGACAAAACAAGAATGGTAATCAAGCCACTTATAATGGATAAAATTATCTTTATCATAGAAATAAGGTTGGTTTATAACTAAAAAGAGACGCGAAATAAACTCCCACGTCTCTTTGATATTTATCTTTCGTGTTTGAAAATCAGGGATTATTCGCACATAAACTGTTTTCTCACAAAGTCGAAGAATGATTTTGACATCGCTTCGTTGTCTTTCTTTGTGTAGCGGATGTCAGTAAACACCTGAGCCAAAGATTTTTTGTTGTTTTCAGCAATGAATTTCTTGTTGCTTTCCATCTCATCTTTGTATCCGAAAATCTTTTTGATATCTTCAGCCGAATAATCTTTGTATTCTTCTTCGTGAATCCAGCTTGTCGACGCGATTCTGTCCGTCTTGGCTGGTTCTGATTTTGGATATCCTACAGTGATGGTTGTGATTGGCACCACTCGTTTAGGAAGGTTAAGAATCTTTGAGATGCTTTCAGCCGTGTAAGTTGTAGTGCCTAGATAGCAGATACCCAATCCCTCGTTCTCAGCCGCGATAGCGAATGTCTGGGCGAGTAGGAGAGTGTCGATAGCTGCTGTGAAGAAACTGAATTCGTTGTCGTAGCCTGGTTCTGCTCCTGATTCCTCACACCATTTAACGAATCTGTTGAAGTCGGCGCAAAAAGTTATGGCGACGGGAGCATTAGTGAAAGTCGGTTGGTTGAAATGAGTTGGAGCGAGAGCTTTCTTCTTTTCGGCGTCTCTTGTCACAACAACACTGTAAAGCTGCATGTTGCCGGTTGTGGAAGCATGTCCAGCGACTTCAAGAAGACGGTTGATCAACTCTTTCGACACTTCTTTGTCGCTATATTGCCTTACTGTGGCGCGATTTTCCAAAAATGCTAACAAATCCATTATTTTTCGTTTTCTTTTATGATTTTCTTGAAATTCTTTAATCCTGTACGTAGGAAATCAATGAATTCATCTGATTTCTCTGTAAATCCCATCGGATGGTTGATAGGTTTTCCATTTGGATCAAGCAAACAGTAGTATGGTTGGGCGTTTGCTCCAAATTTAGATCTCTGGAGATAGCTCCATTTTTCTCCGACGGTGGTCAGTTTGATTTCTTTGCCGTTTTCGATGACTTTCTCGACTCTTGGCAGTTCAGTCCTGTCGTCCACGTATAGAGAAACAAGTATGTAATCATCTGTAAGCAAGCTTTTAACACGTGGCTGAGACCATACGGATGATTCCATCTTTCGGCAATTGACACATGCGTGGCCAGTGAAGTCTACAACGACAGGCATATTTTTCAACTCTGCATACATCAACGCATCATCGTAGTCTTTGAATGTCGCAGACACTTTGTCGTTATACAGATTGAAATCCTGTGTGCTCAATGGAGGCACGAATGCACTGACAGCTTTTAACGGTGCTCCCCACAATCCTGGAAGCATATATATACACATGCTGAAGCAGAATGTAGAAAGGAAGAAGCGTGGCACTGAAACGACCTCAACATCGTCGTCGCCAGCAAACTTGATTTTGCCAAGAAGATAAAGACCGGCAAGCATGAAGATTACGATCCAGATGACCAAGAACACTTCACGGTCCATGATGTGCCAACCGTAGGCAAGGTCTGCCATGGAAAGGAATTTCAATGAGAAAGCCAACTCAAAGAATCCGAGCAACACTTTCACTGAATTCAACCATCCTCCTGAGCGAGGCATGTTTTTCAGCCAGCTTGGGAAAAACGCGAATAGTGTGAATGGTATTGCAAGAGCGATGGCAAATCCCAACATTCCGATAGTAGGAGCGAGCAGACTTCCGTTAACGGAGATGTCTACAAGCAATGTTCCGATGATTGGTCCTGTGCATGAGAAAGAGACAATAACAAGGGTGAATGCCATCAAAAGAATTGACAGCATACCGGATGTTTTGTCTACGTGCTGGTCGATTTTTGTGCTCCATGTTGAAGGTAGAGCTAAATCGAAGCCTCCGAAAAAGGAGATGGAAAATAGCACGAGAAGGGCGAATAAAAATATGTTGAAGATGGCATTCGTAGATAGTGAGTTCAATCCGTCGGCTCCACTAAGCACGGTGATCACTAATCCGAGTCCTACATATATGGCAATGATTGATAAACCATAGGTGATTGCCGCTTTTTTACCTTTTTTAGGGTCTTTGCCTCGTTTAAGGAAGAAACTTACTGTCATTGGTATGATAGGCCATACGCAAGGAGTAATGACAGCGATAAGTCCACCAAGCAGACATGTCAGGAATGTTTTCCATAGGGAATCCTTGCCTTCTTCGGTTTCCACTTCTCCGAAGGCTCTCATCTCATCTACTACATTTGCCCAAGTGTCGATTCTCTCCTGATGGTTTTCCGCACTGACCGCAATTGTCTTGCTGGAATCGTTGTTGATAGAAAGATCCTGGATCGCGATTAATGGAGTAGATGCATCGTTTGTTGTCTCTTCTTGTTTGTCTTTTGTCTCTACCTCAGCTACTGTTGAGCTATTTTTTTTTTTTGCTACAGCGTTATGTTGAGATAAGTCGAATTCATAAGTTGTAGGAGGCAAACAGTTTTGATTGTTGCAAGTCATGTATCTGATAGACCCTTTCAGTGTGAAGTTGTCTTTGTCAGAAATCTTTACCTGTTGCTGGAATGTGGCTTTTTCCTCATACCAGCCAACTGTTACTCCGAATGCAGGCTCAAACTGTTCAATGACACGGCTGCGGGGGTTGATGTCTGATGTTATTTTGACACCTTCCACTTCAGACAATGTAAATGAAGTAGGCACTGGACCGTCAGTCACCTCTTTGGTGCTGTACATATGCCAATCTTTGTCGATTGTCGCTTCGTATGTGATTGTAGCTTTTCCGTCAGCAGAAATTTTAGACAGTTCAACTTTCCATTTTACTGGGTCGAGAATCTGTGCAAACGAAGGAATGCAAACAAATAAAGCGAATAATAAGAATAATGCTTTATTTTTCATAGGCGTAGTATTTAATATTGGTAGTCACAGCAAGAGCGTGCTTCCAAAATTGGTCTGATGAAATTTTTTGCAACGTCAACATGCAATGGATGTTGTGCATACTCTTTCAAACCTTCCATATCGTTGTGTGTTGTTGTAAGGGCGATGTCGAACTGTTCGTTTGGATTACAGTTGATTCCAACTTCAGCGGTAAGAAGGGTAGGGACTTTCTCAACAAGAGCTGAAAGTTCACTTTTAATCTTCTCACATGCGGCAAGTCTTTCTGATTCTGAGTTGAAAGGCTTCAATTTGAATAATACAATATGCTTTACCATTTTTTCTATCACTTTTATCACTTATTGCAAAAGTATAAAACGGAATCAATAAAAAAAAGATATAGATGATTTTTGTTGAGAAAACAATGGAAAATCATATTGTTTGCTCTATAAATGGCCTTTTTTGATAAGTTGAATGATAGAATACCTGTGATTCGTTTGTGTGACTTGAAAATTTTGCAAAAAAAGAGACCGTCTAAACATGTTAGACGGTCTCTTGATTTCAAAGAATAGTCTTCTTTATTGAGCCAATGCTGCTGCACCACCAACGATATCAAGCAACTCGTTTGTAATTGCCTGCTGACGAGTTTTGTTGTACAAAATCGTAAGCTCGTTGATAAGTTCATTAGCATTATCAGTTGCCACCTGCATGGCTACGACGCGGGCTCCATGTTCAGACGCGTTAGAGTCGAGAAGACAAGCGTACATTTTTGTGCGCAATGCCTTAGGCAATAGAGACTCAAGGATCTCTGCTTTGCCTGGCTCAACGATGTAGTCTGCTGTGGATTCGTCGACGTCGCCTGAATTTTTGTCAAGAGAGATTGGCAGGAACACCTCTGTCTGAAGTTTCTGCACTGCAGTATTCTTCAAGTGGTGGTAGACTACGATAACTTTATCGAATTCTTTTGCCAAAAACTTGTTCATCAATTCATTAGTGACCTCGCTGATTGCATCGAAAGACGGGTGGTCTGCCATATCGTTGTTGGATTTAACAACTGGCACGCCAAGCTTCTCCGACTGCTCTGTGATCTTCTTTCCGATAGGGTAGACAACAACCTCAGCACCACTATTCAATTGCTCTTTGACCACAACATTCAACTGTTTTGCAACGTTTGAATTGTATGCGCCACAAAGGCTTGAATTTGAAGAGAAAGCTATAACAGCCACTCTTGATACTGGTCTGACCTCTGCAAAAGCCGACTGGAAATCAGTCTCAGTCGCCAAGAAATTACTTAAAATCTTGTTAAGGCGACTCTGGTACGGAGTGATAGACTCAATAGCGTATTGAGCTTTTTTTAGCTTCGCTGAAGACACCATCTTCATAGCTCCAGTAATCTTCAATGTTGAGTTTACTGAGCCAATTCTCGCTTTTACTTCCTTTAATGATGCCATCTCTTACAGAATTAAACAGTTGCTACACTTCTTCCTGAATTCAGTTTGCTGATCACAACCTCAGCCTCGCTCTTAAGAACAGCCTTGATATCGTCGTTGATGATACCCTTCTTTAGCTGATCAAGTACGTCAGCTTTGTGTAGGTGCTCAAGACGCTCGATATAAACTTTCTCGAACTCGTGAACGTCCTCTTTTGCAAGTGCGTTCAAGATACCCTGAGTACCGCAGTAGATTACAGCGATCTGGTGCTCTACTGGATATGGAGTATACTGTGGTTGCTTCAAAAGCTCTGTGTTACGAACTCCCTTGTCGATTGTCATCTTAGTTACAGGGTCCATATCACCACCGAACTTAGTAAATGACTCCAACTCACGGTACTGAGCCTGATCAGTCTTAAGTGTTCCGGCGATAGCCTTCATAGCCTTCACCTGTGCAGAACCACCCACACGAGAT
>CACZOA010000066.1 GCA_902782665.1 uncultured Bacteroidales bacterium
AATCTAGTCTCTCACTTATCATTGTTTTACGAATCTTAGGCAAGACTGCTGTGTTTCTGTCTGAAGCTTCAATAGATATACTCCATTAGAAAGTTCAGAAACAGCAATTGTACCAACCGACTTACCACGAGCTACTGTGCGTCCTGTCAAATCAACGATCTCATATGAGAATGAATCACCACAACCGCTGACATTCAACACATCTTTCACAGGATTTGGATAAACCTCACAAACTATGTCATTAACCTCATTAACTCCCGTCTCCTTATCCTTTTCGTATGATCCCATACATGTCAAATCTGAACGAGTCACTCCACGCTGGTCTACAGTGATCTTCTCAGGACGTGCGAAACGAAGTGATGTGCCGTCTGACAAATTATCCTTCAACAATGCAACTGTACGAGTAGGTGCCTGCTTGTATGTCAAATCAGGTGTGAATTTATCGTCTGCCTCTGAATAACTACCTTCAAAGACTCCGTTGCTATATAGTGTTGTGGCACTTTCAAGCTTGAGGTTGTCTTTTTCAATGATAGCATCTGCATTATTATAACTGTTGCATGCCAACAAGTTATTTACAAAACTCTGCTGTTTCAACTCATATCCTGTCTTAGAAATATAGAGTTTTGCGCCTGCGAATATATTGCCTACAACAGAAGCTGTCACATTGTCTCCAAGCACAAAGTTAGATCCTTCTCTGCATGAAAGGAATGTGTTGTTGTTGACCTTGACTGTTGTTGAAGACTTTTCGTTATTGTAGTCGTATGCCTGTATATCAGAAGTGTTTTTCACAAATGTTGAATTCTCAACAACCAACTCTGAATTGTTACCATTGTAATTCACACCATTTGTGTAAGTGAATGTACAGTTGGTAATATACATGTTACGATTTGAAAATACAGCCGCATTACGAAGATGCTCAAACTCACACTGGTCTACATAAAGAGAACCGATGTTATTAACCTCTAGTCCCTTGTCAGACGCATACAACTTACAATAATCTATCGTCGCCTTATAGTCTGTTTCTTTTGGCGCATTCAACTGGATCATAGCAGGTGCAGTACCTCTTGCGAACGACAACGCTTTCAATTCGATACCGCTGATATGCACGTCACTGGCAACATCCATCACAAGCATTGACGATACCATATTGTCTCCGAAGTGCTCCAATATATCCTCACAGTCATCCTTTATAGCGACATTATCGTCACCCTTGACATCTCCTGTAAAGATTGTTTTGTACAAAATAGGATTAGACTTTGTTGACGAAGCGTCTCCAGTAGCCTTTGGATTGTAGCCTCCATAGATATTAGCTCCATGTTTAGACACCCAACTAGCAGTCTTGTCGTTAGTTTCCTTTCCATCTCTATTGTATACAGCATGATAAGTACCAGCTGCCATATAGAATGTCACGCCCTCTCTCTGAAGGTTTCCGAACACGAACGCGAAATCCTTCGCACCAATTGCATTATCCCAATTGCTTCCGTCTTCCTTACCTGTTCCCTCTTCCTTAACATAGAACTCATTTATTGATGTATCAGGAACGACGTTCAATGTATAGATGACGATGCTGTCACATCCCAAAACAGTCGTGTCATTATAAACAATATTCTCGTAGCGACCAATAGTGTCGTATGATTTTCCATAGAACCAAGAGCCAGCCAAAATTGTGCGAGTTGTGTATGTAGTGTCAGATTCACAACCGATCTCGTATGCTCCAAAACAAGTATTATCAAAACGAGATACACCACGCTGGTCTGCATAAATAGTATCTATACGAGGGAAACGTAGAGAAATTGTATCCAAGCTGTCCTTCAACAAAGCGACTGTGCGAGTATACGCATTTTTGTATGTCAAATTAGGAGTGAAGACACTGTCTTTCTTTGAATATTTACCGTCAAAAACACCCTCGTACAATGGAATTGCATTCACAAGTCTTATATTGTTTTTCTCTGAGATGACATCATCTTCTATAAATTTGCCAGCTATCAAGTTATTAGTATAAGTTTTTAGTTTCAACTCGTAGTCGGTTTTTCTGATATAGAAATCTGATCCTGTGAATATATTTCCTTCTACAAAAGCTGTGACATTATCTCCAATCACAAAGTTTGCATCGTCCTTACATGAGATGAATGTGTTGTTGTTGACATTGACAATTGTTGAAGAATTTTTGTTATTAAAATCGAATGCCTGTATATCCGAACGGTTTTTCACAAATGTTGAATTTTCAACGACCAACTCCGTATTGTCACCATTGTAATTCACTCCATTTGTGTATGTGAATGTAGAGTTGGTAACTTTCATGTTACGATTCGAATATGCAGCCGCATTAAGGATATAATCAAACTCACACTGGTCTACCAAAAGATCGTTTACATTATTCACCTCTATTCCCTTATCACCAACATACAACTTACAGTAATCTATTGTAGCCTTATATGATGTTCCTTCTTTAGCACTCAACTGGATCATTGCCGGTGATGTACCTCTTGAGAACGTCATTCCCGTAAATTCAACACCACTGATATGGATATCGCCTGCGATATTCATCGAGAGCAATGACACTGTATTGTTGTTAAACTTATCAAACGTATAATCACAATCATCATTCATCACAACCTCATCGTCTTCATTAAGATCTCCGCTAAAGATTGTTTTGTACTTAGAAGGATCAGCTTTTGTTGTTTTTGCGTTTCCAGTAGCCTTTGGATCGTAACCTCCATAGATATTGGCTCCATGTCGAGATGACCAAAATGCATATTTGTCATTTGTTTCCTCGCTATTATGGTTGTATACTGGATGATAAGTGCCACCAGCCATATAGAATGTCACACCTTCTGTCTGAAGGGTTGCGAACACATACGCGAATTTCTTTTCTCCAATCGCATTGTCCCAGTCACTTCCGTCTTCCTTACCTGTTCCTTGTTTCTTCACATAGTACTCCTTTATTGAAGCATCAGGAACGACAAATAATCTATGGCTAACTACACTGTCACAACCACTTACTGTTGATGTGTGTGTCGTAAAGATTTTTTCGTACAAACCTATCTTGTCATAAACCTTACCATCAATGCTGTATTTAGAGCCAACCACAATTGTATCGGCTACTATAGTTGTGTCTACTTTGCATCCTATCTCGTACGCTCCCAAACATGTCATATACGGGCGGAATTCTCCTCTCTGATCTGCAGTGATATTATCGATACGAGGGAAGCAAAGCGACGTGCCATCAGACAACTCTTTCTTCAACAATCCCACTGTACGAGTAGACGCATCTTTGTATGTCAAGTTAGGTGTGAAGATACTGTCAGCTCTTGAATATGTTCCATCAAGGATGGTTCTATATAGTTTTATAGCATTCTCAAGCTTAATGTTATCATTTTCTGAGACGACATCTGTTTCTGGCAACTCACAGGCGAACAAGTTATTAGTAAACGTCTTTAGTCTTAACTCATAACCAGTATTTGAGAAAAAGAAGTCAGATCCCGCAAATATATTACCTTCAACAAAAGCGGTCACATTATCTGCAATCACAAAGTTCGCTAGTTTCTTGCATGGAATGAATGTATTGTTATAGACATAGACATTTGTTGAAGAGCTCTCGTTATTATTATCGTATGCCTGTATATCCGAAGTATTTTTCACAAATGTTGAGTTTTTCACAACCAACTCTGTATTGTTACCATTGTAATTCACTCCATTTGTATATGTGAATGTAGAATTGGTAACTTGCATATTACGATTTGAATATACAGCCGCATTACGGATATAATCAAACTCACACTGATCTACCAATAGGTTGGCGACATTATTCATCTCTACTCCCTTATCTGCAACATACAACTTACAATGATCAATTGTCGCATTATATACTGTACCTGTTTCTGCAGACATACGGATCATCGCTGGTGATGTGCCTCTTGAGAACGACATTCCAGTCAATTCAATACCGCTGACACGAACATCGCTTGCGATTGACATTGTTATCAATGATGACGTCGTATTGTCATCAAAGTTTTCAAACGAATCATTACAATCATCTGAAATCACAACATCATCGTCGCCTTTAAGATCTCCGCTAAAGATTGTTTTAAACTTAGAAGGATCCGCCATTGTTGTTTTAGCGTTTCCTGTTGCCGCTGGATCGTAACCACCATAGATATTGGCACCATGTTGAGAAATCCAACATGCTGTTCTGTCAGTCAGTTCCTCGCCTTTAGTATTGTATAACGCGAGATAAGTACCACCAGCCATATAGAATGTAGCACCCTCTGTCTGGAAGTTTCCAAACACATACGCAAAATCTTTTGCGCTAATCGCTTTGTCCCAGGAAGTTCCGTCTCCTGTACCATCTACTTTGACATAATACTCTTTTAATGTCAAATCAATTTTTGGATTTTCCGTGCTTTGGGCAAACATAAACTGTATTGCCAACAAAGACATCATCGTAGAAAATATCCGTTTCATTATAGTTTAAATTAATAGTTATTGTTTGCTTATAAACAAAAGATTCAGGAAACAAAACGCATTTTTTCATTAATACACATAAGCAACTATAACATAACGCCCCAAAAGTCAACTGAACTAACACCATCTAACATACCACGTATCAAACATTTAACATTGCAAAAGTATTTAATAAAACATTCATTCCCTGAACAAAACTTTGCAAAGTAAAGCAAAATAGTGCTACAGGGAAATGATTTACAACATGTTTTTTATCGGTAAAGATTAAAAAATGTTAATTCTATTTACAAATGTTTCTCCAATACCAGAACTGAAGGTACGACACTTCATCGGGTTAGACGGAAACCATCTTCCATCAGCCCTCTCCCTCAGCCATTTATAATTCCCCATGTTTTTGTGAAATAAAAAAAGTTGTTTATTTTTGCATTTGTGTATCATTAATTTGTATATTTTCTGTATATAATGAAAGCGTTGTCCCGCTACTGCATATTTTTCACTATTATATTATTGTTGTCGGCATGCGTGTCTACGACACAACCGTCAGCTAAACATGTCACTGATGACTATGTCACTGATGCAGGAAGAGTGTTCGGCACTTTCTACAAAATAAAATATGCGTCGAATGGGAAAGATGTGAAGACGGAATACTTGGCCGCTCTTGCCACCGTCGACACTGCCCTATCCACATTCAACAAGCAATCAACGATCACACGCATCAATCAATCTCCCGACTCTGTGCTTTTGGAAGAGAAAGATTCTCTTTTCATCAAAGTCTACAACAAAGCTTGTGAGATTTCCACTATCACCAACGGTGCTTTCGACATCACCGTCGCTCCTCTTGTGAATGCTTACGGATTCGGATTCGCCCCCGACCGCTCCACTCCAGACAGTGTATTGGCTGAATTGAGAAACTACGTGGGATGGAAGAAGGTGAGTCTGTCTCCCGCCGGATATATAAAGAAAGATAATCCTAATATCAAACTGGATGCGTCGGCGATAGCAAAAGGATTCGGTTCCGACGAAGTTGCCCGAGTGTTACGCAAAAACGGAATCAACGATTTCATGGTGGAAGTTGGAGGCGAGGTCGTGTGCAGCGGTGTGAATGACCAAGGAAAAGTGTGGAGAATCGGCATCAACAAACCAATCGAAGACAGCACAATGCTGACTTTCGAAACACAACGCATAGTGCAGATCGACGGAAAAGCGTTGGCAACAAGCGGCAACTATCTGCAATACTATTATAAAAACGGAACAAAATACGCGCACACAATAGACCCATGTTCTGGCAAACCAGTCAATCACACGCTATTGAGCAGTTCGATCCTTGCCGACGACTGTATGACAGCCGACGCTTTGGCGACAGCCTGCATGGTGATCGGTGTCGACTCTGCAATGTCACTTATCAATTCCCTGCCCAATGTGGAGGGCTATTTCATATATGCCGGTAAAAACGGAGAGTATTTAGAGAAACACACAAACGGATTTAAATTCAAACAATGATGAAATTTAGACTGAGAAATATAATAACCGGAGCCCTACTGAGTGCGATATCATTCAGCTCTGCTGCTAAAGGATTCACGGGTGTGGACGACCCTGAATTCAAAAAATATATCGCAGCCGCAAAACAATATCCATCCGAGTTGGTCGGACCGAACGCATTAAAAGGCGGCGACGTGACTGTCACCTTCACCGTCAACAAGGATGGACATATATCAGACATCAAACCTTCCTGCAAATGTAACCCGCAGCTTTTGAGAGAGGTGAGAAGCCTTTTCGAGACAATGCCTGATTTCGAGCCAATAAAGATCAAGGGTGAAGTGCAGACGGTGACTCTGAAAACAAAAGTCAACTATGCGTTGAACACCAACGAGAAGCAACGCAACGGAATGCGTCCTAAAAACTACGTCTACACAGACACTTTGATCGATGATTATCAGCGTGTGCTGAACAAAGGCAAGTGGAACTTCCTATATAAGAACGGCACCGACGTCTTCCCTTACAACTATGAGTATCTGCAACACTATCCCGACGGCACTGTACGTCTGCGTCATAATGACAAATGGGGATTGATGAACTGCAACAACGAGGAGCTTATTCCTCACGAATACGAGGAATTATACTACTACGAAGAGGGTTATTCCCGTGTCAAAAAAGATGGCAAATGGGGCTTGATCAACAGTTTGGGAAAGACTATCGTCAATTGCCGTTACGACACGATCGGTCTGTTCGGCATGGAGACGTCGTTCAACGAAACTTTTGACGAGTCGGTAATCAAAGATGGTCCGATAATGAAAGACTTGGCATTCGCCAGACTTGGAGGCAAGTGTGGATTCATCAACAAAAGCGGAAAACATGTGATCGACTGTGTGTATGACACATTGTTGAAATTCCGTCCCGGATACGTCATCTTCATGCAGAATGGCAAAAAGGGATTGGTGAATGATCTCGGCAAGACTATCATTTCTGCCCGCTTCGACGACATGACATATTTCTTCGGTCATCTTGCTCTTGTAAAAGTGGGAGCATTCTATGGACTGGTGGATGAACTTGGTCAGTCAGTACTTCCTTGTAAATTCGACCATATCTCCCGCTTCGAAAACAGTACTGAAGCTTTGTTGGTAAAGAAAAACGGCAAATTCGGAATATACGGCACAACCGGATATCCTATTGTGGAGTGTACATACGATTCCATTTATGCTGACAAAAGCAAAAGAAACTCTGTCATTGTTTCGAAAGGTGGAGTCAAAGAAGAAACCACTGTATATTATGAGACTTCCAACATAATCGGAGACGAGACGAAGTTGATCCACTTTGAGAAGAACTACAAACATGGGCTTCTCATGCCTGACAGTCAGACTGTATATGTCGAACCAATATACGAATATATAGATGTGTTCTACAATGGTTTGGCAATCGTCAAGAGAGATGGCAAATGGGGAATGATCAACAAACTCGGCAAAGAGGTTGTTGAACCTAAATACGACTATATCAATCCATACAGCTGTGGATTCGCACGAATCGCCAAAAATGGCAAAGTTGGATTCCTTGACAAAAACTTCAACGAATCGATATCTCCAAAATTCAACCATGCATATCCATTCAAAGATGGACTCGCATTGGTGGACAAGAGCTACTATATAGACACATTTGGCAAAAAAGCAGAGAAATTGGTTGAGGGAGTGGTACGCTCCGGCAACTGCCATGAATTGCCAAACTATATGAAAGATGTTTTTCCTGGCTATGAGTGTATTTCTCTTTACCGTGGAGACGTCTGTGAACATATTGAAAATGAAAAGGAGAAGGAGAATCAAAAGAAAAATAAGAAATGAGATTCGACGAATTAGATTTTGAGCCGTCGTTGATTGACGGTATAGACGCGATGAACTTCCAGGAGATGACTCCTGTACAGGAAAAGGCGATGCCTGTGGTGATGGAAGGCAAAGATTTGATAGCATGTGCACAGACTGGCACAGGAAAGACCGCAGCATACTTGCTTCCTCTTATCAACCAATTGCTTAGAAAACCGTCTCACAACAAAGTACGCGCTATAATCATGGCTCCCACACGTGAGCTTGCACAACAGATCGACCAACAATTGGAAGGAATCTCTTATTTCGTACCGATCTCTTCCGTTGCCGTCTACGGTGGCAATGACGCATCTGCATACGAGACTCAGAAACAAGCGATGAAAAACGGTACGGACATCGTGATCGCTACTCCAGGTCGTTTGATCTCCCACATCAAGATGGAGAACGCGGATTTCTCAGGTGTGGAACATTTCATCTTGGACGAGGCTGACCGTATGCTCGACATGGGTTTCTACGATGATATCATATCCATTGTAAAGACGTTGCCAATCAAACGTCAGACAGTGATGTTTTCAGCGACCATGCCGACAAAAATCAAAAAATTGGCAGAAACTATTCTTCACGAGCCAGAATTCGTGAATGTGGCAATTTCCAAACCAGCTGAAGGAATCACTCAGCAAGCATACATCTGCTATGAGACTCAGAAACGTATGTTGGTGCAGAAACTGTTGGCAAACAACAGCGTCGACAAGACTATCATATTCGCATCGTCGAAACAGAATGTCAAAGATGTATACAACGCACTTCTACGCATGAAAATCAAGGTCGGAGCCATGCACTCCGATTTGGATCAAGCATTCCGCGACGAAGTGATGCTCGACTATAAAAGTGGAAAAATCAATGTCATCGTGGCGACAGACATCCTTTCTCGTGGCATCGACATCGAAGGCATAGATATGGTGATCAACTATGATGTGCCTCACGACGCGGAAGATTATATCCACCGCATCGGCCGTACTGCACGTGCCAACCGCCAGGGTGTGGGTATCACATTCGTGTCGGAGAAAGACCAGGACAAATTTGGCATGATCGAACAATTTTTGGAAAAGGAGATCGACAAGATGCCAATGCCAGAAGGTCTTGGTGAAGGTCCAGCCTACAATCCTCAGTTGAAAGGCAGAGGTGGAAGAAGAAAACCAAACGGCAACAATAGGCCAAAGGCCAA
This sequence comes from uncultured Bacteroidales bacterium, assembly GCA_902782665.1. Lineage (GTDB taxonomy): Bacteria > Bacteroidota > Bacteroidia > Bacteroidales > Paludibacteraceae > UBA1723. The sequence goes on from CACZOA010000066.1 coordinate 8,998, forward strand.
CAGTCAAAAAACAAAAACTAACGGCAATGGCAACAACAGACCAAAGCCAAACGTTAACGACAGCAACAAGCCTAAAGCCGACGTTAACGGCAATGACACAAATATGCAAAATGCGAATGGCAACGATGGAAGCCAAAAGCCAAGAAGGTATAACAACCACCGTCGCCGATTCAACAACAACCGCAACCATAACAATCATAAGACTCAACAAGGAGAGTCGACAAAAAATGATTCTGTAGGATAACAAAAAAAGAATATGGCAAAACACAACATATTATTCGTTTGCTTGGGCAATATCTGCCGTTCAGCCGCAGCTGAAGCTGTGATGAAGAAGATTGTAGACGAGAAAGGAGCCTCAGCTGATTTCAATATCGACTCTGCCGGAATTCTGAACTACCATCAAGGTGAGCATGCCGACCCTCGTATGATCTCATTCGCGTCGCGCAGAGGCTACAACGTGACCTCCATAAGCCGACCAGTGAAAAGAGCCGATTTCGACAATTTCGACCTGGTGATCGGAATGGACAACACCAATATCGACGATCTTCACGACCGTGCGGCAACTATTGAGCACACGAAAAAGATCCACAAAATGACAGAATTCTGCAGAAGTTTCACCAACGACTATGTGCCAGACCCTTATTATGGCGGTGCAGATGGGTTCGAACTTGTGCTCGACCTTCTTGAAGACGCTTGCGAAGGTTTATACGAAACTCTAAAAGACGGGAAACTATGAAAGACGCCCTTACATTCAAACTAAAGAATTTGGAATACGCATCAGTGGCTTTGTTCTTCATTGTCACATTCGCCATTTCCATTGTGTGCGAGCAAGATTTTTTGTACGTGCTCCACGATTATTCGCTATATCTTGATTCAGATCCGTTCCGCACGATCATCTTATCATACGGTGCTGGATGTTTGAGTCTCGTATCTCGATTCATAACACAGTTTTTCATATCTCCAGTATTCGGAGCTTTTGCTGTGTCTGCGACACTGACCGCAATTTTCGCAATACTTCTGAGAGCATTCGCTAAACAGACAAACGCGAAAAAGATCGTGTTTGCAGCAATTCCACCGCTAGCTTTGTTTGTGGCGGTCTGCAATCTTGAATATTTGCTGTTCGATAAAGTAGACGGATCTATTGTGATGTCGCTACTGTTAGGAAGCCTCATCGCCGTCCTTCTATCTTGGTGGATGCAGGTGGAAAACAAGATATCTCTGTATCTCTCAATTATTGTAGCTGAGTTTTCATACTTCGCTATCGGAATATTCTCACCATTGGCGATGTTAATAGGTGCCGCAGCAAACGTCAAAAAAGAGAGCAAGAAAGCGATGATGCTTGCAGGAATCGGATTGGCATCATGGTTTGGATTCAATTATCTGACAGCTAATCTGCTAAACTACGAAGTCTATTCCATCGCATTATTCGCACCTCTATATACCTCACATTCAAGCACTTTCTTCATCTACTCACTCATAGCGATGGCATTGCTTATCGTTTATCCGTTGGTATCAGGAAGATGTGGAGAGGAGACGGAATTGTCAGCAAAAAAACTTGCGATTCCTGCGATAGCATTTGTTTTGGTTATCGTTGTAGCAAAACTTTGTTGTCACAACGACGAGAGCTACCATAAGATTCTCCGCCTGCAACGTTTGGAGAATGAAGAGAAATGGAGTGAGATGATCACAGAAGCGAGAAACACCACTCATCCGACATCCGACATTTACGCATACTATCTGGAAGCGTTGATTGCGAATGGAGAAAAAGTCGACCAGATGTTCAATTTCCCTGTTGATTGGGAATTCTACAACACAGGAAACTTCTGTATGCCTCACATGGTACATTACGAAGATTTCGCATTCGCTACAGGAAACTACTGCATGTCTCTATTCCACGCAATGGAATATTACCAGTTGACAGGTGAGAACTTCCGTCGTTTGAAACGTATGATGCGTTGTGCGGTCATGATGGAAGAGCCAGAACTTACAGAGAGATATCTAAAAATTCTGGAGACGAGCAGCGTCTACTCTGACTATGCGAAAGAGTGGAGAAAATACGCTAACGACAAGCAACAATTGTTGAAAGACAGAGAGGCATACAAAAACTTTGAGTCATATTTTGAGCCAAAAGACAATTGGTTCCATGCCTATTCAGCCGCAGACTTCATAGCTGAAAGAACTGGCATTTCAAACCCTAAAATAGCAGAGGCGAGAATCCTTGCTGAACTATATGCAAAAGATATTGAAGCATTTGCGAGAGACATTCCTGTCGCAGCTCAGATATATAATGGCAATGTTCCGCCAAAATGTATTCAGGAGGCAGCATGCCTTTGTGCGATAATGGGTAACACCAAACCAGTACAGAGCATCACCGTCGACAGAACCCTTGCCATTAACGCACAGAAATTCGTCAAAGAATGCAAGAAAGCAGGAAAGAACGGAAAAGAGAAATTGAGCGGACACCAAGGTTCGTATCTATACTACTACTTTTATAAAAACGTCGATACAAAGAATTATAAAGGAGGAGACTTAAAGAAATGAAAAAGACCAATATAATCATATTTTTGCTGGCGACGTTGATGTCTGCCTGCTCCGTAGACGCTCCGAAATCCTACACAAAGAGTTCGGACGCTGCTCCTATCCAGCCCGACTGCTACATAGGCACGACCATTCCTTGCAATATTCTGCCTATGAATTTCTGCGTCGACGCGAATAAAGATTTCATAGTGAAAGTGTCTGGAGGAAAGACGGAATTTTCCGTAGCTTCCGATAACGGCAACGTATGTTTTCCTATAGACAAATGGAAAGCTTTATTGTCGGAGAACGCAGGCAATGATATCACTTTTGAAGTCTACGAAAAGACAAACAACGGATATACTCTATACTCTCCGTTCACAATGACTGTGAGCAAAGATTCCATAGATGAATACGTCACATACCGTATGATTGAGCCTAGTTATCAGGCAAGTGGTGAAATGTCTGTCAACCAGTATAATCTGTCGACAGGAGAAGAGAGCATAATCGCTTCAGACCACTACACACACTCACAGCCAGGCTACCGTACACAAAGATGTGTGAACTGTCATTTTGTGCAGCGTCACAACTCACAAAACAGAAGTTTCTACTATCGTGGAGAGAAAGGAGGTATGATCCTTTCATACAATGGCACAGTACGCAAGATTGACACTAAGACCGGAGACATGCCATTCTCGACATCAATCACGTCATGGCACCCTACTCTTCCGTTGATCGCTTTCTCTATGGACAATTTCAAACAGTCGTTCCACTCATCTGTCACAAACAAGATCGAGACTTTTAATCTTCATGGCGATTTGGTACTTTATGACATAGAGAAAAACGAGGTAACAAACATCATCCGTACAGACGACAGATTTGAGTCATTCCCTGAATGGGCTCCTGACGGAAAGCATCTTTACTTTGTTTGCACCGACGATGATAAGAACAAACTGCCATTCGACAGTGTGAAATATGATATTTTGAGAATCGCATTCGATGCAGACACACGCAGTTGGGGCAATATCGACACTGTATATTCAGCCACAAAACTTGACAGCAGCGCCACAATTCCAAAAATTTCTCCAGACGGCAAATTTTTAGCGATCACACGTGCTGAATATGGAATGCAAGTGCCGACGGAGCATAGTGCAGACGTATGCCTCATCAATTTGGCAACATCTGAGTTTTTGCCACTAAAGAATGTCAACTCACCACGTTGCGACAGCTACCACAGCTGGTCTACCAACAGCCGTTGGCTACTTATAGCATCAAAACGTGAGGATGGAAGTTACGCCCGCAACTACATCACGCATATTGACGAGAACGGCAACGCGACAAAACCTTTCCGTATGCCTCGTCTCAACCCACGTCACGATGCCGATTTGCTAAAGAGTTACAACGTGCCAGAGTTTGCACAGACACCTGCTCCATTCACGACAGCCGAATATATGGAGGTCGTAGCAAAACAAGATGCAGAGAAAGCCAAATTCGGTTCTCCGATGAAACAGAAAGTGGACGGAAAATCTGGAGCATCAAGATTGAGATAACAACACATTTTTTTGTAGAGACGCCGTGCACGACGTCTCTACGTTATTTTATTTCGCAGTAGGTTTCATATTCAAGTTGGAATAAAAATGAGGATTGCAAAGGGCGGAACGCCCTTGTCCCTTCATTTTTCGCGAGCACGTAAGTGCGAGCGACAAAAATTCAATTTCACCGATAGATTTCCCCACAATTACGCATTGTGAATTATGCATTATGAATTGATTATTACACGCACGTCCGTGCGTCTCTACGAGAGGGAGGATTCCCCACCCGATGGATTATCCCCACAATTACGAATTATACATTATGAATTATGAATTGAATTAAATTTCCGAATATATCAATTCACCATTTATTCGTTCCGATTTCATCACATATATACGTTCCACACACATAGAGACAGGGGCAACATCGATATTCGTCACCACCATAGAAGGTTTACGGATCAATGATATATGCGGATAGAATTGCGTCGTTTTGAATCTGACACCATTTGCGACCAACCTTTCACGCAACTGAGACGCAAGGTCAGAAACCGGTGAACCATCCTTGATGCCAGCCCAAATCACAGTGCCATTCCTTGTCTGGAATTTGCCTAAAGAGCCGAGAGTGATTTGGAATGGAGAAAATGAGACTTCACTCACCGCCTTACGGATGTTTGGCAGATCAAACGTCTCACCGATAAAAGCCAGCGTAATATGGAGATTTCCGTATGGGCAAAAATTTCCCGTCACACCACGAGCCTTCAACTCTTGTTGTGCGTCAACAAGAGCAGAATTGAAATCCTCAGGGAAACGAATAGCGATGAATATTCTCATTAAATTATAATTTGGTTCTTAAATGTAGGGGCGATCCCTTGTGGTCGCCCACATTAAACAGTTTCTAAATGCAAAATGCGAGTTTACAAAATTAATGGTTCATTCCACAATCATCAATATTTCCTCTGCATAATATTGCAATATGCAAAAAAATCGTATCTTTGCCACACGTAGAGACACACGGGCATGTGTGTCCATGGAAAAGAATTAAAATTTAGGAAATAAAAAACGTTTTTTACAATGGCAGACGTAAAGTCTTTTTATAAAATGGCAGAGGACAAGATGGACGGAGCTCTTCTTCATCTTGACGATTCTTTCGCCCACATCCGTGCCGGCAAGGCAAACGTACGAATCTTGGATCCAATCCGTGTAGACAACTATGGTGCGATGTCTCCACTTTCAGCTGTGGCATCTATCACAACACCAGACGCCCGCACTATCGCTATCAAGCCTTGGGATAAGAAGATGATTCCGTTGATTGAAAAAGCGATCTTGGCTTCTGAGGTTGGTATCACACCAGAAAACAACGGTGAGATGATCCGTTTGTGTATTCCACCGCTAACAGAGGAGCGTCGTAAGACTCTTGTAAAGCAGGCTAAGGCTGAGGCTGAAGACGCAAAGATCAGCATCAGAAACGCTCGTCGTGACGCAATCGAAGGTCTTAAGAAAGAGATCAAGAACGGTTTGGCTGAAGACGTAGAGAAAGATGCAGAGGCTGAAGTTCAGAAGATCCACGACAAGTATATCAAGGATGTCGAGGCTATGTTCTCAGCAAAGGAAAAAGAAATCATGACTGTGTAATTGCTGACAGATAAAGGCATTGATACGCAGTTATTAAACCTAATTTGGCGGTGGCATTGTCGCCGCCATTTTTATTTATTTGGATGAAAGGTGTAGTTTTCAGAAATACAGGCAGCAGCTATATTGTACGCACAGAGAGCGGCGACTTTTGGGAGTGCAAAATCAAAGGCAATTTCCGTATAAAGGGAATCAAAAGCACAAACCCGGTTGCTGTGGGCGACTTCGTTGAATTCAAGGAGCTTCCCAACTCAGAAGGCTTGATCAGCAACATCTGCGACAGAAAGAACTACATCGTACGCAAGCCGTCGAATCTGTCGAAGCAGCTTCACATCATAGCCGCAAACGTAGATCAGGCGATGCTGACTGTGACTATCGCCCATCCAGAGACATCCACCGTCTTCATAGATCGATTTCTTGCGACTTGCGAGGCATATTCAGTGCCAGCCGTGATCGTGATCAACAAATGCGACCTATATGATGAAGGGGAGACGGAATATATGAAAGCACTTGTGACTTTATACGAAAGCATCGGTTACAAATGCCATATCACATCAGCTCTTACAGGAGAAGGTGTGGAAGAGGTGAAAAATGCATTGAAAGGCAAGACGACGTTGTTCAGCGGCAACTCAGGAGTGGGCAAATCCTCTCTCATCAATGCCATTTCACCGGATTTTGCAGCAAGAACAGGTGAGATATCTTCTGTGCACGACACAGGTATGCACACCACAACATTCTCTGAAATGTACCAGCTTGAAGAGGACACTTTCATCATCGACACTCCAGGTGTGAAAGGATTCGGCACCATCGGATTCGACAAATATGAGGTGGGACATTTCTTTCCAGAGATCTTCAAGCACTCCGAATCATGCAAGTTTGGCAACTGCACCCACACGCACGAGCCAGGATGCGCGGTGAGAGAGGCCGTGGAGCAGCACTACATCAGCGAGAGCCGCTACACCAGCTATCTCAATATTCTTGAAGACGAGAATGAAACCAAGTATCGAGAGAAATTATAAAAACTGCCAAAGCATCCCAAACACGGATGCTTTTTCTTTATTTAACGTAAGTTCAATGAATTTTCGCAATAACGAACAAGCACAAAAAGAAATGCATTTTCCACTTTATGATTGAATTATCACCTCTTTTTCTCATAAAAAGGTATAGTCTTTCTCTGTTAACTTTGTGTCTCTGTGGTTTTATAAATTCGGTGTGCACGCCTACGACTCGCACTAAGTTTTCGTCGAATTGACGTTATTTGGATTGGAAGTAATGACACAACTCTCAATTTTTAATACCTTTGTGCCATAATCAACAATAAATTGCCAAAATTTACGTTTAAACATTAAAACGTCATTTAGGTATGAAGAAATCGTTTCTAAATTATTCAGCCGTCAAATATATATTTTCATTTTTTGCAATCTTCATCTTCTTGCTGTCGATTATATTTTCAACAAATCTAGTAGGAGACATGGCAAAGGAAGAGCGCGACAAAATGGAAATCTGGGCTGACGCCACACGCCAGATCGCAACCGCAGGAGAAAATTTCGACTTCACTTTCTGCCTGCGAGTCATCCAAGACAACAACACAATCCCTGTGGTGATTGTCGACGCGGATGGTATGCCATATCAGTACAGAAACATAGATATTCCAGACAAATACAACGGCGAGCCAGACTCGGCATTTCTGATGAGCAAAGTGGAGTCGTTTAAGACGATCAACGAACCTATATCCATCAAGCTCGACGAGACGACATACCACAAACTATATTATGGAGACTCGCTACTTTTGCAAAAACTGTCGTATTTTCCAATCATACAATGGGGATTGATCTTCCTATTCTTCATCGCTCTGTTGCTTGTGTTGGCGAGCGTGCGTAAAGCGGAGCAAGACAGAGTGTGGGTGGGACTTTCCAAAGAGACAGCACACCAACTCGGAACCCCAATATCATCACTCATGGCATGGGTGGAGTTGTTGAAGGGAATGGATGTCGACGCGAGTGTGGCTCAAGAGATAAGCAAAGATGTCAACCGTCTGCAGACCATCGCTAACAGATTCTCGAAGATCGGTTCAAAACCAGAATGCACTCCCGTCTGTCTTAATGATGTGATAGACAATGCATTGTCATACATGCGCGGACGTGTATCAAGAAGAGTATCCATCACATGTCACTACGAGAACAACCAGAAATACAATGCCGAATTGAACGTGCCACTGTTTGAATGGGTGATTGAAAACCTATGCAAGAACGCCATCGACGCAATGGAAGGAACAGGAAGCATCCACGTCAACGTGAGCGAAAGCGGCTCGAGATATATTATCGACGTGACTGATACCGGCAAAGGAATACCAAAATCAAAGTTCAAAACCGTCTTCGAACCGGGATTCACGACAAAAAGCCGTGGATGGGGACTTGGTCTTTCTCTTGCCAAACGAATCATGGAAGAATATCATCACGGAAAGATCTACGTTCTCAACTCAACACAAGGAGTAGGCACAACGTTCAGAATCGAAGTGAAGAAGGAAGAATAAACGACAACCTATTTTAGATAATTAATGGTCATGAAAAAATTTCTATTTATTTTGGCGACGATGGTTGTTTCGTGCAGCGACAGACAGCCTCAAGAACAAGTTCAACCGACGGTGACAGAATCGTCGGCAGAAACAATCAGCGAGGACATTGATGCGAAAGCCATCGAAAAAATCCAAACATTCTACGGAAACTATATTTTCGGCAGACAAGAGGCGACAGATTCCGTCATCGCACAGTATTGCACAAAAACACTGGCACAAAAGCTCCGTGACGACTACGACAACGAGTTCAGCGAAGGAGGAGGCTATGCCATCTGGGAATTCCGTAGCGGAGCACAGGATGGTGAAGACATCCAAGAGGTAGAGAAAATTGAAAATCTAGGAGAAAACAGATATCTCGTCCACTATAATGACATGGGAAACAAGGGAACGCTCACTATTTCCACAATTGTCGAAAACAATGAGATCCTATTTGACAAATTGATCAATAAAGGAGAATAAGAAAATTTTCTTCTCAACTCTTTGTTGAATAACAAAAAAGATGTACTTTTGTAACGTTTTTGCGTAACCGCTTATGATGGCAAGGAGCCTCGGTAATGTTGCGTTAAGTTAAATAAGAAAAAACAAATAAAAAAATGGCAGTAGATTTGATTAAGATTGCTGAAGAGGCTTTCGCTACAAAGAAAGAGATCCCAGCATTCAAGAGTGGAGACACTATCACAGTTTCTTACCGTATCGTAGAGGGAAACAAGGAGCGTATCCAGCAGTTTAGAGGTGTTGTTATCCGTATCAGCGGACACCAGGACAAGAAGAGATTCACAGTACGTAAGATCTCTAGCGGTATAGGTGTAGAGAGAATCTTCCCTATGGAGTCACCTTTCATCGACAGCATCCAGGTTAACAAGCTAGGTGTTGTACGTCGTGCTAAGCTTTACTACCTACGTAACCTTACAGGTAAGAAGGCAAGAATCAAAGAGAAAAGACAGTAATCAATTTGATTTTCAGCATAAAAAGCGTGTTTTCATACACGCTTTTTTTTTGTACAAAAAATCCTATAATGAAAAAATTATGGCAAGCAATCAACCTAAACACGGCACACAATCAGACAACAAACGATTTTTCGACAAAAAATTCATTTTGACGATAGTGTTCATCGCCATAGTTTTTATCACTTTTAATTTTATTTCTACCAAACACACACAAGACAACAAATATAATATCATCAGTGAAACCGACAGGACTTGCCAGATCGACATCTCTGTGGAGCAGCCCATATTCTCGATGAATATTTTTGAGTTGGTCAAACACATTAAAAGAAATTCAAAAGAACTCATTATCCCAGAAAAAATTGACATCAACGAAAAAGAATACACTGTGGTCAAGATCACTGGCAGTACAGAAAAAAAAGTTTGAATCAGTCGTATTGCCAAACTCCTTGATAGAGATAGGAAACCATGCATTCTATGGTTGTTCAAGTCTGCAAACAATCAATATTCCGAATTCTGTGAAAAGCATTGCGAATGGGACATTCTCTTATTGCACTAACCTACAGACAGTCATCATTCCGGATTCTGTGAAAAGCATTGGGAATTGGGCATTCTATGGTTGCACTAACCTACAGACAGTCATCATTCCAAACTCTGTGAAAAGCATTGGAGGATGGGCATTCTACAGGTGTTCAAGTATAAAAGAAATCGACATTCCGGATTCTGTGGAAAGCATTGGGGATCAGGCATTCAAAGATTGTTTAAGCCTACAGACAGTCAACATTCCTAATTCTGTGAAAAGCATTGGGTATGGGGCATTCTATGGTTGTTCAAGTCTACAGACAGTCAACATTCCGAATTCTGTGAAAAGCATTGGAGATTGGGCATTCTACAGGTGTTCAAGCCTACAGACAGTCAACATTCCGGATTCTGTGGAAAGCATTGGGGATGGGGCATTCGAAGGGACTCCATTGGAAGAAAATAAACAATAAAATTCGTCCATGACAGAGTAATCCATACATGCCAAACATAAAATGGTTGTTTTCTGAACCTATGGCAGGCTTGTTAGTCTCTCAATTTTTCCGACAAAAAAAAGATACAGTGGAAAAAACAAACGTTTTCTCACACTTTAGGTGCGAAATAAATTCATAATTCATAATGCGTAATGCATAATTGTGGGGTAATACATCGGTTGGAACATTCATAATTTCGCATTCTGCATTCCGCATTTATAATTCATTCCAAATCCGCACATCTCCAATTGATCAGATAGACCTCTTTTGTTGATCGTGTCAACGATGTATAGATCCATCTGTAGAAATTGGTGTCGAGCATCTCCGCACGAATCAAGCCCGGATCAATGAAGACTGCCGACCACTGTCCACCCTGTGCCTTATGCGCCGTGATGGCATACGCGAATTTCACCTGCAACGCATTCAGATACTTATCCTGACGCATCATCTTACGTCTCTCTGTCTGCGTAGGGATATCCATGTAATCCTCCTCAACCGCAGAATAAAGGTCTTGCCACTCTTTCTGGCTGAGCGACGGAGAGTCGTTGTGCAGCAGATCCATCATCACCGTCGCCTCCAACTCGACATCATAATCATTGAAATAGAGTGTCACATCCGCATACTTATGTCCGTATAGTTCAGTGATTTTGCGGACTCTCTTCACTGATGCCGTATCTCCATTTGCGATAAAACTCATCTCTGGAATCGTCTTCGACCAATAATAATTGTTGGCGACGACCATCAGAGCGTCACCACCGCATAGTTCATCATCTCTGTCGAGCACACGTGCACGGACAGCCTGATTGAAAAGTTTCGCACGAGCATTGTAACGAGTGATGATAATCGTATCGTCTTCCCCATATTTGCTATAGCACGACGCGATAGTCTCCACCAGTTCCTGCGGATCAGCATGACAGATGTCTTTATATCCGTCAACTTCAAATTCAGGAAACTCAAAATCACACATTCCCTCATTGATTTTGTCACGCAGCATGGTCGCATTGACCAGGATACCGCTATCCGACTGCTGACGCACAACCTCCGTCAACACACCGCCATATACAGTCAAGCCAAGTCGCTCGAGCGTGGAATTATCGAGAGCAGGAGAATAATCAAGGAAGACGGGAGGAAGCTGGGCAGTATCGCCACACAGAAGAAGCTGGCATCCGATACCCTCGTAAACATACTCCACCAAGTCTGACAGCAGATCCGTGGAATCACCTATCTTTTGATCGCTGATCATGGAAGCCTCGTCAACCACAAAAAGAGTGTCACGGAAACGGTTAGTGGCAATCGCATTCACCTCCATTCTGTCCATTCCAGTACCCATCTGATAAATCCACTTATGGATTGTGTAGGCAGGCATACCAGAATAGTCAGACAGCACCTTTGCAGCCCTACCTGTAGGGGCAAGAAGCACAACATTATAGTGGACAGAACGCAAAGCCTTGATAAGCGAACTGATAATCGTCGTCTTTCCCGTACCTGCATATCCACGGAGAACAAAGGCAGACCGATCCTCACCAGCACATATAAAGAGCGACAATGCCTGAGCGCACATCGACTGAAGTTGTGTCGGTTTATGACCAATATTGGCAATAATTAGCGATTGTAGCGATTTATAATCCATAAACTGCAAATAAAAAGACAAAATTGCAACGCAAAATTCTAAATATTTTTATTTTTGCAAAACAATAACAAAGTAAAAACAAAAAATAGACTATAAAAATGAGGTATGTAATCACATCGATGCTTGTTTTGGCATCACTTTTCTTGATTTGGTTGTGCTACGACAGCATCAACACTCCTATTGAATTCCAAGAGCAGAGAGATTTGCGTCAGAAACCAATCATCGCTCGCTTGATTGACATCCGTAAGGCACAGATCGAGTACAAGGATCAGAACGGACGTTATGCAGGAAGTTTTGATGAGCTAATCGATTTCGTTAAGAATGGTCAGAAGGCTCAGATTTACAAGCAAGGTGAGATCACAGACGAGCAGTTGTCTAAGGGATTGACAGAGCAGAAGGCTCTTCATTTCATCGCAGAGAACTTGGCTGATTCAGCTGCAGCATGTGGAATTACAGATTTCGAGGCTTTCAAAGCAAACTTCAAGCGTGATACATCATACGTAAGTGTATTGTCAAGCATTTTCCCTGCTGGATTCAATCCAGATTCACTTGCATTCATTCCTTACTCAGGTGGTGCTAAATTCGAACTTGACACAGTAACTCAGGCAACAAAATCAGGTCTTCCATTGCCTTTGTTTGAGGCAAGAGCTCCATACACAGTTTACTTGAACGGTTTGAACCACCGCGAGATTGTAAACCTTTGCGATGAGGCTAAGAAGACAGACAAGTACCCTGGTTTGAAGGTTGGAGACATCGTGACTCCAAACAACAACGCAGGAAACTGGGAGTAATAGCATAAGATGCAGAGAAAAGAATATTCAATTCGCAATTTCGACGCAGCTAACAGTTATAGCAAAATATTGTCCATCCGCATCTTGCCGGATGGACTTTGTTTTGTTGTGTCTGATCAAAGCGACAACAAGTTGTTGTATATGACAAAGATCATAGACAGCAACCGTCACGGCATCGACATCTTCGCAGATGAATGCAGGTCAAACAATGTGTTAGCGGCTGAGTATCTCAAGACCAACGTCGTCTATGAGACTCAACAATTCACGCTCTTCCCTACTCCAATGATGGAAGATGTGGAGGCGAAAAAGATTGCCGAGTTGAATTTTGGCAAAGTAGACGGTGCGACGGTACTGACTGAGACATTGCCTACAAACGAGATCTCCGTCGTCTACACTATACCTCAAAAACACGAGGAGATCATCCGTCGCAACAAACCAAGTGCGGCAATTCACAGTCAGATGATGCCATTGCTTTTCAATGCCATGTTCAACAGCAAAAAATGCAAAGGCTCATACCTTCATCTTAACATCCGCACCTCTTCTGTGGACGTCATCTATATTGAAGGAGGCAAACTGAAACTTGCCAACATCTTCCAATATCAGACCGCAGACGAGTTTCTTTTCTTTGTGCTTGGATTGATGGACAACTACCGCATCGACCAATACGATGTCAAATGTGTAGTGAGCGGAGAGGTTGACGAAAACTCCTCCGTCGTGAACCACCTTGCAAAATACATTGCGAAGATTGAGTTTTCAGCCACTCCGAAAGGAATCGTGGAGAAATCAGCATTCTCAAGCATAAAGAACAAACATCAGTTTTTAACAATCTATCAACTTCCGATATGCGTATAGTAAGCGGTTTCTTAAAAGGCCGACGATTGTCGCCTCCAGCAAACCTGAAGGCTCGCCCCACTACAGACATAGCCAAAGAAGGTTTGTTCAACATCCTCAACAACGAAGTGGATTTTGAAGAATTGGCCGTGCTTGACATGTTTGGTGGGACAGGAAGCATAAGTTTGGAATTCATCTCCAGAGGTTGCACCGACGTGACTCTCATTGAGATGAACCAGATCAATTTCAATTTCATTCGAAAGACAAGAGACGAACTGAATCTCAAAGATTCGTGGGAAATAATCAAAGGTGACAGTTTCAAATTCATCGAGAAATGTGGCCGCAAGTACGACATCATATTTGCCGACCCTCCATATTCACATGAACGATTAAAGGAGATTCCACAGTTGGTGGCAGATTTAGGTCTGTTGGCAGAGGATGGAATGCTCATTTTGGAGCATCCGAAAGATTTTGATTTCAGCGACGACGATCATTTCTTCCGTCACCGCAATTACGGACACGTCAATTTCAGCTTCTTCAAATGAAAACAATCCGTTTGATCCGACTCAACAACATCCGAATCCACGCATTCCACGGAGCGATCCCGACTGAAAATGTTGTAGGTGCGGACTATATCGTCAATGTGGAAGTGAAAGCTGATTGGGGAGACGCTGCTAAAAACGACGATCTGACAAAAACGATCAACTACGCGGAGATCAACGACATAGTCAGAGAAGAGATGCATAAACAACGCGTACTTATTGAGACAGTGGCTGAAAGCATCGTCGACAGAATACTCCAATCATTCACACAAGCGGAAGAAGCGGAAGTGTCGGTGGCGAAACTGAAACCTCCTATGACAGGAGAAATCGAATCCGCAGAAGTCATCGTAAGAAAGCGCCGAATGTGCGACACAGAGTGAAGAGTAAATTCCTCTGTACTTCATACAATACAAAAAAACAAAAAGCAAAACCTACATAAAGGGATGATGGATCAAAAACGAATTTTGACAATACAAGATATCTCATGCGTCGGACAATGTTCTCTGACGGTGGCTCTACCTATCCTTTCGGCTATGGGAATCGAGACGGCGGTCCTTCCGTCTGCAGTCCTTTCCACACACACCGGAGGATTCAAAGGATACACATTCCGTGATCTGACAGAAGATCTGCCAGCCATCAAAGAACATTGGAAAAAAGAAGGCATCAAATTTGGAGCCGTCTACACAGGCTATGTCACTGCAAAACAGTTGCAATACATCCTAGACATATTCAATGAGGTCACAACTGAAGACGCTAAGCTTATCGTCGATCCTGTAATGGGAGACCACGGAAAACTTTATGCTGGTTTTGACCAGGATTTTGTGGAGAGCATGAAAAATTTCTGTGCCAAAGCTGACGTGATTCTTCCAAACATCACAGAATGTGCGTTCATGCTTGGCGAAGAGTTCCACGTAACAGGCCACACAATGGAATATGTGGAGCATGTGATCGCTGGTCTACGCAAAATCGGAGCGAAAAACATCGTGATGACAGGAGTGGAGATGAAAGAGGGAGAGCAAGGTGTGGCGATATACAACGCAGAGACCGACAAGATATCCATCTGCTCACGGCCTAGGATTCCAGGAGTATACCACGGAACAGGAGACATTTTCTCCAGCACTTTCAGTGGAGCGTACTTCCTTGGCAAAAGTCTCGAGGAATCCGCAAGAATAGCCGTAGACTATACCGTCGCTGCCATCAAAACTACAGAAGGAGACAGTGACCATTGGTATGGCGTACGTTTTGAAAAGGCATTGCCAGAATTAATAAAGATGATTCAATAATCACTCGTGAAGACGGGAGCATACTCGTCTCCACAAAGATAACCCGACATGGAGGAAGAAGTTTTCTCATTATCAGAAGTGCTGAATGCAGTAAGCCGCACCATCCAAAGAAGTTTGGCTGGGCCGTACTGGATATGTGCGGAGATAGCGGAGATCAGCTATCGTGGGCATTGCTACCTCACTTTGGCTGAAACAGATGCGTCGGGAAGGATCATCGCCAAATGTAGAGCCACGATCTGGAAAACCGTTTTCGATACACTGTCCATCAAATTTTTCCAGCAGACAGGATTACAATTGGCATCAGGAATGAGAGTGCAAGTTCTCGCATCCCCAAGTTTCCATTCCGAGTTCGGATTCAGCCTCAACATCGTAGGCATCGAGCCAAGATACACACTTGGAGAAATTGCGTTACGCAGACAGGAAACGATCAACCGACTTGCACAGGAAGGGATAATCGAAAACAACAAAAGACTCCGTCTCTCTCCTGTTCCCCAGAAAATAGCGGTGATCAGTTCAGCCTCAGCCGCCGGTTATCAGGATTTTGTAAACCAGCTCACAAACAATCCATTAGGATATAAATTCTACACAGCCCTCTATCCAGCGTTGATGCAAGGAGAGAAATCTCCACAAAGCGTCATAGATGCATTATTGCAAATCAAAAATGACGTAGAGACGCACGGACGTGCGTCTCAAAACGGACGTGCATGTCAAGACGGGGCCATCTTCGACGTTGTCGTCATCATCCGTGGAGGAGGCAGCGAAATGGATCTGAAAGCGTTCGACGACTATGCAGTAGCCAGAGAGGTCGCTCTGTTTCCATTACCTGTATTAGCTGGAATCGGCCATACAAAAGACACAAGTGTGGTGGACATCGTAGCCCACTTGGAATTGAAGACTCCGACAGCCGTTGCAGACTTCCTTATCCACACCGTCGACGCAGCATGGAAAAATGTAGAGGATTGTTCGCAAAGACTGTTTGCGTATGCGGCAGACACGTTAAGCAACGAGAAACAGAGATTGGCACAGATCACAGAGTTTTTGTCGGCAAAAGCAAAATCTGCGACTGACATTGAGAAACAGAAAATTGATTCCAACGCATTACGTCTACAGATTTCAGCAAAAAGAATGGCCGACGATGTCATCCGAGACCTCTCGTCGAAACAATACAACATTTCAAGAGCTGTGAAATTCACAATCTCACAAAAATTGTCCGAATTTGATCTGTTGGAGCAAAAAATCAAAAGTATTTCGCCAGAAGAAGCTTTCAAACGAGGATATTCCTTAACTTTGAAGGACGGCAAACCGATCTCTATCTCCACTCTGAAAAACGGCGACAGAATCGAGACTGTTTGCTCTGGAGGAAGAATAACAAGTACCGTCGACGAGATTTATCATTGACGAAAGAGGGGAAACAGCCCCGTCAACGCAAACATAAAAGATATGAAAGAAAAACTTACATACACTGAAGCATACGAAGAATTGAATTCTATCGTGGCAGCGGCAGAAAACGATGAAATCTCCATTGATGAGCTTCAAACGAAAGTGAAAAGAGCGTCTGAACTGATCTCTTTTTGCAGGAACTATGTGAAGACAACCAATGAGCATATCGAAAAAGTGTTTAATGAACTTAATTCGAAATAAGATTAGATATGAGAACAAAATATTTTTTGATAGCATTATCGTGTGTGGCTGCAGCAGCAATGGCAGAGCCACAGAACAAAACAGACAAAAAAGGCAAAAAGCAGGGAGAATGGGGAAAATTCTACCCTAACGGCAATCCAAAGTACATCGGCAATTTCAAAGATGACGTGCCAGTGGGAGAATTCCAGCACTTCTATGAAAATGGCAGACCACAATGTGTGCAGACATACACAGACGCCACTCATAGCAAAGCCGTATTCTATGAAGCCGACGGTACAACTATCTCATCACAAGGATCTTACGTTGGCAAAGAGAAAGACGGCAAGTGGGAGTTTTACAACAAAGGCAAGCTGACTTTGGTGGAGAACTACAAAGAGGGTAAGAAGCATGGAATGAAGAAGTCGTACAACAAAGACGGCATAATGATGGAGGAGATCCCATATGTCGACGACAAGATCCACGGCACAGCCAAATTCTATCTCGGCGACGGCAAACTGTACTACACAGTGGAGTATGTCAACGGATTGAAGGATGGCAAGTATGTGGCATACGACGGCACAGACAAGATTGTGGAGACAGGTATGCACAAGAACGACAAACGTGAAGGCAACTGGGTGACATACGATGAGAAAGGCGAAGTCATCGAAACATTGATTTTCTCTAACGGAGTGTTGCAGAATGCAGAGGAGATAAACAAGAAGCGTGCTGAGGCGTACCAGGAGAAAGAGAGCAAGAAAGGCACAATCAAAGAACCTAATGCAGGATCAGATGCAGAGGTGAAGACTCATTGATTGATGGTGGAGGGGTGATGGTGGAGGATTGTTAAGGGCAGAATGCCCTAACTCCACGCTCTCTTCTGCGAGTTCGTAAGAACGAGCAGTTATAAAAGGCAAGGATTATTATTGAATAATTATTAGATATATTCTATCTCTAAAAGTACGTATATTGCTTTCTATAGCGATTTCTTTATTTATTGGATAGCAAACTTATACATAAACTAAAAAAGACGCATTTCTGCGTCTTTTTTTTGCTTATCATATTGAAAGTCAATTACAATTTTGAGATCATCTCATCAATCACCTGAGGAAAATACTTGTATTCCAACTCGTGAACCTTGTGAGCGACATCATCAGGAGAATCAGTAGGGAGAACAGGAACTTTAGCCTGGAACACCACACTACCCTCGTCATAATGATCGTCGATTATATGGATTGTGATACCAGATTCTTTCTCTCCAGCAGCTACAACAGCCTCATGGACCTTCATTCCATACATACCCTTACCACCATATTTTGGAAGCAAAGATGGGTGAATATTTACAATTCTGTCAGGAAATACAGACAACATCGCATCTGGAATCTTCAACAAGAATCCTGCCAACACCACAAAATCAACCTTTTCAGAAATCAGTTTACTCAATAAAGTACCGTCTTCCAACTCACTCTTCAAAAAACTTTCACACGGAACACCCAAACGCTTGGCTCTCTCCAAAACGAAGGCATCCTTCTTGTTGGAATATATCTTAAAAGAAATATCCTCTCTGTCCTTGAAGTAATTCACAATATTTTCAGCATTGGAACCTGATCCAGATGCTAAAATCGCTATATTTTTCATCTATATTAAATATGTTGGGTGCAAAAATAACACTTTTTTGCATCTAAAATCAAAAAAACATGGTGGAAAACACATAAAAGTCACTAATTTTTTATTCCTTTGCATTCGAAAAAAATAAAATTTTATTCGTTAACTAAATTTTTAAGGTTATGTCAACAGCTGAAGTTGAAGAAAAAGTAAAGGCTATCATCGTTGAGAAGTTGGGTGTTGAGGAGTCAGAGGTAACTCGTGAGGCAAGCTTCACAAACGATTTGGGAGCTGATTCTCTTGACACTGTAGAGTTGATCATGGAGTTCGAGAAAGCTTTCGGTACTGAGATCCCTGAGGACAAGGCAGAGAGCATCACTACTGTAGGTGAGGCAATCGACTTCTTGACAGCAAACGCAAAGTAAGAAAAAAACATCTCTAAAAGACAAATGAGTTTTAAGAGAGTTGTCGTTACGGGTCTAGGATCAGTCACACCAATTGGCAATACTGTAGCAGAAATGTGGCAGAATTTGCTTGCTGGGGTGAGTGGTGCTGGACCCATTTCACATTTTGACCACTCAAAACATAAAGTTCATTTTGCCTGTGAGGTGAAGAATTTCAATCCAGCCGACCACTTCGAAAAGAAAGAGATCCGCAAACTCGATCCTTCGGTGCAGTACGCGAGAATCGCTGCCCGTGAGTGTATAGCGGATTCAGGTTTGGATTTGAATTCAGTCGACAAAGACAGGATTGGCGTCCTTGTCTCTTCTGGAATCGGAGGTCTGACTACCTTTGAGGAGGAAATCGGTAATTTTTACGCCAGCGAAGATAAGGTTCCTAGATTCAACCCATACTTCGTTCCTAAAATGCTTGGAAATATAGCGGCAGGCAATATTTCCATAGAATTTGGATTCAGAGGTCCAAACTTCGGCATTGTTTCCGCTTGTGCTTCCAGTGCACACGCTATCGGAGTAGCCTGCGATATGATCCGCCTTGGCAAAGCAAACGCAATGGTGGCTGGTGGAACTGAAGCGGCAATCACCGCTGGTTCAATGGGTGGATTCAGTGTTATGCGAGCACTTTCCACTAACAATGATGAGTACAAAACCGCATCAAGAGCATTCAGTGGTTCACGTGACGGCTTTGTGATGGGTGAAGGCTCTGGTTGCTTGTTGCTTGAAGACCTAGAACATGCGAAAAAACGTGGAGCTAAGATCTACGCCGAAATCATCGGTTTTGGTGCATCTTCCGACGCATACCACCTTACTGCGACCCACCCTACAGGTGATGGTGCGACACTTGCAATGCAGAATGCGATAGCAGAAGCAAACATCAAACTTTCTGACGTAGATTATATAAACGCACACGGAACATCCACTCCTTTAGGCGACCTTTCTGAGATAATCGCCATTCAAAAGGTGTTTGGTGACCATGCATACAATCTAAATATCAGTTCCACAAAAACAATGACAGGACACTTGCTGGGTGCCGCTGGTGCTATGGAAGCAGTCATCTGTGTCAAAGCGATAGAAAATAATGTAGTTCCGCCGACAATCAATCATCGTGAAGATGATGTCGACCCTAAAATCGACTATAAGATGAATTTTACGTTTAACACTCCACAAAACAGAAAAGTAGACGTGGTGTTGTCAAACTCATTCGGATTCGGTGGACAGAATGCTTGTTTAGTATTTAAGAGATATGCAGAGTAACATGTTGCAAAGGTTCATAAGCAAATTCCTTCCTGCAATAGAAATTGAAGATTTTCAGACAGAACCAAACACAGAATCAACTAAAAAGACAGAACAAGAAGAGGATCAGAGTCCTGAGTTTGCCGAGTTAAAAGCAATGCTTGGATTCAGTCCAACCAATATAAGCCACTACCAGTTGGCTTTGCGACACAAACTGGCTTCCCACGGTAAAGGCAACAACGAAAGGCTTGAGTTTCTGGGAGATGCCGTGCTGAGTTCTGTGGTGGCAGACTTTCTCTACAACAACTACAAGACACGCGACGAAGGTTATCTCACAAACCTTCGATCTAAAATTGTGAAGAGAGAGACACTAAACGTCGTGGCAAAAGAAATAGGATTGGACAAACTTGTGAATCTGCCTATCCACACCACATCCCACAACCTCAATGTATATGGCAACGCATTCGAGGCTTTGATCGGAGCCATCTATCTCGACAAGGGTTATGAGCAGTGTAAAAAATTTGTTTACGACGTGATTTTTGCCAAATACATCAGCGTCAAGAAACTGGAAAAAGCCACAGAAAATTTCAAAAGCCAACTTCTTGAATGGTCGCAAAAAAGGAAAATCAGCGTCGATTTTGAGATCATCGACGACGTGGTTGATGCAGAAAACAACCATATCTTCAAATGTGTGGTGAAAATAGACGGCAATGTTGTGGCTAACGGTAACGGATATTCAAAAAAAGAGTCGCAACAAAAGGCAGCAAAAGCAGCCATCAATTTTGTCAAAAAACACTACGAATGCCCCAAAAAGAGCTCGATAAACAGTCAAATAGGACAATAAACGCCCCATAGTTTCAACTTTAATTATTCAAAATTTGTCTTTTAACATTTTTTAAGATATTTTTGCCCCAAATTTAAACAAAAGGGCATGAATTCATTTCATATCGGAAGACTTGCATTCGACAACGCAAAAAGATTCGGAGACAAGACCGCATTAAAATACCGAGACGACGAGGAGGGTGTTTGGAAACCTTTAACTTGGAATCAGGTAGCAGCAAGTGTAAGGAGAGCCGCTAAAGCTTTTCTTTCTATCGGAATAAAGGAACAGGACAAAGTGGCTATCTATTCCCAGAACAGCCACGAAACTATCATAGTAGACTTAGCACTTCAGGCAATCAGAGCCGTTGCAGTACCTCTATACGCAACATCATCATCAGAACAAGTAAAATACATCGTAGATGACGCACAATGTGCGATGATATTTGTAGGTGAGCAATACCAGTATGATCAGACAATCAAGGTGCTACACCAGACAGATGTGTTGAAAAAGGTCATTACCGTCGATCCAAAGATCAATCTTAACGGAATAGACACATCAATGGCTTTCAGCGATTTCTTAAAGTATGGCGACGGAGATGAGCAGAACGCAGAGTTGGAAAAGCGTCAGAGCGAATTGAGTCAGGACGACCTTGCCACACTCATCTACACTTCCGGAACATCAGGAGAGCCAAAGGGTGTGATGATTATGCAATACAACCTCACTCACCAGATGAGAATCCATGAGAAAGTGATGCCTTGTTGCGACGAGACAAGAACATCTATGATGTTCCTTCCTGCCAGCCACATCTTCGAACGTGCATGGGATTATCTATGTATGTACAGAGGTGCAATGATCTTCGTCAACAAGAATCCTAAAGAGATCCTTCAATCCATCAAGGAGACTCGTCCTAACATGATGTGCGCGGTGCCTCGTTTCTGGGAAAAGGTTTACGCAGGTGTGCACGAGACAATCGAAAAGATGCCCGGATTGCTGAAAAAACTGATGTATCACGCAATCGCAGTCGGCAAAAAAAGAAATCTCGACTATGTAAGATACAGCAAGTCGGCCCCATTCTTCACAGAGCTTCAATACAAGATTTTCAAGAAAACTCTTTTCAATACTGTGAAGAAAAAAATCGGTTTGGAAAACTCAATGTATTTCCCATGCGCGGGCTCACAGCTTTCTGAATCAGTATGCGAGTTTTTAATGAGCCTTGGCTTTGACATGGTTGTGGGATACGGACTTACAGAAAGTACAGCTACAGTGTCTTGTTTCCAACCTGCCCACAAATACCACGATTTGAAATCTGTGGGAGAGGTGATGCCAGAGTGTGAGGTAAAAATTGGAGAAAACGACGAGATTCTTCTTAAGGGTAATCTTATAACTCCTGGATACTACAACAAACCAGAGATCAACGCAACCGCATTCACAGACGGATGGTTCCACACTGGAGACGCAGGAAAGTTAGAAAACGGAATTCTCTATATCACAGACCGTATCAAAGATCTGTTCAAGACATCAAACGGAAAGTATATCGCACCACAGCAAATCGAGAATCTGCTTGTGACAGACAAATATATCGATCAGGTAGCTGTAATTGGAGATCTTCGTAAATTTGTCACAGCTCTTATCGTACCTGATTATGGTGCAGTGAAAGAATATGCTGAGCAGATGAAGATAGAATACAAAGATATGGAGGATCTGTTAAGCAATCCAAAGATCACGTCGTTGATAGAAGGAAGAATCGCAAATCTACAGGAAGGTTTGGCAAAATACGAGCAGATCAAACGATTCACGCTTTTGTCTAAACCGTTCTCTTCCGACAATGGTGAGTTGACTCTTACACTAAAGTTGAAACGTAAAGTGATCAACGAGCATTACAACAAAGAAATCGAATACATGTATTCTTATTAATTAAGAATTAAAAGTGAAGAATTAAGAATGAAGGAGCAAAATGTGAAAATTCAAAATTCATTAACAATTTGGCTCTTTTGATAAAAAATCAGCCGTTTCAAAACTTGAATTCAGCAGACAAGTCTTTGAAACGGCTATTTTTATCAGATAAATCTTACCTATGTTTGGATTTTCTATTACGCCGATAGGCATTTTATGTTGGATAACAAAAACATCATCAAGTCCCTCACTATGCCGTCAGGCATTACATATTGGTAGCCAAATATATAGACGGATTTTCACCTTTACCTCGTTTAGAGGTTATATTTCAAACATTCATAATTTGAATGTTGATACATCATCTTATTAAAATTGGTGTAAAAATGAGGATTGCAAAGAACCCATATTTCTATGGTTTTTGAACCTTGTACATACCGATATCGCAAGTTCGTTAATGAGACGACAACAAAAGACATTGAGTTAGTTTCAATCAGTTCCTTTAATTTTTCTACTTAATTATCTAATTATCAGTTTTTAGCACAAGTAAAGCCACAAAAAAATGAGCGAATTATTTCAACTTTCTACAAAAAAATGAGCGAATTATGTGAGATTTTCACAAAAAAATGAGCGAATTGGCTCAATCAATCAGTTCAAATACTCATATCCAACCTCTATTTCACCATTTTTTGAAGAATACATTTTTAATAGACTAAGAGGAATAGGATAAAAGATAGAACTAACAAAAACGACAAAAAATTTGTAAGTAGTCCTTTCCTTCCTTAATTTTACCAAATCAGATAATATAAAATCATAAAAATTCGCACGTCCATGTTTTTATTGAGTGGATTGATAATATCATTATTATGTATAATTGTACTTCTTTGCATCTGGCATTACAATCTGATTGAAAGTTCAGAAACAAAAGGGGACAAACAAAAGCTTTGCAAATTAGTCAAGATCGTTTTGATTTGGAATCTTGTGAGTGTCTTGCTATGTTTGATGACAGGTATTTATCATTGGATAATATATACCAACCATTATGATCGCCAAATATATAAATTCATTCTGGGCTGGTTCATGATATATTTTCCATTAGCTGTAGGAAGCTATATATGGATGATAGTGAAAGAGATATTGCAGATCAAAAATAAAAATCTGTATTTACTTTTATCCTTGATTTTAATCACTGTAGCAGGATTTTTTCTATACTGCATAGGATTGTTATTAACTTTAGAAAAATTCTAGTCTAGTCTTGCTTCTGAACGTCCACGTTTTTTCATCAAAGACGACGTTTCTGCCTTCAAACAACGTGTCAATCTTATGATTGGCAACCAGATCTTCAGGTGAGCCTGTTTGAAGTCCATCCTTCGTCAACAGCCAAAGTTGGTCGGAGAGTTGCAAGGCCTGCTCAATGTCGTGAGTGGAGAGCAAAACTGTCTTATTCTGGATATGGGCGATATCGTGAAGCAATTGTGTGATCTCGATTCTGCTCGCCACATCAAGGAAAGCGGTCGGTTCATCAAGGATGACGAGGGGACATTCCTGCACCAACGATTTGGCGATCATCACCTTCTGTCTTTCTCCATCCGACAATTCAGCTATATATCTGTTTGTCTTGTCTGCCATTCCTACTGATTGGATTGCAGATTTCACAAGTGATTTGTCTTCTCTTGAGAGCCTTCCAAAGAATCCTGTATACGGTTGTCTGCCCAACGCCACAACCTCTTCCACACTCAGTCCTCCTATATTGGCACGGTCGGTCAACACGACAGCTATTATCCTGGACAACTCCTTCTCCGAATAGGAAACCATCTGTCTGCCCAACACCTCTATCTCCCCACTTAACGGTGACTGAAGGTTGGCTATAGTGCGTAACAACGTCGACTTGCCCACTCCATTAGGTCCACACAGGCTTATCAATTCTCCACGTCGCAATGAAAAATTAAGATGCTGGTGAATCTGCAAGTGTTCTCCTTTGTTGTGATAACCGATACAAAGTTCAGATGCGGTAATTAACGTCGACATATCCATCAATTGAAATATTGTATTTTACGTTGGTTGATCAAAACGTATATAATCACAGGGGCTCCCAACAATGGGGTGATCGCATTCAACGGAAGAATCGATCCATTGTTCGGAAAGATGCAGGCAAGATTGCAAAACAATGCTATCACTGAGCCTGTCAGCATTGTGAATGGAAGAAGCGAGGTGTGGTTGGAAGATCCGAGCAAAAGTCGAGAGATATGAGGCACTGCCAAACCGATGAATGCTATCGGGCCACAGAATGTAGTGACACATGCGGTAAGAAGTCCCACCGTCAACAATATCAAATTACGGACAAGACGAATATTGATTCCTAAATTTGTCGCATAACGTTCTCCCAAAAGAAGAGCATTAAGCGGTTTGATCAAAAGGATTGAGGCGACTAAGCCGATCAAGATCGTAGAAGAGAAAAATGGCAATTGCGACGACGATACTCCGCCAAACGTTCCCAATCCCCAGATGACATACGAATGAACACCTTCCGCTGTGGC
The DNA here is from genome assembly GCA_902782665.1 of uncultured Bacteroidales bacterium. Classification (GTDB taxonomy): domain Bacteria; phylum Bacteroidota; class Bacteroidia; order Bacteroidales; family Paludibacteraceae; genus UBA1723. Next base: position 34,448 of record CACZOA010000066.1, read on the forward strand.
AAAAAAATTGAGCAAGGATATCGCTGACGACGTGAGGTAGCCTATCATTATTCCGATGATGAGCAATGTCAGACTGTTTTTCACAAATGTAGAGAAGAAGAGCAAAATAGCCATCACAAGCAACGCTCCGACGACTGCTCCGATCAGCACAGCCAAGAATCCAGAAAAGGCCAAGTTTCCAACTCCCATCGCTCCACCTAAAACCAGCATCACAACAGCCACGCCGAAACCAGACCCAGATGTGATACCAAGTATGGATGGATCAGCCAACTGATTATTGAAATAGGTTTGGAGCATCAATCCAGACACAGCAAGAGCCGGACCGCAAAGCAAAGCTGTGACAGCTTGCGGCATACGGGATTCAAGAATGATGTATTTCCAGCTCTCCTTTGACGCTTCACCACCACAAAGAATATTGAAAGTCTCCTCACATGGGATATCCACGGAGCCACAAAAGACATTGCAAAGGAAAAGAGCAATGAGCAGCACCGTCATAACGAGAATATATTTCAAAGTCTTTGTCATCTGAATCTTTGGCAGGCACAACCCTACCCTTACTATTTTATTCCGCTAATTTACTGTAATACTGTAATTTTTCGATAAGATCCTCGTTTTTTTCTGAATGGACTATCAAGTAAATGTCATTCAGCAAACGTTCCGGATGAAATGGGATCACATCGTAATAAGGCAATTTTTCTGTGTTGCATGCGAACACACGTCTGTTCTTGTACGATTTGAAACTTGAGAATCTATCCAGATCTTTATATGTTTTGTCAGCTGTTCCACCATATAGGAACAACCATACATCAGCATCATAACCTTTGTCGAACACGGTTTCAAAAGCAAAAGCTTCAGATCCGGCATGTGTGGTTTCAGAAAAGATATATTTTGCACCTGCCGACGCGAACATCTTAGCCATATAACTTTTTCCTCCCGCGATATACCAGGAGCCGCCATTATTCAGTCCATATAGGAGAGACGGTGATGTGCCAGACTCTTGTTTTGACATCTCTTCAATCTGGTTATACTGTCGTTCCACCTGGGCAAATATTGAATCAGCCACAGATTCCTTTCCAAAGAGCATTCCGTATATACGGATCCACTCCGCACGACCAAGAGGATCCGACTCCATATAGTCGGCACATTCAAAAATTGGGATTGCAAGTCTGTCCAGACCACCATGTCCGCCACTATTGTTGAAAGGAGAGAGAAGAATAGCGTCAGGAGAGACAGTGATGAGTTTTTCTATGTCGGCACTCATACTTGAGCCGAGATCTGTTATGCTTCCATTTTTTGTACGTTCCAAAATCACAGGATTGGTGATATATTCCAAGTCACAAATTCCAGAGATCGAGTTAATAGCCCCCAACTCATCGACAAGAGAGCAGTGGACAGTGGTGAATACAGCAGACTTTTCCAATGGGATCCGCACGACGACACCATTTGGATGATCAGATGGAATTTCCTTTGTCTTATCCACAAGCAGATAGGTCTGCAGCAGAGACGCAGTGTCCCACGGATTTCTGATCTCCAGTTTTTTGAATCCATCACATTCCCACATTCTGACCAATTTGGCATAGTCGAAAGTTATCTCCTTTTCATCATGATTCCTTGACAAATTGTTTTGGCGACAACCTGTCAACAGCAATATCAAACTGAAAAAGAAAAGAAAACCTACGTTATTTTTCATCATCACCAATCTAATATAAAAGAGCCGGATATCCACGAACTGGATATCCAAGCTCAAAAATAAAAAATTACATGAAATTTCTAATTAGTAAACGATCTTTCTTGGACCGACACCAGCGTTGTACTTAGTCTTGAAAGAACCTCCAGCATACTCATACACGTAACCATTGCTCAAATAGTCGCTTGCTGTCAAGTAAGAGCCTACCAAGATGTTTCCATTCTTTGGATTAACACTTACACATGTAGGATTTGATGGCATTTCATCTGCAGTACCACTGATGAAAGAAGTACTCTCTACCGAACCGCTAGTTGTATTGTAGCTTACATACTCAATAGTGGTAGCACCATACGGAGCATTAATAGTGTACAAAGTATTCTCAAAGCAAGTCATGTAAGTAGCCTTGCCTACAACAGACACACTGTCATTCTTGTCAATTTTCTGGACAGTAGACGGAATGTCAAAATAGTTACCACAAGAGATCACGAACACATTACCAGATTTGTCAGAAGCCATTCTGCATGGATTTACAATCACGTCAATCTTAGATGCAACCTTGAAAGAGTCAAGGCCAATCTTTGAGACATACTTTCCATTTGCATAACCTTCATTATAGTTCAAACCGTCTGAGACAGCTACATAAAGGTTTCCATTTGCGATTGTAAGTTCCTCAGGGTTTGGACCAACTGCGATTGAGTCCACAATAGCCAATGATGTTGTGTCGATCTTTGCAACATAACCATCATAAAGAGAGACATAAACCTTACCGTCAGAAGCCGCAAGTCCACGTGGAGTACCTGGTTTGCCATCCTGAGGCTTAATTGTCTTTACGCTAGTCAAAGAGTTTCCATCCACAACCTCAATTGTGTTTGAACCGGAAACAGCGATGTAGATTTTGCCACCATAACGAAGGATATCCTGTCCTGTATCTCCCAAATTACGACCGTTAGCTGCGGCAAACTGGAAATAGTAGCTAGTTCCATCAGTAAAATCAATTGCTGAAACAGAAGTGTTGTTGTTGCCAAACGAACCTTCATTCAACACATAAGCGACATTACCGTTAGACGATTTTTTCAATTCGTCGTCATCATCGTCTTCACAAGCAGTGAACGACACGACACCGAGCATTAGAAGAGCCATTGCTCTAAATGATCTCTTAAAATCCATTTGTTTTAGTATTATTAATTAAAATTTAAATTCTACCGATGCTTTATACGACCGTTTTGGCATAGGATAAAACCTCACCACCTCGTATTGTTTGTCTGTCAGATTAACGACGTCTCCTCTCAACCTCATATCAAATTTCTTAAAATCCAATGTTTTATAGAGAGTGACACCATGTTCTGCATAAGCCTCCATCATATTTGGTCTGATATTTTGAGGCAGATAATATCGTTTTCCCACAGCATTGACATTGTAGGACACATTTACAATCGGATTTTCAAAAGCAACGCTGCCATTTCCCGAATGTTTCGGAGTGTATGGGATCTGATGCTCATAAATATCCGATTTCGGATCAGTCAAATCAACAGCATATTGATAAGCGTATTTTGCGGTGAAAAACAACGACGTGCGATCAGAAGTTTTCACTTCAAGATTAGTCATAAAATCCAATCCCTTGATCTCCACATATCCCATGTTCACAATGCTCCACACAAACATCTTCGGCATAGCCACGATCTTGTCGTCGACTTTATTGAAATATCCGTCTGCCGAAATCCCAAATGATTTCAAACGTCTTTTATCCGACCCATATTGGTACGTGACACCGACATTGAATTGTTTCGTCTTCTCCGGATCAAGAGTCCTCGCCCCAAAAGAATTGAAATACAGTTCATTGAAAGTAGGCATTCGAAAAATATCTTTGTAAGAAGCTCTGAAATAAATAGAAGAAGCAAAAGGTTTATAGGAGACGGCAATGGAAGGAGACAGGTGTTGATAATTGTCCGGTGCTTCGCCTATCTCCACTTGGTTGAAGTAGAATGAGCCCAGCAAAGTGGCTGTTGCCATCACCTTCTTGCTCTTAAATCTTCCGCTCAACGCATCCAGCAATGTATGACGCTGCGGGAAGACACAATCATAGATATTGGAGTTGAAACTATTAAGTATATAGTCGGTGGCGTTTGCCATCGAAAAATGTTCGGTAAAATTATGTCGCACCACCGCCGTTCCATACCACTCACGCTGGAAATAGCGGTTATCCAGTTTTCCTCCAGGATACATCATAGCCTCATCATGGTAGTAGCAACCATTCCAGTTGAATTTGCCACCGATTATCAACATCGTTCTATCCCAATCAGTGCGAGATACCACCTCTGCGAACGCATTCTTATCCTTCAAAGTCTCATTGCTCACTGTATTATAATAAACCACACCTCCAGGCAAATCCCTGTCTGATACATAATAATGGATTTTGGCTCTTACTTGAGCCTTTGGTGATAAAAAATAGCGTCCAGACAACTCACCATGCCCACACACAGACTCACTATGCTCACGTCGCTCCTCCGTCTTCAACGTACCATTGGTAAGAGTGTAGGGATAATTACCGTCGGCACGGGAAAAATCAGCTGATGCCTTGATTTTATTATTTTTATTTTCTCCAATTTTATGATCGAAAAACAGATGCGGATTGACGAAGCCGAATGATCCACCAGTGATTTTGGCAACCACATGATAATTCTTATCAGTATAGTCCGGATCATAACTCATGAGGTTCAACACCGAAGGCGACACAAAATGTAAAGCAGAAGCATCTATTTCACAAATTTCTCCTATATACAACCGAATCTCATCCAGTTGATCGAGAGAAAACCTTCCCAAATCCACCTGTCCATTCTGGCAATCTGTGACAGGCATTCCGTCGTAACATACCAAAGTATGCTTGGCTCCAAGACCTCTCACAGAAACAGTTTTAAGTCCACCGATGCCACCATAATCCTTTATTTCAGCACCAGCCATACGGTACACAGCATCCGATACACCTTGTAACGCAAGGCGATCTGATTTTTTAAGACTGAGAGTTTGAGTTGTGTTGGTGGTAGGTAATAATTCGCGACTTTCCCCCGTCACTACCACCTCATCTATTTTCGTATCAAAGGATATGCTGTCGGAAGGGTTTCCGTAGGCGACGCATACAGAACCCAACATAAAAGGAATAAAAAATACAGATCTGAAACTAATGCACATCCTATTGGCTGATTATTACCATATCAAACACACCAACCACGAATGAGCAAGACACATAAAGGAAAATACCAAAACAAAACATGAACCGTCGTCTTGGACAATCATCCTATTGCCTCTCCTCGGAAGCGTGTAGGTGTATGTTGTTTTGCAGGTCTTCTGACTTCCTTCAATCGCTCGCCTTCCCATCAATCATGACAGTGGCATTTTTGTAAATGAACGATCCTCTACTAAAGGTTACAGCAGCGGGACTGTCCGGGACTCTCACCCGATTCCCTTTTAATCCGAAACGAAATACGAGTCGGAACAAAACGGATGCAAAGATACAAAAAAATACGACTATCTCTTCTTTGGTCTGAACTCATTAATCAAATTCCAAAATTCTGGAAGTTTCTTATACTCTTCCATATCAAAATCGACAAGGATATCGACGATGTAGGTAGGTTGCTTTTCTAAAGACTTTCTTATATAAGGCAAGCCTTTTGAATATTCACCCAACACTCCATATGTGCAGGCTATATTAAAGTAGTCATCTGAATCTTCTGCTATTTCCGTTTCACACAACGACCTTGCCTTATCCTTTTGACCTAAAAGAGCATAAGCATATTTTGCGTGTCTTCCTGAAACAAATTCTTGGTCCTCCAGCAGTTTGTTCAAAATCAGTTCTCCATCTTTCTGTCTTCCCATTTTATACAACAATGTCGCCTTTTTTAAGTTATCGAAATTATCCTCGACAATTGCACACGACTGTTCTAAATCATCCATAGCACCTTGCAAATCACCTTTTAGTTGTTTGATATCAGATTTTTTGTTTAAAAGTGCCTTTTTACCTAAACTTTTCACACCAGAGTTAGAATTGTCTTCAATCAGTACGTCAGCAGTCGCTAATGCTTTATCGTACTCTCCCATTACCGTATAAATCCTCAATTTAGAACGCCAGCATCTCATTTTTTTAGGATCCACCGCATAGGCAGAATCACAGTATGCCAAAGCTTTGTCGTATTCACCGGCCAACAAATAGCAGTCTGCTATATACAGACAGGCAAGATATTCGTTTGCTTCTCCAGAATGCAATGTGGAAGAATAAATATCTATAGCCTCATAAACTTTTCCATAATTATAGTAAAGATTAGGGATTACGTTTTCACTGATAAGTTTAGAAGGTTTTTCCTCCGCCCTATTCTTGAGTTTGTTCATAACACTATCAAACGATGTAGAGTCAACCAGCTCATTTAGCAAATGGGAGGCTTCCTCAAAATACTTTGTAGGGATAGCAGACAGAACATCATCAAATGCCTTGTCATACTCTTTCATCATCAAATATGATTTTCCACGTAAGATATACGTGTAATAACTGTTAGAAAAATTATCAAGTGTTGTTGTATACCAATCAGCAGCCGCCTTATAGTTTTTCTTCAGATACTCATTTTGAGCCACACCTCTGTAGGCCTGATGATTTGGTTCCATTGCGATAACCTTCTTTAATTCAGCTGTCGACTTATCATACTGCTTCATTTTTCTAAACATGATTGCCCTATCCAACAATACTTCTTTATTGCTAGGATCTATGGAAATGGCGAAATCATACTCTTTCAACGCAGCGACAGTATCATGTGACTCCAGATAGAAAGAGGCTTTTGTTCCATGATAAATCGGAAGATTAGGGTCCTTCTTACCGTATTTGATTGCCTTGTCTATATTTTTAAAAGCATTATCAAAATCATTCATCTGATAATAGAGAACCGACAACATAAAAAGAGCCTCTACATCCTTAGAGTCCTTCTTTATCGCCTTCTTCAAATTTTCCAAAGCTCCAACATAGTCTTTTTGGGCATATAATGCACGCGCGCTTCTAACTTCAACCGATGTAGCGCACACTGTGGAGATCGAGATCCAGACAGCACATAATGCTGTAATTATTTTCTTCATGTTCACAAAAGTTTAACAGTCCTTAATATTTTCAGAAACAAATATACAAACAAAAAGATAAAAAACAAGTTTACAATAAATGATTCAATATAGTTCGACCTCTAACTATCAACATTTTGTCATCTCGCAAATAATCATTACCTTTGCGGCAAAATTTACATCCATATTATTTTATGATTACAATAGACCAACTAAAAGATGTGTTGGAACGCGAGGACGCGTTGAGGAGGTATCTTTGACATAGATGCCAAGCGTGTGCAGATTGAGGAAGAAGAGATGCGTACGCATGACCCTAATTTTTGGGAAGACCAGAAGGCAGCGGAAGCCCAGATGAAGAAGGTGAAAGACCTTAAGCGTTGGGTGGAAAAATACGAAGCCGTACACAATGCGGCTCAGGAGGTTCAGTTGTCGTTCGACTTCTACAAAGAGGAGTTAGTGACAGAGGCAGACGTTGACCAAGCCTACGAGAAAGCTATTGCATTGGTGGAAGACCTTGAGATGCAGAACATGCTTCGTGCAGAAGAGGACAAGATGAGCGCAGTGCTTAAGATTGTTGCCGGTGCAGGTGGTACAGAGGCACAAGACTGGGCAGAGATGCTATTCAGAATGTATCAGCGTTGGGCCGACCGCCAAGGATATAAATGTGAGATTTCCAACTATCAGGACGGTGATGAAGCCGGATTGAAAACAGCCACAATGAAGATTGAAGGAGACATGGCTTACGGATACCTTAAGAGTGAGAACGGTGTTCACCGTTTGGTGAGAGTGTCGCCATACAACGCTCAGGGAAAACGTATGACTTCATTCACATCTGTGTTCGTGGTTCCATTGGTAGACGACAGTATCGAGATAGAGATCAATCCAGCAGGATTGTCATGGGACACATTCCGTTCATCCGGAGCAGGTGGACAGAACGTCAACAAGGTGGAGTCTGGTGTACGTTTGCACTATAAATTCCACAATGTTTTGACAGACCAAGACGATGAGATCGTAATTGAGAACACTGAGACACGTGACCAGCCAAAGAACAAGGAGAACGCATTGCGTCTGTTGAAGTCTCAATTGTATGATATAGAATTGGAGAAGCGTCGCCAGGAGACAGCCAAGATCGAGGCAGGAAAGAAAAAGATCGAATGGGGAAGCCAGATCCGAAGCTACGTATTCGACGACCGCCGTGTGAAAGACCACCGTACTGACTACCAGACATCCAACGTCAACGCTGTGATGGATGGAGACATCGACGGATTCATCAAAGCATATTTGATGCAGTTTGGCGGAGGACAATGATTCTTTGGAATTAAGAGTTAAGAATTAAGAATGAAGAATTGAGGGTGTATCAACATTTGTTTTGATACACCCTCTTTGTATCCACAAAACATCAATTCGTAATTCATAATGCGTAATGCATAATTATGGGGGAATTCCATCTGTGAAATTAATTGGATTTCCTCACAATTACGAATTACGCATTTTGAATTATGAATTTTACCCCCTATCCATTTGATTTTCCATTCAAAAACCTAACTTTGTAAAGTTTTCATCAAAAACGCATTAATAGGATATAATATGGTAAAGAATCTATTTGTACTTATCTTAGCAGCAATCTCAATTGTTCTCTCATCTTGCCGAGAACAGTTCGTTGACGAGATTGACTTGACGCCCATCGACAAAGAATTGTTGAAGGGAGGATGGCGTTTTGACTCTGTACGTGCTGTGATCAACACCAAAAACGGAAGCATGCAAAACACTGCCGCCAATGTGTGTCAGAACTTCATGAAGAAGACGATGGGTTGCCGCACTCTATATTTCACAGAAGACACTGCCTACTGCATCGTCGACATCGATATTGAGGATGATATGTATTTAAGACGCAGCAAATACTCCGCAGATGGTCATATCCTCAATTTCGAAGAGACACAGGGGTTCATGGGCAGTTGGTATCTTCCTTTCTGGTACATAAAAGACCAGACTCTTGACAATGCCACATTCTATCTTACTAAAGATGAGATAATTGTGTTGTTGGAAGAAGACGGTTCTGTGCCCCAAACTATCATAAATAAAATTGAGAGCGGCGCTTGCTACTGCTATTTCAGCCGCTGTCGCTACCCTATTTTCGACGAGATTGACGAGGCTGAGAATAACGAATCTCCAGCTGAACAAGAATAAAAACAAGTGGCAGGCCTCTATATCCATATTCCGCTCTGCACCCAAAGATGCAGCTACTGCGATTTCTTCTCCACCACGCTTCTCAACAAACGTGTGGAGCTGATCGACGCTCTCTGCAAAGAGATGAAAATGCGAACTGATTATCTTCCCGTCGACGCGAATGTGCTTGAGACAATCTACATCGGCGGTGGCACTCCGTCTCTGCTATCGTCGTCGGAGATAAATATCCTGATCAATTGCGCGTTAGAAACGTTTCCTCACGTCGACACAGATAAAATGGAAATCACTATGGAGGCGAATCCAAATGATTTGACAGAAGCTTATCTGAAAGAGTTGTCTGGCACAGCTATCAACCGTCTTAGCATTGGTTGTCAATCATTTAACGATACCACACTAAAAATCATCAACCGTCGCCACAATGCGGATGAAGCAAAAACCGCAATCACAAACGCCCGCAAATTCGGATTCAACAATATCAGCGTCGACCTGATTTATGGTCTCCCGTCGCAAACGATAGACTCCTGGAAAAACGATGTGGCGACAGCGATCGCACTGAAACCCAACCATATTTCAGCTTATTGTCTTGAGCTACATAGAGGTTCGCTACTGACAAAAAAAATCTCAAAAGGAGAAATGACAGAAATGGATGAGTCGGACTGTCTCACATGTTTCAAACATTTGAGAGAAGCCACCTCTTCGTCCGGCTACGAACATTATGAGATATCCAACTTCGCACTCAAAGGATTCCGTTCACGTCACAACTCGTCATACTGGCACGACATCCCCTATATCGGCATCGGACCCGCCGCTCACTCCTACAACGGAGAAAGCAGACAATGGAATGTGAGCCATCTGCCAAAATACCTCAAAGCCATCAGTGAAAACAGGCTTGACACAGAAATTGAGACTTTGAGTGTGACGGAAAAATATAACGACTACATTCTCACAGCATTACGCACAAGCGACGGTATTGATTTCCAATATATTGAAAACAGATTCGGAACAAGCCTTGCAGATTTTGCGAAAAATGTGGCATCGGCACAGGAAAAAGAAAACAATATAGAACTTCTCGACGGGAAATGCCGTCTCACAGAAAAAGGTATCTTCATCTCCGACACCATCTTCACAGAATTCATCGTAGTCGATGAGGAATGAATGTGAAAGAGATGAGGAATCAGGGACCAAATCCACAAACAAGCCCATTAACAATTCTCTTTTAGATTTAATTTTTATAAATTGGATAGATACAATCCTTTTCTGTATCTGTAGAAATGACTATATTTGCAACGTCACTTCAAAATTGTACATGTTACGGTCTTGACGGAACATATTAAAATTCTAATAAGAGAAAAATAATTTTTGTATGAGAAACCAATACTACTCACACAAAGCAAGACATATTGTCAAGTTTAGTTCATTGTTTATCACAGCATTACTCGATTGTGCAGTTTCAATGGCTGATGAATCTTCCGACAAAACAAAGGTGGTCATTCCACTGGCAGACTCCACAACGTTTGTCTACAGCGGAAATCTTCAGACCTACTCACTTTCAGGCGACACAACACTCTATTCCATATTTGGCAACACGCATACGACTGCCGGGAAATATGAAGTGACAGTTTCGCTCAACAACCCACTCCTTTATGAATGGGAAGACGGAAGCACCGACCCCAAGACATACGATTTCACCATCAACAAATCGCAAGTAGAGATACCATCGGCAGACACGTCTTATTTCATATACAATGGACAACAGCAGACTTACAGAATCGCAGAAAACGAAAACTATACGGCATATGGCATCAACAAAACAAATGCCGGCAATCATGAAGTGACATTATATCTTAACGACACTATCAACTACGAATGGGCTGATTCAACTGTCGCAGACAAGATCTACAATTTCACGATCAACAGAGCCAAAGTTGATATCCCGTCAGCCGACACAACAAAATTCTCATACAACGGAGCAAAATTGGTTTACGCAATCACACCAAACATAAATTACAAGGTCACTGGAAACGCACAAGCCAATGCCGGAAATCACATTGTGACAGTCTCTCTATCAGACGGCAACCATGAGTGGACAGACGGCACAACAGAAGCTAAGACATTCAATTTCGAGATTTCCAAAGCTATTTTAGATCTTCCGACTGCAGTAAAAGATACTTTTTACTATGATGGCAAAGTCAAATTCCTTGAAGTTGTAGCAAACAGCAAATATACAATCGACATAACAAATGAGATGGCATCTGCCGTCGGCATTTATGAAAGAACCGTTTCTATCAACGACACAGAAAACTATATGTGGACAGACAACACGTCTGAGCCTAAGAAAGTGACATTCGTCATCGAAGAGGGAAAAGTAAAGATTCCTGAGGTCAATGACTTCACATACACAGGAGAGACATTCTCGCTTGTTCCTCAAAACGAAGGCTATACAGTTGAGAATGGAGAGGCTGCAAACGCAGGAGTATACAATGTCAAACTGGTACTCAACCCTAGTTACGTATGGGAAACCGGATCAAAAGACACGATTAACCTATCCGTTAAGATCCTTCCGATCTTTGTAGACAAACCGGAGGTTAACTCAAGCGAAGTCACATACGACAGCACTATCTACGCTATAAGAATCCCTGAAAATCCCGCATACACAATCACAGGTGTATCAATGGGACAGGAGCCTGGCACATACACAACGACAGTATCGTTGAAGCCAAATTATGCATGGAGTGATTCAACGACTGACAATCAAACTTATCAATTGAAAATCACAAGAATCAAAGTGGCAATTCCGTCGACTGACTCAACTATTTTCTACTATAACAGGAAAGAGCAAACTTATGCCATTTATGAAAACGAAAATTATACTGTGGCAGGAAACAAGCAAACTGTCATAGGAAGTCACGATGTTGTGGTGACGCTTCTAGATACAATCCATTACGAATGGACTGATGAAACAGTTAATCCAAAACATTATCAGTTCGACATCGTAGAAAGCCAGAAATTTGATTTTGACACTGCCAATGTTGAGACTAAAATCATACCTGGAGAAGAATTGACAATAAACATCGATGTAGACGGAATTGTACAATATTACAAAATCAGCTGTGATCAGATGCCTGAACTTGCAGACTCGCTGTATGAGTTTGACAACGAGACTCAGACAATAAAGATTCCAACTTCAAGCAACACAGTTCCAGGCAAATACAAAATGAACGTGACACTTGTGTCCGGCAATCTTGACTCGACATTCACAGTCGACGTGACAATCAATCATCCAGCATCAGGAATTATCGTTTGTTGGAACGACGTGGTCGCTGTAGACAAATCGAAAGTCAACACGACAACATACCAATGGTATAAAGACGACGTGTTGATTCCAGGAGCGACAGGACAGTATTATTATGACAAAGCTGGATTATGCGGCTATTATAAATGCGAAGTAGACGGAGGTTTATCCGTCGGACCTATATATCTTGATTTTGGCAAGCCTTTGTATCTGACAGCATACGGAGAGACCGGCAAGATCATCGCAAATGTGGTAGGAAACACTACAGAAAATGTTTTGCTGATGAGTGTTGAAGGCATGGTGGTTGATTCAAGACCAGCATCAACGGAAATGACATTCACAGTCAAACCAGGAATTTATGTGCTAGTCCTTGACGGCACAGACCAAAGTGTCAAAGTGATCGTTAAATAATTGGGGGTTAAATCAGGATTGAGACAAACGAAAGATGAAAAATACAACAAGTATAATATTAGCATTATCCGCTGCGTTCTGCAGTTTATCGGCACAAGAGAAACAGACTGCAAAAGACACAACTGCCATGTTGAGAGACACAGCAGCGTCGATAAAGCCACAACCACAAAAAATAGACTTAACCCTTCCTCTTTGGGAGCCACAAAACAAATATCTAAGTCTTGGATTTAGCGGCGGTCTCAGCACATTGAAATACGACCCTAAAGATTGCGACCGTTCACCAATGGCAGGAGGATCAATCAACATTGACTACAACGTCTTCTTTGGCAAGAAATGGGGACTATCTTTCGGAGTCGGAGCCTCAGTATACAATGCCAAAACGATTATCGACACACGATTCGTGTCTTCTGAAAAAATTCCTGTGACTCTTTCCGATGGTACAACCTCAATAGAAGAGAGCGAGTTATATACTGACTTCAAAAATTGGGAAGAGAGACAGACTTGTATAGCTTTAGAATCGCCAATCGGACTCCTTTACCGCAGATACTTGGGTGGCAACACCACTCTACTTACCGGAGCTGGATTGAAATTATCATATCCGATGAAGACAAGTTACAGGGTAAAGACAGGAACCCGTCAAACGAGCGGATACATAGAGGATGCTGACTTGTATATCAATCCAGACATTCCTCAGCATGGTTACGCGACAAAATATGAGCGTCCAAGCGGAACCACAAGCACAAAAAATGTCTCAGCAGGAATATACCTTGATATAAACTTTGTGCATAAGACTGCCAATGCCAATTTCTTCTATGGAGTCTATGGAAATCTCGGTCTGTCAAGCATAACCAAAAACGAAGGCAAATCATTGACAGACGCAAAAGAATACTGCGGATTGTTGGCATCCAATTCCGTCGACGCTGCAAATCTTAATTCTATAGGAGTACGACTCGGAGTAAAAATCCCTTGTCCAAGACTCAGAGATGATGACAACGACGGTGTGCTAGACAAAGTCGACAAATGTCTTGGAACTCCAGCCAACGTAGCGGTGGATTCATGTGGTTGTCCGCTCGACACTGACAAAGACAGCGTCCCTGATTACCTTGACCAATGTCCGAACACACCTATGGGAGTAAAGGTAGATTCAGTAGGATGTCCGATCGACACTGATAAAGACGGAGTTCCTGACTATCTTGACAGATGTCCAAACACACCTGACACCATACAAGTAGATTCAGTAGGATGTCCTGTAGACTCTGATGGCGACGGTGTTGCTGATTACCTTGACAAGTGTCCAGACACACCTAAAGAGGCAGAGGTTGACACTTGCGGATGTCCAGTCGACACAGATGGAGACGAAGTGCCAGACTACCTCGACAAATGTCCGACAGTAAAAGGTTCAGTCAAGAATAACGGATGCCCTATAGTTTCCGCAAAAAACAAAGCGGTGCTAAAAAAAGCGGTGCACGGAATACAGTTTGAGACAAACAACGCAGTCATCAAGTCATCGTCATATCCGATTCTCAACAAAGTGGTGACAATGATGAAAAAGAATCCGTCATACAAGCTGCACATCTCCGGACACACCGACAATGTCGGCAAGCCAGCACAAAACTTGAAGTTGTCGAAAGAAAGAGCCGCTGCAGTAGTGAAATATCTAACGAAAAAAGGAATCAAATCGTCAAGATTGAGAAGTGATGGATTTGGAGGAACAAAACCAGTGGCATCAAACAAGACGGAAAAAGGAAAAGCGTTAAACAGACGAGTTGACTTTGAAGTGGAATTCTAATGACAAAAAATCATCACCCACGGTTGCGGTATCCATACCTGCCAACCGTGGGTGAATTTCATATGTGGATAGATAAAAATATTAACATTTATTCACCATTATCTTTTTGTCATACAACAGGAAAGAGATAATTTTGTATTGTTTTTCTAGACCGTTTATGATGACTTATACACATCGGCGATGACACTTCAAGAGGAATATGAAAAACAAAAATTGGCAATAGATTTGATAAAAATCGCAGAAAAAGCTTTATGGCAAACCAGCACACCGAATCAGACAAAAAAACGATTTTCAACAAAAAATTCATTTTGACGATTACAACCTTCGCCATAATCCTTCTCATTGTACATCATTTTATTTCTACACTAATCCCAAAAGAGAGAACATACAGGATCATCAGTGAAAACAATGGACCTTACATGATAGTCCCCTCAGTGGAGCCGTCTATCTTCACAATGAATATTTTTGAGTTAATCAATCACTTCTTTAATCCTCCTATAGATAAAGAAACGTTTTGTAATATAAAGAATATTTCATTGCCGGACACAATGCAAACCATTCCAAACGGTGCATTCACATATTGCTCTAATCTACAAACTGTCAACATTCCTAATTCTGTGAAAAAAATTGGGAATGAAGCATTTTATGGTTGCTCAAATCTACAAACAATCAACATGGAAAGCATTGGAGACTGGGCATTTCAGAACTGTTCAAGTCTAAAAGAAATCAACATTCCAAATTCTGTGGAAAGCATTGGAGACTGGGCATTTCAGAACTGTTCAAGTCTAAAAGAAATCAACATCCCGAATTCTGTGAAAAGCATTGGGTATAAAGCATTTTCTGATTGTGCAAGTCTAAAAGAAATCAACATCCCAAATTCTGTGGAAAGCATTGGGAATGGGGCATTTGAGAACTGTTCAAGTCTAAAAGAAATCAGCATTCCGAATTCTGTGAAAAGCATTGGGAATGGAACATTCCACGGTTGTTCAAGCCTGCAAACAATCAATATTCCAGATTCTGTGAAAAGCATT
>CACZOA010000067.1 GCA_902782665.1 uncultured Bacteroidales bacterium
CAGAGTGGTCGAATGAGCCGGTCTTGAAAACCGGTGTACTCGTAAGGGTACCGGGGGTTCGAATCCCTCTCTCTCCGCTGAAGCTTGCTTTTCGCAGGCTTTTTTTGTTTTAAATATGTTCGTGCGGAAAAGATAGATGAGTATGGCCAAACCTGTGTGGAAAACATGCAGAAACAATATTTCGTTTGTTAAAATACCTTAAAACAATAAAAATTTAGCATCAACTTTGCTTGAAGTTATTGCGACGCATATTATCTTTGCACCAAACAATTACGGTAACAGCAAAAAAAACAATCTGTAAGGTAGGATTAGTTTTTACGAATGTGTCGTATGTTTAGTTATTAATTTTTAATTTAAAAAGTTATGGCATTTAGATCCACTCTAAATTTAGGCGGTAAGGAGTACGATGTGCTCGACTGCAGTTATTCCCTTAAGCGTGATGTAGATTCAAAGGGACGTCCATCATCCAACATTTATGGCGGAAAAATCACAGTAAGAGTTGAGTCGACTGAGGACACAACCATTTTGGAGACAATGGTCAACCAGTTCAAACCATTCAACGGAAGTATTGAATTCAAAAAAGGAGATGAAGAAGGTAAGATGAAAGAACTTACTTTCGAGAATGCGTACATCATTGAGTTTTCCGAAGGAATTGACATTGTAGGAACTGCTCCTATGTCAATCAGTGTCACAATTTCAGCTCAGACCATAAAGATAGGTGGTGCTGAATATGAAGAGAACTGGCCAACAGCTTAAAAAACACAGAGGAGAAGGCTATTTGCCTTTCTCCTTTTTGTTTTTGAATTGAAAATTAATTGTGGAAAAATACTTTAAGGATGTCACAGAAATTGAATCCGGTACAACCAAGAGTGTCACTCAACGGAGAAAATATCCCGTTTGAGTCATTAGTCCTAGAACAAAGTATGAATTCATGCCACAGATTTGAAGTGGTGTGTGAATTTATGTCCCAAGATGCGATGTGGAAGCAGACTCCACAGAAACTGTTGAGTCGTATAGGTTCACGAGCATTAATCACGTTTGAGCATCGGGATACAGGTACGCCATACGAATTTTCAGGGAGAGTGACAGATGTCCGTATTGATGCATGGGAGAGTGCACCTGACTATGAGTCACTTAACCACAAGAGCAACCGTGTCCGTATCATCGGAGAAGGAGACATTGTGAAACTGAATGGTTCACGAGGAATGGACTCGTTTGTTGATAGTCAACTTAAAACAATAGTGTCACAAGCGACACAGGATGCAGGAATTGCTGTGGAATGTGATCCCAGTTTCAATGGAGTCGTCCCATACATGATGCGATATCGTGAAAGCGTTTTGGACTTTCTGAATAGATTGTCGAGCACGTACAATGAGATGTTTTTCTATGATGGAAAAACAATAATTTTCGGCCAACCCCAAAAATCACCAGAGGTAACGTTGACTTTTGACCAGGATGTCTTCAGTCTATGCACACGAGCTTCAGCGATTTCTAGCAGCGTCGCAGCCTATGAATATATCCATGAAGCAGACAAACAGATATATGTGGAATCTGCGAAAGATTCAGGCGTTGGATTACTTTCTGACGTGAAAGGATATGCTGATAGATTGTATGATGATCAGGAAATGGTGGCGAGTGCGTCTCCCGTCACATCAGATTCCGATTTGAAGACCTTGCTCGACAAGAAAAACAAAACATTAGGAGGTTCCATGCTCAGTATCGAGGGTCAGACACGTACATGTCAGGTGGTGTTGGGCGGAATAGTGGAGGTGATCTTCCCAAGCAAGATGAACGTTCCGTCGTTGGGCAGATACCGAGTGGTGGAGATTGTCCATAAGGTGGACAAGTCTGGCAACTACAGCAATCATTTTGTTGGAACGCCTGCAGACAGAGAGTTTATCACGCAGCGATATTTGGGCAGTGTCAAAGCATATCCTGAGATGGCAGTGGTAAGTAGTAACAGTGATCCCAAAGGATTGGGAAGAGTGCAGGTTCAGTTCGACTGGCAGAAAAGATCAGGCAAGAGTACCAATTGGATCCGAGTGCAGACACCGGATGCGGGAGGCAGCGGCATAGCCAACCGAGGCATGGTCTTCATTCCAGAAGTTGGCGACCAGGTAATGGTCGGCTTTGAGTACGGCGATCCAAACCGACCGTATGTCATGGGAAGCGTGTTCAGCGGAAGTGAAGGAAAAGGAGGAGGAGAAGGAAACAACAAGAGAACAATTCTAACCAAAAGTGGCCATCAGATAGTGTTTGATGATGACAAAGGAGGCAGTTGGGGAATCACAATTGCCGACAGCAATGGCAACACCATCAATTTGAGTTCATCCCAGAAGACGATTGTAATCTCGTCTCAGGAGAACATCGTGTTGCAATCTAAAAACATCACATTGGAAGCAGAGGAGAAAATTTCCCAGAAATCGGGAAAAGATTTTGATGTTTCAGTTGGCAACAACTATAAAATGGAAGTGGAGAAGAATAGTTCGAGTACGGTCAAAGGTGATTCTGTCGAAGATGTTGAGGGAAATTATTCCAGCAATATCGAAGGAAAATCAAACATTTCTGTTGGTGATGATTTCGAGTATAAAGTGGCGGGAGATTTCGCTTTTAAAGTCGATTCTGATGCGAACTTAAAATTCAATGGAAAATTAGAAAGTGAATCGTCTGGAGACAGCACATTAAGTTCTAAAGGAAGCATGTATGTCAAGGGAAGCAGTAATGTTTATATAGATTAAAAATTTCGAATCATGGTTGGAGGTGGTAATAATGAAATAGATAATTGTTCACAAAACAGTGAAAAAATCCAACTTGAATTGCATATTGGTGTTTTTTTTGATGGAACACTGAACAGCAAGGCGAATATTGATGAGAGGAAAGATTTTGAACAGTTTTTAGCGGAGCATCCAGAATCTTTGGCTGTAGTAGAGTTGGATAAATTGTATAAGGAAGATAGTATTAAAGATGCTATAAAAAAAGATAAAAGTTTGGGATATTCTAAATCAAAGCAATTGTTAAAAGCTTATGATAATGAAAAAAAATCTTTTCAGGAATATTTGGAAACCAATCCAACGGGGATAAGGAATGCTTTTTATGGCAGTAACGACAGCTATACCAATGAGTATACGAATGTGGTAAGGTTTTATAATTGTTTCAAAAACGAAATTAAAACAAATAAATCCAATCCTAAAAAAATATGTGTTCCTATTTACATAGAAGGAATCGGAGCCAAGCCAAGAAAACTAAAAATAGATGAAGATTCCAACAATTCAGAACAGAATAATAAGGTGGATTTCACCACTTCTCCAACAAGTGGTACTGAAATAGCATCGTATGACAAATATGAGAATGGCAAATTATCATTAGATGAATTCATAAATGATAATGGTGGTTTTATCTCTTGCAGTGATGACGAGTTGGGATCTGCCTTGGGGATAGGGTTGTTTGGGGTGAAGAAGAAAGTAGAAGCAGCTTGTGAGAAAATCAATGATCTTATAACCGGATATGTGAAGAAAGAAAATACAGAGGTGTCAATGTATTTATATGTGTTCGGTTTCAGCAGAGGAGCGGCCGCTGCCCGATGCTTTTCATCATTTCTAAAAAGAAGAAGTGGAGAAACTAATGTGAAAAAAACGCTAAATACGCGTGTTATGGGTTGGCGCACACATATGGACGTCACAAAAAAGTTGAAAAAAGAGAATGATTATAGCACAAGTTTGAAGAAAGACTGGCTGGATAAATTAACAGGGATCAGTTTTTTCCCATCCCCGAAAGTGAGATTCTTGGGACTGTATGATACAGTTTCCTCTTATGGAGCAGATTTTATGGATGATGTGGATGAGTTATCGTTGAAGATAGATCCTAAAAATGTGGAGAATGTCTTTCAAATTTGTGCTGGAGATGAGTATAGGGTGAATTTCATGTTGACCGACATTTCTTCAGCTGGAGGAGAAGACAAATATATAATCATCCCTGGATCTCACAGTGACATAGGAGGAGGATATGCTCATGGCAGTAAGGAACTCTTTAATTGTTACTGGAACTACACAAGAGGACTTAAGGGAAAGAAACTGTTGCATGATGAAGGATGGTTCAACGAGGGTGAATCAGAACGAACTATCAGCAACCTGTACAGCATAATTCCGTTCCTTCTTATGAAAGATAAGATTGTAGGACGGGATGAGGTGTTTAAGACATTAAAGTTTGAGGATTATAAACTTCCTCCTTCCGATGGTCTTGAAATTGATGGAATCAATCATGAATATAGCAAAGAACTATGCGATTTTTATAACAAATTAAAAGAAGGAGCATATGAATATACAATAGAAAAAACGGGATCCCTTTTATTTAAGAGAAAGACCATCAAACTGTTGTCTGAAGAAGAGGAACTGTTGAAAAAGATAAGGCATGATTTTTTGCACTTGTCAGCCAAAAAGGAGTGTTTTAAGGATGGGTTCGTATATAATTCTGACAAAGGAAACAAAAGAACTGTGATTCCTGGTTAAGTATTGGATATTTGACATTCCAATTTTATTTTTGCAAAAAAAACGATAATGATAAAGAAATTTTTTCTATTGTGTTTTTGTTTTTTCTCTTTGATGACACTAAATGCGGAAAATAAAGAAACACAGAAAGTAAAAGAAAAAGAACAGATGGAGAAAGAAAGATTTTATTATGACGTGTGCTGCTCCGCACCAAGATTAAACCCTGGGGAGTATGTGTCGGTAGGTTTTATCGGAAATTCAGGAACGTTAAGCCCCTTTGGCAATAACATTGTAGATGGAGGAATGGGGTGTGGCATGGATGGTGTTGCCAGAGATAGGTCAAGAAAATATTGTTTGCCCAAAGCAATAGAGGCAACGTGGGTCTCCTATTCGGACAGAAAGGTATATTCTGTAGCCTCTTTGTTACCCTACGACACGATATTGTCGTTGTTCAATGATGGAGGAGAGCCATGTATCCCGGCTTCTCAGGACACAACAGGAGAAGAAAGACTTCGACTGATTCAGGGGGTGGATCTCTGTTTCATGCCAAAAGGGAAAGTGATGCTGTATGTGAAAGCCCCTGTAAAATGTATTCTGCTGGATTGGTCGGCTACAGGAAATGAAGTTACTGATGATAACATTTTACGTCATATATATAGACGTTGGGGATTGAAAAACATGGAAAGCTATTATGATGTGTTTTATTCGGAGAAATTTCCTGATTATGGTCCATGGCGTTCCTATATGCGTAAGCATGGATCAGTAGCCCCATTATTGGAACGATATCTTCAAAGATTCAACTACACCTTGAATTTTGAGTTTGAGAACGAAGAGACATCAGTTTATAGTGTGGAATCTTATTTTACAAATGGTGAACATTATGATCGTACACCTAAATATAACGAGGCGTTCAAGATGCCATCCCGATTAAAAGAATTCTGGGTTATGTGGGATTACAAAGACTCCCGTTACTCATGTTATATGTATTTCAATGAGGCAGAGGTACTTAAAGTGTTTGATGAGGCATATGGAGGAGAAGACAGAACTCAAAAGGGAGAGTTGAAAATCAAGGTCTGCAAGTACAACAACCTCTTTGACATATCGTTGAATGTGGGTGACAAGTCTATCAAACTGGAGAAAACTGCGATACGAGTATTTCGACGTCCGATTGAAAATCCTACAAAAGCAGGAGAATTGATCTACAAGAATTACAAAGGGGACCACACGAATTTCTTTGCGGATGATGACGAATATGTTGGGGAATAATTGCTTCTTTGGGAATTGTGGAAGTGGTAGAGTAATGAAACTCTGCCCATCACAATCTTTATTTCAGTCGATTATCTAGAGTTAAAAACTATTAATTTTCATTGATGAATAAGTATAATTACTCCAATACAAAATAAATCATTTGAATATTTTCGTTTTATGCCTCGTTAGTCGAGAAATCATATTGCAAAAACAATCTTTTTTCGTAATTTTGCACCTCGTAATCTTAACGGATTGTTGTAAAAAGTTAAAAGATGAAGTTATCAGAAGGTCCTTGTGTGTTGTTGATGCGGTTTGTTTAGAAAATGCGATTTTTTGGTCACATAGTAATTTTATTTTTCAACTTAGTAGCTGGTTAGAAATTGTATCATTATAATTGTCAAACTTGAAATGGACAACAAACATGACATCTCCTGTGGAAAGATAGATTTTCGTCTATCGTTGTTTTCCCTATGCGTCGTGATATTTTCGTTCTTCATGTCTGGTGCAAACGCACAAAGTAATATTCGTCCAATTAAGATCCAATTGAATGATACGAAATATCTTTTTCTAAAGTTTCCTGCAGAAGTCAACTATGCGGACATGGGAAGTGGTAAACTTATGGCTGAGAAATGTCTCGACAAAATATTGAAACTGAAAGCAACCGCGCCACAATTTGACAAAACCAATCTCAGTGTTGTCACAACTGATGGGAAATACTACAGCTTCATAGTAGAGTACAATTCCAATCCCTCGTATATCGCCGTCGACATGGAGAATGTGAAGGATAGCATTATGTCGACGGATATTATTCCGTCGACAGGAATAGAAGTGAGTAACATTCATACAACGCATATCATCTTGCCAACAAAGGTGTCAGATATTGCAATAGGTCACAAAGAGGTCATCAGCGAGAAGGCTCAGACTATAGACAATATAGTCAGGGTGAAGAGTGTA
The DNA here is from genome assembly GCA_902782665.1 of uncultured Bacteroidales bacterium. Lineage (GTDB taxonomy): Bacteria > Bacteroidota > Bacteroidia > Bacteroidales > Paludibacteraceae > UBA1723. The sequence goes on from CACZOA010000067.1 coordinate 6,687, forward strand.
GTCGATGAGAACGGGAAATTTTATGAGACGTCGATCACTGTTGTGACCGTTGACGGGAAAATATATCCGATGAACGTCGGATATGCGAAAAATCCGAAAGAGATGAGCATCTCATTCTCCAAAGGTGGCAGTGCGTTGTTTGAGGATATGAGCGTTGACGACGAGAATATGCGAAAAATATCTGAATGGATAATCAAGAAAGGACAGTATATATATGATCTTGGAAGAGAGGAATATAAAATGATTTTTCAGTTATACAGTGTTTTTACGGATCAGGATGTTATCGCCTTTCATTTGCATGCAAAAAATAAAAGTAAGATAGATTATCCTATCGATTTTTTGAAAGCATATATTTCGGATAAACAGCAGGGAAAGAAGTATCTTACACAAGATGAAGAGCTTTATCCGATATATAGTTATTATAGTGGCGACGATAGGGTTGTCCATGGAAAGAATGATATGGATATTGTGTTGTTTTATAAGAAGTTCACAATTTCAAAAAAGAAGATCCTTTATTTTGAGATGTATGAGGAAAATGGAGGACGAAACTTTAAGTTTACAGCTCCAAGCAAGACAATTATTAATGCAGAAGTAATGAATAAATTAGATTAAACATGAGATATTTAGGTTTTATTTTAGTCCTTTTGGTGGCTTTGTCCTCTTGCGACAGTAGGGAGGATTGGTTTGAAATGAACAGCGAATTCCCTGATCTTATTGTGAATATCAATGGTCATGCAGATACAATTAGACAAGGGGAAATGAGGAAGATTACTATTGATCTTAGAACGGCAATTAATGTTAAAGGTGGAGGATTTTTTATTACTGATACGGCTAATGTAAAGTTAAAAGGAATCCGTGATAAAGAAATTTGTCCATTGTATGGAGTTAATTTAAAAGAAATGACGATAACGGGAGGAAGAAATTTTGAAATAGGAGAGAATAAAGAATTGAATATATTGTTATATGATGCGTATACATGTGATAAGTATGTCTTATTTAGAAATGATACATCAGCTGCTCTTTTAAACACTTATCATGGACACTTGGAAGTATTTGATGTATTTGGAAATAATCAGACATATACAATAGAAGTTAATGTTTATGGACCGATTCCTCCGACTCCTGTATTGCAGATAGAGAGGTTTAATTATAATGAATACGAATACAAATTATCTCTAGAACAGAGTTTCGATCGTGACGGAAAAATCATGAAATATGAATGGTGTATAGATGGAAATATTGTGCCTTATTCATTGGAAGATAAAAGATTTGATTTAGAAGAAGGACCTTGGCAATCAGGCAAGGCCGCATATGGAGGTACATATATAACAGCTACATCTTTGAGTAGCGTTAATCATTCATTTCAGACAACTGGAGAGCACACGGTATATTACCGTTGCATGGATGATATGGGAATTTGGTCGATGTGGTACAGTAAAAAAATAAATGTAGAGTAATTATGAGAAAGATATATATGATTTTATTGGCACTATTTTGTGCTGTTAGTTGTTGCAACGCTCAACTAATCCATACTAAAGGAAAGATGGGAATGGGATTCCGTTGGGGAAAAGGAACCAGAAATGATTATAACTTAGGCTTATTTTACAATCTGTATACTAGTGAGAAACTTGGACTTTTAATTGAATTAGATCGAGAGAAGGCAACATTTGATTATAGTAATTTTACGAATCAATTCTTGCTTGGAGTTGGTTGTGAAGCCGTGATATGGAATCCTCGTCCTCGATTCTACATGAATCTGAGTTTGGCAGGTAACATAGGCTATGACCA
>CACZOA010000068.1 GCA_902782665.1 uncultured Bacteroidales bacterium
AGGACACTTCACATTGATCAGACGATAACTAATTTATTAGTTGAGATAAACAAAAAAGGTTGCGGGTAATCGCAACCTTTTTTGTTTTTGTCTAGGATTAGCAAAAATTAGATATGTACTCATAATTTCGAACACTAACCAACCAAATGTGAATTATAATATTTATATTTGTGTCTGTGATAATTTTGATTTATGGACAGATTTTTTTATTTCCTAATTCTTATACTTGTTTGTTTTTCATCTTGCAATGAAGACAAAGCTGTTTTGGATCAGACCATTGATTACACAGCTATGGATCTCACTAATCCGCCTGATACACTTTGGGGAGTTGACGTGAGCCATTATCAGGGAAAAATTGATTTTGATGAATTGGAAGAGGGTGCTCATTTTGTTATACTTCGAGCCTCAATCGGACCAAACGGAAAATGTGACCAACGGTTTTATGGCAACTACGCAAAAGCGGCGAAGTCAAAATTGTTGCTTGGATTTTATCATTTTTTCTATTTCGACCGTGATGGTGAACTCCAGGCAAAAATCTTTTTGGATGCCACTAATGGAAAACGAAACAATTTTCCTTTGGTGATTGATTTTGAAGAGTCGAAAGCTGTCAATAATCCCAAAATGATGAATGTGGATACCTCCGTTTATAATTTACGCAAGATGGTTGATTATCTTCAGTCAAAGGGAAAAGATGTGATGATTTATTCCAACCGTCATTGCTATGCGAAATATAAAATAGCGTCTAATTTCCCTGGTGTGAAACTATGGGTCGCTGATTATAACGCGATGTTTGTGACGGAAGATTTCCCCGACTGTTATATCCAGCAGTATGCTTGCGACGGTAAGGTTTATGGTATTCATGCAGACGTGGATTTGAACGTCATTGTCGACAGTAAGATGATTGTGACGCCAGAAAAACAGCCGCAACAGTGATTTTTCGCATTTTTTTCTCTTATTTCATTGTATTTGGTGCTATCTTTGCCAAAATTTTGTATAAGGTTGAAAAAATACAGATATGACAAGAGAAGAATTATTTGAGAATATCAAGAAGAAACAGTCGTTTCTTTGTGTAGGTCTGGACACAGACGTGAACAAGATTCCTGAGTTTATGTTCGACAAATACGAAGGCGACTATATCTATGAGTTCAACAAACAGATTATTGACGCTACTGCGAAATATTGCGTCGCATATAAGCCGAATTTGGCATTCTACGAAAGCCTTGGTCTTCAGGGTTGGGATGTGTTAGAGCGTACCGTCGACTATATCCGTACTAATTATCCAGATATGTTCTTGATCGCTGACGCTAAGCGTGGTGACATCGGCAACACATCAGCAATGTATGCCCGTACATTCTTCGGCGCTATGGATTTCGACTCTGTCACTGTAGCTCCTTATATGGGTGAGGATTCAGTTTCTCCATTCTTGACATACGAAGGCAAGTGGGTCACTCTTCTTGCGTTGACTTCTAACAAGGGTGCTTTTGATTTCCAGTTTATGAAGGATGCTGAGACAGGAGACACTTTGTATCAGAAAGTTTTGAAGACATCTAAGAACTGGGGTAATGCAGACAATATGATGTATGTTGTAGGAGCTACTAAGGCAGATATGCTTAGTGACATTCGTGAGATTATCCCAGACAATTTCTTGCTTGTTCCTGGTATTGGAGCACAGGGAGGTAGCCTTGAGGAGGTTGTTAAACATGGAATGAACAGCCAGTGCGGACTCTTGGTCAACTCTTCTCGCGCGATCATCTATGCTGCCAACGATGAGACATTTGCGGAGGCTGCAGCACGTGAGGCTAAGAAGGTACAGGAGCAGATGGCTGGATTCTTGAAAGCGGCAGGAATGATTTAATTGTTGGGGTAGACAGAGGAATGCGCACAAAAATCATCAACGACCCAGTACACGGATTTGTTAATATTCCGGAGTTTATTTACGATATCATTGAACATCGTTTTTTTCAACGTTTGTCTCGAATCAGACAACTGGGTCTGACTTATATGGTGTATCCTGGTGCTCAGCATACCCGTTTCCTACATTCTTTGGGTGCTATGCACCTGATGGAAGAGGCGTTGACTACTCTTCATAATAAAGGAGTCGCAATTTCAAAAGAAGAGAAAGAAGCCGCGATGGCTGCGATTCTTCTTCACGATGTCGGTCACGCTCCATTCTCTCATGTTTTGGAGAGCACTTTCGTATCCGGCATCTCGCATGAGGAGATTTCTCTTCTGATGATGAAACAGATAAATAAAGATTTCGGTGGCAAACTTGATATGGCCATCGAAATCTTTCAGGATAAATACCCACGTCATTTTTTCCACCAGTTGATTTCAGGACAGTTGGATGTAGACAGACTCGATTATCTTAGTCGTGACTGCTATTTCACGGGTGTCGTGGAGGGTGTTATCGGCGCTGAACGAATCATTAAGATGATGAACGTCGCAGACGATAAACTCTGTGTGGAGATGAAAGGTATATACTCAATCGAGAAGTTTTTGATTGCCAGACGAATGATGTATTGGCAGGTCTATCTTCATAAAGCATCAATCGCTGCTGAACAGGTATTGATATCGTTGCTTAGACGTGCGATCTATCTTGCCAAACAAGGCGAGGAATTGTTCGCGTCGCCATCATTGAGATATTTTCTATATAACAACGTCGAAGCTGATTCTTTTGATATTTACAGCTCATCACTCGAAAATTATGCGAGATTCGACGATTCTGATATCTATTCAGCATTGAAAGTATGGCAATGCCATAAAGATAATATATTGTCTTTGTTAAGTGAGTCACTTACGGACAGACGCTTGTTTAAGGTTAAGGTTTTTGATCATGAACCAAGCCAGTCTGATGTCGATGAAATAAAGAAGCAGATACAGTCTGTCACTAATTTTTCTGATGAGGAAGTTGAATATCTGTGCAGAGTTGTGCCAGTGACAAGTAAGGCTTATTCATTGAAAAATGGAGGTCTGAATATTTTACGTTCCGACGGAAATTTGTGTGATGTGAGTGAAGTTTCGGATATTTTGGACTTTTCTTTGTTGTCGAAACAGGAGAGGAAATACTATCTTTGCTATTATGATTCGCGTCAGTATTTTAGCACTCAGATGTGATTTTAGTTGAATTTAATGTTCAAAAAGTAACGCAAAGGCTCATATTCGTGTGAGAGATTGCGGTATGTGTCAATATTTTACTACTTTTGCTTGATTTTATAATTTTTAAGAACATGGAATTTACAGCAGGACAGTTAGCAGCAATGCTTAATGGACAAGTCGATGGGGATGAGAATGTAAAGGTTAGTACTTTTGCAAAAATAGAAGAGGGTAGAAACGGAGCTATTTCATTTTTGTCAAATCCAAAGTACACAGAGTATCTCTATTCCACGAAGTCATCTGTTGTGTTAGTGTCTAAAGATTTTGTTCCGACAAAAGAATATACATGCACACTTTTGAAAGTTGCTGATCCGTACGCTGCTGTCGCGCAGCTTCTTCGTTTGGCTGATCAGTATTTGTCGCCAAAAAGAAATGGAATACATCCATCTGCGTCTATTTCAGACAAGGCGAAGGTCGGAGAGAACGTCTATATTGGTCAGAATGTTGTGATTGAAGACGGTGCTGTGATCGGCAATGGTTGTCAGATATACGCGAATGTATTTATCGGACAGGGTGTCACATTAGAAGATGATTCATTGGTATATGCCAATGTTACTATATATAAAGGCTGTAAGATTGGTAAAAGATGTGTTTTGCAGGCTGGATGTGTGATAGGAGGAGACGGTTTTGGCTTCGCTCCAAATCCAGACGGATCTTATAGCAAAATTCCTCAGCTTGGCATTGTTCGATTGGAGGACGACGTCGAGATTGGGGCAAATTCGACAATTGACAGAGCAACAATGGGTGAGACAGTGATACACAAGGGAGTCAAGATAGACAATCTTGTTCATATCGCTCATAATGTTGTTGTGGGAGAAAATACAGTTATGGCTGCTTTGACTGGTATAGCCGGTTCAACAAAAATTGGAAAACACTGTATGTTTGGAGGCCAGAGTGGAGTGGTCGGTCATGTTGAAGTGGCAGACAATTCAAATTTCGCCGCTAAATGTGGAGTCTCTTCATCAATCAAGGTTCCAGGTCAGCAGTGGCATTTCTACCCACATATGGAAGGTTCGAAATTCCGTCGCAGCTATGTTTGTCTAAAACAGTTGCCTGAGACAGTCAAAGTCGTTTCGGAGACAGAAAAGCAATTACGTGTTGC
>CACZOA010000069.1 GCA_902782665.1 uncultured Bacteroidales bacterium
GAGAATGAAAAAGTTTTATCATATTTTAGGATTAATCTTACTGAATACAGTAATAGTAAGTGCACAGAATGTTTCTACAGAGACTGTTAAGAAAGAAACACCAACAGAGGCTACAACAACCACGCAAGATGTCACTTCAGAAACTGCTAAAGACCTTGTGCCAGCAATAAAGTTCGGAGACGAAATCAAAGTGAAATTTGGAGGTTTCTTCAGAGCTGAGTATTATGTGGACAGTCGTGAGATTGTAGGTGCTTGTGATGATCTTTTCGGTTTCTTCCCAGAAGACCATGTTTACGATAATAATGGCGACGACTTGAACGATGTTGTCAGACAAAATTTCTCTACTCAGGCCACTCGATTCACAGCAACTTTGGATGGTCCGAAACTAGGAAAAGCCAATTCCAAAGCCTACGTAGAGTTCGATTTCTCCGGTGGAAACGCAGTAAATGTGAGATTGCGACAGGCTTGGGCAAAATTCATCTGGCAGAAAGGTGAGTTGCTATTAGGTAAGGCTTGGAATCCATTCGCAGACCTTCCATTCCCTTACGTAGCTGGTTTGCACGTCGGTATACCGTTCCGCCAGTTCAACAGAGGTGATCAGATCCGCTACACATTCAAGCCAACTGAGCATGTAAGTTTTGTAGCTGCAGGTGTATACCAAACTGAGCACAAGTCGACACTTGAGGCCTCTTCAAACAGCGATATCCGTCAGAATCCTATACCAGAATTTCATTTGCAGTGGCGTTATACTTCGCCAAAATTTAGTGCCGGAATACTTGGTGAAGTCAAGAGCATCCGACCAGCCACTAAGGTCACAAATGATCAAAAAGCTGTATACAAGACTGATGAGACTGTAAGCTCTTATGCGTTCAGCTATTTCGCACAATATTTGGCAGACCGTTTCGGACTTAGAACAGGAGGTCTGTATGGAAAGAATTTGGGTGAATATTTCCAGCAAGGAGGCTACGCAGTGAAATCAATTGACGAGCAGACAGGCAGACGCACATATTCTACATCAGCCGTCACTTCTTACTGGTTGAGTCTTTCATGGGGTAAGAAATGGTCGCCAAGCCTATTCTTCGGATATTCAAAGAATCTCGGATTTGATGACAACATCTTGGCAGGTGGCGATTTCTTTGGCAGATGGCAAAATGTCGACCATATATTGAGAGTATCTCCATCATTGAAGTTCTCTCACAAACAATGGACGATCCAAGCTGAACTCGACTACGACAATGTAGCGTACGGAAATGTTGACTACGCCGACCATGGAAAGGTGAAAGACACTCACAATGTGTCAGGTGTCAGAGGTTTGATCGCCACAACATTCTTCTTCTAATCACAACTAAAACTTATTGTTTAACTTAATTAATATTGAACTGTATGAAAAAGATTAACTTAATCACAGCCGCATTGCTTTTTTTATCATCATTCTTTTTATTTTCATGTGGCAACGCAACAAAAGATTCAAATGGATCAAGTGTAGAAAAGAAGGAAATCTCGGTAGGTTTTTCTCCTGGCCCATATTCCGACCTATTCAAAAAGACTATCCAGCCAGCACTTGAAAAGAAGGGTTATAAAATCAAAATAGTTGAATTTACAGACTGGGTGACTCCCAACCTTGCTTTGGCAAACAAAGAGATAGATGCCAATATTTACCAGAACACACTATACAGACAAAATTTCTGTGACACAAAGGGCGTTGACCTGACCGCCTCATTCTCGGTTCCAACAGCGGCACTCGGTCTTTTCTCAGACAAATACAAAGTGCAGAACGTCGACGAATTGAAAGCACAGCTTCAGCCTGGAGGCATCGTGTCCGTGCCTAATGATGCAGTCAACCTTGCTCGTTCACTAAGATTCCTTCGTTCACTTGGTCTGCTTACGATAAAATCAACTGTCGACGACAAGAATGCCACTGAAAATGACATTGACGAGAATCCATTCCAACTTAAGATTGTTCCGTTGGAAGCAGCTCAGTTGCCTCGCTCGTTGGACGGTAGCGCACTTGCTGTGATCCCTGGCAACTATGCAATATCTTCAGGATTGAAACTATCATCATCAATCGTCGGAGAGACTTTGCCACCTGAGTTGTTCATCTGGTTTGTAGTTCGTACTGAAAACGCAGACCAACAATTTGTAAAGGATGCTCAGGAAGCTTATGAATCAGAAGAATTCAAAAACTACTTTGAGAATCCAGACAACGAATTCGACAGATTCCAACGTCCACAATGGTATGTAGACAGATGGAATATACAGAACAGATAATAATCAGAGTCCTTTCATAGATGCTCGATTGAGTCAAAATCGGGCATCTATTTGTAAAAAAGTTAAAAGATAGAAGATATGATTAAATTTGATAATGTTAGTGTATCGTTTACAAATAAGAAAGGTCAAAGAGTAGATGCAGTCAAAAATGTATCGTTTGATGTAAAAGACGGTGAGATATTGGGAATTGTGGGAACAAGTGGAGCTGGCAAAAGTACACTTCTACGCACAGTCAATCAGCTTCAACTGCCTACTGGCGGACACACAATAGTAGAAGGCAAAGATATCGGCACGTTATCGGGAAAGAGTCTTGCTAAATTCCGTCACTCAATAGGCATGATTTTTCAGCAATTCAACCTCGTCAGCACCAAGACTGTGGCTCAGAATGTGGCCTTTGCAATGGAGATCGCCGGACGCAGCAAAGATGAGATCAAACAACGTGTGCCTGAACTATTGAACCTTGTAGGATTGTCGGACCGTGCGGACGTCTATCCAAACACATTGAGTGGAGGTCAGAAACAGAGAGTGGCAATCGCGCGTGCCGTCGCCAATAATCCTAAAATCTTACTTTGCGACGAAGCGACTTCAGCACTGGATCCCGAAACAACAAACGATGTCCTGCAACTTCTGGAAGTGATTAACATAAAATTCGGAATCACCATAGTGCTTATCACACACGAATTTGATGTGGTCAAGAAAATATGCCATCGTGTGGCAGTGATGGACAAAGGCGAATTGGTGGAAATCGGCGATGTATTCGATGTTTTTACGAAGCCTCAGCACGAATTTACAAAAACTCTATTGTCTCACACCTTTGATCTCGACCTTCCCGGACGTCTGACAGAAGACAAATCGAAACCACTGGTGAAAATCATATATAACGGAGAAAAAGCAGAAAACGCTATCGTTTCCAACGTAGTGAAACTTTACAACGTCGACGTAAATATTCTTCATGGCAAGATTGAATATATCAACGACAAGCCATTTGGCATACTGATCGTCCAATTGATCGGCAAACAAGACGATATCAACAAAAGCTTGGATTATTTGATTAATAACACATATAGAACGGAGGTGATAAATGAACGATACTAATTATTCCGAACTGCTCAACAATCTGTTGCCGGCGTTCGGCGAAACATTGGAAATGTGTGGAATCGCACTTTTATTGGCGGTCGTATTGGGTACTCCACTTGGAGTGTTGTCTTATATTACTAGCAAACAGAGTATATGTCAAAATAGAGTTGTGAATCTTTTTGTCGGCTTCATTATAAATGTCATCATGTCGACGCCGTTCGTCATTCTGCTTGTGTTGCTGTTGCCATTCACACGTTTTGTTGTCGGCACATCCATAGGTCCAGAGGCTGCGTCAATGCCGTTAGGTATTGTGGCAATCGCATTCTATGCCCGTTTGGTGGAAGGAAACCTGCATGCTATAGACAAAGGAGTGATTGAGGCATCACTGGCTATGGGAGCCACTTGGTTTAGGATTGTAACCAACGTCTTGCTACCAGGTGCATTCAGCGGAATGATCCGTGGACTTACGGTTCTGGCTGTCACATTGGTCGGCTATTCAGCTATGGCAGGTATCGTAGGTGGAGGTGGTGTCGGAGACCTTGCCATCCGCTTCGGATACTATCGTTATCAGACCGACATCATGATCATCACAGTGCTGCTATTAATCGGTTTGGTACAGATTATTCAGACTATAGGAGAAAAGGCTTCCAGAAAAGTGCAGAAGTAAAATTCGCACTCTGATGTTCCACAATCGTGAAAATAAACGATCTACAACAGGAAAATGTTCGATTTTAGCGAAGAAGAAATATATAGATATTCACGTCACATCTTATTGAAGGATGTTGGCGTAGAAGGACAAGATAAAATACATAATGCCAAAGTTTTATCTGTGGGTGCGGGGGGCTTAGGCTCTCCCGTCATCCTTTATCTTGCTGCTGCAGGGATAGGCACAATAGGCATTATTGATGGCGACGTGGTGGATTTGAGCAATCTCCAGCGTCAAGTAATCCATTTCACAAAAGATGTCGGATATTCAAAAGCACTTTCGGCAAAAGAAAAAGTCAACGCGATCAATCCTCACGTCAACGCAATCGCTTACAAGGATTTTCTCCGTGCCGACAATGCGATGGATATCATCAAAGAATATGATTTCATTGTAGATGCGACGGATAATTTTCCAGTCAAATTCCTGATCAACGACGCTTGTGTGATGGCGAACAAACCGTTCAGCCACGGAGGAATCCTTCAATTCGAAGGACAAACATTTACTCATGTTCCAGGAAGCAGCTGTTACCGCTGTCTTTTCGACTCTCCTCCCCCGCCGGATCTGGTTCCGACCTGCGCACAAGCTGGAGTGTTGGGAGCTATCGCAGGAATGCTGGGAACAATACAAGCTGCGGAAGTGCTCAAA
>CACZOA010000070.1 GCA_902782665.1 uncultured Bacteroidales bacterium
GTCATGAATGACAAGAAAACAGCATAACGCAGAAAACAAAATGCAAGAAAACTATTAGCATGTTTTTTAATGTTTTGTTTTTCCAGATTTATAGATAAATTTAGGTAAATATCGAATTTATGTTTAAAAACAAATTTAATAGAATGGCAAACCGATTTTATATTAAATTGTTTTCACTATATTTGCAATAGAAATATGTAATAGAAATGAGCGGCTTAGTTATAATACCGACATACAATGAGAAAGAAAATGTGGAAAACATATGCAGAGCAGTCTTTGAATTGCCTGAGGGTTTCCATGTGTTGATCATTGACGACGGTTCGCCAGACGGCACAGCAGACATTGTCAAAAGAATGATGCAGGATGAGTTTTCAGACCGTCTGTTTATTATTGAAAGACCAGGAAAACTTGGTCTTGGCACAGCGTATCTTACTGGTTTCAAGTGGGCAATTGAGAAAAAGTACGATTTCATTTTCGAGATGGACGCAGACTTCTCTCATAATCCGTTGGATTTAAGAAAGCTTTATGCAGCCTGCAACGAAGAAGGTGCTGATGTCGCAATCGGATCACGTTACGTAACTGGAGTGAATGTTGTGAATTGGCCAATCGGACGAGTATTGATGTCGTATTTTGCATCGAAGTATGTAAGAATAGTCACAGGAATGAACATCCACGACACCACAGCCGGATTCAAATGTTACCGACGTGAGGTGTTGGAAACAATCGGTTTGGATACAATCAAACTCAAAGGTTATGGTTTCCAGATCGAGATGAAATATACTGCTTACAAATGTGGATTTACCATCAAAGAAGTTCCTATTATCTTCATCAACCGAGTGTTGGGAGTATCTAAGATGTCTGGAGGAATTTTTGGAGAAGCATTGTTTGGTGTGATGGGATTACGTCTACGAAGCCTGTTCAAGAAATATCCGCAGAAGCAGCAAAAATCTAATTAGGAATTAGGAAAAACTATTTTAATAATATGAATACAATATTGATCAAGGATGCCAAAATCATTAACGACGGCACCTCATATAAAGGATCTTTATTAATTGAGGGTGAGAAAATCTCCAAGATTTTTAGAGACAATATTCCAGACAGTGTATTGAAGAGTGCTACTGTCATTGACGCTGACGGCAAGTGGGTTTTGCCTGGTGTGATCGACACACATGTACATTTCCGTGAGCCAGGACTTACAGAGAAAGGTGATTTTGAGAGTGAGAGCCGTGCTGCTGTAGCAGGTGGTGTCACTACTGTGTTTGATATGCCTAACACAAATCCTCAGACTACAACTGCTGCATTGGTTGAGCAGAAGGCTGAGATCGCAAGCAAGAAATGTTTGACTAATTATGGATTCTACATTGGCGCTACAAACGAGAATGTGGATGAAATCAAGAATATCGATCCTAAGGCTGTTGCCGGTGTGAAGATTTTCATGGGAATCAGCACTGGAGGAATGTTGGTGAACTCTAAGCAGAGTCTTGAGGACATTTTCGCTTCAGCTAAGGTTCCTGTTGTGACTCACAATGAGGATGAGGCTATGATCAAGGCTAACACTGAGGCTATCAAGGCTAAATATCCAGAAGGTCAGGTGCCTATTTCGGAGCATATGTTCATCCGTTCATCAGACGCTTGCTACAAGTGCACATCTTTCGTCATCGACCTTGCAAAGAAGCATGGCACTCAGCTTCATGTCCTTCACTTGTCTACAAAGAAGGAGATTGCTTTGTTTGAGCGTAATGTTGATATAGAAAACAAGAAGATTACAGCTGAGGTTTGTCCTAACTACCTATGGTTTGATGAGACAGACTACGACCGTTTGGGAGCAAAGATCAAATGTAATCCTGCAATCAAGAAGGAGAAGAGCCGTGAGAATCTGCTTAAGGGACTTGAGCAGGGAAGCATCGACACAGTAGCGTCTGACCACTCCCCTCACCTATTGAGCCAGAAGCAGGGCGACGCTTTGACAGCCGCTTCCGGTATCCCAAGCATCCAGCACACATTGCCAATGATGCTTCAGCTTGCAAAGAAGGGTAATTTCACTCGTGAGCAGGTGGTTGAGAAGATGTGTCACAACCCAGCTAAGATTTTCAAGGTTGAGAAGCGTGGTTTCATCAGAAAGGGATATTATGCGGATCTTGTGATTGTATCACCTGATGATCCATACACAATCGAAGAGAAAGACTTACTTTACAAGTGTGGTTGGTCGCCAATGGTTGGTGAGCAGCTTCAATACAAAGTGACTCAGACTTTTGTCAATGGTAACCTTGTTTATGATGAGGGTAAAATCAATGGCGATAAGAAGGGTCAGAGAGTAAGCTTCGACAGATAATAAAATTCGAAGTGCAAAATTCTAAATGCTAAGTTTGGCATTTTAGGATTATAATTTAAATTCAACGCTAAATGAAAAAGAGATTAACGTATAACGAGTTTAGGTTGTTGCGCGACAATCTCCCTCATGGAGCAATCGACACAATAGCCAATCGTTTGGGAATCACAGCAGACGAAGTAAGGTTCTACTTTCATGCGACTGCTGAGGATGGAGTGCCAACAATCTCCGGAGTTCATCACGAAGAAGGCCCCGATGGAGGTTTCGTTGAACTGGATGATTTGACAATCCTTGATGCGGCGTTGGAATTGATAAATAAAAAATAAGCATCATAAGATTCCCCCTTATAGGCGTAAATGTACGTCTATAAGGGGATTTTTATAAAACACATGATCTCAGTTGTCGTAAACGAGGTATGCCAAGAGCGTAATGCTTTTTCCACGCCATTACAGAATGTCCGCAATGACAATCTGTAGAATCAAATGGACAACACCTAAATTTTAGAAAAAATAGTGTCACTTAGAAAAATCTTTACACTGATTCTTTCTTTATTTCTTTTGCTGGCTAATGCCGAGGTTATGCATACTGAAAGGTTTTCGGAGCACAACAGCGGTCTGCCGTCTATGGCTACTGGTGTGGCAAAAGGTAATGATGGATTTGTGTGGGTGTCGACACTTGATGGTATATGCAGGTATGATGGCTATCAGTTCAAGACCTATCGTGCCAATCCGTCGGACTACAACACATCTATCAGTAATCAGTTCATAAAGATTCTTTGTATTGACAACACTACATTCGCCTTGCTTAACAATAATGGCCAAGCTTTCATTTTTTCCGCTAAAGACAAAAGTTTCAGACTTTATCCTTCTCTAGAACGTTTCAACGCATCTGATTTTTTCTATGTCACTGATATCTCGCTAGATGCGGATAAAAACCTGTATCTTGTTTCCCCAAATAAAAAATTGAAAATCCCGTATGGGCAGGAAGATGAAGTAGACGCAGGGAACGCCAAACTGCTCAGCGTCAACAGCTATTATGCCGCTGATACTGTCGGAGTCAGTTGGAATATAGAAGGAGGTGCTTTGATTAAGAAGGTTGAAGGAAACCCGTCTTTCATCCGTAAGAAAATCACAACTGTTGATTCTTATTCGACATTCAATGATGTCGTTTGCACTGCCACAGACGCGGATGGCAACATCTGGATCGCATTGCAGAGTTCGGAAGTGGCTATAATGTCTCCGAATGACAATGTCAAATTTTTGTCGGAGACCGGTTCAACAGAAGCTTTCCACACTCAGTTCGACAAGATCAACACTATTGAGGTCAGCCGACAAGGTGGTGTGTGGCTTGGTGGAGACAACGGCGTCTACAGGGTGATAAAGGATGGTAACGGATATAAAGCGACAAAATATGAGAAGAAAAACTGTATTGTGACTGATATCCTGGAGGATTCACGCAAGAATATATGGGTGGCGACAGAGAGAAAAGGTCTGATGCTTCTTGTGGAATCAGCAAAGGATAGTTTCATTACAATGGAGAATGAATGGAAATTTTCCTACCCTCCTACTCTGTTCAAGATAAACTGTTTGTTTGAGGATTATCAGGGAGTCGTATGGTTGGGGTCTCCTGATGGTATAACATTGTTAGACAATCAGTTCGATAAACCTGCTGATATCAAATTCTTCTTCTATAATTCAGAAACTACCAACCTGCAATATTCTTTTATCACGGATATCAAGGAAGATGATGAGCATAAGATATGGATCTCCACATTTGGTGGCGGAATATACTACTGTGGAAGCGACAGAATGCTTGGAGTCCCTCTTGAATTGCAGAAATTGGATCTGGTGAAAGAGCCGTTGGATTCAGAGATTGTGTTGGCTCTCTACCCTACCAAGAATTCTAGAATCTGTGTGCTGACTCAGAAATCATTTGTCGTGATAAACAGCAAGAGCGACAAGACTCAATATTTTAACTTCGGTAATGGAGCTGTCCTTCGAAGCAATTCGATCAAGCGTCATACGAATGATATGGTGACAATCGCGTCGAATTCAGGCTTTTATATAGTCAACACTTCACAATTGAATCAAATAGAGTATGATCCTTCTATCATCCTGTCGGAATTCAAATTTTTGAAGAGTGCTGACGACGAGGATAATATGGATGACATCAATACAGTCAGTAATGTAGAGCTGGAGCATGACAACAAGGATTTCTCTATCCGTTTCGCAAGCACAGACTATCGTTCTGGCACACAGATTCGTTATGCCTACCGTCTATACCCATTCAGTGATAAATGGACTTACACGAATGAGCCAGTAGCGTCTTACACTAATATCCCTTATGGAAAATATGAATTGACTATCAGATGCACCAACAGCGATGGCAATTGGAGCAGTCACGAAAGGAAATTGAATATCACCGTCTTACCATCTAATTGGGAGACTCCATGGGCATATCTCCTGTATTTTTTGATTCTTTGTCTTTTCATTGCGGGAATTGTGTACGCATATAGCCGTTTCTATCGTCTGCGTACAAAAATGGAGCTCGACGCTGAATTGAGCGAGGAGAAGATGAGATTCTTCACTGATATCTCCCATGAGATTCGTACTCCATTGACTTTGATCTCGGCTCCGATTGAGAAATTGAGTTCAAGCCCGACACTTACGGATGACGAGCAAAAACTGGTTGGTGTGATGAGGAAGAATACACAGCGAATGACGAAGATGATAGACCAGTTGCTTGATTTCAGCAAGTTCTCTTCACATCATATCGAGCTGAATCTAAACAAATTCAAGATTTCGGATATTTTCGACAGCCTTTCGAAGATTTTCCAGACGAAGAGTCAGGAAAAGAATATAACTCTTTCGTTTGCAAATAATGTCGGAGACGCTCCTATTATTGCCGATTATGATAAGATGGAGACGGTGATGATAAACCTTGTGTCGAATGCGATGAAATTCACTCCTGTCGACGGTAACATCATAGTCGGAGCAAATAAGGATGGCGATAATCTGATCCTGACGGTTACCGATAACGGCTGTGGAATTGATAAAAAAGAGTTGTCGTCGATCTTCAACAGGTTTATGACGAACAGCCACAACATGGAGCTAGGCAAAGGAATCGGACTGTCGATTGTAAAGGAGATTGTGGACAAACATGGTGGAAAGATCACCGTCGACAGCGAAAAAGGCAAAGGCTCGAAATTCACAGTGACTATTCCTATGAGCAATGCCTCTTATGTGGAGAAAGATTTCTACGACGAGAGTCCTACACAAACAGAGAGCGTCCATTCGCATAGCAATTACACGATTCTTATTAATGAGGATAATGCCGAGTTGCGACGCTTCATCGTCGATACTTTGTCTGGCGACTACACGGTAATCGAGGCTGAGGATGGCAGAATCGGTGTGGAAAAGACGAAGGAATATATGCCGGATCTTGTGATCACCGACATCATGATGCCACATATGGATGGTCAGGAATATTGTGCGGAAGTGAAGCAGTATGCCGACACTTCACATATCCCAGTGGTGATGCTTACTGCAAAGACAGATATGCAGAGCAAACTTGATCTGCTTAAGATCGGAGCTACCGACTATATAACCAAGCCGTTCAGCATGGCATATCTGAAGGCAAGGATCGCCAATATCATTTCCGAAAGAGAGATGCTACAGCGATTCTATCAGAAATCGTTGATCGAGGCAGACAAGGATATTGTTGTTGAGAAGAAAGATGCGGAGTCGCCAGATATGCGTGAGGCGAGCGCGATCATTGATGCGGTGACGGAGATAATTCCGGATTTTGATGCCACTGTGGATACGCTTGCCGACAAGTTGAAGATCTCACGCACTGCCCTATCCGCCAAGTGTAAGACATACTTCAGTCTGACTCCAAATGAAGTGATACGTGATGTCAGATTACGCAGAGCTGTGGAGTTGATGAAGACCACAGATATGAATATCCAGCAGATCTCGATTGAGATAGGTATTGCCGACCAAAGATATTTCTCACGTGTTTTCAAGGCTAAATACGGAGTGACTCCGAGTGAGTATCGAGGAAATGCGTAATTCATAATTGTCGGGATGACATTTTACGCTGTCAGCATTAGCCGTCGCTTAAATGCAAAAAATCTTTCGTGTCTCACAAAATTTCAATAATTTTACCCAAATAAAATTGACAGACTTTAATATATATGGATAGCTCACACAGCCAAATTGTTTCTCTTATCTGGAATATTGCGGATGATGTTCTCCGTGATGTCTTCCTTCGTGGTCAGTATCGTGATGTAATTCTACCGATGGTGGTGCTGCGTCGACTTGATGCCCTTCTTGAACCTACCAAAGCTGAGGTGGAAGAGGAAATAAAGGAGAATGGCGGTGTGGATGACATTGATGAGGGTATCTTCACTGATATCACTGGTCTGTCTTATTTCAACACTAGCAAATGGACATTGAACCGTCTGAAATCACAGGCTACAGACAATAACGACCTGCTTTACAATAATTTTGTGGAGTATCTGAACGGCTATAGTGAGAATGTCCGTGATGTGCTAAAGAATTTCGAATACTACAACAAAGCCAGGAAACTTGCCGACAACGACCGTCTGCTTTCCATGATCGAGCGTATCACTGATCCCCGTATCAATCTGACGGATAAGGAAGCTACAGATCCGGATGGCTTGATTCTGCCTGCCCTTACAAATATCGGAATGGGCACGGTGTTTGAGGAACTGCTTCGCAAATTCAACGAGGAGAACAATGAGGAGGCTGGTGAACACTTCACTCCACGTGATGCCATCTCTTTGCTAGCCCACCTAATTTTCGAACCTGTCAAGGATAATCTTCCAAAGATCATCACTCTCTACGACCCTGCTTGTGGTTCGGGTGGTATGCTGACGGAAGGTCGTGAGTATCTGTTGGAAATCGGAGTCAAAAGCAATGCTATCCAGCTTGCCGGCACGGAGATAAACCCTGAGACATACGCTATCTGTAAATCCGACCTGATCATCAAAGGTGTGGATCCAAGCGGAATGAAACTTGGCAACACTATCACTGAGGATTCTTTTGCGGACAAGTCTTTCGGATATATGCTGACTAATCCTCCTTATGGCAAGTCTTGGAAGACAGATAAGGATAAGATTTATCACGATAAAGCTTTGCTCGACAGCCGTTTTGAACTGAAACTGACCAATTTCGCAGGAGAGGAAGAGGTCTTAGACTGTACCCCACGTACATCTGACGGTCAGCTTCTGTTTATTTTGGAGGAGGTCGACAAGATGAAACCATTGACATTTCAGCCACAGGGATCCCGCGTCGCATCCATTCATAATGGATCCAGCCTATTTACAGGAGACGCAGGAAGTGGTGAGAGCAATATCCGTCGCTACTTGATAGAGAATGATTTGGTGGATGCCATTATCCAATTGCCTAATAATATCTTCTATAATACAGGTATCTCCACATACGTATGGATTCTCACAAACAAAAAAGCGGAGAATCGCAAAGAAAAGGTACAGCTTATCGACGCTTCACAAGCTTTCGAAAAATTGAGAAAGAATCAGGGATCACGAAACTGTACCATCTCAGACCAGTTCAGAGACGCCATTTTGAAGGTGTATATGGATTTTGTGGAGCAAGAGGCGACGGAAGAGACAAAGCTTGGATCTAAGATCTTCGACGGTGATGATTTCCGCTACTTCAATGTCACGATTGAGCGACCCCTACGTCTGAAAAGCCAGTTCAACGCTCTTAAGATAGATGAGATGCTTTTCGACAGTTCTGATATAGAAATAAGCAAATGGCTCTACCAGACCTACGGAAAGAGTGTTTTCAGCGGACTTGATTCCGAGATTCCGAATATCAAGGAGTATTTGAATGAGAATGAGATAAAGATGACAGACAAGAAACTGGCATCCCATCTGGATCCAAAGAAATGGAGAGAACGCAATGAAATTCAGTTTGTGGCAAAAGAACTTATGCATGCCATCGGTACAGACGTGTTTATGAATTTCAATAAATTCTCCGAGCTGATTGTGGAGAAAGCTAAGAACTTAGAAATCAAAGCGTCAGCATCCGTTCTCAACACAATTGCAAAAGCGATGTCTGTGCCCGATCCTTCCGCTGAGCCTGTTGTGAAAAAGATACATAAAGCAAACAGCAAGGACATTGAGAAATTGGAAACAGTGTTCGGCATCAAAGAGGAAATGCTTGCCGACTATGGATTTAAGAAAGGAGATAAAAACACCTATATCGAATACGAGACCGACAGCGACTTGCGAGACAGCGAGAAGATACCGGTAAAGGAAGACATCTACGAATACTTCCAGAGGGAAGTCCGTCCGTATGTCGACGACGCATGGATCAACCTCCCTCCTACCAAGATAGGCTGTGAGATAAGTTTCAACAAGTATTTCTACAAGCCAGCTCCACTTCGTTCCCTAGCTGAGAATGAAGCAGATATCCTTGCCCTTGACGAACAGAGCCAAGGCTTCATTAAATCACTATTTGAAATGAAGTAAGGTATGGAGAAATATAGTGAATATAAAGATAGTGGTGTGCAATGGCTTGGAGAAATTCCGAGTCATTGGGATGTTATATCTTTGAAGCATTTAGCTAATATTTCATCTGGTTCTACACCGAGTTCTTCAGTGGAAAAATATTGGAATGGAAATGTGAGATGGATTACACCTGCAGATTTTAAGACAGAAACAAAATATGTTAGCTGTGGTATTAGAAATATTACTGAAGAAGGTGTTTCCGCTTGCTCTACTGTTGTATTACCTCAAAATAGTGTGGTTTTTTCAAAGAGAGCTCCTGTTGGGCAAGTTTCAATTACAACAGAAGAATTATGCGTTAATCAAGGATGTATAGCATGTGTTCCTAACTCAAAAGTTATATCTACATTTTTATATTATTTACTTAGTGTATATAGGAATGAGTTTGATTTTTTTAGTGTAGGAACTACATTCAGGGAAATATCATTAAAAGAATTTTCTAGTTTTAAGGTTTCGGTTCCTTCTATATTGGAACAAGAATTAATCGTTAAATATTTAGACTCCGCCACATCCAAGATAGACACCGCAATATCTCAGCAGAAGAAGATGATAGAGTTGCTGAACGAGCGAAAGCAGATCATCATCAACAATGCCGTCACCAAAGGACTCGATCCAAATGTGAAGATGAAGGATAGCGGTGTGGATTGGATTGGGGAGATACCGGAAGGTTGGGAGGTGAGGAAGCTGAAGCATATTGCAAAAACCAATAGTGGATCAACACCTAGGTCTATTTCAGGAAAAGATAATCCTCAGTCTACTATTAAATGGGTACGTACTACTGATTTAAAAAATTCACATATAACAGACACATCGGAATATCTTTCTATTAACGAAATGAAATCAGCGAGCTGTCCTTTGTTTCCAAAAGGAACTGTGCTTATTTCAATGTATGGTGGAGAAGGTTCATTTGGAAAGTTGGGATTATTAGATACAGAAGCTACCATAAACCAGGCTTTATGTTCTATTAATTGCACTGACAAGATTATTCCGGAATTTATTTTCTTTTATCTTCAAGCAATTCATCCGATATGGATAAAATACGCAATGAGTACTAGAAAAGATCCAAATCTAAATCAACAAACAATTAAAAATATAGACGTAGTTTTTCCGGCAATAGACGAACAAATGTACATTGTAAGTGCAATCAATAAAAGTATAATACAAATTGATCGTGCATTAGACAACTTCAACGACCAAATCTCCCTTCTTCAGGAACGGAAGCAGATAATAATCAATGAAGTGGTGACGGGGAAAGTGAAAGTGGGATGATAGAAAAGAGAAATAATATGGATAAAAACGTATCATTTGAGGCCAAGGATCCTTCTTTGGGCTATTATTATCAGGTTTTGTATAGTTTGTACTTAATGTTGGGCAGACGAGAAATACCCAATCTGACTATTAAGTTGGAGGATCTCGATGATCTTGTAATAAATTGTTCTGAAAATTTGCATTTAATCCAATTAAAGCACCACAATACGGAAGATAGTTCATTGAGTGATAGATCGTTAGATTTTTGGAAAACTATTCGTGTTTGGTCTTCTGAAATAAAGCAAGGTAAGATTAAAGAAATAGATAACACGATTTTCTCTTTGATAACAACAGGCAAAGTTTCTGATAATTCTTTTCTTTTGAAACTAAAAGATGGAAAAAGTAGGGATGCTGAATATGCATTGAAGGAAATGATTAAAATATCAGCGGATCAATCCGTTGAGTCAACGAAAAAAGCATATGAAGCGTTTAGTAATTTGTCTGATACTCAAAAAAAATTATTGGTTAACAATGTTTATATTATTGATCAAGAAGTAGATATTGTTGAAGTAACAAAACTTATTGAATCTCAATTGAAATATAATGTACCACAAAATAAAGTTAATGCTTTATTTGATGGTGTGATTGGTTGGTGGTTGAAGCAATGTATTAATTTGTTGTCTAATTCGGGACAATCTGAAATTAAAGATATAGATTTGCAGAATGCAATTTGGGCAATAATTGAGACATTAAAACAAGACAATCTTCCTGATAGTTTTGTGTTGGACCTAATAGAGAATCTAAACGAGTATGAGAATCATATATTTTTTAAGCAACTGAAACTTATTGCACTAGGGAACAGATCTCTTTTGAATGCTGTCAATAATTTCCGGAAAGCTTACGGGCAGAAAAACAAATGGCTTCAAGACGGTTTAATTATGCCTGATGAGTTAGAAAAATACGAAAATAATCTATATGATAATTGGAATATAATGTTTTCAATCGTTGTGGATAAAATTGATGGTACTGAAAATTCTCAGCAGCTGATACAGGCAGGTCAGGATTTTTATAATGAATTTATAGTAAAATCTCATCCAAATATCAGACCAAATTATTCAAGTGTCTATTATCCAATAGGGTCTTATCATATGCTCGCAGAGGAAAAACGAATAGGATGGCATCCTAATTATGATAAATTAATAGATTGAGTAATATGAACAATATATTAGATATAACTGAAAATATACTAAATCCAGCATTTTGTGGGAAATGTTTGTTGCTGGTTTTGGAAGGGTATAATGAAAAAAACGATTCTAAAGGAATACCATATTCTTTATTGATTTTGGTGTTACCATTTTTACTAGTAAAAGAAATACGGAAAACTCTACCTGCAAAGTCAAAAGAAAAATTTTATAAATGGACACAAACTAATGCTGCCCAATTAATAAATTTTCATACAATTGTGCAGGGATACATGCCATATACTGAAAAAGCGTTGATGTTTCTGTTTTCTTTGAATATTCTCAAAATAGAAGAAAACGGGATGATAAATATTTCTGAAAAGAACTATAAAAAAGGTTGGGATAATTCAATAGAAGAATTAAACGAGGTGTTTAAAAAAGCTAAATTCCTTGGAAAATGGTTAGGCATTGTAAATGACGAATTAATGATATATCAACATCTAAAAATAAAGCTTTAATATGCAAATAAAGAATATTGTATTATACAAGGATGCAGACAATTTTCGAAAATTGGATTTTCAACTAGGTAAGGTCAATATTATTTCAGGAGAGTCTAAGTCTGGAAAGACGATCCTTATAAAGATAGTTGATTATTGCTTAGGGGCGGGTAAGTGTGATATTTCGTATGGTGTTGTTCGGCGGACTGTAAGATGGTTTGGATTAACTTTAGCTATTGATAACAATGAGTTCATTTTTATAGCTAGACCTAATCCCTATTATTTAAATGTTCATAATACAGATAAGGTTTACTTTGAAGTAAAAAGGGATGATAGCATTCCTTCTTTTGATTCTCTTAATGAAAATGAAAATGTCAGCGATCTTAAATCTTTTCTTTCTAGTAAGTTAGAAATTGCCGATTGTAAATTGAAAAATGAGAACGGTACTTCAGAACCGCTAGAAGTAAATATATCCCAAACAAAATTTTGTTGTTTTCAGCCTCAAACTACGATAGCTCAAAATGAATTTTTGTTCTACAAACAGAATGAGCCTTTTAGAGCCAATTCATATAAGTTGGCTATTCCATATTTTTTAGGTGCTATTCAGGAGGATATGTATTCTATTGAATTGGATTTAAACAATAAGAAACGGAAGTTACGTGCTTTTATACGGCAAAAAAATGAAATAGAGCAGATTCTTAGTAATGGTCGTACTCAAATCTATCAATTGGTTTCGAAGGCTAAAGATCTTGATCTATTGCCTCAAGAAGATTCTGCCGAAACCGATAAGGATGCATTATCTTTGTTGGAATCTTTAAAGGGATGGACTCCTGATGTTGATGTACAGGGTCAACAAACAGGAGCTCAAACCGAATTAAAACGTTTACAGAATAAACGAAGAGAATTGAAATCAAAAATTGCTGAGATAGACGATAGAATTGATTCTGCAAATGTTTATAAGTTCACTAATTCTAATTATGAATATGCTTTGCAAGTACAAAAAGAAAGGTTGAAAGCGGTAAACCTTTTTAAGGTTACTGATAGTATCCGTTTTGACCAATGTCCTCTTTGTCATATAAAACTGGTTAATAGAATTCCTTCTATTGATATGCTGAACCAGTCATTGAAAAAGTTGGAAGAAAATTTGAATGGATTACATTCAGAAATGCCTAAGGTTAATGAATTTATAAGTGATTTAGAAGCTAAACGTACAGAAGTTCTAAATGATCTTTTCAATGTAGATTGTGCTATTAAGGAAATCTATCAACAGGAACAATCTTTACAAGTCACAAGGGATTTGAATATTGAAAAAGGCAAAGTACTTGGACAAATAGAATTCTTTTTGCAAAATGTCAACTTGAAGGAAGACAAATCGTTAGATATTCGAATTAGTCAACTCAAATCAGAAATTGATAGATTGTCTGATTTGTTGGATAAAGATTCAAAACAACAACGTTTGGATGCAATATTAGCGATGATTAATACTTGGATGACTTCTTGGGTTCAGGACAATCAACTTGATGTTGAGCATAATAGTGCTAGTGTTTCTTTTAACTTATCGAAACTCACATTGATGTCAATAATTGGAAATGAAGTGGTTCCTTTGTCTCAATTAGGTAGTGGTGCAAATTGGGTAAGTTATCATATACTTATACTGATGGCTCTTCATAAATATTTTGTTGAGAATAATCGTCCTGTACCTCATTTTTTGATGTTAGATCAGCCTTCTCAGGTATATTATCCATCCCAAGGAAATGGTGAAAAAGATCTAGATTTGATTGGAATAAAAAAATTATTCGATTTCATTTTCAATCGGGTTGATGAAATGAAAGGCCAAATGCAAGTTATTATCACCGATCATGCAATGTTGACTGATGAAAGGTTCACAAGTTGCGTACAGGAGGAATGGAGAGGTGATGTAAAATTGATACCTTCAGATTGGTACAAAGATCTTGATAAAGATGTTTTGTCTGAAAAAGAAAATTGATTATCGAGTAATATAAACAATATTTACATTTTGTATTATTAATCCATTTTTCAATGCAAAAACAGAACCTTCAATTGCTTATATTGTAGTTGTGTGGTTGTTTAATTAATACGTAAAATATTTAGAGTATTGATCAAATCCATTAGTCATTAAAATTTTTATAGGAGCGAAAGCAGATAATAATAAATGATGTGGTGACAGGAAAGGTAAAAGTAAGTTGATATGAAAGAGATAGACTTCATCTTATATAACTTGCCAGAAGAAGATGGCAATGTTCAGGTTGTGGTGAAAGACGAAACCATTTGGTGTACTCAGAAAGCGATGTCGGAGCTATATGGTTGTTCTACAGACAATATAAGTCTTCATTTGAAAAATATCTTTAATTCTGGAGAATTAGTGAAGGATTCAGTTACCGAGAAAATCTCGGCAACTGCTTCTGATGGCAAAAATTATCTGACACAGTTCTACAACCTCGACGCTATCATAGCTGTGGGATATCGTGTCAATTCACTTCGTGCCACTCGTTTCCGCCAATGGGCAACCAAGGTGCTCAACGAGTATATCCGCAAAGGATTTGCTATGGACGATGAGCGTCTGAAGCAAGGCAAGACGGTTTTCGGAACCGACTATTTCCGTGAATTGCTGGAGAGAGTTCGTTCTATCCGAGCTAGTGAACGTCGTATTTGGCAACAGATAACAGACATCTATGCAGAATGTTCTATCGACTACGATCCAAAATCTGATGTCACTAGAGAGTTTTTCATGATGGTTCAAAACCGTTTTCATTATGCCATCACAGGACAAACAGCTCCAGAAATAATATACACTCATGCTGACCATAAGCAAGAGAACATGGGTCTGAAGACATGGAAAAATTCTCCAGAAGGAAGAATTCTTAAATCTGATACCAAGATCGCTAAAAATTATCTTGATGAGAAGGAAATACGTCAGCTTGAAAGATTAGTCTCTGGCTATTTCGATTATATCGAAGATCTTATCGAGCGTGAAAACACATTCAATATGAAGCAATTTGCATCTAGTGTAAACGAATTCATTTCTTTCCGCAGATACCAGATCCTTCCAGACAAAGGAAGAATTTCCAAAGCTATGGCGGATGAAAAAGCAGATGCAGAGTATGAAATTTTCAACAAGACTCAAAAAATAGATTCCGACTTCGATAAAGAGGTGAGGAAAATGCTAGAAAATAACAAATAATAAGGTAATTAAATAAAGTTTAAGTATGGAAGATAATATACGAATAAACAGACTTGTGATTATAGGCAATGGTTTTGACCTTGCCCATGGATTGAAAACTAAATATGAGCAATTTATTCGTTGGTATTTAGGTGATTTTTTTAGAAAATTGTTTGATACAAAAGAAGAAATAAGTCATCATAATGATGGATTGCTTAATATAAAGTTTCTTTCGAAACAACCATTTACGTTTCATTTCCAAAATTCAACTTTTGTTTGTTCTGCAAAAGCTGCTTTTTGTGATAATAATGAAATAGATAGTTTAGAATTTCTATCGAAATTAGAGAATAACATAAAAAACATAGGAAGTTCTTATGTAAATAAATCATTTTTTTTAGATAGAATCCTAAAAAATATAGAGACTAAAGGATGGACTGATATAGAGAGTGATTATTATGCTCTATTGAAAAAATATGCTGACAGTATTGAAGTTTGCGAGAGTCTAAACAATCAAATGGATTTCTTGCGAGATAAATTGGCGGAATATTTGAATACACAGGAAACTTCACAAATGATTTCAGAACTTCCTGATATATTAAAAAGCTTTATAGATATATCTGATATTGCACCAAGTAGGATAAGGGATTTTATTAAATATCGTGGTTATTATTCCCAAAGAACTGTTTTATTGGATTTTAATTATACGCCTACTACTGAAATGTATAAGAATTCATCAATAAAAGTTCTTCATATTCATGGCTCATTAGATAATACAAAATCTATGATCTTTGGTTATGGAGATGAGATGGACAAAGATTTCCAGGAGCTAGAAGATCGTAACGAAAACGAACTGCTGAAAAATACAAAATCCATAAAATATCTTGAGGACAATAATTACAAAAAGTTAATGAATTTTATTGGAGGATTGCCGTATCAAGTATTCATTATGGGGCATTCTTGTGGAAATTCAGATAGAACTCTTCTCAACACAATTTTTGAACATGAGAATTGTATTTCTATCAAACCATTCTACTATAAATGGGGAGAAAAAGAAGGAGAAGATGATTATTCTGAAATCACTCGAAATATCTACAGAAATTTCAAGGACAAAACTCTTTTCCGTGATCGTGTGGTGAATAAGAAGCAGTGTGAGCCAATGCCACAGGTGGAAAAGAAGGAAGATGAAAATAGAAACTGAGACAAATAAGTTATTTTTAAGTGGTTGTTTCCAATTTGGAAACAACCACTTTCGAAAATAAGTCTATTCAAATTTTAATTACATCGGAATAAGATTAACTTTGTTAAGTATTTTTTCTCTAGCTATTGAGGGAATAAAATATTGCATATTAATGATAAATAGGATATTATGACTACAAGCAAGACAAACGAACAGGCTTTTGAGGCTCTGATTGAGAAAGCTCTCGTCGGAAGCTCTATTGAAGAGCGTAAGGCGTCGGGAATGACTGATCCTGATGCTCAGTCTCCCGTCGCATCCCAATATTATTGGGGTCTGTCAGGCGATTTTGACAAAAAGTTGGCTCTGGATCAGCGTCGTTTGTGGTCGTTCCTTAAATCTTCCCAGCAGAATGAACTGGAGAAATACGTCGGCAAGGATCTGAAATCTGATGTGGAAAAACAAATCGATTCTGATGTCAAGACTTTTGGTATCATCCATGTTTTACGTAAGGGTGTGGAGGTAAATAATATCAAACTCTCTTTGTTCTATCCAAAACCATCTGCCGCCGACTCTGAGCAATCTAAGAAAAATTATGATTCTAATCAGTTTTCAATAACTCGTCAGCAGACGTTCTCTGTCCATAATCCAGGATTGGAAATAGATATGGTGCTGTATGTCAATGGTTTGCCAATCTTCACTTTTGAACTGAAAAATCCTTGGACTCATCAGACCGCAAAATACGACGGTCAGAAACAATATAAATCGTATGAGCGTAATCCGAAGGAGACGTTGCTCAACTATGGCCGTTGCATCGCCCACTTCACTCTTGATAAGGATGAGGCTTTCTTCACCACCAAACTAAATCTCGACAAAACATTCTTCATGCCATTCAATAAGGGTTTGGCAAATGGTCAGGGTGCTGGAAATCCTGTGAATACAAATGGCGGATATAAAACTTCCTACCTTTGGGATGAGGTGCTTAAGAAGGATACCGTCGCCGATATCATAATGAACTACGTGTTGTTTGATTATGATGAGGCTAAGACTCAGAAGAAGGTTCCTCACATAATGAAGAATGCCAAGAAACTGATTTTCCCTCGTTTCCATCAGTTGGATGTGGTCACAAAGCTGACTGCCGACGTGGCTGATAAAGGTGTGGGAAAAACTTATCTTATCGAACACTCTGCCGGATCGGGAAAGTCTAACTCGTTGACTTGGCTGGCGTTCAAGTTGATCAAGGTATGTCCGGACTCTATGGATGCTGTCAGGGCAAGGTCTATCGATTCCCCACTCTACAACTCTGTAATCGTAGTCACTGACCGTCGAATCCTTGATAAGCAGATCACAGACAATATCAAAGCGTTCGGACAGAGCGAGAAGATTGTGGCTCATGCCGATTCGTCGAGAGATCTGAAGGTGGCCATAGAAAACAATAAGCGTATCATCATCACAACAATCCAGAAATTCCCTTTTATCTGTGATGCCATATCCGACGTCTCCGACCATAATTTCGCGGTCATCATAGACGAGGCTCATTCTTCCCAATCTGGTATTGCAGCGGATAAACTGAATGCGACGGTGCAGAAAGATGGCGACACTGACGGTGGTGATACAGATGCATTGCTGGAGAAACTGATGAAGGATCGCAAGATGAGCAGCAACTGCTCTTACTTTGCGTTCACTGCCACACCAAAGAGGGAGACTTTGGAACGATTCGGATCTGAGGACGTAGATGGAAAATTCCATCCGTTCCATCTTTACAGCATGAAGCAGGCTATCGAGGAAGGTTTCATCCTTGATGTGCTTACTAATTATACGACATATAAAGGTTATTACGAGCTAACAAAAAGTATCGAGGATAATCCGGAATACAACAATGCAAAAGCACAAAAACTGCTTCGTCAGGCTGTAGAGCGTGAGCCAAAGACTATTGAGTCAAAGGCAGATGTGATGCTAAAACATTTCGATGCTAAAATTTTCCGTAGCCATAAACTGAATGGAAAGGCTAAGGCTATGGTTGTGACTAAAGACATTGAATGTGCAATTCTTTACTACAAGGCACTCAACAAATTGATTGAGAAATACAAGATGCCGTTCAAGATACTCATCGCATTCTCAGGAGAAAAGGTACTTTCAAACAAGCCTTCAATCAATGCACCCAAAGTGACGGACGTACCATTAACAGATCTTTCTAAAAACACTCCGTTAATCGTTGAAAATGAGATGTCTTCTTCGTATAAGAAAAATGTGTCTGATGTGTGCGGAATGGTTGCTGAAACATTCGAGTATGGCAAAACATATACAGAAGCTGGAATGAACGGATTCCCAGAAAACAAGACTCCTGAATTCTTTGATTCTGACGACTATCGCATTTTAGTTGTGGCAAACAAATATTTGACTGGTTTCGACCAGCCAAAACTATGTGCTATGTATATCGATAAACCTCTTGACGGAGTGTTGGCAGTACAGGCACTCTCTCGACTTAATCGTGCAGCTCCAGACTTAGGAAAGTTGAGTGAGGATCTTTTTATCCTCGACTTCTACAATAAGAGTGAAGGTATCAAGAATGCTTTTGACCCATTCTATACAGCCACGACACTTTCAGAAGCTACAGATGTGAATGTGCTGCATCAATTGAAAAATACTCTTCTCTCTGTTGGTGTGTTTGAAATGGAAGAAGTGGAAGAGTTTATAGATCTTTATATGCATGGTGCGGAAGCGGACAAGTGGGCACCAATCATAGACACTTGTGCTGATAGATTCAATAAAGAGATTGAGTGGGATGAGAATGGTAAACCAGACTTTAAGATGAAATGTAAGCAGTTTGTGAAGGTTTACAGCAAAGTCGCAGCCATCCTGCCATACGAGAAACTAGATTGGGAGAAACTGTTCTGGTTCCTTCGTTATTTGATTCCTCAACTCATAATTGAAAAACCAGGAGTCACAGATTTGAAAGATCTTTTGGATTCAGTAGACTTGAATACCTATGGCTTACGTCGCACCTCTCTAAACCAAACAATCTCATTAGATGCAGAAGAGACTGTAATAGATCCACTTAAGCCAGTAATGGTATCAGGAGGAGGAGAAGGAGAACCTAAGGATCCGTTGGATAAGATACTTAAGGAATTCAACGACCGTTGGTTTAAGGGTTGGAATGCATCTCCTGATGACCAGAAAACAAAGTTGCTTGGAGTAGCAAAAGCTGTAGTGGAAGATGAAGACTACAATACACTAGTTGTAGGAAATCCAGACAAACAGGCCGTTGATGCGGAAATGATAACCATTATCGATCGAATAATGAGAAGTAAGCGAAAAGGAGACATCTCACTCTACAAAGAATACCTGCATAGTGAAGTGTTTAAGCATGGTTTCATTGAAGCAATCAAGCTGATGTTGAGTGATGTTGAATATGTGAGATGATTATGCTTTATCATTTCTAAATTTTTGTTAAATTTGCCACTGTAAATTGTCAGTGATGGTAGATTTTTGCAAAATATTTGAAGATAAGAGTATACAATTAGTGTCCGAAATTGCAGAAAACCTTGGTATTGAGGCTTTTGTAGTAGGCGGATATGTGAGAGACCTAATTCTTGGACGTCCAAGTAAAGACATTGATATCCTTACAATTGGTAAAGATTCAAGCGAAATATTAAGCACCGCAGTCAAGAATAAAATTGGCAAGTATGCTCATCTTTCTGTATTCAAATCATACGGTACTGCCCAGGTGAAATGGGGAAAGAATGAGCTTGAATTTGTGACTGCAAGAAAAGAAAGCTACCGTCATGACAGCAGAAATCCGGAATGTGAACCTGGCACTCTTGAAGATGACCTTACACGTCGCGACTTCACTTTGAATGCCATGTGTATCAGGCTTTCTTGCGGTCAGAAGGGTGAACTGATTGACTTGTTCAATGGTTATTCCGATTTGCAGAACAAGATCCTTCGCACTCCTTGCGACCCTGTCATCACTTTCTCTGATGATCCGTTGCGAATGATGAGATGTGTCAGATTCGCATCGACTTTGGAGATGTATATAGAAGAGAACACGTACAACGCTATTGTGAAAGACAGCGAGAGGATCAAGATTATCTCGATGGAGCGCGTGAAGGATGAGCTGGTGAAGATAATGAAGAGTCCACGTCCAAGCGTCGGCTTATATCATATGCTCAACACTGGCCTGATGAAACATGTTCTCCCTGAAATAAGTGCTCTTTCTGGCATTGAGACGCGAGACGGAAGAGGCCACAAGGATAATTTCCATCATACGATGCAGGTGGTCGACTCCACTGCTAAGGAGAGTGATAATGAGTGGTTGAGAATAGCAGCGTTGCTTCACGATATAGGTAAACCTAAATGCAAGAAGTGGGAGGATGGCCATGGATGGAGTTTCCACGGACATGAATACGTCGGCACAAAGATGGTGCCAAAGATATTCAAGAAACTGACTCTGTCGCTTGGAAATGAGATGGCTTATGTGCAGAAACTTGTGTTGCTCCACATGCGTCCGATCAATCTGATTGAGGAAGATATCACGGACAGCGCCATCAGACGTCTGCTTTTTGAGGCAGGAGAAGATATCGATGACTTGATGATTCTCTGTCATGCGGACATCACATCCAACAACGCGTTGAAACGTGAGCGATTCCATAAGAATTATGAGAATCTCCGTGAGAAGATGAAAGAGATTGAGGAGAAGGATCATATACGAATGTTCCAGCCTCCTGTCTCAGGCGACGAGATTATGTCAACTTTCAATTTGCCTCCATGCCGTCAGGTGGGAGAGATAAAGGAAAAATTGAAAGATGCTATATTAGACGGAATTATTCCTAACGACCGTAATGCTGCACTTGAACTTATGCATAAGATTGCGGGAGAGATGGGATTGACAGAAGGTGAAGTCAAAAAAGAGTAACCATCAACTGTAATCCGTCAACTGTAAACTATCAACTAACACCCGTCAACCTGTCAATTGTAAACTAAAGGATGATGATATTAAGGCAATTTAACACAGAAAACAGAAGATTACGCATCTGGAAAAACAGGTGTGTTGCTGCGTTTGTTGCCACATCACTCTTGTGTATAAACAGCGGTTGCAAGGAAGAGTTTGAATCGACATCCCCGTCTACCCTATCCCAGACAGAAGTTTTTGATGCCACTCCGTTAGCATTGCAGGCATTGAATGGCGTTTATGTAAGATTGTCGTCGGGAAACTTGTATGGCAAGAAACTGTCGTATTATCTTAGCCTTAATTCAGATACAGAGTGTATAAGCGGAGATACGGACAATGGCCGTCGTGCGATCGCGAGATATGTTGCGACTCCATACAACACTGAATTGAAATCCGTCTGGGAATCTATCTATATCGCTATCAGAGAGGCGAATAACTTCATAGAGGGAGTCAACGGCAGCAAATTACTCACGTCTGCCAATGATGATAGAGCCACAATCCTGGGATACAAAGGAGAGGCTCTCACAATCAGAGCCTTACTCTATTATGAATTGGTCCGTTCATGGGGAGACGTGCCGTTTATTTTAGACGCAAATTCAGACTACACAAGTAAAACCAATCGAAAAGAAATACTTGATCATATATTAAACGACATCACTGAAGCTATAGAATGGCTTCCAGCAACGTCGACTACTCCATCAAGAATATCAAAGGATGCCGCAAGGTCATTGGGTGCGAGAATCGCCCTGTATCGTGCCGGTTTCCACATGACTGACGATCATAAGTCGGCACCATCCGACAGAAATGATTATATTGAGAAGGCAAAGAATTGGTGTAAGGAAGTGATTGACAATGGCCATTATTCTTTGGAGTCGGACTACGAGCAGATTTTCCGCAAGATAATGTCGTATCAGAACAGTGATGAGATTATCTTTGAGATAGCGATGTCGAAAGGCAATAGTGGTGAGCTCGGATATTTTGTAGGCAAGAAACATGCGGATGGATCACCGTATGGCTCAAGTGAATGTGGAGTGCTTGTCCCTACGTCGCATTACCATAAATATAATCATTTTGATGTTCGACGTGATGTGTCCCTATCCGTCACGCAATATGATGGATCTGGAAAAGAGAAAGTCGTGTCGCCAAACAACATCTCAATTGGCAAATTCCGTAGAGAATGGCTTAATCCCGTCATCACAGGAAAGCAGAAATATTCAGGAGTTGATTTGCCTGTTATCCGATATGCGGATGTCCTTTTGATGTATGCCGAGAGTGTGACTGAATTGGAGCATACGGCTACTTCAGAAGCCAAGGAAGCGTTGAAAGAGGTTAGGAAACGAGCATTTGTAGGTGCACCTGATTCAGTGTTGACGGTGGCATTGGATAAGTATATAGCGAATATACGCAGTTACGAAGAGATGACCAACGTGATCCGAGACGAGCGAGCGTTTGAGTTTACAGCGGAGATGATCCGCAAGTTTGATTTGAAGAGATGGGGCGTATTGCAGCAGACATTGGATAGCTGCAAGTCGGATCTGCGTAAGATATTAGTGTCGGAAGCACCGTTCAACGATATCCCAGATAAATTGGTTTGGTATGTTGACGACGACAATGAGCATGTGAAGATAGCCACAACAGACAACTACCGTTTTGATCCTACATTTGATTTCACACGTACAGTTAAGACGACGAAGTGGAAGACAGCCATCACAGAAGATTTCATCAACAGAATCTGTGAAGCTATCGAAGAAACACCATACGATTTACCGGTACCGGAGGAATAACGATGGATTGATGGTTGATGATTGATGATTGACGGTTGATGATTGATGGTGAATGTCGCGTCTGGAAGACGCTATCTCTATAGCCCCGTACATACGCAGCATCGCTGCGGATGTGCGGGGGAATGGTGCGGATGATGTGTACGTATGCGACGTGGTGTGTGAGGATGTATATGTGCGGAGCTAGGCGTGCGTCGTATAACCGAGGGGGCCAGCAACACCTACGGTATTGCCTCGACACCCTCGGTTAAAGAGATATCGTCTTCCAGACGATAATGGATCCTATATGATTCATATAATTTAGGAATTAGTAACCAGAGGTAAACAATATATACCTCACAAAATATTAGTAATGGCACATGTTGTATTATATTATCACATTGTATGGAGGACCAAACGGTCTGTACGAGCAATCACAGAAGAATATGAGCGTGAACTTTACGCTTACATTTTAGGTTATTGTGAAAGGAAGGAGTGCAAATTGATTCGTATTGGAGGAATGAGTGATCATATTCACATGTTAGTTAGTATCAAACCCACAATTTCAGTTAGCGAATTCGTCCAAGTACTTAAAACAGAGACAAGTAAGTGGTTGAAAACCCAAACTCGTAAGTTTCCGTTGTTTTATGGATGGTCAAACGGTTACGCCGCATTTTCTTATTGTGAACGAGACAAAGAGATGATTCGCAGGTATATCATGAATCAGAAGACACATCACAAAAAACAAAGTTTCAAATCCGAATATGAACATACTTTAAGGGAATGGAAAATAGATCCCAAAACGGATCTGTTCCTTAAGGATGATTGATGGTTGACGGTGGAAGGTTGATGATTGACGGTGGATGATTGATGGTTGATGGTTTGCGTCTGGAAGACGCTATCTTTAAAGCCCCGTACATATGCAACGTAGTTGCGTATGTGCGGGGTATGTGGTGTGGGTTTGCGTCTGGAAGACGCTATTTTTAAAGCCCCGTACATACGCAGCATCGCTGCGGATGTGCGGGGCTATCGTTATACGTAATTTTGGGGTTATCCTAACACGTTTCCAATGAAATATGGAATTTGTTTTTTCCACCATACCCAATCATGGGCAACATCGTGTCCCCAATAATCAAACCATGCGGGAACTCCTTTCTCGCACAACAAAGTATCCAGACGACGTGTGGAATCTAACAGATCTTCTTCCCAATTACCCTGCCCTACACAAAAGATGAGTCTACGGTGACGGTACATATCCCAGTAATAGTGATCGTAAGGCATCCAACGCAAAAAATCCAGTGGTGAATTAGAGTAAACCAATTCATCGGAGTAATCGCCGAAGAAATAGCTGGCGTGGTATAGTCCGCTTAGTGCGATGACAGTATCGAAAAGGTCTGGACGACGGAAGAAAAAGTTTCCTGCATGGAATCCACCCATTGAACAACCTGTGACAATGAAAGTCTCGTAACCACGTCTTATGCTCGGGATCAGTTCGTCGACAATATAGTGGAACCATCTTTCATGCTGTTCTATTCGCCATCGAGGATTACCACCATAGTCGCTCCAAGTCTCATTATCTATACTGTCGCAGCAGACGATACGCAGATCTCCCTTGTCAACCCAATAAGCCAGCACATCCGTCATCCCAAAATTCTCATAATCATAGAAACGTCCATTCTGAGAAGGAAAAACGAACAACGTGCGACGGCCATTGCCGTATATCTTAAATTCCATGTCGCGTCCGAGCGATTGGCTGTACCATTTAACATAAGTAGATTCCATTGGCTTTTTCTATTTTTTCTTGTGTACAAATTCTACAAATTCATCAACCTCCTCTTTTGTTTTCAGTTTGACTGTAAACATCTGTTGTCCCATTGCTCCAGACAGTATTTCTGGCATTCTTTCACACATGACTAACTGTTCTCTATATTTCTTTATCACGTCTTCTATGCTATATACATAATCATATATATCACGACGAGATGCGAAAGCACAATAAAATTCGTCGTTCCATGGAAGTGACAATGCATTGCCTATATTATGTTGGTTAGACGTTGCAAGCCTAGACTTGTCGTATGTAATCATGTCTGCCCAAATATGGTATATGTCTGTGCTGTGTGCAAAGTTAATCATATCTGGCGTATATCCTCCTGCTGGACGCATATTTACTTCAAGTGCCACAAAATCTCCCTTCTTTCCCAAACCTTTTCGGTCGGAATCAAGACGGAAAAACTCCAGATGCACAAATCGACTCTTGACGTTGAATACCTCCACTGTCTTCCTGCCCAATATGCTCAATGATTCGGGAATCTCTGGAGAGACGTAATAAGAAAGATCCAGTTGCTTGTTCACTATATCCATGATTGAAGGCGGCCAAACAGTCATGGATTCAAACAATGCCTGTGATTTTGAGTCGATGATAGCGTCGTATGAACAGATATCACCTGTGATAAACTCCTCCAACACATAGTTCCCCAATTCTCCACCCACGTGCTTGAAAAACGTTTTTAGTTCGTCGTTATTGTGTATTTTATGTGTACCTCCTGCACCTACGCCCACATCAGGTTTTGCGATTAGTGGATATCCTACCTCATCTGCAAAAGCAATAATCTTGCGTTCTCCTTTCGATGCTTTGATCTGTCTTGCAGTAGGTATTCCTCCTTTGATATAGTATTTTTTCATTTCTGACTTCTCTTTTATAGCGGCGATACTGTCACTCTTTATTCCGCTATTTACATTAAAGTCTGTTCTTAGGCGAGCATCTTGTTCTAGCCAATATTCATTATTTGATTCAATCCAATCAATTCTTCCATATTTGAAGGCAAAGAAAGCCACGGCTCGGTATACTTCATCATAGTTTTCAAGATTGTCCACTTTATAATATTCTGTGAGTGAATCTTTCAATTCTGGTATGAGTGAATCGTATGGAGCGTCTGCGATGGCAAGCACATTCACACCATTCTGTTTAAGTCTGTTGCAGAATGCCCAATATGTATGTGGAAAATGTGGGGATATAAATATAAAATTCATAGCAGTAATGTTTTAGTGGTAACTTGTTTATAATTATGTGATTATGCAACTTTTCTGTACTTGTTGTTTATGATTTTATCAAAGAAATACACCGCTTGTTTTCGCCACCAATAGAAATCATGGTTGACGTCAGTGCCCCAAAAATCGAATATTCCGTTGATTCCAGCATTGGCAAGTACTTTTTGTAGGCGACGGGTGGATGCCCCAGTGATTTCCTCATGTTCTCCTTGACCACAGCAACATATAATCAGTTTGTCTTTATATTGGTTGAGCAGAATAGAAGTGTTATGTTGTCCGTTAAGGAAATCGATAGGTGAATTTAAATATATCAGTTCATCGTCGTACTGAGGGAAAAAATAGTTTGCATGGAACAGACCGCTCAACGATAGCATTGCGCAGAATAAGTCTGGACGTCGGAAGAACAAATTGCCCCCATGATAACCACCCATTGAGCAACCCGCCACTATTAATTGTTCGCCGTTGTTGACTTCAGGTATCAGTTCCTCGATGATATAATTGTACCATTTTTCGTGAAGAGCAATGCGATCGTGATAACGACTTTTCTCAAAGTCTGAGACGTATGTAATATTCTCTCCGTTGACACCATTGCTCCAAGTCTCAGAATCAATACTGTCACAGCAGATGATGTGAATATGTCCAGATTCAATCATAGGAGAAAGTGCCGAGATCATGCCATTGTCTTCCCATTCATAGAATCTCTGATTCTGTGATGGAAACACTAATACGCCCTGGCCGTCAGTGCCGTAAACCTTATATTCGATTTCTCGATTCAGGTTCTTGCTCCAATGTTTGTGATACTGTATATTCATGTGGCTTTTTATTTAATTCAGATACAAAATTACACCTGAAGAATATTATGCCACACTGAAAAATAAAATAAAGAATATTTGATATGTATTTGCAGACAAACTTAGAAATAGTGCCTACGTAATGGCCATATTTTATGTCTGTAATAGATTTTTTTTATTGATGATGGATTATCACGTCTGGAAGACGCGATATTTCAGTTTATATCTCCCACATTTCGCTAATCTCTTTTCTTGGTAAAGCGTCTATTTCAACTCCATCTGTAACGAATTTCTTAGAGTAGTTTAACGCTGTTTCAGGAGTGTTGGAATTGGCTGAGATATGAGCCAGATGGATATGCTTTACCCTACCCTTTTTGCATGCGAAATCAACAATCTCTCCCGTCTGAACATTTGATAGATGTCCATTGTCGGAATCTATTCTGCCTCGTAGGAATGCGGTGTATGAACTTACCTGCAACAGTGTCTCGCTGTAGTTTGACTCGATAATCAGGTGGTCGGTGATCTTCACGGCTTCCATAAGCTCGCTTGTCGCTTTTCCCAAATCTGTTGCAAGAGTCAATACCTTATCCCCCAGTTTCACACGGTATGCGTGACAGTCTCTTGTGTCGTGAGTGACAGGCATCGGCAGTAAAGAGAAATTGTCTATTTCGAACTCCTTATGTGATTCCACCTCTCTCCATAAAGCTCTGTCCACCTCTCTGCCTGTGTTCTTTTCCAGATCCTGCAACGTTGATTTTGTGCAGTACAGAGGCAAGTTGTATCGGTATACTAATGTTGGAACTCCCTTTGTGTGGTCACGATGAGAATGTGTTAGGACTACGCCTTTGATTGATGTCAGTTCCTCACCTATTTCAGCCAAAAGGGCTTTTATGCGTTTCACAGACAATCCTGCATCTATTAAGAATCTTGTATCTCCGTTTTCTATCA
The DNA here is from genome assembly GCA_902782665.1 of uncultured Bacteroidales bacterium. Classification (GTDB taxonomy): domain Bacteria; phylum Bacteroidota; class Bacteroidia; order Bacteroidales; family Paludibacteraceae; genus UBA1723. Next base: position 27,665 of record CACZOA010000070.1, read on the forward strand.
AATAGCAATTTCCGCTTGATGATGATGATAGTGATATGTATTTCATTTTATATTGGTTTTTCAAGTTATGACGCTCAACCCTATGGTTTTGCGTTGGTGGTGGACATGCGTGCCACCTTTAACAATCCTTTTTTTGTTCCTAAATCAAATCCAATGCCATTTCAGCTGACATTTTCGCCATGTCGAGAGTTCCGTTGGCAACGTCACGTTTTTTCTTGGCGAGATTGAAAATCTTCTCGTCAATACTGTCTTTAAGAAGCAGATGGTAGGACGTGACTGGTTTGGTCTGACCGCTTCTGTGGGCTCTGGCTGTTGCCTGGTCGGTAAGCTGAGGATTATACCACTGTTCTGCGTGGATGACATACGACGCTGCGGTAAGATTAAGACCTGTGCCTCCTTTTTGATATGTGGTGAGCAGTGCTGTCACAGACTCATCATTCTGGAATTTGTCGAGCACATATTCTGGATTGCGTGTCTCTCCAGTGAAAATCAGCGATGAAATGCCAGTCTCTTCCAATTCTTTTGCAAGATAGTTAAAATATGTGGAGAATGTGGCAAAAATTATCACTTTATGATGCTCCTCTCTCACTTCTTTCAGGAAGTCTATGATCCAACGTGTCTTTGGATTGTTGGAATTGTATGTCTCCTCATACATTTTTGGATGCAGAGCGAGTTTACGCAGACGGATTAAAGCGGTGAGAGCTTTCACTCCAGATTCCTCAGAGTTGATTATTTTCATCACTTCATTACGTGCCGCACTCTTCTCCATCTCATACATTTCCGCCTGTTTGTCGTCCATATCGAGAGAGCAGACGATTTCTGTCAGCTGAGGAAGATCACCGAGCACTTCATTTCTTGTGCGACGTAATGTGTGAGGTGCAATGATTCTTCCGATTGCTTCTCTAGATTCGGCTGTGATCTCGTCGCCTTTCATATAGGTTTTCTTGAAATCAGAGAGTGATCCGAGAAGATATGGATTGACGATTGCGAATTGTGAATGCAGGTCGACGATGCTGTTTTCAATCGGTGTTCCCGACAGTCCGACGACGAAATGTGGTTTGATTCCACGCATCGCCTGGTGGAATTTAGTATTGGCATTCTTCAGTTTATGACTTTCATCAATTACCATTGATTCAGGCATCATCTCCACAAACAGATGTGAGTCTTTTTGCAGGAGATTGCTGGAAACCAATACTATATCGTATGATTTGAAGACAACCTTCAAGTTTTTCTTCCTGTCTTTTCCTGCGTGAGTGTATATTGTGAGCGATGGACAGAATTTTTCAAACTCACGTCTCCAGTTTGTCAGTAATGCGGCTGGGACTACAACAAGTGAGGCCTGCAAACTCTTTGTTTCGTCTGTAGACGGGATATTCTGTTCGGCGACGGGAGTCGGCTCAAAATCATCAAACAATGAGCGTTGTGTCATTTGTGTCGTGTCAGACGGTACGGACGTTGGAGTCGGTTGACTCTTTCGTCTTTCCACACTTTCACGGTGTATGTATGCCAACAAAGTAATCGTTTGCAACGTCTTTCCAAGACCCATATCATCAAGAAGAATGCATCCGATGGCTGAAAGATAATGGTTTACAAGGAATTGGAATCCCTCAATCTGATATTTACGTAATGTGGCATTCACAAAATCCGGCACATCGACTTTGACATTCGTCAGCGTGGGGATTTCCTTTTTCTCCAGCACTGTTTCTAGCAAAACAGTTGACGAGCGGTGCAGTCTCACATCATCAGTCTTTGATGCGGACGCCACTTTGGCAAGGTCGGCATAGGTAGAAAACCAGATGTCAGGGATGACGAAAAACCTACCGTCTTCAAAATTGAAAATATGCTCGCCATTCTTGATAAGCATGGCGATTTCTTTGAAACGGATTTTCTCTTCACCCACTTCAACATACATCTTCAAATCATACCAATCGCCGATGACATCGTGTTGGTAGACAAGACGTGGTTCTAATGGAATGAATTTCGGAGCGTCGATTATAACATTGTCAATCAGACCATTATAATCTGAAATCCATTGGTATATATTATGTTCGGCACTGTTGTCCTCACAGATTAGATGATCATCGGATTTTGTCAAACCAGTTTCCAATACCTCTTCTAAAATGCAATTCTCCATAATCGTGTTTCTCTCAACGATGAAGAATTTAGGTCGGCCGTTTACAAATCCTGCGTATTCCACTCCTTTTGACGAATTGTCAAGATTGTAGTTGAATGTCTTGTCCTCGTACTGGTATTCCACGGTTGGAACTAAAGAACTTTTGTGATTCAACGATTTGTCGATCGTCAGTTTCAGTACCGGCGACACATTTACATTGACAGCTGTGATTCCATCAAGTATGACGTCGAATTTCGACAACATATCGGAAATGAAAGATTTGCAATAATGGTCGACATTTTCCGGTTTCACAACGATTTCCGACTTCAGGAAGAATGGGTTAAGGATGGTCGATCTGGCATTCTCAAACACAAGTATCCTGGATCCGTATGTTGATGCGTAGTTTTCTAGCATGAACACAGCCATGCACGGATTGGTGCACACTATCTTCACATCTTTTCTCTCAATATTGTTGAGTGGAATAATCTGTCCGGAATGGGAAATACTCATACTATAATGAATAGATCCGTCCGGGAAAAATGAGAATTTTGGATGCACCGCAGATTTTTCGTCTGTGATGTTGAAACAGTCGGATTTTAGGATTTGTTTTGCGTGAGGCTGACGTACAGCGACAATAATATCGGGGTTGGCAGCAAGTATGGAATATATTTCCTTTGCTTGCGAATCGATATAGTTTAATATCTTAGCGAAGATGGAATCGTTGCGACGTAGGTTCTCTTTATTGTCGTAGACAGCCTTCATCTTGGCTATTTCTGTGTTGTAGACGGATATAGAGTATTTGGATTTCCTTACAAACAGATTAAAGATGTTCTCAGGCTCATAATTTGTCGTTTTTCGTACTAAAACTTTCTCCTTTTCATCGAGATCTTCCACAATCATGTCATTATTGCTGACAAAACGAACGATATCATAAGAGCCGTTGCTGTTTTCTTTCAGCAAAGCACTTAGGAAAATCCCGTCAAAAAATTGGTCGGAAGAAACTAAAATCGCGAATTTTATTTGGCTGTCGTTTCCTTCCACCATATTTTTTCACCTTCTATGTACAAACCTTTGTCTATATTGTTGCTATAGATCATTCCAGTGCCGAGTCCTTGTGGAATATCAACACTAATTGTAGACGACCATTGTGAGATGGCAAGCAGACCGACATTGCTTTCAAGAGCTGATGTCGCCCAATAACCGATGCCACGCTCTTTGGCTGTTTTGATCCATTCGTTAGCACCTGTCAAACCACCGCATAAAGTTGGTTTCAATATGATATATTGTGGCTTGACTGTATCAAGCAACTCTGCCATTTCATCCGCTGTTTTAGTGCCGATCAACGATTCGTCAAGAGCCACATCCACTCGGCTCTCCGCACAACAACGTGTAAGGCCAGCGATGTCTGCCACTTTCACGGGTTGCTCAATTGAATGGATATCAAGAGAATGAAGTATAGGTTCAACTTCATTCAGATAAAAATCAGATGTATATGCACAGTTAGCGTCTACACGCATTGTTATTGAGTTTCCGAACTCAGCACGTATAGCTTTGAGCAAATCCATCTCTTTATTGAAATCCTTGCTGCCTATCTTGAATTTCAGGCAACGGAATCCCATATCGTATTTTTCTTTCGCACGACGCAGCATCACATCAATCTCACCCATCCAAATGAGTCCGTTGATTCGTATGCCATCCTCTCCTTTGCAGAAAGGAGTGTCGAAAATTCTCTCACTTCCTCGTCTCATCTGCATCTCAGCACACTCAAACGCGAATCTTGCAGATGAGAGATTAGTGAAATCAATCTTACTCAAGTCTCCGTGTCTCTCATACTCTGCGGCTTTTGTTTTCAGAATATCATACAAACCGTCGCCATATTCCGGACTTAATCCATATAAAGGAGCACACTCTCCTACTCCAAAATTGCCATTTTCATCGGTAATTTTGACGTAATAAGCCATATGATCGTCGAGTGATCCACGTGATGTGAACACTCGCTCGTTGAAAATCAATTTATATGGCGTAATGGAGACTTTCATTTATAGATTGATGGTTGATGATTGATGATGGATGGTGAATGATAGCCATCAAACTTGTTATGGGAATTTCGGATATTTTGAGAAATCTGGTTTTCTTTTTTCCAAGAATGCTTTAGAACCCTCGTGTGCTTCATCAAGATTGTAGTAAAGCATAGTCATATCGCCAGCAAACTCCTGTATGCCGACCTGTCCGTCAAGTTCCGCGTTCAATCCACGTTTGATCATACGTAGAGCGAGAGGCGACAACTCCATCATCTTCTCTGCCCACTCCACATAAGCGTCTTCAAGTTCAGCCAAAGGAACAACTCTGTTCACCAAACCCCAATCCAAAGCCTGCTGGGCTGTGTATTGCTGGCATAAGAACCAAATCTCACGTGTACGTTTCTGGCCAATCACAGATGCCATATATGATGATCCGAATCCGGCGTCGAAACTACCAACACGAGGACCAGTCTGACCGAATTTTGCATTTTCAGATGCGATTGTAAGGTCGCAGACAACATGAAGGACATGTCCGCCACCGATAGCATAACCATTGACAGCCGCAATAACAGGTTTAGGCAGACTGCGTATCTGCTTCTGCACGTCAAGCACCGACAGACGTGGCACACCACCTTCGTCGATATATCCACCTTTTCCTTTGCAGTGCATGTCACCACCCGCACAGAATGCGACGTCTCCAGCACCAGTAAGCACCACGACATTGATGTCGGAATGTTCACGACAGATTGCCAAAGCATCAGACATTTCCGCTGTTGTGAGAGGTGTGAATGCGTTGCGGTAACGCTCTCTGTTGATTGTTATACGGGCGATTCCGTTATAGAAATCAAAAATGATCTCCTTATATTCTTTGATTGTTGTCCAATTTCTCATGATTCAAATAAAAAAAGATTCGGCGAAATGGAATTAGCCAACTCGTGAAATATGTGCGCCTAGAGCTTTCAATCTCTCGTCGATCTGCTCATAACCACGGTCGATCTGGTCGATGTTGGAAATAGTGCTTGTGCCTTCTGCACTCAATGCCGCGATCAAAAGTGCGATACCGGCACGAATATCAGGCGACGACATCTTGGCTCCACGAAGTTTTCCGTTTTTTCCAAGGCCAATCACAGTGGCACGGTGAGGGTCGCACAAAATGATCTGAGCTCCCATATCGATAAGTTTGTCGACGAAGAACAGACGGCTTTCAAACATCTTCTGATGAATCAAAACACTTCCTTCTGCCATCACAGCAACAACAAGGAATACAGAAAGCAAGTCTGGTGTCAATCCTGGCCATGGAGCATCTGATATTGTAAGGATACCACCGTCGATGAATTTGTCGATAACCATAGGTGTTGAACCGTGCACAACGATATCATCACCCTTAATCTCCAAGTCGACACCTATTTTCTTGAATGCAGACGGGATGATTCCCAAATCAGGCATGTTGACATTCTTGATTGTGATTTCCGACTTTGTCATTGCAGCCATTCCGATGAAACTGCCCACTTCAATCATATCTGGAAGTAGACGGTGCTTGCATCCATTAAGTTTTTTGACTCCTTCGATTGTAAGCAGGTTGGAACCGATTCCTTTGATTTTGGCTCCCATAGTCACAAGCATCTTGCAAAGTTGCTGTACGTAAGGTTCACAAGCTGCATTATAGATAGTTGTGGTGCCATTGGCAAGAACTGCAGCCATCAGAATATTGGCTGTACCAGTCACGGAAGCCTCTTCAAGAAGCATATATTTGCCCTGCAATCCGTCTTTAGTTCCAACACGGTAGAGACTGCCTTTAGCGTCGTAGTTGAATTCCGCACCAAGTTCAATCAAACCATGGAAGTGGGTATCCAAACGTCGTCTACCAATCTTATCTCCTCCTGGCTGAGGGATGATAGCCTTTCCGAAGCGAGCAAGAAGCGGACCGATAAGCATCACCGATCCACGTAGCATAGTGCATGATTTAGCAAACTCCTCTGTTTCGATATAGTCAAGATTGATGTTTGAGGCACAGAAAATATAAGTGCCCTTGCTAACCTTTCTTACACTTACTCCAAGGTTGATTAGCAACTGAATTAGGTTGTTGACATCAAGGATGTCAGGCACATTGCTGATCTCAATTTCTCCTTCAGAAAGCAATGTGGCGCAAATCACCTGTAATGCCTCGTTTTTTGCGCCGGCCGGAGTTATTTCACCGGATAGGCTGTAGCCGCCTTCAATTACAAATTTTGCCATTATTATTTAGTTCTTTGTTTTTTATTCTTTTTTCTTACAGACCATCCGAAAGTGCCAATTATATCTCCAAGCGTGAAGTATTCACCATGGGAATAAGCGATAAGCTCAGCTTTGTCAAGTTCGAATTTGCCTGTCTCTTTGTCGATATACTTGTCGTCTGCCAGCACATTCACCACATCAGCGATAAACATGTCGTGGCTGCCAAGTTTCATGATCTCACGCACTTTGCATTCGATTGCGACGGGAGACTCTTCCACGTAGACGGAATTGATCACCGCAGTTTTTTGGGGAGTCAGGTGAGCCTCCTTGAATTTGTTGTAGTCTCTACCCGACCTTACGCCGCACCAGTCTGTGGCTTTGGCTATTGACTTGGAAGTCAGGTTGATGACGAATTCTCCTGTACGTTTGATGATCTGGTAGCTGTGTCGCTCCGGACGGATCGAGACGTAGCACATAGGAGGATTGGTACAAATAGTGCCCACCCAGCTTGCTGTGAATACGTTGTAGCTTTCAGCGTCGTCACCACAGGAAATCAGTGCGGCAGGCACTGGATATATCATATTGCCTGGCTTGAATGTCAGTCTCATTACAACACAATGATATCCTCTACGTCAACCGTTTTTTCGCAGTATTGGCAGACGTATGTCTCTGCAGACGGATGAAGCTGACGGAATTTAGTCTTCATCGGCTCGTTGTTTGTGATGCACTTAGGATTCAAGCATTTCATCACGCCGATCACCTCCTGCGGATAGTTCAATGCCATCTTTTCCACCACCTTATAATCACGGATGATGTTGATTTTGGCATGAGGAGCTATAAGCGCAACCTTGTTCACCTCCGTCTGTTCTAAAAATTTCTCGGAAATCTTTATTATAGCCTTCTTGCCAAGCTTGGCACTGTCGAGATTATATCCGAAAGTGATCTGGCTGTGAGTATTCTTTAGGTTAAGAATAGCGATCACTTTGAAAAGCTTGTCCGAAGGAATATGGTCGATCACTGTACCCTCTTTGAGAGCAGCAACTTTTAATTCTTTATTGTCGATAGTCATTGTTGCAAAATTAGATTAAACCAAGAGCGTCACAAATCACAGCCTGACGGGCATACATTCCGTTTTTAGCCTGCTGGAAATAGTAAGCCTGTGGTGTGTCGTCAACATCATTAGCTATTTCGCCGACGCGAGGAAGCGGATGAAGAACCTTCATGTTAGGACGTGTGTTTCCAAGCATTGATGCGCATAGAGTGTATACGTTCTTCACTCTTTCGTATTCCATCAAGTCGGAGAAACGCTCCTTCTGCACTCTCGTCATATATAATATGTCTGTATTGCCAATCACGTCTTGAGACAATTCTTTCAAATCCAGGAAAGGAATGTTATTCTCTTTGCAGAACAACTTGTATTTCTCAGGCATAGCCAGTTCGTTTGGAGCGACGAAATTGAAAGTTGGAGAGAAATGAGACATCGCCATGATAAGCGAGTGTACTGTACGTCCATATTTCAAGTCGCCAACCATTGTGATGTTGATATCGTTGAGTCTTCCCTGAGTCTGCTGGATAGTGAAAAGGTCAAGCATTGTTTGGGTTGGATGCTGGTTCGCACCGTCTCCTGCATTGATGACAGGAACATCGGTAACTTCAGACGCGTATCTTGCAGCTCCCTCTATGTGGTGGCGCATCACGATAACATCAGCGTAGTTGCTCACCATCTTAATTGTATCCTTTAGCGTCTCGCCCTTTGATGTGCTGGACGTAGCAGCGTCGCTAAAACCGATAACTCTTGCACCAAGACGGTTGGCTGCAGTTTCAAAACTCAAACGTGTGCGAGTAGAAGGCTCAAAGAAAAGTGTAGCCACAACCTTTCCTTGCAATATCTGTTGATTGGGGTTCTTTTCAAACTCTTTAGCGGCAGACAACACTCTTAAAATATCGTCTTTGCTGTAGTCTGTAATAGAAACCAAACTTTTACCTTTCATTGTATGACTTATTGAAAAATTACGATGCTAAATTACAATAATTTATTTTGCCATTGTAAATCAGCAATCTAGCCCGTTTTGTTAATTATCTTACGTTTTCCTAGCAAAGTTAATAAAAATTTTGAACGATTCGTTTAGATAATGTTAAAAGATTTGGCAGGGTAAAATACAATGGATGTAATATCATACTTTGTACGATATTCTCTAATTTTTTTTTTTTGCTCTAATTTTTTTTTTGTGGCTATAACATACAAAAGCATCCGTATTCAGGATGCTTTTGTGATTTATTTGAATATAGGTGTTTTTTGAATACAAGAAATTGCTTTCAGATTTCAATTACTATCTGTTTTAACTTATATAATTTATGTCTTATAGAGTCAATAATAATATCAATCTCAGATTTTCTTGTACTACTATATGTAACGATATCATTTGAAATATTTATATTATTACTGTCATTTGGTAGAATTGACGAATCTGTTAATAATAATCTAATTTGTTTAAGTTCTTTATTAATAGTTTCATTATCGTTTTTGAAATTCTTTTTTATTTCTTCATTAAAAGAATCATATATTTTTTTGTACCAAGTTCTACAATATTTATCCATTGATACAATTTCTGGATAATACGCCCCATTTGAGTTTTTTATTATAATACATAATCTTTTAAGTTCTGAATCTATGTCATCTATTTTGCTTGAATATAAGTCAATTTTTGATTTAGTTTTTCGTTGTATTGTTTGAATACAATAAGAAATATACCATCCTAACCAAGATACAACAACTAAGTTTATCACATTGAATAGCGGCACATCAAATGACAAATGGAACAAATCAATATTTTCTGTTATCTGGCCAGCAACCCATCCAAATATAAATAAGGAAATAGCCAATAAAATATTAAATAGTTTCATTTGAATCTTTTTTGTTTTTTGCATCTTCTATATATTCCCATATTTCTTCAATATAGATATCATCTTCTTCTGATTTTAATTTTAGCGTGTTTTTTAATGTTTTGTAATCAATATCGTTAACACGTATCAATCCACCGAATGCTTCTTCCAAAAAAGAAGTTCCATAACCTGAAACTCCGTCCAAATCAACTAACAAAGTCTTTTTTTGTATTATTGCTTCTTTTAATTTGGGCAATAAAATATTATTTCTGAACTCTTCTCCTGAAAAACTTCCTTCTTCCTTATATCTCGGCCCCGGAGTCCTAGAAAAATCTTTTAATACTGATATATTTACCATTTTAAATTTTTTATATTTTCGTTGATTTCACATGATACAAAAGTACCTTTTAAATTAAATTTCATCATATGGAAATCGTTATTTTCTACATCCGCATAAACACCATTTGAAATAATGATCAACTTTCCTATTCTTTTATTCATAAAAGCATTGTATATTCCTGGAAGCCCTTTCCCTCTAAAAGAGTCCCCTGTTGTTGTTTTGTGCAAATGACCTTGCAAAATTAATCTAAGAATCTCATTATTTGATTGAACCCAAGGAAAAATTTGAGAAAAATATTTTTCCCAACCATAAAATCTATCTCCTGGCTTTTTGTTATTCAAACTATCAAATATGCCTTTTCCAAAATCCATAAAAGAAATAGTAACCATTTTTTTCTCAATATTTTTATTTGATGATATCCACCAATGCTTTTCACCAGGATATTGTCCTGCATGGTTATTGGTATTATGCATTAATTCTACTAAAGTTCGCTGAATGCCAGGACATCTCCTTTTTTCTGCCCATACTATCTGGCTAGCTTCTTCAATTATTTTATCTGCAAGACTAGAGTCTACCTCTTTTTGTGCATGTGTATAGATTATATTATTAAGTTTTCCCACATCATAATTTTCCTGTTTCTTAATATTGTGTTTATATAGATGTTTGAAAAAACCAGAGTTTTCAAGTTTCTTTCTAAGTATTGGATCTTGAGGTTTGCTTCCATTAAAAGATATATTACTGGTAAGAAATCTAATCATGTTTGCTAACAATAACAAGATAGCACCATTGCCTAATTCTTTTACATTATCCATATTTACAAAAACAGGTGTCCTATTTTCATATTTCTTCTGAATAATACCAATAAATTTTAACACTTCATTTTCGTTTTTTATTAGCGAAAAAATTTCAGGTGCCTTTACAAATGAGTATTTAATGGTTTCTTTTGTATTCTTTGCTAAACATCTTGGTCTACAACATTTATGGTCCAATCTCTTTTTATGTTTAAAATAAAGAGACCTTCGCATCTTTTTTTGATCCTGGTTCTTTTTTATAATTTTCTTATTTTTCATTTTTTATTAAAAAATTTAATCTTTTTTTCCCCTTCCGCCACCATCGCCATCGGTCTCATCTCTTTCCAAACGTATGGTTTTGGATCTTCGTTCACACTTGAATTCTCTTTGAAATTCTCCACCTGGTCCATCACTTGGTCAAACACCTCTTGTGAGTACACAGGTGGGTATCCAGCTTTAATTAGACAGATTTTTATATCTCTTGAAAGCTCTGTACGCACGTTTGTATTATTTAACCAATCTGCAAATGAAGACTTAAGATCTATTAGCTCCTTGATCTTCTTAGCCAGTGCCTTACACTTCTCATTGCCATTTGGTGTATCTTCACCATAAACGAAATTGTGCTTGTCTCTCATGTCAATCAAAATATCGTAGAATGCTTTTTCTTCAAATGTCAATCCCATTTGACGGAAGCTTGATCTGTCTTCGCCTAACTTTGCAAGTATCTCCAATGCTTGCTTTGTGGCATCAGCAATGATGGATGCAGTAGTTTCAGTTTGTGCTTCTGTCGCTTCCGCTAACGACAACTTACTCTTTCTGTCGTGGTATGCACTAATCGTCGCAATCAAAAGATCTTCATACTTTTGAGCCGCCACCTTGTTGACTTTCTTATACTCTTTAATGGCTCTGCGTAGCATCTTCATCAGAATCTCCAATTTAGTGGCTGGCATCTTAATATCTGCCAACTGTTCCAAGAACTCAGGTCCATAGATATTTTCTCCAAGTTCTTCCTCTTGTGGTGTCAAGAGATTGCTTACTTCTCCACACTCCAATGCTCCTTGCACCATCTTTTCTACTGCCTTATTCATGGAGTAGGTATCAATGGTTGTTCCTGATGTTTTTCGTAAATATCCAGCAACCGCCATTAAACATTGACCAAAGACAATCTGACTTTCTGTCAAGACTCCTGACGGATAACAAACATCGTATGCTTGTTTGAGTCGTTTTTCTATTCCTAAATAATATGTTTTTGCAGGAACTGAATTTGATTTTTTGCCAGTTGTTGATACTTGATCTGGCATTTTTAGAATAAATTCTGCGGCATCAGATAGGCATTGAAGTCTATCCATTGGATCAGCATTAGCATCCATGAATGTAGTGAGATCAAAGCCATGAAACAAATCCTTTATTCCTTCAAGCAAATTGATGTACAGCACTCTTGCTTGCTCTACATCATCATCGGATGGACCGAAATTTTCTCCACCGTATTTCTTTGTCGCCTGCATTAGATTATCATGAATGCCAATGTAGTCAATGATATATCCTTTGTCTTTATTCTTATACTTTCTGTTGACACGACTGATTGTTTGAATCAATGTATGCTTCTGGATAGGTTTGTCATTATATAGGTATGTCAAACATGGAACGTCAAATCCAGTGATCCACATATCCACAACGATGACGATCTTGAAATTAGAATTTACTTTCTTGTACTCATCTTCAAGAAGTTGTCTGCGTGCTTTATCTCCAAGATAGTCATACATCTCCTTATCATCGTTCTTACCTCTTGTCGCAATCATTGCAATACGAGGCATCGGAGTCAGTTTATCCAAATCTAACTTCGATAATTTGGAATCATCTGGAGATTTTTTCTCTTCAAACCATTCTGGTCGATGTTTCTTGAACTTCTGCAAAAGGTTGAATGCTATGGTTCTGTTGCTACAGACAATCATAGCCTTCTGAACATCGTCTGGTTTGCAGTCACATGCTTTATCGTAGTGATTGGCAATATCTTTAGCAAGCATATCAAGTCTGACTGGATCACCCAAGATTATTTCCATAGCACTCATAGCTTTTTTGCTTGCTGCTATATCCTCTTCAGATGCTCCTTCTTCAGCACATTGCTTGTAATATTCCTCTATCTCTTTTACCCTTTCATCGTTCAACGTAACCTTTGCCATGCGTGGAAAATATTGGATTGGCACTGTAATACCATCCTCTACTGCCTGTAGCATGTTATAGCTGTCAATGATTTCACCAAATACTTGGATAGTCTCGTCTATTGGTGTGCCAGTAAAGCCTACAAATGTGGCTCTTGGAAATGCAGTTCGCAAATGTTCCGCGTATGGTTTAGAGACGAATGCTCCTATCTTTGATTCATTCTCTGCAGAAAGTTGCTCCCCTTTAGCAATGGTTCTTTCTTCACCAACTTGTGTTTTTACAACCAGTTTTTTACCCAAACTAACCTGTGTGCGGTGTGCCTCGTCTGAAAAACAGATTATATTTTTCCGTTCAGACAAAAGACCGATTGATTCGCAGAATTTTTGTATGGTGCAGATGAAGAATCCACCTGTCTCTCTAATTGATAATTCATCTTTTAGGTGCTGTCGGTCTCTGATAATCTCTACATTTCCTAATGCAAGGAAATCCTTTGATCTCAGAAAGAGTTTTCCTGCCTGACTCTGAAGATCCTCTCTATCCACAATCATGATGATTGTAGGGGAATTTAGCTCTGGGCAACGCAAGGTCAACTGTCTTGCAAGGAATGCCATTGTGTAGGTCTTGCCACATCCAGTCGCACCAAAGTATGTGCCACCTCGACGGTCATCGTTTCGCATGGCACTCAATACGCTCTCCCTTAACTTTCTTGCAGCAAAGAATTGAGGATATCGGCAGACCACTTCCTCCTCCTTATCATAATCATCATCTGGGAAATAGATATAGTCTCTTAATATCTCAAGAAATCTTTCTGTCTGGTAGACACCTCCTACTATTGTCTTAACTTGGTCTATTCCAGTTTTTGCGGCTGGATCATCATTGTTCACCTTCTTCCAAGCATAATAATGCTCGTATGGCGTATATGTCGTTCCAAGCAACGTGTGATTGGCTGTCGCATCACTAATGCAAGACAACGGACAATACTTAAGCAAATGAGGTATATCCCTCATATAACGCTTGTGAATCTGTTCGTATGCCATATCTATTGTGGCATTGGGATCAGACGGATTCTTTAATTCAAAGATGCAAAGAGGAATACCATTGACAAATAATAGCACGTCTGGTATTCTGATATCGTTCTTTTGTCCGTAGGCAACCTCAAATTGGTTAACCACTCTGAATATATTGTTGGACGCATTTTCAAAATCCACGTACTTAACGTCACAGATTCCGTTCTGACTTGTGTATCTGAAGCCATCCCTTATAAGTTTGTATATGGCTTTTAAGGTTTTGTAATGCGTCCCTGCACCAAGATAGTTTATCTTGTCGGCAAGTATCTTGACATCATCATCTGTAAGTGTTGAACCGTCAAGATATTTAAGTTTAGACAAGTAGGCACACAAATCATCAGCAATCAAAGTCTCCTTTAGATTGCGGTGAATCTTGCTTCCGTGCGTATATGTCCAGCCATGCTTAGCCAGCAAATCCACCAAAGCCTCTTCATATTGCGATTCGTATAATTTACCTGTCTTTGCCATATACCTAGTTCTAAGGAATTATTGTGTTGATGTCAATAGAATAGTTTACTTTCATATCTGGAACACCGCAATGATATATACGAAAATCGCTATAGTTGAAAGGTACTGGTGATTTGTTGCCAATAATGTCAAACTTTTTAGCTTTGTCTAATTGTCTTACAAAACTTGCTTCAAATCCTTGCTTCTTTGAATAATAATCTCTCTGTTCTGCTGTTGATTCAAAAGAAACAATCAAGCCTATTGGAATGAAATCGTTCTCTGTAAATCCTCGAACTGTTGACATCAACCCTTTCATTTTTATATAAGAACCTAATAATTGACATCTTGCGTGGAATATTTGATCCGTTGAATAACCACTTTTTAATTCGCAAAACAGCATATACTTCTGACCATTTTTCTCGAATAGAATAATTCTGTCGCAATCATCATATAAAATATTATCCCACTGATCACCTGATATATAGAAAGTTGCTGGAGATGCAATCTGTGCAAAAGAACTCATGTTCTTGGCAAGATAATGATCAAATGCAAATCCATTAATTCCATTTATTTTAAGTGATTGAAATTTAGTCGGATTTCCTAAATTATCTGGTTCTTCAACTACAATGCTGCCATTAACGTCAGTTACCGGAATTTTAGGATATATTAATTTGTAGTTATCAATAAGTGTTTTCATTTTTCATTCCCTTGTACTGTCAACTCATACAACATTACACTTAAATCCAAAGGCTTATCATTTGCACTATCAAATGTGTCAAAAGGAATTCCTGAAGAAACATCTTGCTTTTTCAAAGTGACGTCACCATCTGCTTCTGTCTGCTCCAAATAATAAGCAGATAAAATGGAAGGGTCAAGAGTCACATTTGAAATTTTATATTCCTCACGTAACTCATTATACTTTTGCTCATCTTTTTCTTTTAAGATATGCAATCTTATTAGATCGTTTAATCTACGCATAAAATAATCACTATGCGTAGTGATCTGCATATTAGCACCACCATTGGCCATCAATGCGATAATGTCTGCCATTTGGATTTGCTTTAATGGATGCAAATGAGACTCTGGCTCCTCTAACAATATGGTACACTTGCTTATGTCTCTCTTCAAAATCAACTGTTGCAATGAACCGACTTCTCTGATAGAAGCCGCTGCAGCAGAAATCGGAAGTGTGACGCCATGAGTGACATAGACATATTTTTCACCATCCATTTTTATATCTCCTGCCAATACATCATGAATTAAATTGACTAAATCTGGAGATATTTTATCAGGAATTTCCTGTACCTTATTAAGCTCCTGCATATCATTAATGAAAGTTTGGCAAAGTCCTGTCTTTGCATTAGAAAACAGTGGAAATTCAGACATGTACATTCCTCTTGCAGGAGGCAAGACATAGCTATAGAGTAAATTTTGATAATTTCCAAAAATAGTCATTATAATCACAAAACGGAATAATGTTGCATAAGGAGATTCATCAGTTATACCAAGTTCCTTAAAGCGAATCATTAATCCAAAAAGAGAAAGCTTATTATAAGTTTCTGGATTATCACCGACTCCTCCTTTTTCTTGTTCATAAGAAAAAGAAAATGTTTGTTCCTGAACCGGCAAATCTATCTTTATATCAGCTTCAAATTCAGAATAACCCAACATATATTTTAGGTAATCGACAGCATCTTTAGCAAGCCATTTTTCTATCTCTTCTTTTGAAATTGAAAAAGACGCTTTACCTCCATTTTGATTTGGCATTGAACCATCAAATGAAATTCCCTTCGACTCCTGAATATATTTGAAAAAAACATTTAATCGTTTGTCACTCATCCATACCCAATAAAAATAGTGACAAAGAATCGCCACATAACTTTTCCCAAGACCGGAATATCCAGAAAACAACATTAAAGGCTTGATTTCAATATCTGCATTTCTAATCAAACCTAATCTATTGATATGTACTTTTATTGACTTCATTTTATCTATATATTATCCTTTACATTACAAAGATACGCTATATTCACATCAACACAAAACAAGACTTAACATTACTACTTCTTTTACGCTTTGCTTGCCCTCTGCACCAACGCAGGACAAAGTGTTTTTAATTGTTCTCTTGCTTGAGAAGAAATCTTTTTTGCTTCCTCTAAGCAATGGTAAAGATTCACTATTGCTTTTTGTACTTCAATTGGTGGTAAAGGGATGTCAACTCTACACATATCTGCCCAATCAAATGTTTCTCTTGCTGATCCCCATGAATTAAATCTAGCCAATCTATCAAATTCACTTCTACTAAGCAAGATATATAAATAGCCAGGACTCAACAAATTTTCATCTTTAACGTTAAACGATATATAAGAAGATGATGCAATATATGTTTCTTTTGAATTATTATATGCAAGGGAAATTCTTTCTCCATTTCTTGATGTCACAGTCACATAACAGAACCCTTTAGGATCTATTACCTTGTATGATTTCAATGAAACGCCATCCATATCCGCTTTAGTATCAATAAAACATTTAGCGACGCTTATACCCTTTACATCCTCAAGAGAGAATTTTTCATTGGCATTTACCTTATCATTTAATTCAATATACTCTCCCAACTTCACCATAGGATATTTTGCCTTACAATCCACCAC
>CACZOA010000071.1 GCA_902782665.1 uncultured Bacteroidales bacterium
GACATTGGAACGGAAGATCGTCCTGCCGCCTCCGTCCTTGACACTCATGATTATGACAAAGTCATCGTTCTTCTTCGACAGGTCTCGAAGAAGGACATGGACCTGGAAACGTTGGGAGCCTACGAAATCCTTCAGGCAGGTACCGTAGGGTGGCGTGATGAATGTAGACACCTCTACCGGATACACCGCTGTGCTTCCTTGCGAATAGGCACTTATACTTATTATTGTCAATAATAATATTGTTAACCAACGTCTCAGTCTCATTGTCTCTATTGTATTTTGCTAAGTCTAAATTATTTATCAAGAAGTTTTGGATCCACAATAACGTGAGTACTCTGTGCATCACGAGTTGTCTTCAGATATACTACCATTACCTCGGAGAAGATTCCCGCCATATTAGAACCCGATCCATTAAGAATTTCGTCAAGAGAAATATCAAATTCAGGATCATCATATTTGGTACCACCTGTCCAACGAGGATCATTAGCACTAATATGGTAATGAGCTTCCGATGTTCCATTCATATGGTAAATGTATAAATCAGCATCCATCTTTTGGGTAAAAGTAGACCTGATTATAGTCTGAGTGAAGTCGACGCAAGGATTAGGTGCGACAGTCAAAGATACAATTTCGCCACCTCTTGGAAGTCCACCATTATATATCTCAATATTGTCGAAATTTACCTTCAGTTCTCTGTACTCAGTCTCATAAGCACAACCCTTAAAGTATGCAGTCATCTTGACATCATGCATAACCCATACAGAATCCTTATTATTGCTGCTCTTTTCCCAAGCACCCGTAATGTCATTCATACGGATAAAATTGATATGCTTAGCAAGATTCTCATCCACTAACAGATTGAAATGGTTCTTGAAGTATCCATCCGACACTTCAGCCTTAGTATCCTTACAACCCTTCAATGCCTGTCGGTACTTCTCTACTCCATTATCAATATCATAGATATACATACGTTTATCCAATGTCTCTATTCTTGAATCAACCTCATGAGATTCTGGATTTGTAAACGTGTAAACTACACTATCCAGATATTCCGCAGGTTCACAATTGTCAATCAATGCAAGAACATCACCCTTATAACGTTTAGTAGATGCCCAGTAATCGATATTCTCAAAAATAAAGTCATCCTCGACAAACTCTGTAATAGTATCCTTGACACATTCATTTGCATCAGTCAGAGCCATATAGATAGGCACATGTAACTCTCCTTCTGGAATTTCATGTTTAGCGTCACATTCATACACGTCGCCATCATCATAACTATAAGTGAACTTATATGGAGGAGTACCACCAGAAACTTTATTGAAGAAGATATTACCACCAGTGGTGATACTTGATTCCGGACATACAATAGAAGTCTCAAACTGGACTTTCAAAGGATCCGGTTTATTTACAACTACAGAATCAATAGAGTCTCCACCGAATGGACGTACACATCCAATTGCATCAATAACAGACAGATAATAAGTTCCAGACTTCAAATCAGGAATAGAAACATATTGTCTTTTAACAATTGTATCCTCTCCGACAGCAGTCTTAGAATTATACTCTGCGATTTTCAACTCTGGTTTAAATATCTGAGGGACACCGTCAATCTCCATAACTTCCAAAGAACCCCATTCAGGATTTCTTACTATTGTATAATCAGGAGTTCCACCAGTCAAGAAGAACTCAGCGACAGCATCCTTAGAGTCGTAACACTTAGAGATAAGGCTTGTCACAACATCACGTTTCACTGTTAAATTCATTGGCATCAATGTGTCTTCCACAGTAGATTCCACATAAGTACCACAGCCACCCTCTTTATCCTCATAGACGAATATTCCATGAGTGGCTGTCGAAAGATCAATAGGGAATGAATAATTACCATTTTTATTAACCGTTGGTGTATACGACTCCAACAACAAATTGTATGATTTATCCGTACAATCATCCAACAGCTCTGTAGAACATTTCGATTCTAATGAATATACATTATACTTGCCATTTGGTGTGTAATCCTGGAAATAGACCTCAGTTGAAGTGGCTTTGTCTCTTGGACATATCGCATAAGCGGTATCTGACTTCAAATCAAAGTTAGTTTCTACCTTATACGTTCTTTCTGACTTAACGAAACAACCTTTATCGTCCATAACATATACAGTATATTCACCAGGCTCAAGGAATTTACTATCACACCAACCCTCAACATTGACAGAATCATAATGAGCAGCCTCACCTCCACGATATCCGTTTGATTTAGTGCTCATTGGTTTGTCAAGAGTATTCATATCAGTGAATGAGTAGACATAATTACCCCAACCACCTTTCGCATTGACGTGAATCTGTCGTTGTTTTGGATCACAGACAGCTTCTTTCTCATTGAAGTCGATAGAAACGATCTGCAATGCAGTCTCTGGCAATGAGACCTTAAAGGTATCATGATAAACACACGCCTTAGAGTCTGTCACCTCTACCACATAATATCCAGCAGACAGATTGGCAATAGATTGTACATCGTCATATTGGTAAACACCATTAAAGTCAATCCAGAACTTATCCAAATGGAAATTAGAATAAACCGCGCTCTTGATTGTATCGTTATTTGAGTTGAAATAGAATTGTTCTGTAGAATCTACCGAACTTGGCATACTCAAATCAAGAGCTTTCCACTCATCAGTCTTCTTCTTAGCATATTTCCATGATATTGTCTGGAAATCCGACTTGTCATAAATATCATTGATAAATGCTTTGACATTATTTCCGTTTGCGTCAGTCAGATGTTTATGGTTATTACTTAACATCGTTCCAAACTGAGTAGATGATGAATCATTGCTATAAATATAAACATCATTCAAATTATAAGAACCAGTAGTATCATGGCTGACAACATAAGTAGGTTTCTTTGGCAATTCTCGCAAACCTCTCAAAGGCTTGATTGACACCTGACCATCAGTTGAACTTGCACAACTGATATCCATAACCTGATTTACAATATATACAGGAGCAGGAAGATCTATGTTAATAATATCCTCAGCCTTGTCTGTACATCCTTCAACCGTACTCTTATAAGTAAACATATAAGTGCCTTTTACAAGATCAGTGAAGTAGTAATCCTCAAAGCCAAATATATTACATAACCTATGAAGATAAGGAGAAACACTCTGAGGGACATGGACTCTGCTATCCATCGTATCATAGATAGTAGAATCAATATATCCGTAAGAAGGCACATAACTTGTATCATATACCGTCTTCTCATACTCAAGTGTATCCATAACAAACTCACCTGTCTCAGGATCTATATTGGCAGGACAGTTCACATACATTCTGATTACAGTATCTTTAGCTGCACCCACAACTTCTTTTACATAAGTAGTGTCACAACTTAAGCTGTCATAAGAGATTTGAGGCACTTTAATTATCTCTTTTCTCTCTTTTATCTGCATTTCATAACCATCCTGCTTATAAACAGGAACAGTATAAGTACGAGTAGCCACAAACTCTCCTGGTTTATAACCACCGCCATAATAGACTCCAATCGTTCCGTCCTTACTGTATGGACAATCCAAAATATAAGTAGTCAAAGCATCTAGATGGGTGATATGGTATGCAGGGATTCCTTTGACAACATTAAATGTATCCAAGCACCAAGCCTCACCACATTCATTTGAAACCCAAATTCGCCAATTTCCTCCAGATGCAGTATTAACCTGGAAGTGAGCTAGTTTATTCTGCTCATCATACTCAACAGGCTGAATATCATTAAAGAATCCTGCAGTAGCGTCATCATCCTTCACGATATCACAACTATGTGAGTTAGTCCATCCCTGAATCTCAAAATCAATCACTCCATTAGGCTCATTAATACATGTAGCCTGTTTTGTTGTAATGTTCTTGATTACAGTAGGCTTATGAAGTATTTCAAACGGTTTACTCTCATCTGAATTATCGCATATATCCTTCACAACCACCTTGTATGATCCGAATGGCAACGAAGTAATATTAAATTTGCCGACATAGTTGGTTTCCGATGACGGTCTGATATTGCTACGATACAATCCAGCGTTTTCTCCTACCGAATAAATATCTGCGACGTGAGTGTAAGTCCATCCCTCAATATTGAATGTCGCAGTTCCGTTTGGAGAGATACATGTATGATCTGTCAATGTGAAATCAGACTCTATCTTCAAAGGAGGAAGTGTATCCACATGTACGATAGAGATAGCCGGATCAACACCCATGTCACAATCGAATGATCCCAAACGAGTTATAACACGGTAATATCCAGGAGACAATGTATGAGGAGTCTCGTAAGATCCATCAGGATCCAATACACACTGGTATACCAACGAATCTTTTTCATCCAACTTCGCACAACTTATAGTAGCTGTAAGTGCGAAATCCAATTTCTTTGACAAAGAAGACTTGACAGAAACATGTCCGTTATTTCCCTGATAACATTTCTCCGACTCTGCAAACACCTTATGAGATACTGTTGGAAGTTCATCCGCAGATGGGATTCTGAAACTCTTAGTATATTCATCAGGACAATTAATGTCAGAGACTGTCAACGAATATGTCTTGCCTGGCTGCATATCCTCAAATGGGAATTTCGCAGTACCTTCGACATTCTCTTCTCCATCACTCCATTTATATGTATACTTTCCAGACTCTCCTGTGACTTCTGGAATCAAAGATGATCCAGCACAGTTTCCTGTCAAAGTATACTTGATTGCCAAAGTATCAGGTCCGGCAATTCTGAACTTGACACCTACGCTATCCTTACAACCTGAAACAACAGACTTGTAAGAAACAGTATGATATCCCTGACCATTATCCTTCGACACAATATCATTCTCTGCAAATGATTTATCATCAATGAATGCCAAATGGTTCATTCCTATACCGCCACTGACAGAGAAACTAATCTCCGCATCCTTTGCACGAGCACAAGTCACTGAATCTGTATAAGAAAGATCAGATATAGACAACGGTGCATATCTTGTCAGCGAAACCGTATTTGTAGTCATTTCGCTGCCACAAGCATCTATCACCTTATAATAGAACGAGCCACCAGACAACAGACCAGCATATAACTTAGTGACATTTCCGTCATTTACTGGAGAAATCAAATATCTGTTGTCATACTCAGTCATCAAATATGCATTATAATCATCCTCCCAACCTGTGGCACTCGTCATCACAACACCATTAGCAGGATTCAAACAAGTTTGAGGAGACGAAATCTTCAAAGGATCCATAGCAAATGGAACCTCCTTAGCAGAAATATTAAAATTACCTTTGACACTGTTTGTATCCATTCTGCAATTTTCGGTTCCATAATAAACCTCGTATGTGTAAGAGCCTACACCCAATGTACGGATAGCCAACAAACCTTTTAATTTATCATATGTTCCTGCCACCTTAGTCACTTTACCTGTTTCTACATTTGTGACCTCACAAGCGACAGATTGTTGTGTGTTATCAGTAGTAAATGGAACTTCAATAGTACCATTTTCACCTTCGAAACAAGTGATATTCTTCGTAACAACATCACCAACCTTAAGTTCTGACAAACCATCTACATTAGGAAGGACAACGAGAGAATCAGGATGTGAGTAACAATGTGTCTCATCCTCTACCACACAGATATATTTTCCAGCACTTGCCTCGCCCAACTTTGGCTCTTTTGTCTCAAACTCAACGCCAGTTGGATCTGTCCAATGGTAAATATACGAACCTGTACCACCTTCCGCAGTCACACTAACAGCACCCTCAGCACATGCGGCTCCATTGCTTGACAATGACAATGACAAAGGTTCTGGCGAATTGATTGTCAATTCACCTAAATAAGAATCTGAACAATCCGCAGACTCTTTCTTCAACAATATCTTATAGACACCTCTTGTCAAATCATTCAAGAGAAGGACTGTATCCTTACCTTGAACACGAAGAGAATAGTTGTAACCATTGTCGGATGTCACAGTAAACATTGAAGAAGCTCCAGATACAATATGGAACTTGGCAAATCCTTTATCCAATCCACATGCCAATTTCTCCTTCGTATAATCAACAATCTGCATATCCACCAACTGATTGGCAGATACTGAAACCTCGAATTCACTCACTGGATATGTATTTTCACACTTATCCTCAGCAGTGATAATATGTTTTCCTACAGGAACCTTAGACAAATTCAAACTTGCCAAAGAAGACACCGCTGCATCATCATTATAAACAAGTTTCTCATTATCTGTTTCTTCTGTAATCAACTCTCCATTATGATAGAACTTCATCGTTGGATGGAATCCCTTCATCGAAATCATCAACTCTGAATTTGGTTCATTAGCACAATCCGTAAGGATGTTGTCAACTTTATCCAAAGCTTGCAATGAATCTCTATCCACCACCTCAATATTGATAATAGTATCTTTAACACATTGTGTCTGCGAAGCTATCTTAATATCATATTTGCCTATAGACATTTTGTCATTATCGTAGACAGAATTAAATAATATTCCATCGGAGAATACCGTATCTTTCTTCTCATCCATCACATAAACCATAGCACTTCCTGGCACTACGCTATGCAATGAGAATGAAACTTCTCCGTTTCCGTCACCATGACACAAAGTAGGAGCGACAGCCAACTGACTCAACAGGATCTTGCTAAATGGATTGACATGTAGAGTCAAAGTATCTAGAGTATCGGTCGCAACCTTTCCTCTTAGGAATCTTCCATAGACATATTCTCCCTCAGGAAGAGTCTCTGTCGGCAAATCCCAGCCGCGACGCTGGTAATTCAATCCATAACATACGGTATCCACACTAGTCACATATACAGTGTCACGACCCTTGAAGAACTCGTATGCACCCATACATGTCAAATCAAGACGTTCTGTTGAGATCTGGTCTGCCTTTACTTTTGCCTCTTCTATTGGCATTCTGATATATTTTTCATTCAACACATCAGATTCCAAAGCCACTACCTTTGTGAAATTCTCAGGTTTTTCAAGAGTAGAAACAGCGTTGAAACGTTTCTCTACCATTGCTCCTGGCAACACTCCTGTCAAATCTGACGGAGCAACCAACATATCATTTTCACCCAATGTCCATGCTCCATATATCGTATCTGGATCTTCTACAAACAAGTTGTAGTCTGATACAATAGGTCTCATGGCATTTGTTTCATCATAATCCTTCGTCAACAAGATATTTGTATTGAAGATATTACCCTTCGCTATTGTCTGAATATAGTTTGGAATCTCAATACCACCATAACTCTTTGGTGAGAATGCAAATGTGTTGTGATACATTTCAAGGCTCAAATCCACAACTTTCTTATAAGAAGTTGTTCTGACACTAACTAGTCCCTTCGTATTGCTGAAAGTAGAGTTTTGCAACAATACTTTTCCTTTTGAAGCGGACGCCGTAATCGCATAATCCATATTTGTGAATGATGAGTTTTCAACAACCAACACACCAGACACTTCCTCGCGTGGATAATGAGAGAATCCTAAGTTATCGATTGAGTCAAAACGACAACCACGAACGAACAAAGAATCAGCGCCAGAGTATATTCCGACGTATGTCTTCTTGAAAGAACAACTGTCAAGTATCAAAGAAACAGAGATCTCAGGAGCGACGGAAGAGACACTCAAAGCAGCACTCGATCCTCTGAACTGTGGGTAATTTCCGGAGAAGGTCAATCCCTTCAATTGTACGTCACCAGTCAATTTTGAAACAATTGTCATCACAGAAGAAGAATTATCCATGTGGTTAGAAAAATCCATCACAGTATAATCTTTATCCGACTCAACAAAAATATCATCATCATTTAGGTCTGCCGACAACAAAGTGACATATTTTGTCGGATCTGCCACAGCACCTTCCTTAGCTTGCGGATGATAACCTCCGAACACATTCAATGGACGAGAAGAGTAATAGTTTTTGTTTGAAACTGTGTGATTCAATCTATCCTCCAATGGATGATATGTTCCTGCTGCGACATGGAAAGTAGCACCTGTTGGAACAATAGAGAAATAGCGGAAGAATGTAGTGTCGCCCATCGCATTGTCCCAATCTCGACCTGTTCCATCTCCCACAGGAGACTGTTTAACGAAGTAGTTGACATAAGTAGGGAACTCGAACGCTCCTACACAACTTGTCTCCTTACGTATCATCTCTCTCTGGTCAACATCCACCTTTCGTTGTTCTGCTGGGATTGAGACAACCTTTCCTCCATCAAACATAGACTCTATCACAGCCATAGTCGGTGTGAAACCACCATTATCTTTGACATTGGCGATAAATACCTCTGAATTTCCAGTCATTGGTATTCCGTCCATGACAAACTCATAGTCTGCAGAACCCATGAACATATCATTCTCCGCACCCAAACCTTGGAAATCAGTAGAGAAGATATTGTATCCCTCACTCTCAATAGTAGCACCGTCAACTGGCTGAGCTCCGTTTCCTGCGATCAAATTACCGAATAGAGTCACCTTAGATTTTGAATCCGATGCAGATACAAAAGAACCCTTTGGCTCTTTAGCTATTGATTGGTTTCCTACCAAAGTATTGTTTAGAAGAGAAGCCTGAGAGTTAGAAAGAGCAAATACAGTTCCCATATCCGCCCAGTTGTTTGCGACGGTATTGTTTGTAAATGTCACATTCGACTCTGTCAAATCAGCGACAGCTCCCTTTGACTCAGATGTTTCTCCTGATGAAACATTCTCATAGAAAGATGAGTATTCGACCTTCAAGTCTGACTGTGTCAATCTGAACACTGCTCCATCCTTTGTCACATTATGGTATGCCAAAGTTGAATTCAGATTTATCTTCGCATTTGAAGCAACGACACCTGACGCATTATTCTTCACTATAGCACATTTATCCATATTCAATGTGCCACCGTCATTCATTGTTACAGCTCCATAATTATCACTCTTCACACCTGAAAGTGTGATACCGAAAATAGAAACAGTCGGAGTGCCATTAACACGGATAAGGATCGAGTCATTATCTTCTAATCCACTCACTGAATAGTCACCAGGACGGTCCTTATAGACATTGATATAATCAGTTTTTTTGCCATTGGCAGTCAAAATTGTGGCGAAAGTCTCCGGCATCGGAGGCACACCAACTGTTGTTACTGTATCAGGATAACCACCTATCAAAGTGACAGAACTATTGATATTATACATTCTGCCCAATTCTGGGTCGACGTATGTGCTCTTATATGTTCCGGCTGCGATATGGAAAGTCTCACCGTCGTAAACCAATGGCAGATACTCAGCGAAATCCTTTGGTGACATAGCGTTGTTCCAATCGGAACCATCACCAGTACCATCAACCTTCACATAGTAACCGTTCTCATTCTTCTGAGGACGAACAGCCAAAGATAGGTTGACAACGCTATCACAACCAGCAGCGCTCTTGAATGTTTCAGAATAGTGGTAAGAACCAACTTTCTGGCAAACATCATCCAGATTCTTTCCGTTGAACGTATAAGGGCTGCCTACCAAGACAGTATCCTTCAATTCCGTCTCAACAGGGTTGCATCTTAATTCGTATGCACCCATACAAGTCTCATCAAAACGCTCCACACCTCGTTGGTCAGTTAGCACAGTCTCAAGACGAGGGAAACGGATGGATGTGCCGTCAGAAATCTTGTCTGATTTTAGAGCTACAGTTGGAGTGAAACCACCGTTGTTCTTAACCTCTGGAGTAAATGCTCCTGTAGTCAAATCGTATGTTCCATTGAAAAGGTATGTCAAATCATCATCAAAGACATTAGTAGACTTAACCTCAGCCGGAATATCAACTTCCGTCGTGTTCAACAATGCATTGTTTACAATTTCACTGTTTTCAAAGTTCATCAAGAAATTGTCCGCAAAAATATTACCGACAATAACAGACTTACTTATATTATCAAAGATAGTCTTCTGCTGACTTGCATCATTGCCAACAAATGTATTATTATAAGCGATTACAGAATTCATCGCTTTATCTGAAGTTAGAACTCCATCAGTATAAAGCAAAGTCGGAGCATCATTGGAAGCTATTGTATTGTTCTTTAGAACAAGGTCAATTGTTCTAAATTCGCAAATTCTAAACCTTGCTTCGTTTTGAGCAATTGTATTCTTTTCGACCCACAAATTTCTACCGCTAAATTCAATCAAATCTATACCTGAATTTGATGTCAAAATATTTTGGTAGAAGAAAACGGTCTTAGTACTATCATAATAGACATTCAAAGAGAAAAGTGAAGAATCTCGTCCTCCAGAGAATGTTGTACGATTGCCTGTAAAGACTGAATTTGTAATAGTATCACAACCTTCATATCCGTTCAAACCATAGCAAAATGCAATCTGGGAATGATTGTCGGTCACAATACAACTATCAATCTTCAACAACTTA
Source organism: uncultured Bacteroidales bacterium (assembly GCA_902782665.1). GTDB lineage: Bacteria > Bacteroidota > Bacteroidia > Bacteroidales > Paludibacteraceae > UBA1723. The sequence continues at coordinate 10,423 of CACZOA010000071.1, forward strand.
CCTCTGAAAATACCAACAAGATCATTATTCTTAACGGTATCTCTAACAGCAACACATCGTTCATCAGCAACTACCGCATCATTGTATTGAACTGATTTCTTCACATTTCCTTCAATCTTAGAATCGGCAATCAATACATTTTTTCCTCTTACACATCCATTTCCAGCAAAACCATTTCCTACTTCATTTTCTATAAATGCAGAATTGCGGACCTCCACATCATCTTCATTAGAATAGACAATAAAATCTGTCACATTCGCAATAAATGAATCATTTCTCAAAGTTATTCCTTCAAGAGCGTTGTATATACCATAATTTCCTCTGTTTTTCTCAAACACATTATCATGAGATTTTATATGTTTTACAGAAGCAAAATATGTGCTAGAATAAGCATAATTACCAGAGAAATGTGAATTTGAGATCTCAACTTCGTTACCCACTCCTTCAACGACACGAGGAATCTTATTATTCAAATAATGTACACTATCAAATTTCACAAATACATCCTCATTCGGTATTGATATAAATGAGCTATTACATACATTGCTTTCAAAAGTTGTATTAGCAACATTGATCTTTTTGCCGGAACTATATATAAATCCACTATTAGCTAAATTCTTTGACATTAAAGAATTCTGGATATTCACATCTCCACATCCATAAATAACATTATATCCTAGATTCTTTTCAAACTCCACATTTACAAGATCGAGAGATGTGTTATTATTCGAATACAAAACATATTGCGTCGCATTCTGACACACAACGCCATCTAATGTTATGTGATTTGCGTTGGATTGTCCATACATACCAACATTAAAGATACATCTTGTGTTATCTTCTCCATTAGTTCTTTCCAAATTCGGATAACCATCCTCATCTAATGTCTCGTTGATAACATCATCACCTTTAATATCACCCGTAAAAATAGTTTTATATTTAGCAGGATCACTTGGTACAGCTTTTCCTGTTGCACCTGCAGGATATCCACCACGGATGGTAACATCATTTTTGATCGTATAACATAGAATAGAAGAATCTTCAGGAATAGTCAAATACGCATCATATTTAGGAGTATACGTACCAGCTGCCACATAGAATATAGCACCTTCAGGAGCCAAAGGCAAAGCAGCAGAGAAGTCGTCGCCATCCATAGCATTATCCCAATCACTACCATCTCCCTTACCAGCTTTCTTTGTCTTCACATAATAGTTCAAGGCTGATGGATCCGGTGTCACAAACAATGTATAATTAACGACGCTGTCGCAATCCTGGGCTGTCTTATATGTCATAAAGATACTGTCGTGACGTCCAACACCATATACATTGCCATCCACGAATTTTTCTCCGACAACAATGGTATCAACAGCATCAGTCGTGTCATTAACACATCCAAATTCGTATGCACCCATACATGTTTCATCAAGACGAGACACTCCTCGCTGGTCTGTAAGCACATTCTCAAGACGTGGGAAACGGATAGATTTACCGCCAGACAACTTGTCTGATATTAGAGCGACGGTTGAAGTGAAGCCACCGTTGTCTGCAAGAACAGGAGTGAAATTTCCTGTTTCTGGATCCGTAGCTCCATCAAGAATTGACGACACATCCTGATTTACTATATTTGTATTTGAGAATGTGGTCATAAACTCATATTCATTTCCTGCATATATATTACCCTCAAATACAGGCGGTAGTTTTGTCATATGGAAAGACTCATCCGTAAATACATTTCCAACAATTGTATTGTTAAGCAATGTATTGGTATGGCTTGTACTAGTTCCAATAATTCCTTTTAGTTTATTACCTACAACAGTCGAATTATAAATTGTTATTTCTGATGGATATGAAATATTAATTAGATAATATTGTCCATTATACCTTTCGAAAGTACAACCAGATATTTCTACAGATTTCGCATTCATTCCAACAATTGGCGATAAATTTAAATTATCTTCTCCCGAAAAATACGAATCCGTAAACTTAAAAACTGAAGAACTTCCTGAATATATAACATAAGCACCATTACCATATCCAAAGAACTTGCACTTATCTACAATTAAAGAACAATCATAATTAGTCACATCAATAGTTAAATCAGAGAACTCCAAATTATAGAGTTCTACTCTCATATTATCATCTCTGTAATATAAAATATCAAACAATGAAATATGAGTATGTTGGTTTTTAGGATCCGGAACAGCCCCTTTTGTTGCATTTTCAGGATAAGCTCCAATAATAGTCAGATTGTTTTTAATTGATACACTCTCCTTATTTGATTCTTTTACATATTCTCCAGCCGCGACATGGAATGTTGCATCATCAGGAGCCAAAGGCAGATACATAGCAAAGGCGTCGCCATCCATTGCATTATCCCAATCTCTACCGTCGCCATCACCAACTTTCTTAGTCTTCACATAATAATTCAAAGCCTTAGGATCTGGTGTCACAAACAACGTATAATTAACGACGCTGTCACAATCCTGTGCTGTCTTGTAAGTCATAAAGATACTATCGTGACGTCCAACACCATATACATTGCCATCCACGAATTTAGTTCCTACGACTATGGTATCGACAGCATTAGTTGTGTCGTTAAGACATCCTAACTCATATGCTCCCATACATGTCTTATCGAAACGAGACACTCCTCGCTGATCTGTAAGCACATTCTCAAGACGAGTGAATGTAATCGATGTTCCATCAGGCAACACATTGTTCTTTAGAGCGACGGTTGGCGTAGAACCTCCATTATTCTGTATAGTTGGCGAGAACGTGCCTGTCTTAGAATCCAATGTGCCTTCAAACAAATTTGTCAAATAATATTCCTCTGAATTATCTGTAGCATACTCGCAAGCCTTACAGCCAGTATAATTTTCATCAGTTGTAATTTCACGAGGTTTTACAAAAATGTTTGTGTTATTATCTGGAATATACGTTGACATATCATAAGTCTCCGTCTGTGGATTCTTTCTTATGATATCCATCAAATTGTATTTTACCTCCTGGATATTGTAGAACTCAGAAAGTTCTCCCGATACAAATCCTGTTGCGGATTTTTCCTCATCCAGCTTATTGTCAAGAATCACATTTCCATAAAGATATGCCTCTGCGGAAGAATTGGAATGCAAAGGATAATTAGAGGCTCTATTAGAAATGATTGTATTGTTTGACAAACGGAATATGTCTCCAGAGTTACTTTGGAATATGATTGAATAGACATCATTTTTAACAAATGTACTATTCTCTACATCTACAGAAGTAGCCAAAACAAGGTTACCACACTCATTGTCAAAGAATGATGATGTTTTTATACCAGCGTTTCCATAAGAGAAAATCAGATCTCTCTTTTCACCACCAACTGCAGGAAGAATATTTTTTTCAAATACAGAACGTCCGATGCTTGTATTGCTACCACTGATAGCATACAAAATTCTATTCGTATTGCCAATAAAGCTACAACTGTCTATAATCAAAGACGTGTTGGCATTGAATTCAAAAATCTGATTTTTATTTCCCTTAAACAATGAATTAGTAATTGATGTTGTCTCTCTATCCTTAATCACCATATAGATCAAGCTTCCTGAATTATCATTATTTATAAATTCAGAATTCGAGATCTTCAACTCAACATTATTCACGCTATAGATTTGAGCATTGTTTCCGGTAACGGATACATTGTCAAACGACATCATTCCCTCTGAAGCGGAATATGCAATATAACCTGTGTTTCCAGAGAAAACAGTAGACGTCACATTTGTGTTCCAACCATTCGGTGTGAACAAACAACCGGAACTGATATTTTCAAATTTCGACCCATCAATGAAAATGACGGCTTTATTACTTGTATAATATACCGCATAATCACAATTTCTGAATGTCACATTATTGCCATAAAAACGAGTCACATCCCCATTACTAATTATACCAGTAGAAGCACCATCAACAATCACATTATTGAAAGTGACATCACATTTGTTAGCCTCAAACAATTGTTTTGAATTGTCGTCTCGGTTTGAATAAGTAAGTTTGAGACGACCGTTTTCATCAACACCTTTGACAACCTTGTCGTCGCCCTTATGGTCTCCGCTAAAGATAGTAGGATGGTTCTCAGGATCTGCTGTCGCTCCAATCTTGGCGTCAGCCGGATAACCTCCATATATCGTGATATTGTTTTTTATTCTATAGCACAAAGAAGTAAGATCATCAGATTCTTCTCCTGATGCATCATATATAGGATTGTAGACACCTTCGGCAATATAAAATTTTACACCCATACCTACCAAAGGAAGCACAAATGCGAAATCCTCTCCACTCATTGCGTTATTCCAAGAAGATCCTGTCCCATTTCCTTCTGCCTTCTTCTTCACATAAAAATAACTACGTGAACCGTCTGGTTTAACATACAGTTTCAAGACTTGTGCAACTTCCTTATTGCCTTTTTTTACAAGCATTGTATCATGGAATAGTCCGATTTTTTCCGGAGTAATATTCTTATCGTTGAACGCATAAGTCTTACCAAGCACAATTGTATCACGGACAATAACAGTGTCTATTTCAAACTTCTCAAACGCTCCCATACAAGTCATATCATCACGCGATTCTCCACTCTGGTCTGTAAGCACATTATCAAGACGAGGGAAACGGATAGAAGTACCATCCGCCAAAACATCAGATTTCAAAGCTAATACAGGGAAGCCTTCCTGTACATCAAAAACAGGAGTGAAAAGTCCTGTAGTTTTATTGAAAGATCCATTGAATAGAGTTGTTAGGATTTCTTCATTACGGTCTTTCACCTCCTGGAAATTCTCACAATATGCTTTCTCTGGATGAGCAAAAGAGACTATATTTGACTCATCTGGGAAGTATGAGCAAGAATTCAATGTCATTTCTACATCAGGCATGATATTATTAACAGCTTCACCCAAAGAGCCATAATAAAAATATATTCTCTCGACATTTTTACCCGTCACATCTACATTTCCGAGAATGATATTTCCATTAGCAGAAAGTTTTCTTCCTGTCTCCTCAATCACATCATACCCTACTTCATTTCCTACAATTGTATTATTGAACAACCACGCATCAGAGCCATCTGAATAGATTACGTTTTCCGCAGCTTTATTAGAAGCCAATGTATTATTCGACAGAATGACAGAATCTGTAGTTGATGTCGTGACTAACATATATCCAAAGTCATTACCCAAAATAGAATTTCGATCTACTTTTGCATATAATCTTTGATTCTCATCACAAAAAGTACTAGCACCTACCAAATAAAGCAATGACGATGTATTTGTCACTTCTTCTTCATCAAATACTGATTTGTTGTCAGAAAAGACATTGTGCGTAAGAACAGATTCACACGAACCTATAGCATTAATCAAATTTTTTCCAGATCCGACTGTATTATTATTAAACGTCACATTCTCAACATTGAAAATGTCCGCAACTACAGTCATCAAATTTTTGTTTGAGGTATTTCCTGCAACAGTTGAATTTGTAAAATAAAGATGATTCTTGTTAGGAGACAAATCAAATAAATCATATGCGGAACTATTATTTACAAAGTCACATCCATCAACATAAAGATCCGACGTTTGATAATTAGTAATCAAATAACCTGTGTTTTCCTTGAATTTTGAATTTGATATTGTTACCGATGTATTGTTTCCAACCAAATAAAACAAACTAGATTTATTGCCGACAAATTCACAGTTTTTAATCAATGAATTATATCTGTAGATTTCAAATCCTCTAGAAGCCGTATTAGAATATGCATTTACATGATCCATGTACAAAGTTCCAGACAATTCTTGATCAACCGTTAAATAACACATTTCTCCACTATTGTTGGTGAAATCAACGTATTGCAAAGAAATGTTGTCTACTGCGACTAAGTTTAAACATTTATTCGAATTCTTATTGAATACAATATTGTTAGCAAACAACTGACCTCCCTCAGAATACATGTTCACACACATAGTGTTGTTTACAAATGAATCTTTTTCCAAATGTAACGTCTTACCTTTTGTACCACTATAAATATAAAGCGCATTACCATCTGTATTTTCAACCGTTATACCATTGAAAGTAAGTTCTTGCTTGATATCTTCTGTCGAAGTAAACATATTGGAAATTTTACCATCATCAGTTTTTCCATCGAAGATAGTATGATACTTTTGTGGGTCACTCTCTGCCCCATTTTTCGCATTTTTATAATAACCTCCTTGAATGGTAACATTACTCTTTACAAGATATGTAAGATTTGATTTATCTTTGGGAATAGCACCTTTAGTATCATACACCGGTTGATATACACCCTCCGCCACATGGAATGTAGACCCATCTATCACTTGTGGTAAATAATATGCGAATGTTTGTGGACCCATCGCTTTATCCCATGAAGATCCATCACCATTTCCATCCTCTTTGACATAAAAAATTTTTTTCGTCAAATCTACTTCCGGAATTTCAGTACTTTGGCCCCACATCATCTGCACAGCCATCATAACCAATATCAAAGAAAATATTCTTTTCATCGTGTATAAATTATTCTCGATTCTAAATTATTATCTACAAATTATAAATTTTGGTTCTCCAAAAAACTAACATCAATTTTTTCTTTTATGTCGCATAAATCAGCAAAAAGGAAGGACTTTAATCAACAAATTATATTTCAAACATTTACAGGCCAACCATCATAAAAAGTATTGATTTTCTGGACAAAACTTTGCAAAAGTAAGAAAAACAAATGTTTAACAAAAATGATTTAGAACATAAATTGTGTTAAAAAACCTTAAAAACAAAACATCATTTATTGTCGAAAAACAGTTTTATAAAATAAAAAAAGTGAGGCGTTTGCCCCACTTCCTACTCCTCATCGTCAATTATAAATACCTCTTCATTCTTGCGTTTCATGTAGTATTCCTCTCGTGCGAAACGTTCAAGATTGGCTTTGTTTGTGCTCAATTCATCAATCTTTTTTAAGCATGTTTCAATCTGCTTATCATAAGAATCGATCTGCTCATTCAGTTCTCGTATCTTATTGTAGTTTTCAAACCTATCGATATAGGTGTTTTCCATAATGAAGAAAGAGAGCACAAAAAAAATAGCGATAGCCAACAGATACTTGTTGGTGACCACTGCTTTTATTTTTTTCAATGCTACCAGGCCGAAATTTTTTAGAATATCGTATTCGTTCATATTAAAATTCTTTGTTGCCCACAAAATTAAAGAAATTTGTCAAATAGGAAAAAAAGAGATAAAAAAAAGAGACGGTGGATATATGTCCACCGTCTCAATATTAACCGTCAAACGATTCTTTTGATATGAATCTTACTTGACATATTTTTCATAAGCTTCCCAATTAGATGGGATCGCCATAATATAATCTGTCACATCGTCTGCTTCCAAATCCAATGCATTACCGTTTACTATCACAGCACTTACATTGTATGGCTTAATCTCCTCATAATCAGCATACACAAAAAGGCAACTACTGTTCTTGACATTCAACGGACCATCAGACTTAACAACATTTGTCTTCTTTGCTCCAGACACTCTTTCTATACTATTCTGATATAGAGTTGTGACACCTCCATTGAAATCAAGTGACAAATCAGCCTGTGCACAACGAGAACTTGCTGCTGTAGACTGGCAAATCACGACCACATTTCCTGACTCTACTGTAATAGTCTTGTCAGCCTTGATACCACAAGGATAATTGAACTCCAGACCATCGTCGTAAGCCTTGCCCGACAAAACGATCAAGACATCTCCGCCATCAACTTTAACAGTGCTATCCGCTTTTAATCCTCTCGCACCGTCACCAGAAAGCTGGATGTCAACCTTACCACCATTAATATTAATCGACGCATTGTTTTCCTTGCCTTCCTCGAAAGTACAACGGATACCTCTTGCATCCACAGCATCCGACTTAACAGTAAGCGAACCGCCATTGATTTCAGCGTAACCCTCACCTACATCTACACCATCTGCATTACAATTGACATCAACCTCTCCTCCTGACTGCAAATAGTAGTCGTTTACATGGATACCATCAGACGCAGCATTGATAGTGATCTTTCCGTTTTTCACCTCTACATAATCACTACTCTGAATACCATGGCCGACAACACTTGTGACATTAAGAGATCCATCACCCTTGAATTCAAACTGTCCACGGCCACGCATTGTTGCACCTACTGTGTCTTTATCGCTGTTTTTCAACGAGTTTTCTCCAATCAAACGAACATCTGTATTCTTTTTAGTAAGAACATAGATAGGAGGATTTATACCTGTGCTAGTAAGGTCAAGTCCGTTAAATTCAAATTCAGACTTATACAAAGAAGAGAAAATGACGTTTCCGTTGCTGCTTTTTCCAGAGAACTTATACTTAATCTCTCTTCCTACGAATTCAGAATTGATTTCAACAGTTGTACCGTCTACCTTGACATCAACGCTATCAAATGGATTGGAAACTGTCACTTTATCACCATCAAAAACCACTGAAACATAATGGTTCAAGACAATACTGTCGACCTTTGTTGTCTCGTACTCCTTATTGTCAAAAGTGATTTTACCATTACCAAATTTCATCTTTGAGTCAGGATTCACAACGCGAACACTCACATCCGAGCCCTGATACACAGACAACTCTGTATCTGCTAATGCGGCCATCGAGCAAAACATTGCAGATGCAAAAAGTATATTTTTTCTAATCATATCTTACAAAGTTTTACCGTTTTACCATCAACCTTCACGATATAGACACCCTGACGAAGGTTGCTAATATTGATCACCGAACCATTTTCAACAGAAGTCTTCAACACACGCACACCACTGATAGAAAAAATCTCCACTGTCTGTTTGCCTTCAAATCCTGAGATAAAAATTTCTGAAGACGCAGGGTTGGGATACAATGTGATAGACTGAGAATCTGATGAAAGATCATTGACAGCAGCAACTTCCTTGACCAAAAGTTTTGAGATATTTCCCAAACTTAGGACTTTAGCCTCTGACTTTTCATTTTCTTTAATCACTAGAGTCTTCTCTTCAAAAGACAACTCACCGCTCTCTTCAATCTTATAGACGTGAGACTTTGAGTCAAACTCAACAACAGTCAATTCCGTCTTCAAATCGGCAAAAGCACCCTGACAAAGAATAGTCGCCAAGAAGGCCACAACTGCTCTTTTCATTTTATGCTTATTCATATATTAAAAGTGTTTTATTTCATCAATGCTTATAAATCATGCGACGAAAATACAAAAAAAATAGAAATAAGAGCTATCAAAATAGAATTTATTGAAATTTAGTCACAAAAGACGGCAATTAATTCATAATTCATAATGCGTAATGCGTAATTTTCCCCTCATAAATCTATTATGCAACACATATTTTACCATATTTCCCATTTTATAACATTTTTTAAATTTTGAGATGATGTAAAAATCAAAGAGTTGTCTTACATTTGCATAAACTAAAAATTTAGAAGGATATGAAAAGTATGCGTTTTATTGAGATTTTGTTCTCACTTTTGTTCCTTCTCTTTTCAGTCTCAGCCACAGCGCAGAGATCAAGAGGAGGCGGTAGCAGCAGTGGCAGTTCATCTAGCTACAGCGGTGGACGCTCATCATCAGGATCTAGCTTCAGCGGTGGAAGTTCATCGTCAAGTTCAAGCCACAGCAGTGGACGTTCCTATTCTAGTGGAGGATCTTCAAATCATTCATTCAGTTCGCCATCCGCTGGTTCATCAAGATCATACAGCAGCGCTCCAAGCCGATCTTACAACGGTTCATCAAGTTCGACTGGTTCACGCAGCCATTCATACTCGTCATCTCGTCCAACGTCTTCACGTTCGACAGTTCGCACTGCTGCTGCTCCATCAACACAGAAAGCAGCTCCTGCATCACGTTCGCGCAACGAAGTTACTGCACGTCCAGTACGCACTACGGGACCACGTGTGCATGCGACATCTCGCAAACCTGAGATCTCTCACGCACATAACTCAACAAGTGTTTCTAGAGTCGGTTCTTCAAGAATCTCTCGCACTACTCACAGAACAGAGCATAGAAACCGAATCACAAAACGTCATGGACACGTATACCATTCACACATAGGATATCACTATCATCCATTCTACTATGGAAGCTGCAGATACTATGTGCATTGCGGAAGATATTACCGTTGGGATCCATACTGGGGTTATGAGTTGGTGGCTTACCCTTACGGATGGTACTTCTCTACCCTTCCTTACCGTTGCTTCCCTGTGTACGTCGGCAATGTGACTTACTATTACGGTCAAGGCACTTGGTTCGCACCTAAGGATGAAGGATACGAGGTTGTCGATACTCCAATCGCAGACGATGAGACTCTAAACGTAGCAGAATTGCCATACGAGTGTTCTGCTGTCGTAGTGAATGGAAAGACTTACTACGTGGGTGAAGGAACATGGTTTGTTGCTACAGACAATGGATACCAGGTGGTTGACGCTCCAACAGAAGGTGCTACTATAATTGAGGAGTTACCAGAAGAGAACAAGAAGATCGAGGTCGCTAATCAGGACTTCTTCTTCGCCGACAACAAATGGTATATGCCTGTAGAAGGAGGATACATGCTTATCGAGGAGCCTGTTGCTATCCAGAAGGAGACAAAGGCTGAGGAGAAAGCAACATCCACAGAGACAAAAGCTGACTCTTCAACAACAAGTGAAGCAAGCGCAGTACCTGCAACAAGAGGTATAGAGCCTGCGGCTAAGGTTGTTTTGCCTGCAGATGCTAAAGAGGTTGAGATCAGCGGCAAGAAATACTATTTCGCCAACAACACATGGTATGACAAAACTGTAAATGGTGATTACGTCATCGTTGAATCTCCATTGAAGTAATTTATTCAATCAAATAATCAAAGAAGGGGGATTTTTAATTCCCCTTCTTTTTGCTTTTCAAAATTAGCGGCGACGTGAATGCGACACGTCTCAGATTTAGTCACTCAGTTTTATTGCTGTGCACAACATTTTCAAAATCGAAACTATCATGAGCAAGATGAAACTCATATTATCATTGATACTAACTTTTCTTTCTTTGTCTATTATGGGAAACAACAAAGCATCTAAAATCGACTACTCTTCAAAATGGAGTGAGATAGACAAACTTATGGATAAACCTTTACTCAAGGATGCCCAAAAGAAAGTTGACGAGATACGTGTGACAGCAAAAAAGGAGAATGACGAACTGAACCTCCTGAAATGTGAGATCTATGATTTCGCAATCGATTTGGGATGCGAATATGATATATCTGCAGGAGAAGAATCAACAATCAACGACGAAGTAAATGATTTAAATTCCAACGTCTTGCCTAGACACAGATTAAGAACCAAACCACGCATCACCAACCGTGAAGAGGGAGAGGATATCATAATCAACCACTACAAAAAGGCATCAGAACTGAAGGATGCTTTCAAATCACCAGTGGAGAAAGCCTGCTGTGAGCTCTTCATGGCAAAGATGGTGAAAGAGTTTATTGATTTGATGGGAAGACACCCTGGTACGGTCTCAACTGTAAAGAAGGAATTTGGCAAACAGATTACAGCTGAAGATCTCCGTGAGATGTCGTTTGAAAACCTACGTGATGTCGTACGCACCCACGTCGACAACATTGTGAAAAACAAAGAGACTCTTCTTTCCACATCATCAGAGAATTACTACTCTCTGTTTGTCAAAAATGACGCAATCACAGATGAATACAAAGAGGTCCATCCATCGGTTTTTGATGCGATGCTCCCGTCGCTGATATCTTTTTATTTCAACGACTTATCAAATATTGAATTTACAAAATCGATCTTTCTGCCAATCTTCCGTGTGCCGAAAGAACTTCTGAAAAAAGATTTTCTAAACTCAGTCTTCGCCGATGTGATAAACTATCACAACAGCAAAAAGGAATATTCCGCAGCTCTATCCGCAGAACTTTCCCGTCTGCAATCATTGTCACTCCATTGGAGCCGAATGCAGAACAAAGAAAATTTAGAAGCTTTAGATGATCTCATCAAACAATACGACGGAAAAACTTCGTACATTGTAAATGCTGTCGTGAAAAAGCAGGAGATAATGTGTAGTGCTTTGGAAAGACAAAACTCAGGCTATAAGTCAACTGATGATCTGAAAAATATCGAATCATTTCCGACTCTGATCATAAATGAGGCAGAAAAATACAAAAAGGAATACCCTAAACACCCAGGAACAAAAGAGCTGGACAAGAATATCAATTGGCTCAAAAATGTGGAAGTCTACGGATCCGCTAAAAGAGCATGTTTCGGCAAAGGCAAAGATGTGGAGATCTATGTCAGCTATGCCAACACTGACTTGCTTTATGCAGAAATCTATCGTGTTGAGATGACTCCTATAGAAATAGAAAAGAACAAAGACAGAGAAGAATCGGTAAAAACAAAACTTATAGCAAAGAAAGAGTTCAAACTATCTCCGTCTAACTACATATTCAAGAAAGATACCGTCATTAATATCGGCAACGATCTTGACTACGGAAAATATCTGATTTATTTCAGCAACAAGAAAAACGAAATCAACAAAGACAACTATATCACAATCAACATCACTGACCTTTCTTTGTTTGACGTCACTACTGTAGGAGATAAGAGGGCTATATTCGTGGTGGACGGAGAGACTGGACATCCTGTTAAAGAAGCTGCTGTCGAAAGGCACTTTGTCCTCGGCTACACTTACATGCTAAAGGAGACACAGAACTCTACAAAAGACGGCAAAGTGACTTTCACTCTGTCTGACAACCACAATTACGAGATCCACGCACAAAAAGGTGAGGATATTTATTCACAATGGATGAGCATTTTCAAAAATGAATCTGCATCAGGAGAAAATGAGAATCTCTCAATATCAATATTGACCGACAGAAGCACTTACCGTCCAGGCCAGACAATAGAAGGCAAAGTTGTGCTTACATATCTGAGCAAAAATGAAGAGCACGTTGTTGAAAACAAAAAAATCAAACTGATTTTCAAAGATGCCAACTACGAAACGATCGAAGAAAAAGATGTCGTCACAAACGGATTCGGTTCGGCTGCGTTCAAATTCAATATTCCTACTGACCGACTGAATGGAATTTTCCATATCAACGCTACCTGCAGAGACAACGAAAACAACGGAGTTTACGAAAGCCACCGAATTACAGTGGAGTCGTACAAACTGCCAGTGGCAGAAGCCAAGATCAAGGTGAAAGATGGAAGTTCGATAATGTATGGCAGCAAACTTGAATTTGAAGGCGAAATCAAGACATTCTCAGGAGAAGCTGTCGGTGGAGCGACAGTCAAATACCGCATTGAAAATGTGAAAACTGGTTATTCTGACACAAGAAAAGTATTGTTTTCTGGAGAAGCCAAATGTGGAGACGACGGCAAGTTCACAATTGTGACAGATTCCGCCATCACAAAAGATGTCACAAAAGCAATTGAAATCACCATCGACGCTGTTTTACCAAGTGGAGAGACTGTGTCAGCAAACAATCATGTGGATTTAGCAGAGCTATCTGTGAAAGGAGTCTTATGTAATTTCATCAATTACAATATAGAAAAGCATTCACCACTGGCATTCTGTTTCAACATTATAAACGCTGCGAAATACGACAGTGATGCAGAAGTGATGCTCACCATCACCACGAAAGGAGACAAAGACAAAAATATTTCAAGCCAGACTTTGATTTCCAAGAAGATCAAAGGCAAAGGATCTATGACAGAGGAGTCTTTGGATCTGTCATCACTTGCCCCAGCATCCTACGAGCTACATCTGGAAACATTGTCGGGAGAGGTGATCGACTGGCAAGAATTCTTATTATACGACAAGACATCGTCGAAATTGCCAGAAGGATTTGAATCAAAACTTTGGATTCCATGTCTTGACGGAAGAAGACAAGAGTGTTCACGAGAAAAAGACGCTGAGATTCTGATCGGATCCACTGAAAAAGATGCCGCTGTATTGGCTATTGTCAGAAGTGAGGATGGAAAACTACTGCATGACGAATGGATTAAGATCAATAATGAGCAGAAGATCTACAAAGTGCCATTCTACAAATACTTCGCCAACAGCAATCTGAACATGGTGTCTGTGGAATTCGTCACTGTCAGACAGCACGAACTGATAAAAGAGCACAGCAATGTGAACGTAGAAAGGAAAGTGACGAAAGAGGAACAAAAGATCGAGATTTTAGAGATTGTCCGCAATATCGTGCCAGGCGAAAAACAGAAAGTGAAGATGAGAGTCAAACCGACAAACAGCAACTATGAGGTAGCCGCAGTCATGGTAGACGCAAGTCTGCGAGGCATGTTGCCATCATGGAGCACGTTAGGCCACTACTCTATCTATTATCCAGAATACAAAACCGAATCACGCTACAACTACTTGCGTCCTTTCGGCATTAACAAATGGCTCAACAGGGGATCATATCAAGGATTGCCAAACATCAGATTTTTATGGGACAACATCATAATGCCAAATTCCAACTTCTTGTATGCATATACAAATGCCGTCCCTATTGAAACAACTGGTGCCGTAGCTAGGGTAAAAGCATCACCAAAAATGCTGAGAAGTATGGACATGGCGGATAATGCAATAGAGAGTGCAAAAATAGAATCTGAAGCGGTCATGGCAAAAGTGTCAGGTGCTGATGAAATGGAAGAAGAAGACATCTCTTCCGAAAACAAATTCGCAGATGTCAGAGTCCGCAATAATTTTGTGGAGACGGCATTCTTCTATCCTCAGTTGGAGACAAAAGCAGATGGCAGTGTGGAGTTTGAATACACAGCACCAGATGCGTTGACTTCGTGGAAAATGATACTGTTTGCACACGACAAAAAAGTCAACAGTTGTATCACAAGCGATGAATTGCAGACAAAGATGCCATTCGCAATCAAAGCAAGTCTGCCAAGATTCGTCAGAAAAGGAGACAAGTGCACATTCGCCACTACCATCACAAACAATGAAAAGGAGGAGACTCATCATGGAATGAAAACATCATGGACAAAACTGATGGAAGGAGAGGTCTCGATAATCATCAAAGACGTCGCCACAGAGAAAGTCCTTTTGCAACAGACACGCCCATTCCAAGTCGCAGGACAGACGTCCAAAGTTGAAGTATGGAGTTTTGATGTGCCAGCAGGAGTGGCTGCGATAGAAGTCAAGATGGTAGGCAAAAGCGGAACATTCTCCGACGGTGAGGTGCACCAGTTGCCTGTGTTGGCTGACGGCACACACGTTGTGAAGAGCAAGTCAATGCATGTGAGAGGCGGAGAAAAGAAAGATTTCTCAATTCCATACAATGAGAAAGAGATGAAAGACGCCGAGCTCACTGTGGAATATACAGACAACGCTGTATGGCAGGCACTCATGGCTTTGCCTTCAGTAAAAGATGCCAAATATGATTGTGCGACGGAATTGATCTCAACCATTTATGTCAACCAGATGGCACAACGAATAGCCAACATCTATCCGGAGATACCGAGTGTGGTGGAGGAATGGAAAAAAGAAGGCATCCACGCAACGTCGCCACTGGAGCAAAACCAGGAACTGAAAAACGTGTTGATGCAGCAGACTCCATGGATGTGTGAGGCTAAGGACGAAAGTGAGCAGAGAGCAAAGATTGTGGAACTTTACGACAAAGACAGAATTGCCAAAGCCAACAATGATGCGATCAGCAAACTGCAGAAGTTGCAGAACACAGACGGAGGATTCGCATGGTTCCCAGGTTTCAAGCCAAGCGAATATGTGACAGTTTATGTAGCCAAATATTTGGTGGATATGCGTGAACATGGAGTCCTGCCAAAGAAGTGCGAGAAGATGCTGAAAGATGCGGTGAAATATATCGACAAAGCATTAGCGGAAGCATATAAGAATGAGGTCGAGAAAAAATGGAACGCAGACAGAGAATGGATATTCGACATTTTCAAGATGAGGATATCATACGACAAGAATCTCGACAACAACACCCAAAAGATTCTCGATTACTACGTCGGCAAAGCTCATAAAGAGATCAAAGAGATGACACTCTACGGCAAAGCTTCATTCGCTATCGTCCTGAATATGAAGGGCGACGTGAAAGAAGCCCAATCAATCGTGGAATCATTACGTCAGAGCGCTACTGAGACAGAGGAGTTCGGCATGTACTGGAAAGAGAATCAAAACAGCTGGGGACGCTACGGAAACTCCATCAGCACGCACGCAATGTTGACAAAAGCATTCCAGAAGACAGGTTGTGAAGCCAAAGAGTTGGCAGACCTACGTTTCCATCTCATCACAAAGAAAGAGACGACACAGTGGAGCAACACACAAGGTACACTAGCAGCCATCGACGCATTAGTAGGTGATGGAAAAGCAACGTCCGATTTGAGAAAGAGCGGAAACCGCAACGTCGCAACGATAAAAATAGGAGGCAAGCAGATCGACGAGAAACGATTGTCTGGAGACGGATATGTGAAGATCCATTACGGCAAAGAAAACTTCACGCCTGAATTGTGCAACAACATCCATATCGAGCAGCCAGCCGGACAAGAAGGTATCGGAGGCATCTACATCGCCTACGACGCCCCATATTTCGAGATAACAAGCGGAAAGAGTAGCATAGAGGTGAAAAAGAAGATGTATAAAGTTGTGATCGCCAACGACGGAGACGACAACAAAGAGATGCTCCAGGAGATCAAAGAGGGAGAAAAACTGAAGAAGGGAGACAAAGTGAAGATCGTGATGACATTGAGAAGCGACCGAGACATTGACTTTGTACAGGTGCTCGATCTGCGTGCCGCATGTCTTGAGCCAGTCAGAAAACGTCCGGGTATGGAATGGGCCGACGGAAGATTCTACTACCAGAGCATCACAGACAGCGAATACAGCATGTTCTTCGACCACATCAGCAAAGGCACACGAGTGTTTGAATACACATTGCATGTGACACAGAGCGGAGAATACACACAAGGCATAACAAAAGTGATTCCACACTACTGTCCAGCATTCAGTGCTAATTCTGAGGGAGGAAAAGTGAGCGTTGAGTAAATTCTAAATTAAAAATGCGGAATGCTAAATGAGAAGGAAGCCATGCCTTTTAATTTAGCATTTCACATTTCGAATTTTGCATTTATAAATCCCTTACCATTCCAAAATTATTACTATCTTTGCAATTATGTTGTACACACTAATAAAAGGCATGTTGATCGGCGTTGTAGTATCGGCCCCAGTCGGACCGATAGGCGTTCTATGTCTTCAGCGTACACTTAACAGAGGGAAAGCCCACGGATTTGCCACAGGATTCGGAGCAATGCTGTCGGATATGATCTACGCATTGATAGCCGGATTCAGTATGTCAATGGTGATAGGATTCATTGAAGACCACAAATTCGCACTCGAAATCATCGGCAGCATCGTAGTGTTCTGTTTTGGATTACACACATATAGAGACAATCCCGTCGCCAAACTGAAAAACATGGAGACGAAGAAAGGCAGTGTGATACAGGATTTCCTATCGTCGTTCGGACTTACGATCACCAATCCATTAGTGGTGTTCCTGTTTATCGGAGTATTCTCAAGATTCTCATTCCTCACCAGCGACGTGGATATGGTACAGAATGTGCTTAGCATTGCATCCATATTGGCCGGAGCGTTGGCATGGTGGCTGTTAATTGTAAATATAGCGGACATTTTCCGCAGCCGATTCAATCTGCGTGGACTTGTGATTTTGAACAAGTTGACAGGATCCATACTTATGATACTTTCTGCCTGCACACTTATTTACACGATTGTTTCACAAATCGTCTTATAATTTTGGACGCAAACATAGCAAATACTATCTTTGCCGAAAATATCGTCCATTAAACATTGACTACCTTGAGTTTGAAATACAGAGTTATCAAAGTGATTCTTTGAGACATATTATGAAATTTGATGAGAAAAAGAAAATCTTTCATAGTGGTTTAGTGAGGAAATGGGAAAATCGACAAAATAGAACTAGATAAAAAATAGATATATGAAAAGTAGTGGTTTTATAAAACGTTTTGTTTTCACCGCCCTTCTCTCATTAGGTGCAGTGAATGGTGTCTTCGCACAATCAGCACTAAATCAAGTACTGGTTGGAGGTACCGATTTCGACCCAATCAATCCGACGGAAGAAAGAGCTTTTATTGGTATTGATGAAATCAAAATGACAGGAGTTTTGGGTGGAACTCTTGAAGTGTATGGAACACAGCCATCAACGGCAGATGATCTCGACTATGATTACAGTAAGCAGACAGCAAACAAGGGAGAGCGTATTAAATCGCATTTCCATGATGGTGAGTTTATGGCTATTACAGGAAATCCTATACAATTAGACTCTTTGCATTATATTGATGATAAGAAGGAAGACTGGGGTGTTGTTTGGAGCCGTTTTAGCGGAACTGCAAACAAGACCATTTTGAGCTATAGAGTAAGCGGATTGAAGCCTAATTCATCGGTGAAAGTGATTATCAAATACCGTTCTGTAATAGATCCTGATGCTGATGCTTATGATAAATTGAAATGTAGTCAGACTGGTAGTCAGCAGACAGCCATTAAGGTTGCAGAAAATCCAGATCAATATAATTTGACAGCTGGTCAGGATGCAACACAGATAA
>CACZOA010000072.1 GCA_902782665.1 uncultured Bacteroidales bacterium
GAAAATCAACCTCAACAAAGATGCCACATCACGTTGGGAATGTACAGATCTGAAATTGATCGGTTATTCGGATAGTGCATACTCATACCCAGTGATTATCAATCCAACAGACAGTTCTAAAATTTACAGTATATACAATGTGTTGGATGACGTATATGAGTTCTCATTCGACACTCCTATCGACTCATTCACGATCGCGTTCGAACAGACGGATTCTGTTTTCCATCCGTTCACACTGTCAGGAATCCTAGCAGAGAACAACAGCAACGGAATCACTTACAATTCCGTCGGCATCAACGGAGCTAGCGTCATGAGTTGGCTCAAATGCGAGAAATTCCAGAAAGAGCTGCCTCTTGTGCTTCCCGACCTCGTGATTTTCGGAATCGGAATCAATGATGCTGTACCTAAAAACTTCAGCGGAGCCAAGTTTTTGGACAACTACAGCAAACTGATAGAAAAGATACAGGAGATTTCTCCAAACTGTGCATTCATCTTCATCACGAACAACGATTCCTACCGTCGTTCGAAAGGACAATACAGCGTCAACACGAATGGACAGATCGTTGAGGAAGTCTTCTTTGAATTGGCTAAGAAATATAACGGTGCCGTATGGGACCAGTTCGCCATCATGGGTGGTTTGAAATCAATGAAGCAGTGGGAAAACGCAGGTTTGGCCCGCAAAGACAAGATTCACTTCACTCCTAATGGCTACATCCTATTAGGTGATTTATTCTACAATGCATTGATTCAGAGTTATCTAAATTACAAATAACATGTTCGATACGATATTAGAGTTTCTTAAAGATATATTTGCATTCGACGAAGGAAGTCCACTTTTGTTCACTCAATTCTACTTTTGGGCTTTCTTCACGATTGTATTTGCAGTGTTTGCTGCAATCGGACGCGACAAACTTTTGCTAAGAAATACATTTCTATTCTTCGTCAGCGTCTTCTTTTATTATAAGACAAGTGGAATCTTCACATTGATTCTGCTTTTCGCGACATTGTACAACTTTTTCAGCGGAAAGATAATCTACAACTGCAAGAGCGAAGGATGGAAAAAATACCATCTCATTCTGGGATTGATAGTCAACCTTGCGACTTTATGCTACTTCAAGTACGCATACTTCTTGATAGACATGACAAACAGTCTGCTCGGCACATCATTCAGAGTGTTCGACGCATTCGCATTCCTTGGAAACAAAATGGCAGGATCGAATATTTTCGACACTGAAAATATCTTCTTGCCTGTGGGAATATCCTTCTTCACATTCCAGAGCATAAGCTACATAATGGATATCTACAGAAAACGAATCGAGCCTGTGACCAACATACTTGACTTCGGATTCTATCTGACATTCTTCCCGCAACTTGTGGCCGGACCTATCGTACGTGCGAGCACATTTATCCCACAATTGTACAAGCCATTCTTCCTTGGCAGACGACAGTTTGGAATAGCAGTGTTCTGGATATTGAACGGATTTGCGAAAAAGATCATATTGAGCGACTATATAGCCGTCAATTTCGTCGACCGTGTGTTTGAGAACCCTACAATGTACAGCGGACCAGAGAACCTGTTCGCTCTGTTCGCATACTCATTGCAGGTGTATGCCGACTTCAGCGGATACACAGACATCGCCATCGGAGTGGCCATGTTGATGGGATTCTATTTGCCACAAAACTTCAACTCTCCATACAAGGCTCCTAATGCAGGAAACTTCTGGAAACGTTGGCACATATCACTTTCCAAATGGCTTCAGGACTATCTTTACATTCCGCTTGGAGGAAACAGAGAGGCGACGTTTGGAACATACGCTGTCATATTCTCAATTGCAGCTATCGGAGTGATATTGAGCGGAAGCATCTGGATTGCTGTGATCTTGTGTTCACTCACAGCTTACTTCACAATACGAGCATACCTGTCTCCCGACAACAAAAAAGAGATCACATCAAATTTGAACCGTCTCAACACAATGCTTCTTGGAGGAATCTGGCATGGAGCAAGCTGGAACTTCATGATATGGGGAGGATTGAACGGACTCGGAATGCTTGTGTATAACTTCTGGAAAAAGAGAAATATCTATAAGAAGACATTGGCAGTCATGATTGTGACACTCGTATTCGGAATACTTGTATTCCTATACGACCTGCCTCTATTCAGAATGGGATTTGTATGGTTGGGCACAATCTTCGTCGGCACATTCATCCGCATGGTCTACAATCTATGTGGAGGCAAATGGAAATTCAAGGCATTAGACTACACATGGGCAGTGTTCCAGACATTCGTATTCATCACATTCACACGTCTGTTCTTCCGTTCAGGATCCAACCTCGACCCTGCTGAAGCCAACCAAGTGGCATGGGACACAGCCAAGAATATGGTGAACCAAATCGGAGGCAAATGGGATTTATCTTTGATCCCTAGCATGGCAGAAGCATATAAAAACATCATCATTTTATTTGTGTTGGGAATGATCATCCACTGGTTGCCTGAAAGATTCAAGCGTCGATACCGACTATGGTTCGCATTGCAGCCAATTGGAGTGATGATCATCACAACATGTATAATTGTATTTGTAGTGTACCAGTTTATGACTGCCGACCTACAGAAATTCATATATTTCCAATTCTAAAACAATGGCGACGGAATCGTACAGGGATTCCGTCCACATAATAGTGCGAATAAAAAAAATACGACTATGAAAATGAAAGTGGGAATCGGCTACGACGTACACCAGTTTGCCGACGACAGAGAATTATGGATTGGAGGAATAAAGATTCCTCACACACGTGGATTGCTCGGACATTCAGACGCCGACGTACTTCTTCATGCCATATGCGACGCGATGCTTGGAGCCGCGCATCTTAAAGACATCGGCACACATTTCCCAGACAACGATGCCGCGTTCAAGAACATCGACAGCAAGATATTGTTGAAGAAAACAGCCGAATTGGTAGCTTCAAAAGGATATAAGATCGAGAATGTGGACTCCATCATCTGTGC
This sequence comes from uncultured Bacteroidales bacterium, assembly GCA_902782665.1. Taxonomy (GTDB): domain Bacteria; phylum Bacteroidota; class Bacteroidia; order Bacteroidales; family Paludibacteraceae; genus UBA1723. Next base: position 3,005 of record CACZOA010000072.1, read on the forward strand.
TCAAGAACCGAAGATGAAGCCATACATCGACGACATGCAGAAGACCATCGCGTCGATACTAGAGATAGATGAAGAAGACGCGAGTGTGAAAGCCACAACCACAGAGAAGCTCGGATTCGTCGGCAAAAAAGAAGGAATTGCAGCGCATGCCGTTGTATTGCTGTCGAAAGAATAAAAAATCATATATTTCCGAAATAGACGATTTATAGGACACAAAAAGTGTAAGAAAGTAGATTTTACAACACTTATAGTGTAAATATTCCTTAAAATTCGTGGTCAAACTATGTTTTTTTTATAAATTGCACCCGATTTTGTGGATATTGGGTAAACGAAATCAAAATAAGGACTAAAAAGAGAAAAAATAAATAATAAAAAATAACAAAAATTTCAGAAGACAAATGAAAAAATTATTTGCAGTTATCGCAATGACTGGAGCAATGATTTTCGGTACAGCTTCAGTTTGTTTTGCTCAGGATGAGGCTACAGAAGAGTCTACAGAGCAGGTTGTAGATGAGACTCCAGCAGCAGAGCCAGTACAGGCAGCTCCAGCACCAGTACAGGCAGCTCCAGCTCAGGCAGCTCCAGTACAGGAGGAAGAGCAGGCATTCCACAAGGTGATCAAGCAGAAGTTCATCGAAGGTGGTGCATTCTTCATGTTCATCGTATGTATCGCTCTTATCCTAGGTTTGGCTTTGAGTATTGAGCGTATCATCTACTTGTCATTGTCATCAGTAGATTCAAAGAAGCTTCTTGAGTCAGTTGAGGGTGCACTAGACAACGGAGATGTTGAGGGAGCAAAGACAATCTGCCGCAACACAAGAGGTCCTATCGCATCTATCTTCTACCAGGGATTGTGCCGTATCGACAAGGGTGCAGATGTAGTTGAGAAGTCAGTAGTATCTTACGGTGGTGTACAGATGGGTCTATTGGAGAAGAACGTTACATGGATTTCACTTTGTGTAGCATTGGCTCCATCACTAGGATTCTTGGGAACAATCATCGGTATGATCGAGGCATTCGATAGAATTCAGGCTGCAGGTGATATCTCAGCAACAGTCGTAGCAGGTGGTATCAAGGTTGCCCTTTTGACAACATTGGTCGGTTTGATCGTTGCCATGGTTCTTCAGGTATTCATGAACTTTATCTTGACTCGTATCGAGGCTCTTACTTCAGAGATGGAGGATGCATCAATCAGCTTGATCGACGCAGTAGTAGCATACGAGGAGAAGTTCAAGGGATTCAACTCATCATCTTCTGCTTCTTCATCAGTAGCAGTATCTAACGAGTCAGCAATCGAGAACGCATAATTATATAAGACAATAAAACTATGAATTCAGAAAAGATTTCATCGATTGTCTTGGCGGTTCTTGTAGCTATTGCAGCTATCGTCTGCGTATTGTTCTGCGTAGGTGGTAGTCAGGAGGAGATCTACAGTGGCGAGGCATTCGATGCTCCAAACTACACAGGAGCGGTATTGAACGTCGTGTACATATTCCTATGTCTAGCAATAGTAGCAACAGTTGTATCAGCTATCCTTTCGTTCATCATCAAGTTGAAGAACGACAAGAGATCTGCTTACACATCATTGGCGATGATTGTTGCTCTTACATTGCTTTGCGGAATTACGTATGCAATCGGTGATGGCACACCACTTAACATGCCAAACTATGACGGTAAAGAGAACACAGAAGGCTACTTGAAGCTTGCAGATATGAGCTTGTATTCAATCTATACATTGTTCGTATTGGCAGCAATCGCAGCTTTGTTCAATGTTACTCTTGCAAAGTCTATCAACAAAATAAAGTAAGTTTGTAAGATGGGAAAAAAGAAAAGATCAGTAGGTGAGCTAAATGCCAGTTCAATGGCGGATATTGCGTTCTTGCTGCTTGTTTTCTTTCTTGTGACAACATCAATGTCAACAGACAAAGGTTTGGCACGTCGTCTTCCCCCACCTATACCTGCAGACCAGAAGCAGGATGATGTTGAGATGAACAAGCGTAATGTGCTTCAGATTCTTGTCAACAGCAACAACGACTTGATGGTCAACGGAGAGGTGCTTGAGGTTAGCAAACTGAAAGAAAAAGCTAAGGAATTCATTTTGAATCCATCGAACTCAGAAGAGCTTCCTGAAAAGGAGGTCGGCTCATTCGGAAGTTTCGGAAATGTGATGTATACTAAGAAACACGTGATTTCTTTGCAGAACGACCGTGGCACTCAATATCAGGCATACATCGAAGTACAGAATGCCCTTGTAGCTGCTTATGACGAAATCCGTGACGATTTCTCAATGCAGAAGAGAGGCAAGAAGTTCGCCGATCTTTCAGAGGAAGAGCAGAAAGAGGTACAGAAGATTTTCCCTCAGAAGATCTCTGAGGCAGAACCAAAAAATTATGGAGGTAACTAATTATGGCAAAATTTAGAAAAGACGGAGGTCGTGCACTGCCAGGACTTAGTACATCTTCATTGCCGGATATCGTATTTATGTTGCTGTTCTTCTTTATGACAGCCACTTCAATGAAGGAGGTTACTTACAAGGTGAACATCAACCTTCCAAACGCTACTCAGCTTACTAAGCTTGAAAAGAAGAGTTTGGTGAAATACGTCTACATTGGTCAGCCTAAGAAAGAATGGGTGAAATATGTAGGTACTGAGTCGTGCATCCAGTTGGACGACGAGTTCGTGAAGGACGCAGACAAAGTGCAGACTTACATTATCGACAAGCGTGCTGCCATGAATGAGGACGACCAGGGTCAAATGGTCGTTTCAATGAAGGTCGACAAGGATACTAAGATGGGTATCGTTACCGACGTTAAGCAGGCTCTACGTAATGCTAATGCACTTAAGATTAACTACACTGCTCTAGGCAAGTAATTAATCAATCATAATAAAGAGCGTGGTCCTTTGGATTCACGCTCTTTTTTTATTGACCATAAGCCATCGTAAAAAAAGAAAATTCATGGGAATAGACATTCAATATATCGACAAATATGAAGAAACACTTCACTCACAGTTATACCAGTTTCTTCAAAGCAAAAAAGAGGTAGACGTGATGGAGCCCGACGCCACAGATTTAGAAAGTGTATGGCAACAGGTATGCACTTCTTACATCCCTGACGGAGTCCGCGAATTCGAGGGCTACGCGACAGTGTCCGTAGGCTGGATGATGTATGTGGGGATGGCTTTGGCTAAACAGTGGGATGAAAACTGGTTGAAATGCAAAAGCCAACCTAACATGTACACCGCCCTGCGTGATGTCCGTGGCTACGACTGCATGGACGAATATATAAGTGAGGATGTATTGAAGTTGAAACCTAATGAGAGCAAGGCGTTAGCCAAACTTATCAATGACTGTGCTCAGATGGGTGTACACGCATTGCAACGCGAAATGTTCGAGCCGGGAAGTCCACTCGCCTTCCATGCCTACGTCCGCACTCTTCACCAAATGTATCTGATGGGAATCGCTGTGCAGCTGCTGAGAATGGGATACAAGATGACGAAAATCTAAAGACAATTCATAATTCATAATGCATAATTCATAATGTAAATCAGGCATTATCTTTATCAATCTAACTCATTCAAGAAAAACATACTACCATGAAAAAAACACTACGACTACTTGCATTTAGCACATTAACCCTATTTGCCATCTCCGTGTCGGCCCAAGGAATCGACGACTTAATGCGACCAGAGAAATGGCACGGCGACGGACAGCAACCCGTCAGCTATGGCAACAAGATCCATTTCAACGAAGGCAAACCCACAAAACAGGAGATGGAAATAAACGCAGGTGGCAGCGGAATCTATGATATCGCCGTGGTCTGCAACGCCAATTCCGTCGCCTCTAAATGCAGGATCTATGCGAAAGGAACGAATTATTCAATCTGCTCGGCTGAAGTGCCGCTTGCGAGAGGTCAGAAAGATGTGAAAGTCTATCTTCGTGGCGTGGGCACAACCGACGGCAATGTGAAAATCGGAATTGAGAGCGACGGAATGCACAGCGTCGAGATCGGCAAACCAGAGATCAAGAAGACTGACAAACAATACAAATTCCTTCAGGGCGGCGACATCACAATGCTCCACTACGTGCTCGACCGTGGCGGCGATTATTTTGATGCCGACGGGAATGCTCTCTACAACCAGAACGACACACGTGAAGAGAAGGCCCAGGCGGTGCTCGATTATATGAGCAGACGCGGGTTCAATTTCGTCAGAATACGTAATTCCAACAATCCAGGTCCACAATCGCCTGACGCTTCCGGAAAATACTGTTTCATCGAGGGTTACCAGGACACAGAAGACTGTCTAAGTCTGGCACGTGAAGCCAAACGGGCAGGAATGGAAATCCAATACACCTTCAACCTTTCCGACTACTGGAGCAACGGAGAGTGCCAGCGTATACCGAGAGACTGGCAGGAAAAGATCAGCAATGTATGGTCGTTCGACGAGAAAGTGAACACGTTGGTGAGTCTCGTCGGAGAATATGTGAAGACGGTGATGAGACAGATGGCAGACGAGGATATCTACCCTGCATACGTGTCGGTGGGCAACGAGACAAACGCCGGATTCCTGTTCCCTTACGCATATTCATATAATGTTCCGTCAAACGAATCAAAAGCAGAGATGCCGACGGGAGACGCCCACCCTGAGAACATCGCCAAGATAATCAACGCCGCATACGACGCGATCAAAGAAGTTTCACCCAACAGCAAAGTGGTGGTGCATCTTGCAGACGCGACAGCCGACGTAGACAAATGGGGATCACCGTCGACCTACAAATGGTATTTCGACCTCATCACAAAAGCGGGAGCCAAATTCGACGTCATCGGAGCGTCCTACTACCCAGCCTGGAGCGAGACGACAGCCGAATCATTCGCCAAGTCGTGCGAGATGCTCTTCGGATATTACGGCAAAGACGTGCTTATCATGGAGAGCGGATATAATTTCGCTCCCAAAAGGAAAGACGGCTACGACGGCCAGCTCAACCACAACGCCCAAGCCTACAGCAACGTCTACACATTCAGCCAGGACGGACAGAAAGGATTCATCACAGAGCTGATCAACACAGCGAAAGGCGTAGGCTATGAGAACAGCGGCAACAACGAGATCGTCGGCAGTCTGTACTGGGATCCCATGATGATACATGTGGAAGACCAATGGGGCAACAACGTCACCGGCTGGGCACACTTCGCATCCAATCTGAAAGCCGACGTGAACGTGGTGGAGAACACCACCCTATTCGACTTTGACGGCAAAACAGTAGCGGCATGGCAAGCCTACGAAGGCAATCAATATTCCGTCTACAAAGAGGATGAGAACACCCGCGTCGAACTGATTGAAAAAGAGACGAAAGGAAAACAATCAGAAATCACATACGACATTTTGGGAAGACGCTGCAATCCAGGCACCGGCATTCAACTCATAATTAAAAATGCAGAATTAAAAATGCAAAATGGGGAATGACGAGTCTCTTAGCGGATAACACAAACGATAATTTATAATTCATCATTTCAATTATAGAGAAGGAATGTTAAGGGCGGAATGCCCTAACCTCCTTCCTACAGACGGCATCTCTACAAACCGATTACGTCGTTAGACGTTTAATGTGCGTTGACCATATTAATTCATAATGCATACGTCGTTAGACGTTTAATGTAGGTAGGATGTATAACACGCCATATTATCACAAAAAACGCAAAAAAAACATAAATTCACAATAACGATTTATAGTGATTTTTTTTGCATTTTTTATTACGAAAATCTATCTTTGCTACAAATTTTACACACATCTGATCTGGATGTGTTGAGATTAGATACAACAAATTATTTTATAACATTATGGTATATTCACACGAAGTAGAAAACATGTGTTGTGTTGCCAAAGGACCTAACCACGGTCCAGCTCCAATTCCTGAAGAGGGAAAGTGGATCCAGGCAAAGGAGATCAAGGATATCTCAGGTCTTACACATGGTATTGGTTGGTGTGCTCCACAGCAGGGTGCATGTAAGCTAACTCTAAACGTTAAGGAAGGCGTTATCGAGGAGTGTCTAGTAGAGACAATCGGATGTTCAGGTATGACACACTCAGCAGCAATGGCTTCTGAAATTCTTCCTGGCAAGACAATTCTTGAGGCGCTAAACACAGACCTTGTATGTGATGCAATCAACACTGCAATGCGTGAGCTATTCCTACAGATCGTATACGGTCGTACACAGTCTGCATTCTCAGAGGGTGGTTTGATGATCGGAGCTGGTCTTGAGGATCTAGGAAAGGGTCTTGTATCACAGATGGGTACACTTTACGGAACAAAAGTTAAGGGTACTCGCTACCTACAGTTGACTGAGGGTTACATCACAAAGATGTTCTTGGACAAGGACAGCCAGGTATGTGGTTACGAGTTCGTACACATGGGCAAGATGATGGAGGCCATCAAGAACGGTATGGACGCCAATGAGGCAGTTAAGAAGTTCACTGGTACTTACGGTCGTACAAAGGCTGAGGACGGTGCAGTTAAATCTATTGACCCACGTAAAGAGTAATTAGGTATGATTAGAGAGGTAAAATTTGAGAGCCAGGATCGTCGTATCAAGCAGATTCTTGCAACTCTAGAGAAGCACGGAATCAAGAGCATTGAAGAGGCTAACGAGATTTGCGACAAAGCAGGTCTTGATCCATATAAGACATGTGAGGAGACTCAGATGATCTGTTTTGAGAACGCAAAGTGGGCTTACGTAGTAGGTACTGCTATCGCTCTTAAGGAGAAGGCAAAAGACGCAGTAGAGGCTGCCAACTATATCGGTGAGGGTCTACAGTCATTCTGTATCCCTGGATCAGTTGCTGACGACCGTAAGGTAGGTATCGGACACGGTGAGCTTGCAGCACGTCTTCTTCACCCAGACACAAAATGTTTCGCTTTCTTGGCAGGACACGAGTCGTTCGCAGCTGCTGAGGGTGCAATCAAGATCGCACAGATGGCAAACAAGTCGAGACCAGCAGATAAGCCACTTCGCTGTATCCTTAACGGTCTTGGAAAAGACGCTGCTATGATCATCAGCCGTATCAACGGTTTCACATACGTTAAGACACAGTTCGACTACTTCACAGGAGAGCTAAAGGAGATCAGCCGTACAGCTTACTCTAACGGTCCTCGTGCAGCAGTTAACTGCTACGGAGCTGACGACGTACGTGAGGGTGTTGCTATCTTCTGGAAAGAGGATGTTGATGTATCAATCACAGGTAACTCTACAAACCCTACACGTTTCCAGCACCCAGTAGCTGGTACATACAAGAAGGAGCGTATCCGCGCAGGTAAGGCATACTTCTCAGTAGCATCAGGTGGTGGTACAGGACGTACACTTCACCCAGATAACATGGCTGCTGGTCCAGCTTCATACGGTATGACAGATACTCTAGGACGTATGCACTCAGACGCACAGTTCGCAGGTTCTTCATCAGTTCCAGCTCACGTTGAGATGATGGGATTC
>CACZOA010000073.1 GCA_902782665.1 uncultured Bacteroidales bacterium
CTTCTCGTTAATATAATAAAGACGGCCTTTATATTTCACAACACCTACTCCATGCATAAAAGCAAGGACATCATCCAAACAGAACGGAACAACAGTCAAAACATTCTGAAAAAATTGAATGTCATTCGAGAATCACAAAAACAACATCTTGCAATTTGGGAGTTTATTTAAATCTCTCGCCCAAAATTTGCAATGCGTAATTTAATGCGACTCTTTTAACGAATCCATTTGTTTCTTGAAGATTTTTTAATATCCATTTTTCATTCTCATAATGATAAACTGATGCAACAGCATCTTCTTTTTCTATCCAATCATAGATTTTATTTCCATTATCGTCAATCAAAATCATAACGTCTCCCGTATCATTCACATTTGTCAATTGATCAAATGGCAAATAGAATACATATAAATCATAATTATTCAACAACATTTCCTTGTTGAACAAAAAATCATAAAAATATTGCAGCATTTGACTATTGCCATCAATCTCTTTCCTTGCGTACTTTATCCTCAAATCAAGAGGTTCTTTTTTAGGAACAGCTATCAAAATGCCTTCCCATTCTTTGTAAGAATCCACAGTGTACTCATAATACAAATAAGGAACAATAGAATCATTGGAACATTTGAAATTTCTGCCGATATGATACAAGCAGCAGGTATTCTTCATGTTCAAAAATTCTTCAGTATGTACATTCTCATCAACTTTTTTTTGACTTTGTGCAAATAACTGAGAAAAAAAGCCTACAAAAAACAGCAAAATAACTATTGTCTTATTCATTTTTTTATTATTTTATTCGTTATTAATCAATCTAAAATATCCTATCCAACCTTTATGTTGAGTCAAAGCACCACTATCTCTTAAGTAAACCGATCTTCTAACTTGATCTTGACAAACAACTCTTTTATTTATTGGATCAGAACATTCACTAGGACATCCATCACCTAAACTAGAAGGATTTCCACAATTATCCGGATCACAATAATAATATGTTGTCTCAGTTTTATCACCAACTTTCTTTGTACGTGATGCACAAAGTTTACTACAAAGAGATTGTGAAGAAGCTATAGTAACTGCCTCTAGAATTGTCACCTTGTCTTGTGACTTATCTGTCGCATGACGTGTATATGACTCAACAACTCCAACATGACCTACTGATTCCTTTCTCCATATAAATATATCACCAGGTTTTATATCCCTAAAATCAGCATCACCACTTCCAGGAACAAAACAGAAGTAGTCCTTGTAACATTCGTCATATTTTGCATACTTTGATAATTCATAAGATGACGCACTATACGTTGGATTTAAATCTTTTACAGCTCCAACAAATCTCGCCATAAATTCAGTACAATCCATATATTCTAAGGCAGCCTCTGTATTTTCTGTACGTAATCTTTCACCTATTTCCTGATCATATGCTGTACCCAGATACGAAGCTACCGATGTCAAAGCAGTTTGTATGTCTTCCGACAAATCATGCTCAAAGGCTGTTTTATTAATCCAATATCCTTCAGAATTATCAGAATCCGAAGTTTCGGTGAACTTATCATAAATTACTCGTTCGAAAGATCCACAAATAGCAATAGTAAGACACTCATCGCCTTCAGTTGGAGATGGAGTATTTAAATCTGAATCTTCTACCTTATATGGCAATTTATAACTTTTTGCGCCAGATGCAAATTTTTTTGTTTTCTTTTCTGAATCATCATAATATTTAATCTCTTTTAAATTAGACTTAGATGTCCAATATATTTTGTTAGCATCATTTACATCCTTGATTTTACATACTGTAATCGTTTTAGTCTCTTTCTTGACTTTATACGAATGAGTAATAGTTTCAAGTATAGTGACCTCTAAAGCTCTTGGTATTAAATTGGATTTTATCGCATAATGTGTTGATTCCGTGCTATCACGTTCATTGGCATCAGTGGTATATACTATGTAATGATCAGTATGTCGTTTAATATTTGGTTCTGTATTTTCATTAGGCGTTGAGCCAATACCTTCTTTTAGCAAAAGATATTCAACCCAAGTTTCTATACTTATTTTATCTACACCTAAATTAGGAGAAAACAATTGAAGAACCACTTGAAGATTACCAGATTCATCATAAAAAGCAATCAATCCATAATGTTCTCCTGAAGTACGATAACCGGCTCTAACTCTCTTGTTATTTTTCAGATCACTTAATTTTGATATTTTATAATTTGAAAGTACAGGATTATCAACAAAACTGTAAATATGCATCATAGCAAAAAAATTAGACAATTTTTTCCCTACCTCATCTGAATCATCGAATTTCGGAGTTGTTCGAATACAATACACATTGTTTTTCTTAAAATCACTAAGCGTTACCTCTTCTTCATTATGAATATCTGATAAAATTTCCATATTATCTTTGTGGACAACTTCATCATTTTCATTTTTTTGACTAAAACTGTTTTGAGCTGAGAGGTAATTGTAGTCACCTTCTAAACTAATAGTACCATTTATTAAATAATATCTCTTTTCAGAATGGCTATTTTCATTAACATAATCATACAAAGACATATTATCTTCTATTTTAGCTTCAAAATCATCAGTTTTCATCGAATTATTATCTTTTAACCAATTGAATATTGACGTTGATTCACCCATACTATCCTCATCCTTATCAAATATAGTCCAAGCGAAGCCAGGGTTCTTGATAAGTTCCCATTGGAAATGAGCAAGTTGGTCACCATTATTATAGTCAAGAAGGTTGTCTGTGGTTTTTTCTGTGATTCCATATGCTTTCTCAAACACATGGTCTAATTTATATATACCATGGGCAAGTTCATGAGCTACAAGCCTTCCATCAGAAAGTGTTCCATTATCAGAATGCATGAAAATATATCCGCAGATCTGTCCCTGAGGCATATCTCCATCAATTTTAGCATCTTCTTTTGCTGTTTTAAGCAAATATATATAAGCTGTAGAATCGTTAAAGTCACGCTTCTTCTTGTAATATCCTTGCAATCTCTTCATATCTGAACTCTGATTTGACAATAAACCAGAGCCAATAGAGAAATTATCGACAAAACCTTTATCTATGTCTATCATTTCAAACTTTTCATCTTTTGTCACTTCGTATGTGATACCGAAACGTCCATAAATTCTGTTCAATGTTTCAGAAACGGCATTAATATTTACATCGTAGTCGTTCACTACAGGCACAAACTTCACCTTCTGCGTGCGCCATGCATATGTCTCGATATTGATCTTACCCACGTTGACATACTTATCCCCTTTCTTTACAATCGCATACACATCACAGTTCGTGTCTGGATTTTGTCCTCCAGGGAAATCGACGATAAACTTGTCGTTCTCTTTCTTCGCATTCAAAGAGAGATAGTTGCCGCCAGAAAGAGGCATGATAAACTTGACCGAATCCATGTTGTATTCTTGGGTCAGTCTGCCTTCAAGTGTTGCGGAAAGTTTCACCACTCGTCCCGGATTGCTTGCCACATATGGGATTATATATTCATTGTCTGAACCAGCCTGCTTAGAAAACGACTGATAATGATCACTCAACGATGCTACTTTTCTATATATATTCTTCTCATCAGCATCAAATCCTATATACGGAGCGTCCTTAGTGTCATTTCTGAAAATACAGTAGACATCATCGTCATCCAAGCCGTTGTCATTCGTGTACTTATCAGCAGGAATCTCCAGAGGAGAACCGACATTCACAAGATTTCCATCCTTATCCTTTGTGTATATGGAATCTCCGACTTGGGCATACCCTCCCGTCGGCATATTTTTCGCCGCATCATCCTTGCTGTCATACTTCGTCACTTCTGGCTTTTCATTTGAAGATTGGGAGCCACCTCCGTCTCCCTTACCAAACAAGCGATTAAGGTCGACGATAGCGCCCGTCGATTCATTGTAGACGGAAACCACCTGTCCACTGACAAGTTCTCCATAACAGTTGACAGAGACTTCATTAAATTTCATCTTCAATTTGAAGTTCTGTACGATAGGGAAAGCCACAATTCCGAATCCCGAGATTACTGTGGAATCTTCTGCCTTATATATTATACTGTCGAGGACGACTGGAGTGCCATTGGCATATAAAGTGTCATATTTTTTCAATATTTTACCCTTTTCTCCATCACAATCCTTTATCGGCATTATCTCGCCACAATCGGCAGTATCCATTGGATTTGGCACTTTGAATGTGATAGTGTCACTATAAGGGGCATAAGCAGTGTCACCGTCTGTAATCAGAAGATACTGCATTCTCGCCTCATACAGCTCATTATATTTAAGATTGGAAAGACCATAATAATTCTTTTCTTCTGGATCTCCCTCCTTGATCTCAATATAATAGCTTGTCCATGTGTCCTGACTCTTCTTACGGACGTCTAGTGCATAACTTTGATACTTGAAACGGACTTCATCAAGGATCCAATATGCCTTTGTTGAATTATCTTCTGTTTTGACAGTGTCTATATGCACTGTATCCAATTTGCCATTGATAGCCTTCACCTTAGGTTCTTTCAATGGCACGTATGGTTCCAGTTCCTTTGTGTAGCAATATGAGAAAGAATCAATCTCACTTGAGCTGTTACGCTTCACATTGCCATCCTTATCCAGGATAGACACACGCCAGAAATATGTAGTGTTCTCGCGTAGCATCATCTCTGTCTTCTGCAGCACATGCATAGGCATATATGTAGTGGCAGAGTAATAGTAATTGGTACGAATATTGTCGTTCAAATATTGCAAACCGGTTCCTCCCTCATCACTTGGGCAAACCTCCACCAAATACTGAATCTGCTCACCTGTGACAAAAGGCATCTGCCAAGTGAGGTTCACAATCGTCTGGTTGCAATCTATATTTGTTCCTGTGAACGGAGAAGTAAGGAATGGAGCTCCGCCTGCATCCAATCTGGCTGGGAATACACATTCCTTACTTATCGGAATACGTCTGGAATCTCTGTCGTCGACAATCTGGAATACAAAATTATAAGCTCCTTCATTCATACAACCGTCTCTATATGCGGTAGAAGAGAGGATATTTTCAGGCTTGAAAAATTCACCAAACACTCCTGTCTCAGCCATATAAGTAGGCATTCCCGGAGTGATTGTATGCTGGTCGGATTGAGCAGCGAACATGACACGTCCGGAAGCCATATCCTTCACAGTCATAAGGATACGGAATTTATATCCTGTGGCACGCATGTCCCTCATCAACACATTGCACTGGAATCTGTTTGTTCCTACATAGTCAGTCAGACAAGTTCCATAAGGGGGTGTCAACATCGCGTTGATCTCCACCGGATATACAGTTCCGACCTGAGAATATGCAGTAAAAGAATGGGTTAATAAAGTGATGAAAAGCACCATTCTCATCACCATTCGGAATAAACGACTATTCTTCAATATATTATTTGAATTTTCCATCTATAAAATATCAATGCAAAAGTAATAAATCTCTACTATATTATAATATTAGAATCCAACGCTATACGTCAGAGTCGTTAAGAATTCATATTTATGGTCTCCGTTGATCATAGATCCGAAGTATTTCGTGTATCCGCTAGAGAGGGACAACGTATGATTGCCTAGTTTTTTCTTTGAGGCATCGATCGAATACGAGGCGTTCACTCCCGTATTTATGAGCGATCCGGAATCTCGGTCTGGCACTTTGTTCCAGTTATAGTTGCAGGAAAGTCCTGTCGATACTTTTCCTTGAGCAAAACTTTTGTTGAGAGCCAATCCCGGTCCGAAATATGATGTTTCTGTATAAGTTGAGACGCATCTGCTACCGTTTACAAATGCAGACCATCCCAACATCATATTCTTGTACTGTTGGGAGAAATTCAAACAGCCAGAATAAAAATCTGAAAATGAGGTGACCTCCGTCTCACTAAGCATATCAGCAGTCTGATATGATCCGGAAAGAGATACGACATCTGAGATATCTTCAGAGCCGAATGAGTACGAAGTCGAGCCGTTAATTGATTTCGACACCTGATAGAAATTCAAGCTGTCAAGAGCGTTTGTCAGATAGGGATAAGATTCAGGTTTCACCTTTGTGAATGTGGTGAAGTTGGAGAATCCAAGAGACGCGTTCCAAGCTTTACCAGAAGAGAAAGAAGCGTTAGCCGAGTAGACGGTGCGTCTCGTATCACTCTGCATATCTCCGTTCAGATTATTATATTGTAATCCGAAATTACCCGAAAGATTAAGTTTTCCCTTAAGAAGCTTAACATTAGGAGCAATGGTGAAATTTTCAAAATCATTGTTGAAGAAGTAGCCTCCAAGAGTCGTATAATTTGGAGCGACACGTTCATAATTCACAGACAATCCCCAAATCTCTCCTTGATAACCGGCAGAAGCGTTGATGGCATCTGTATACTTCTCTGGAGATTGTTTATCTCGAGCGTTAGAAAAAGAGCTTGCATCTGACACGATGCCTGCCTGCTCCGTAAATTTGTTTGAATTATATAATGAGAACGCATACTCACCGTGCACGAAGAAGTATTTCAAGAACTTCTGAGTCACAGCGACAGAAACAGCGGTGTTCTTCTGTGGTGTGATGAAGCTTTCCGCAGGCACATAGTCGATCGAATTCTCTTTATCCTCACCATGGAAGAAAGAGACTACATATTCTCCAAAATCGGGTGTGTAGCCTACCTTCGCCGCATAACCGATTCTTTTGTAAGCCACAGTATTATAGTTTTGGATCATCGGATCATACTCTACCGCTTTCTTTAGACGTCCATACATTGCAGCTATATTCCAATTGCTCGGAGTCAATTCCACACCCACACCATTAAACATGTGGCCGGCAAGTGTATAGGGAGAGAAGTTCATTGAGTTTGAACCCAACAAAAGATGCACCCACTTGTAGCGAGGATCGAGTTTGAATCTGTTGAACGGCTGAGTATACGACTTCTGCGTATTACTGAAAGAAAAAGAGAAAGGCATGCTGATACCCCAAAGGTTAATATTCAGATTACCGTTGAGATACATGGCATAAGGGTCTCTAGTCACCAAGCTGTCACTGCCCGCATAGAATGTATTAGAGAAAGACAAACCACCGTTTGCCTTGAACCCCTTCTTAAAACTAAATTCATCCAAGTTCTGCGACGTAGTTGTGATGGCAGCCTCAACACGTAGAAGGCCAACAAAGACCAACACAAGCATCGCTAAAAATTTCGTTTTCACGCTTTCTATTTTTTATTCAGACGCTATTCAAGCGTCACAACAGATTTAATTCACTAATTAAAAAATATGTTTCAAAAAATCGGTGAAGACGGGAATCATTCCGTCTTCACTGATTATTTATCATTGTCCGACAGATGAGGCATTCAACAAGAATGATCCCTTTGAATCATGGTTAGTCATCGCCGAAATAACCACAACCTCGACATTGTTGAATCTGTCGTCTTCTACATTATATGTATAGACATAAGCTTTATCGTGGTCATATTTCGTCACCTTCAAATCACCCGCATGGATAGTCACTCTGTCGATCTCGGAACCATCCATGTGATAGAATGACAATACACAATCCTCTGTATTGTCTGCGAAATATACATTTACAGTACATGGTTTGTCTTCTGTTCTTGGATTTGGATTGACAACGATATCCAGAATATTCTTACGTTTGTCCACACCTCCATAGTAAAGCTCGACATTGTCATAAGCCACTTTCAAGAAATCTTTGATCTCAACCTGATACCTACAACCCTTGAAATATGAAGACATCACCACATCTGTCTTTAGACACAAGCTATCATTAGCAGCATGATTCGTGCTCTTATACAAATCAGACTTGTCTGTCACCGCGACAAAATTGATGTGAGCCGCCAACAATGGAGTCATATCCTTGACCATGTTGAAATTTTCGATGAAGAATCCATCAGGGACCTCACGTGTATCATGGTATGACAATACTATATTCTTGGCATTTGGAGTAGCTCCCCGTTTAGGGTTATCAAGATCATAAATATACAAACGCTTATCAAGCATCTTGACTTTTTCATTAGAGAACTTATAAGAGACGCTATCAAATGTCGACTCTGGACCACAGAAGTCTATCAAAGCGATGACATCTCCATAATGGCTCCAAGTTGTGGCAAGGAACTCTTTCTGGCGAACCGATTTGATTTCCTCCTGTCCGAACATCAAAGTTTTAGAGATCTGACATCCCATAGAATCCTCGATAGTGTAATGGAACTCCGTCTCCTTATATCCGGCGACAGGGATAAACGGATCATCACTATCTACAGATTCATGATAATACTCTACATTTCCACCATCCAATTCTCTTTTCACCTCGAGTCCACCTGTCACAGAGAACAAATAAGGAGCTGTTCCACCCTTCACATCTTGAGCAAATACAGAACCATAGTTTGGATCATCAGCCGCACCTGCATTAGCACACATGCTTGAAGCTCCAAACTCTGCAGTCAACGCATCTGGCTCTTTGACAGTCAATTTCGCAGTGTGTATGGCAGTATCACCAAAACGTTGATGACATTTGTTAGAATCCGTGATTGTGAAATAGTAGTCACGTGCCTTCAGATTCTTTATGATAATACGAGGGAATTTGCCCATAGTGTCAGTTGGATCAACTTCTGGATACAAATTCTCAATTCGTTGGTCTATAACATCTGAACCCCAAGAAGGATTGACATCCACAATATAAGGAGCCTTACCACCCAAAACATACAATTCGATCTCTCCGTTGGCTGAGCCATTACATGTGACATGAGTAATAGACTTCTTGCTCAATGTCATAGGCTTCAACGTATCTACAGCTGAGACTCTCACGTATGTACCGCATGTTGTGTCTCCATTTGTATCCAAACGATAGATGAAGAATCCATGACCACCTCCAGTGATTTTCTTGGTGAATGTCATTCCGTCGTCTACGAAGTCAACTTTACAGTCAACGAAATTCAAATCATCTACACAATCATATGGAGTATCACATGAACCGATATGCTCTTTAACGGCATACTTATATCCTTCAGATTTTTCAGGATCATGAATGACAAATGTTGCCGGAGCACTCTCCTCTCCCGGACAAAGAGCATCTTCCACTGATCCTTCGACAGTAAAGTTGGTTTTAACCTCAAAGTCGTCATCAAATTCTATTCTACAACCCTTTCCATCGACAACCGCCACTCTGTACTTACCAGGATCAAGGAACTGGCTACGGTAGACGCCCATCGCATGCACTGTGTCATAAGTGATTGAAGTGGCTCCCAAATAGTTGTCGATCAAACCACCATTGCCTTCAACCGGTTTGCCATCCATCACCATGTAGTTGTAATCTCCCCAACCACCTTTTACCTTCATATCAATATGACGCTTTGTAGGATCACATAAAGCTCCAACCGCATCATAAGTCACCTCAACGATAGTCAATGGATCTTTAGGCTCCGAAACCGTGATATTTGTGCTGTATACACAATCATTTGTATCAGTCACAACACAGTTGTATACGCCCTTAGGCAAATTGGCGATTGTTTGTACACCAGACGCCAACCACTCACCATACTCGTCTTTCCAGAAATTAGACAAATGAGTGTAACTCCAAACTGCAGTCTTAATTATATCTGGACCACTGTAATAAACATCCTCCTCATAAGTAGTAGAGTCTGGTGTAACGATAGTGAAATCTAAGAAATGTCCAGTTGCATCCTTTTTCGTCCACCTGATACTCTTCCACTCATTTCCAAAGATATATCTCTTTAGATTGTTCTCTATTGCATCTATCTCATATCCCTGGATCTGGATATATTTATCACCATCTTTCTTATATAATTCGCTCTTATTGGATATACGGTTAAGACGAGTCATCAATGGGTAATCTCCGTAATAATAGTTGACGAAGACTTTCTCCTTAACTTCCATTCCCAAATTGTTTACTGTCGTCTCGCCATCCGCAGTATAGCCGATATAACACATTTCATACTCATACTTGCCATCTTTGAAAGTAGAGTCATGCTTCAAAACAAATGTTCTATCACCACCTCCAGATCTGACTGGTTTTAGAGAGATAACACCATCTGTTTTGCTCTTACATGAAACATCCAACACCTGATAATTTAACGACACTGGATTAGGAATATTGATCGTGTCTAAAGTACGCAAGCTATCCTTACATCCATTGATTGTAGAAACCAGATCAATGAAGTATATGCCTCCTGGCAAACCAGAATAGATGAATACTGTATCCTTGCCATAAACAGTGTCGAACTTGCAAGGGAACTCTGCATCTACATTTCTATATCCAACTCTATTTTTTGTTTCTATAATCATAGTATCCCTTGTTTCATAAGTCACAATGGTATCTACGATTATCTCATTAGTTATAGGATCTCTTTCATATCTGACATCGTATTCCGTAGAATCCGCATTCCAGATGGTATCCTTAACTCTTGGCTCCATCCTATATATCGGAACCTCTACTGTAGTGTATGTTGTGTCTTTATAATAAAAAATTGTCTCCACTTGTTTTGAATAACGCAACGTCACCTTAGCGCTATCATTATCACCAGTATGTATACGGAACGCTGTTATACCTGTTGAATCATATCTACATTTCAAAGTTTTGAATGAAAGAGAATCAATCTTCTCAATTCCGAAACCTGGTGCGCCAACCTTATACTCGTATGTAATCTCATCTCCACACACATTCTTCATCTTGACAACAAACGAATCATTCGGCAAATTGTCAGCAACAAAATAAGCGGTATCTCCGGCAAGAGAATCTATAGTCAAGTTATATAGTGTCTTTTCACTTTTCTTATAACTGAATGTTGCTGTCAGGCCTCGGCTTGCACCGATCGCATGGAAATAGATAGCGGCATCATTATTAGCGTAACAATGTGGCATTCTGATCGAGTCTGCAGCCTCAAACTTGAATTCATTAACCAACTCCTTGATCTCCACCATTGTATCCACCAAAGATGGGCATCCGACTGATGGATAACCGACATGAAGCTTATATTTTCCTGGTGCAAGATTATCCAAAAGTATCTTGTTCAAAGCTGATGCGTTATCCTTAACATCAAGTTCCGCATATTTATTATCCTCATTCAATTTTTCCAACGTATATACAGGATGAGCATAATCTGAGACGACAGAGAAATCGACTATCATCTGAGCGTTATCCTTTCCTTTACAACGCTGATATGGATCATAGATGAACGTGTCAACCATTGTCGAATCGGCATGATCATATATGATTTTCAATGTGTCTGAAGACGCTGCACATCCATAATTGTCGACCACATCACATAGATAAACCTCATTCTTCACCAAATCTGGCAATGTGTCATGCAATGTCTTAGTATGTGAGACTGTAGACGTTGCTATATCTCCGACATACTTGGTCCACTTATACGTATAAGGAGTGTTACCACCAGATGTCTTCGTCAACATCATAGCGTCAATTGAGTTCTCACATATTGCCTGGGTAGCTGTGAATGCCACCTCGAACTTGACTGGCTTTGTAACATCAACCGTTCTGCTATAATTAGCATCACCTGTCGTACAGTCCTCCATTCCATCAAAGAAGATCTTGGCATCGTAAACAGCAGGTTTCAAATTATCGAACACGACAAACGCATTCTCCTCTGACAATGTGTCTGATTTAATCAATGTTCCGTTTGAAGACAAGACAATGACTACATCCGCATTGTTTATGTTTCCTGAATATTCAACTCTTACATCTCCGAACTCACCGCCATCACAAGTCTGTGTATTAGCGACTACAGTGTCAAATGACAATTTCAACATATCAGGATCTATCTCCTCATTTTCAATCTTGATCGTTTCAGATGCTATTGGCTTACATTCATCCGACACTTCGAAGATATACTCTCCATTTTTCAAAGATGCATATGTGATTGTCAAAACACTGTCTTTTGTCACTGTGGAATCCGACAATGTTGACGGAAGTCCGTTCAGCTTGCATGTCAGTCCCTCTCTCCATCCTTTAACAGTAAACACGCTCTGAGCCTGAGGTTTCTCCATACATACGTTCTTTGTCTGTGTGCTTGATGCTATCTCTACCACAGTGTCACCCTCAAACTTAAAGAATTGGATTGTCTTCTCGTCGAACGAACGGCAATCACCATCCTGGATAGAGCAACGTACTCTTGTGGAATCACCCTTCGCCTTAGTGGCGTCAAAATAATATCCGTCAGACTTCTTCACCACACATTCACCGGTAAAAATTGCTCCATCAACAGCAGTCGTAAGTTTTACAGGCTCCGCCGCATTCTGACAGAACACTTCACCCTCCTCGACTCCGTCAAACGGAACTGATCCTACACCATTCACATTCTGAACGATTTCAAGCACTGTGTCAACGCCGCAGATATTTGTTATTGTCATCTGCAATGGCACCGTCGCCTGACGTGCATAAACATGGAACTTGCCAGGATTAGCAAATGTGTCCACAACATAGACACTATCCTTAGAAGATGTCCATGCGAACTTGTATGTCTCCTTTTCTTTCTTTGTAAGTCCTGTCAAAGTGACTCTTGCTGTATCATCCCTACAGATGACCTCCTCTGCAAGTTCAAGTTTGAAATTAGCTTTCTTGAACTCACAATCAGCCTCAAGGGCACCTATACAGTAGTCTGCAGCAGGACGGGACTCGCCTGTCTGATCTTCTGTAACAGGAGTCGCATTTTCAGGCATTCTCTTGATTCCACCACCCTCATTGAACTTGACATTAATAAGAGTCGGTATCTTGACATATATCTCCTGATCCTCTACAGCAGCCTCAAATTTACCATTCTCCATAGTACCCTTCACCACTTCCGCTATAGAAGACTGAGGCACAATTGTATCATTCTCACCCAACTTCAACAAATCTTCCGATGTAGTGTAGATGTTATAATCTGACACAATAGGCATTGACTCATGTTTTCTGTTAGGATCAGATGTGACATACACCTTGTCTGATGCTATAATATTTCCTTTCAAGTCTATTGGTAGGAAATCATACATATACAAGCCATAATCTCCCTTCTTGCCCGAGAAAATACTGTTGTTGTATATCTCAACCTTTGTGTTTTCCGGAGTGACCATATAATCGCCAGGAGTAGACAAACCAAACACTACGTTTGCGAATGTCGAATTCTGAACTCTCATCTGTCCTCTGAATGAATATGTTGTCGTAGGATACTGCGTATTCGCAATTGTCGACTTATCTATAAGTAAGAAATTATTCTTATTGGTGCTGAATGACGACAACGACAAACCATAAGCACTTGTTGAATCAACGAGACATTCGTTAATGACAATTGAATCACAAGCTGCATATAGTCCACTGTAATTTCCAATGAATGAACATTTCTCTATCTTAGCATTTACTCCAACAGTATTGAAACCTGCAATTTGTACTGCCGTACTACTTGCTCTAGGGACACATCTTTGTCCACGGAACTCTACTCCATTGATTTCTATCCATCCTGGAATTTTGCTTAAAATATTGACTATGCTGTAGCCATTATCAAGCGTATTAAGAGCCTCCACATAAGAATAACCAGACTCCGACTCGACATACTTGTCATCACCATCATAGTCGACGCTAAACACCGTCTTATATTTTATAGGATCAGCTTCACATCCTGTCTGAGCACTGTCTGGATAACCTCCATATATATTGACCAGACGAGAAGATGAGTATCTTCTTGACTTGCTGTCAGTAAGTTTTCCGTACGAATCAAACATAGGGGAATAAACACCCTCCGCAATATGGAATGATGCGTTTGTCGGAACGATAGGGAAATACTTGGCAAATGTAGTGTCATTCATACTGTTCTCCCAATCTCGTCCAGATCCGTCTCCATGTGTCTGCTTCTTCACATAGTATCCCATAAACGTAGGGAACTCGAACGCTCCGATACAGCTGGAATCCTTTCTGACAAATCCACGCTGGTCGTAAGTAACTTTTCTGTCGTCAAGAGGAATGTTCAGAATCTTTCCTCCATCAAACGCAGACTGGATGACAGCGACAGTCGGTGTGTATCCTCCGTTATACTGAACATTAGGGATAAACACGACATCCGAATTATATACCATTTCACCATCCAAAAGCATCTGCACCTCCTTCGGATCATTCATGACCATATCATGTTCTCCATATGGCATGTCTGTCTTGAATGAGAAGACGTTGTAGTCGCTGCTCTTTACACCAATGACTCCGTCAAACTCACTTGGCTGGTTTCCGATCACGATATTACCAAACAATGAGACTGATGACTTGTCGTCCAATGAACCGATGACAGATCCTTTATACTTCGATGTCGGGATAGTCTGGTTTCCAACAATCGTATTGTTGATCAAATCTAGTTTTGCTGACTTCACACAGAATGCGGAACCCAAATCAGCCGCGTTGTTCGACAATGTTGAATTTTCAAACGTAGCCTCTGTGTTGTCCAAGATTGCGACTCCTCCCTTAGAATACTCGACGTCACAACCTGCGATGTTCGCCATGTTCTCATACACAGCAGATGACTGCACATTCAATTTTGAATCAGTAAGGTTGAATGCAGTTCCATTATTCGAATAGTTATGAGTGAAGACGGAATTAGTCACCTTAACGTCAACACCCCTACCATAGACACCTGATGCTGCATTGTTCTGTACGAAGCAACGGTCCATCACCAACGAAGAGCCTTCCGCCAAATCGACAGCTCCCTTGTCACAACTGTTGACTCCGGACAATGTCATACCATACAAGGTCAACGTCTTCTCCCCGTTGACACGGATTAGGATCGAATCATTATCCTTGAAATTAGAATAAGGGACAAGATCCAAAGAGTTCGGATAATAATAAGTATAATCATTACCCCTAACATCAGCTGTAAGTTTTGTGACAAAGACATCTGGCATAGACGGAGTGGCTACAGACGTTACAGTGTCAGGATAACCTCCTATCAAAGTGACTGAACTGTTCACATTGTACATTCTACCCAAATCCGGATCGACGTAAGTGCTCTTATAAGTACCAGCTGCGATATGGAAAGTCTCACCGTCGTAAACCAAAGGCAGATACTCAGCGAAATCCTTTGGTGACATGGCGTGCTCCCAATCAGAACCATCACCAGTACCATCGACCTTAACATAGTAACCGTTCTCATTCTTCTGTGGTCGGACTGCCAATGAAAGTTTGACGATGCTGTCACAATTCTCGGCTCCTGCCAGTGTGTCAGAGAAATAGTAAGAACCTACTTTCTGGCATACATCATCCAAATTTTTCTCATTGAATGTATAAGAGTCACCTACGACCACTGTGTCCTTCAACTCCGTGATAATAGGAGTGCATCTCATCTCGTATGCACCCATACATGTCTCATCAAAACGCTCCACACCACGCTGGTCTGTAAGCACATTCTCAAGACGTGGGAAACGGATGGATGTGCCGTCAGCCAAAACATCCTTCTTTAGTGCGACGGTTGGAGTGAAACCACCATTGTTAGCAAGAACTGGAGTAAAGAGATTAGTCTCACTATCGTATGTTCCTTCAAAAATAGTTGTTAGTATTTCCTCATTACGATTTACTGCTCTAGAAAAGCCATACTTTTCATCACAATGCTTGACGAATTCATAATTAAAAACAGACATTATGTTATCATTGTCAAGAAGTTCCATACAACCATGTTCGGCACATCCACTACAATTAATATAAAATGCAAAAGGAGCAATATTATCGACTATTTCAAAAGTACCAGCTACTCCTAACATTTCCGCATTTTTCTCAGTTTTATTTCCCAAGATTATATTGCCCTTTATTTGTAATTCATTACCTAACAACTCAAATACATATCCAGCCGTACCACTCAAATCATTTCCAACAATTGTGTTATTGTATAAACTAGTATTACTTCCCCAGTTATAAATAACTTCACCTTTTATTTTATTCGAAACGATGGTATTGTTATAGAATACAGGATCTGTTCCACTTGTAAATCCCATCAAATTTCCTGTCGTCGTATTATTCCAAATTGAATTTTCTCTTATTATTGTTTTTAGAGGTCTCTGATGTGAACTCTCGGCAAAATAACAACCGTTAAATTCATTACCATAAATATTGTTATCTGAGATTTCACAATAATAAGGATACTTAAAATCTAAAAAAGTAGATTTAATTGTATTGTCTAGTATTTCATTGTTTGAGATAACAATAGAGTCTGTAACTACATACATTAATTCGTTTGAATCCGTATTCTTGAAAATCGAATTTGTGACACTAAAGTGATTATACTCCGTACCATTTTTAGCAGCATAAATAAACTTTCCTTTACATCTGTTATCAATAAACTTACACTCATTGATATCAAATCCTAATTCTCCATATTTTGTAAAATCACCATAGTTGTTTTCAAACAGAGTTGAATCTATTCTTGTATTATCAATAATATAAAACAATCCTCTGTTATTCTTAAATTCAGAATTCGAAAGCACAAAATCATGGCCTATTGAATAAACGATAGCGGAACTATCTCCATTCGCATACGCATATATTCTGTTCAATCTAACATTATTGTTTGGATTGACTCCTGATGAACCAGGTATATTAACAAGATTTGTTTGATTATTCTTAAAGAGGATAGAATCCATTGTCAAATTAGATGCGTTTGGCATATTGACAACATTACCCAAATTTTTGGAGAATGTAGAACTATAAACTTCAAGATTCTCTCCTTTGTATGGCATAAATACCACATTATTATTATATGAGAATTCTGAATTTGAAACTTTCACATATTTATCAGGATTTAATATGTAGATAGCTCCTCCTGAACTCTTTACTGAAATACCATCAAAAGTGACATGCAATTCTTTATTGGTTTGGCTAAAGAACATATATGATGAGTTATCTTTTCTATTTGCCACGCTAACTGACAAATAATCCCCATCAGAAGTTTCCGTTATCTCATCATCACCAACTATATCTCCATCAAATACCGTATGATATTTTTTAGGTTCACTTGGCACATCCTTTCCTGTTGCATCAGCAGGATAACCACCAATAATAGTCACGTTTGAATTTATCTCATACATCAAACCTGATTTCTTAGCAGGAATCTGAAGATTATATCCATATTTAGGTTTATACGTACCCTCAGCCACATAGAATGTCACGCCGTCAGGAGCCAAAGGCAGATAAGTGGCGAAATCAACGCTATCCATTGCATTATCCCAGTCACTTCCGTCACCCTTACCTTCTTTCTTCATCTTCACATAATAGTTGAATGTCTTAGGATCTGGTGTCACAAACAATGTATAATTAACGACGCTGTCACAATCCTTAGCATTCTTGTAAGTGAAAAAGATACTGTCGTGACGACCCACCTCATATAGATTGCCATCCACGAATTTTTCTCCGACAACAATTGTATCAATAGCCACAGTTGTGTCTTCAGGACATCCGATCTCATATGCTCCCATACATGTCTCATCAAAACGAGACACTCCTCGCTGGTCTGTAAGCACATTCTCAAGACGAGGGAAACGGATAGGCGTACCATCTTCCAACTTATCATCCAGCAATGCGACTGTACGAGTGAACGCCCCTTTGTCTGTCAGCTCCGGTGTGAAGATTGCGTCGGCCGCTGAATATGTTCCTTTCAGGATTCCATTATACAACGATATAGCATCCTCCAACTTTATATTATTCTTTTCTGTAGTTGTCTCTCCTAATGACAAACTCTTGCATGCGAACAAGTTATTAGTGAAACTTTGCTTCTTTGTGTCATAACGGCTGTTGAGAACCTCAATCATAGGTCCTGCAAAAATATTACCCTCTACAGAAGCTGTCACATTATCATAAACATAGATATAAGAACCATCGTCACATGAGATAAAAGTATTGTTGTAAATATTAGCACTTACAGAAGGAAAATTGCTATAATTACTCACTTGCAGATCAGATCGATTCTTAACGAATGTTGAATTCTTCACATTCAATTCTGAGTTATTTCCATTATAAGAAACACCATTTGTGTGAGCAAATGTCGAATTAGACACCGTACACGTTTTGTCAGAATATATAGCCGAATTACGGATATATTCAAACTCACAATTGTCAATCATAACATTGCTGACATTACTAATCGATATACCCTTATCCGCAACATTCAACTTACAATGGTCAATAGTCACCTTATATTTATTTCCGTCTTTAGCATACAAAAGGATTAATGATGGTGAAGTACCTCTTGCGTATGACATACCTGTAAACTCGATACCGCTGATATGGACATCACTGTATAACTCCATCGTAAGCATCGATGTTGTCATATTGTCTGTAAAGTTTTCAAGAGTATACCCGCAATCACTATCAATCTTTACATGGTCATCACCATTGATATCACCCGTAAATATAGTTCTGTACAAAACTGGATTAGCCTTTGTCGTGGATGCGTCTCCAGTCGACTTTGGATCATAGCCACCATAGATATTCGCACCATGTCGTGAACTCCAATGGGATACCTTGTCATTGGTTTCCTTTCCTCCTCCATTGTAAACAGCATAATATGTACCTGCTGCAATATAGAATGTCACACCATCTGTCTGTAAGTTTTCAAACACATATGCAAAATCCTTCGAATCCATAGCATTATCCCAACTGCTACCATCACCCTTACCTGCCTTGCTGGTCTTTACATAGTACTCCTTGATCTTTGCACTAGGAACGACAAACAATGTATGGTTGACGACACTATCACAACCTATCTGTGAAGTATGTTTCGAAAGAATATCCTTGTAGATTCCTATCTTGTCATATAGTTTTCCATCTATGGCGAATTTAGAGCCTACCTCAATGGTGTCAGCAATCATAGTGGTGTCTTCAGGACATCCGAACTCGTATGCTCCCATACATGTCTTTAGCGGACGGGATTCACCTCTCTGGTCTGTGATAATATTATCAAGACGTGGGAAACGGATGGACGCTCCTTCAATAAGATTGTCCCTTTTAAGAGCCATTGTTGGTGTGAAGCCACCATTGTCTTTTAACACTGGGGCTCCTCTTCTCCATTCCAAAACGTCATCTATATACTCCGTCTTCAAATCCAAATCCGTACCGACAGTATTGCCAGAACATAGATTGTCCCTCACCTCACAATTATCCAAAACTTCATCTATGACAGCCGAATAAGAGCAATTTACAAAAATGTTTCCTATGATCTTTATATCTGCAGATTTACCATTTTGGGCAAAATAACTGTTATAAGAGCCACTCTCCGTTAAATTGTTGAAAGTGTTATTCAACAAATGAAGAGCCGCCAATTTTCCTCCTTCATATAAAGAAGAAGAACTAATGATATCGGTAAATGTTGAGTTTTCGATGAAAATAGCTTTATTTACTCTTGAGAAACATCCTCCAGTGCTTCCTTTCATGCCTTCAAACAAAGATTTTTCAACCTTTAATGTGTCAAGGCTGAAAATACTTGATGGAGATGAGCAACTTGATCGGCTACGGAATATACATTCTGAAGCTTCCAATTTCGAAACTTTTGTTCCATCCTTAGCCCAAATGGTTCCAACCATATCTAATTCACATCTCTCCAATTTAATAAGATTACCTACAATCGGAGTTGTAGCAAACCTTCTTCCATTTTGTTGAGCTGTAGATCCTACGAGACCACAGCCATAAAAATATATTTCAGAAGTTGCTTCTGCATTGAATAATGATTGTACATTAATATCATCCTTGTTAGGATCATTGACATCACGGTCGTATGCCAAATCATCATCTATATAAGAATCATCACCACTTGGATCTCCTGTGAAGATTGTTTTGTAATGTTTAGGGTCTGATGCTGCTCCAGTCTTTGCTGTTGTC
>CACZOA010000074.1 GCA_902782665.1 uncultured Bacteroidales bacterium
GATCTGGTTCCGACCTGCGCACAAGCTGGAGTGTTGGGAGCTATCGCAGGAATGCTGGGAACAATACAAGCTGCGGAAGTGCTCAAATATTTTACCGGAGCTGGAGAATTGTTGACGGATAAGCTTTTGACATTCAATGCAAAAACCATGGATTTCAAAAAAATATCTATAAAGAAACGTGACAATTGTCCTATTTGCAGTGAGCATCCTACTATCACTAAACTAATCGATTACGAGCAGAAAACCTGCGAATTTAAATAAGATTGACTATGGCAGATCAAAAAAAGCTTTCATTGATCGCATTTTCCGGCGATTTCGACAGACTGACAGCCGTGTTCACCCTTGCGACGGGAGCGGCGGCATTAGGTTATGAAGTCAACATATTCTTCACATTCTGGGGATTGGATGCGATCAAACAGAAAAAAGGCAGAAGTTTTGTCGGGAACAGTTTTCTGACAAAGATTTTCGGGTTTCTGATGGGCGGACTCTCGTCGACACCGACAAGCCGTTTTAATTTCTTCGGATTCGGACCCAAGATTTTCCGTTTTTTGATGAAGAAAAACAATGTCGCCACATTGGAGGAACTGGTGGAGGCAGCCACAGCACTCGGTGTGAATCTGTACGCATGTGAGATGGCGATGCATGTGCTTGGACTTAAACAATCCGACTTCATCCATGAAGTGAAGGACACTCTCGGAGTCGCATCTTTCTTGGAAATCTCCGACGGCGGACGAACAATGTTCATCTAATTCTTAACTCTTAATTTTTAATTCTTAATTCCTGATTAAATTGGCAACACATACATTAGACATAACAAAAGAGCATTGTCCGATGACATTTGTCAAGACAAAGATCAAATTGGCTCAGATCGCAGAAGGAGACATACTTGAAGTGATTCTGCTCGAAGGAGAACCACTCAAAAATGTACCAAAATCCGCCACAGAACAAGGATACAACGTATTGGATGTAAGTCATGTGGAAGGAAATATATATAAGGTAACGATTAAAAAATAATGGTTAAGAGACACTGTCAACCACCTTTTTGAACAACTTTTAGCAAGGTTTTAGTGTCTCTTATCCACTTTTTTCTTTTTAATGAATTTCCAAGGAGTGATTTTTTCTATCACTCCTCTTTTTTGCGTAACATACAGCATAGATATTCTATAAAAAAAGGTCATATCAGGAGCATTATCCATATTCACCCTTATTATTTGTCAAAATATTCTACCGTCATACCTTTGCAATACAAAACAACGAATTCTAATTATAAATAATAAAAGATATGGCAAACATTCATCAATCAATTGCAGAACTAGTCGGCAAAACACCGCTACTGCAGATTAACGGATATAACAAAGCAAAGAACCTTGGTGCTAACCTTATTGCCAAGTTGGAATATTTCAATCCAAACCAGTCGGTGAAGGACAGAATCGCCCTTGCCATGGTGGAGACAGCTGAAAAAGAAGGAAAACTAAAGAAGGGAGACACCATCATCGAGCTAACAAGCGGTAACACAGGTGTAGGATTGGCAGCCATCGCAGCAGCCAAGGGATATCCTTTCCGCGTATACATCCAAGACCAAGTGTCGAAGGAGCGTTTCCAGGTAATCCACGCTTTAGGAGGAAAGACAGTGAAACTTTCTGAAGTTCCAGAGATAGTGGAGACATTCGAGAAGTATGGTCCAGACTTCATCAAGTGTGTGGAGGCATTGGAGCGTCACGTCTCAGGAGAGAAAAACCTTTGGTTTGCAGACCAGACACGTAATCCTGCCAACCCTAATGTCCACTTCCATACAACTGGTCCAGAGATCTGGAACGATACAGACGGACATGTTGACGCATTCGTGGCATGTGTAGGTACGGGAGGAACACTTTCAGGTGTAGGAAACTTCTTGAAATCAAAGAATCCAAACGTTAAGATCTTCGGTGTGCAGCCAACTGAAGACTCATTCCAGTCGCCAGAACGTCCTAATCAGGAGGAGATCACAGGAGTTCATCCATTTGAGAACACAAAAGAGGAGTATATCCCTGCCAACCTTGACCGCAAGGTTTACGACGGATACTTTGAGGTTCACACAGACCAGGCCTACGAGGCAGCACGTCTGTTGGCACAGAAAGACGGTGTGTTGGTTGGAGCCTCATCAGGAGCAGCACTATACGCAGCTACTCAATTGGCTCAACGTGAAGAGTTCAAGGGCAAGAATATCGTTGTCCTATTGCCAGACACTGGTTTGAGATATTTGTCAACACATTTGTTTGAAAAATAAAAAAGCAAAAATACTATGTCCATTAACTTAAACAACTCCAATGTAGCAGTCAGAGAAAACCGTATCGGTTCAATCACCGGTTACATCGGAACATTAAAAGATTTAGCTGAGAAATCAGAATGCGGCACATTGAAAGGATGTGCACGATGTTTCTCACAATCAAGCACATGTCTATCGTTATGTGGATTAAGCCAATTGGCAGGTATCCGTGACGTTGCGATCATCCACCACGGTCCGTCGGGCTGTTCGGTCACTAGCTCCAACAGCTATTATATGTCGAAGGTGATGTCGAAGAAACGAGGAGTCACTTCCGATACTGTATACATCGGAACAGACATGAACGAAAGAGACACTATCTTCGGATCTACAGAAAGTCTTCGCAAGATCATTTTGGAGACCAACCGTCGCTACCATCCTAAAGCGATTTTCGTGTCAAGTAGCTGTGCCACTGGTATCATCGGTGAGGATATCGACAGTATCGTCGACGACGTGAAAGCTGAGATCGACGTGCCTGTTGTTGCTGTCCACTGTGAAGGATTCAAATCAAAGATTTGGGCGACGGGATTCGATATCTCCGACCATGCGGTGATGCAGTCCATCGTCCAGAAACCACGTCCAGGTATCAAGACAAACAAGATAAATTTCAAAAACTTCTTCGAGTCGGCTCGTCCAGAGATCATCGAGATGTTCAAGCAATTCGACCTTGATCCCGTCTTCCTATATTGCAACTCTACAGTGGAGGAACTTTCTCATCTTTCCGAGAGTATCGCGACAACTTGTATCTGTGGAACGCTGGGCAACTATCTTGGCAACGCATTGGAGGAGAAGTATGGAGTGCCATACGTTCGCAGCATCAACCAGTGTGGAATCACAGGATTCGAGACATGGTTGCGTGAGATCGGAAAAGTCACTCACAGAGAGGATAAAATCGAGAAGTATATCCAGGAGCAGCGTGCCATCTATCTTCCTAAGATTGAGGAGGTGAAGAAGGAATTGGAAGGAAAGACTGCCGTCCTAGGAATGGGTCCCGGCTATACGTTCGAGGTTTCCAGAGTGTTGAACGAACTTGGAATCAAAGTGGTGTGGGCTTTGGCTTGGCACTACGACAAGAAGTATGAGAACGGAGACGTTCCACCATCTATGAAGTATCTGTTGGACAACAACATTGATTTCGAGACATCTGTGGCAGACCAGCAGAACTACGAGGTGATGAATATCCTCAACAAATATAAGCCAGACATGTATCTATCACGTCACCCAGGCTCGACAGTTTGGGCTATCAAGAACGGAACACCTGCCATATATGTGGCGGACGAATACATGATTTTCGGTTACAAACATACATTGGAGTTTGCGAACACCATTCTCGACACGATCAGAAACCGCAGTTTTGAAGCTAATTTGGCAAAACGCTCCAAACTTCCATACACTAAATGGTGGTACGAACAAAATGTAGACAAATTTTTTGAGGAGGCAAAATAATGGCAAAGATACTTGACAAACAACGATATAAATGTGCTTTGGCGGCTATGCAGACCGTTCAGGCAATAGACCGCGCATGCCCAGTGCTTCATTCTGGCCCAGGCTGTGCACAGAAACTATCCGACACAACAGGAAGCTCCGGATACTTGTCGCCACAGATTTTCCCATGTACATCCATCAACGAAAAGGATGTGGTGTTCGGTGGTGTGAAGAAACTGGAGTCCACAATTACAAACGCATTGAAAGTGATCGACGCAGATTTGTATGTTGTGTTGACGGGATGTATTCCTGAGATCGTAGGAGATGACGCCGCAGAGGTCGTGTCTAAATTCGCAGATGCTGACAAACCTGTCGTTTTTGCTCCTACAGCCGGATTCAAAGGCAACAACTACAAGGGTCACGAGCAGGTGGTGGAGGCTATCGTCACTCAATATCTGAAGAAGTCGGACAAGAAGCAGAAAGGACTTGTAAACCTTTGGGCAGACGTACCTTATCAGGATTTGTTCTGGCTTGGAAACATCCGTGAGCTTGAGAATCTTTTGAGAGAGATCGGTTTGACTCCAAACACAATCTTCGGATATCAGCGAGGAATAGACAACATCAACAAGATTCCAGAAGCTGAATTCAATCTGTTAGTCTCACCTTGGGTAGGATTGAAGAACATGAAGACTATGGAAAAGAGATTAGGCATTCCATATCTTCACTATCCAGTGTTGCCAGTAGGTGCGACAGAGACAAGCAAGTTCTTGCGTGAAGTTGGAAAATTTGCAAAAATAGATGAGGCAAAGGTGGAGGATGTCATCAAGAAACACGAGGATTATTTCTACTATCTGATCTCACGCTATGCAGATTTGTTCTTGGAAAACCGTGTGATAAACAAGCAGTTCTCCATTGTGGCAGACGCACAATACACATTAGGAATCACAAAATTCCTTGTGAACGACTTGGGATTAGTCCCAGCCAAACAATTTGTCACAGACGACACTCCAAAAGAGTATCAGGAGCAGATCGCAGCAGAGTTCAAGAATCTCAACTATGGCATAAAAGCAGACGTCTCCTTCGAGACAGATGGATTCAATATCCACTCAGAGATCAAGAGTCACGACTATCACGGCTACCCTCTGATTTTGGGAGGTTACTACGAAAAAGAGATGACAGAGAAGCTGAACGGAAACTTCCTGAATATCTCATGGCCAGTGATGGACAAAGTTGTTTTTGATGACTTCTATGTCGGTTACACAGGCGGAATACGTCTGATCGAGGACATTTACACAGTAGCGGTTCAGCGATTCAATTAGTTTATAAATACGGTATACCATGAGTGAAAAGAACTTTGACTTTGATACAATCATTGAGCGTCGTAACACGATGTCCATCAAATACGACTTCGCAGAACACGTTGGTTTGCCATCAGACGTTTTGCCTCTTTGGATAGCCGATATGGATTTCAAGACATCAAGCTATATCCAGGAAGCGTTGATCGACGTTGTCAACCATGGAATCTTCGGATACAGCGAGGCATTGTCGGAATACAACAACACCGTCATAGAGTATTTTCACAAGAAATACAACTATGATTTCGAGGAAAACGAACTGATAAAGACTCCAGGTGTTGTGTTTGCAATCGCGACAGCCATCAGAGCATTGTCCGAGGAAGGCGACGCAGTGTTGATTCAAAGTCCGGTTTATCATCCATTTGCAGAAACCATAATACGTAATGGAAGGAAAGTGGTTGATAACACTCTGGTATATCGTGAAACTGAAAACAGATATTATGTTGATTTCGAAGACTTTGAGCAAAAGATCATCGACAACAATGTAAAGCTGTTTTTGTTGTGCAACCCACACAATCCAGTGTCAAGAGTGTGGAGTGTAGATGAGTTGTTGCAACTCGGAGAGATATGTCTGAAACATAATGTGATCATTTTAAGCGACGAGATACATGCCGATTTCACATTTGTAGGCAAGCACCACGTATTCGCGAGTCTGAGCCAAGAATTGGAAAACAATACGATCACATTCACGTCGCCATCCAAAACATTTAATCTTGCCGGATTGCAACTAGCCAATATCATCATAAAAAATCCGAAGATCAGGAGAGCGTTCGCCCATGCATACAAAGTGTCGGGATACAGCGAGATCAGCATCATGGGATATGCCAGCACCATTGCCGCATACAAGAACGGAGATCAGTGGTTTAACGCAGTCTTCGATTATATAAAGAAAAACGTGGAATACGTAAAGAAATTTGTCGATCAGTATCTTCCAGGAGTAAGGGTAATTAATCACGAGGCAACCTATCTTGTTTGGTTGGATTTCCGAAAAGTTGGGTTGTCTGCGGACGAACTTGATCACAAGATAATATTCGAGTCAAAACTGTGGCTCAACAGCGGAAGAATATTCGGAAAGACGGGAGAAGGATTCCAACGCATCAACGTAGCCTGCCCAAGAAAGACATTGGAAGAGGCGATGAACAGATTAAAGAAAGTGTTTGGTTAAGTTATACATAATGCCAGTCTAACTTTTCATAAGCTAAACCATTATGAGAAGTTTAAACCAGAC
>CACZOA010000075.1 GCA_902782665.1 uncultured Bacteroidales bacterium
ATGATTTGATTCTTGAAATTAACGTTGATATGTTGTCTGAAAAAATAAGGACTTGTGATAAAAACTATCAACAAGATAGTGTCGTCCAAAATTTTATTGATACTATTTCGAAGGAATATGGTTACAATGTGGTTCCATCGTTAGAATCAATAGTGTGATATTTTTGATTATTGACTTTTGAATTAGATTTAATTCGAAATGATAATTGGTTATGATAAAGAAATAGACAACAAAAATGCTTCGATATGTAACGGGCAGGTTAGAAACCTGCCCCCTACGGATTTGTGATATATATTAAAATGTGGTTGATCTAAAATTGTGAAATAAAATGGTTTATCACATTCGGAATTGTCAGAATCGTGAATAACACTCCGAAGATGGCTCCTGAAATGTGTGCCTCATGACCTATATTATCCATGTTCTTCTTTGCCATGTATGAGGAATAGATAAGAAACAAAACCGCAAAAATTATCGCTTTTATCGGAATCACAAAGATATAGATCGTGCTGAATGGATTTATTAGAATAAATGAGAATAATATTGCGTTCACTGCTCCTGACGCTCCAATTGCCGAGTATCTTGGATCATCTTTATGTTGGTATAGTGATATGAGCGACGACGCTGGAATAGAGAGTAGGTAGAATAATATGAACGACATCTCTCCATTTATAGCTGTGAATATTTGCTCCTGTGTCCTGCCGAAGAAATATAATGTCAGCATGTTGAAAAAGAGGTGTGTCCAATCAGCATGGACGAAACCATTGGTTATCAGCCTGTAATATTCTTTGTTGTGAACTACCTTGTATGGCTTGAATGACAATTTCTCAAACAACTCCTCGTTGTTGAATGCCTGATATGAAACAAGGCATGTCGCGGCAATGATGATGTATGTAATCATAATATCTTGGTATTTTATGACAAAAATATATATTAATTTCTTTTTTGCAATCAAGTTGCATTTTCCTTCGTCTACTTTTGTTTCAGTTTAAGAATTAAAAGGAAAATGTTATGAAAGAATTTTTCTATTCATTATGGGTGTTGGTTTTGGAAATGGCACCTTATTTGCTTCTAGGTTTCTTCATAGCCGGTTTGCTTTACGCATTTATCCCTCAGAAACTATTTGCCAAGCATCTTAAAACGCCTGGATTCAAATCTGTTCTATATTCGACGTTGCTTGGTATTCCACTTCCGCTTTGTTCATGTGGAGTGTTACCTACTACGGTTTCTTTACGAAAAAGTGGAGCTTCACGTGGAGCCTGCACATCTTTTTTGATCTCTACTCCGCAGACAGGAGTCGATAGTATACTTGCAACTTATTCTTTACTGGGTTTGCCGTTTGCGATCATTCGTCCGATTGCGGCATTAATCACTGGTTTGGTCGGTGGTTTTGTCACTGACCTGTCATTCAAGGATGAGGTGGAGACGGAATCTGTTTCAAACAACAAAGAGAGTAAGAATCTTACTTTTGTGCAGAAGTTGAAGGTCGCACTCAAATATGCTTTTGGTGAGTTGTTGGAAGACGTAGGTAAATGGTTGGTTATCGGTTTGTTGGTTTCTGCATTGATCACAGTTGCTGTGCCGAACGATTTCTTTTCAGCATTACAGGATTATCCTTTTTTGAATATGTTGATCGTCCTTGTTATTGCCATTCCGATGTATACTTGTGCAACTGGTTCAATTCCAATCGCTCTTTCTTTGATGATGAAGGGAATGACTCCTGGAGCAGCATTCTTGTTGCTGATGGCTGGCCCTGCTATTAACACTGCTTCTATGCTTGTGATAAACAAAGCTTTTGGCAAAAAACAGACAGTGATTTATATTGTCTCTATAGTGTTGGGAGCAATTAGTTTTGGCTTGATCATGGATTATCTTTTGCCAAGCAGTTGGTTTGATGTAAGTCACATGAATGCAGCGGTCTCTTGTTGTGAAGAGGGACATAATGAATGGTTCAGCATCATTTGCAGCGTCGCCTTCTTGATTCTTTTGATCAAATCATTCTTTAATGGACATCATCATCACCATCATGGCGAATGTGGTTGTGGATGCCATCATCACGAAGATGAACATGAAGAGTGTTGTCATTGTCATGACCATGAAGATGACCATGATCATGGATGTTGTTGTCATCATGATCATGAAGAAGATGAGGATGATGATGACGATTGTCATTGTCATGAAAAGAAGTAGTACGTATTTATAGAAATAAACCAAAAGAGGGCATATCAACAATTTGATATGCCCTCTCCTTATTAAATTAAGCCGAATGTGTGTTCACTTATTTAAGCACAACCTTCTTAACATAAGAATCCTCAGCTGTAACAACTTTCACAAGATACATTCCCTTTGCAAAAGAAGAAAGATCAATAGAAACACTGTTAGAGTTTGCAGATTCTGACATCAAAACTTTTCCTGTTATATCCAAAACAAATACATCATCGATATTGTTGCCGTTGTTAACTACAACATTTATACGTCCTGAAGTAGGATTTGGATAGATGTTGACAGAATTGATATCTGATGAGTTGTCGGAAATAGAAGTTAAAGGTCCACCATTTCCGTCGTAGAAGAATGTGTCACCATTTATAAATCTATCAGAGAAGTTAGAGAAACATAGTGGTGCTTTTGATACACGTGGCTCGCCAGTTCCTTTGTAACTTGTTGTTGACTGACCCTTTCTTGCTCTCAACGAAGCTCCGAATTTTACAGATGTTCCAGACTTCAAAGACAATGTTTTAGACGCTGTCAACTTAGTCATACCACTTTCAACAACGAATGCACCTTCTTTTACCTCATCTGTCACCTTCTCTCCAGAAATGATACTGTTAGCTTCAATGTTGTGATAACCATTCAATTTCATATTCTGAAGATACAAATCTGTTTTCGATACAGTCACGTAAGGAACGTAATTTGCTTTAGTGATTGTGATGTAGCAAGGTACGTTGACATTTTCGAATGTGACTTCATTTCCATCAGCTGCGTCTACAGTCTTGAAATAAGATTTGCCAAGATCAGCGATACTGCAAACTGTAATTTTTGCTCCTTTGACGTGAGCATTTACAGTTATCGAGTTGTTGTTTGAACTTCTGCTGATAAATGGCTTGAAACTAGCTGGAGCAACAGTATACATTCTCATACTTGGATCACCAAAATAATGACCGATATAACGTGTCTCTTCTAGTTCTGTTTTCAAAGAAGCCTGAAGAATTGCACAAGCGACAGAGATATCTTGGTACTTAAATAATGACTCAAATGTAGTTGATGCCATTAGGTGGCTATCTCCATGAATTGTTGGGTATGAATTTCCAAAAACTCCAACAGCACCACCGTTTTCTTTATTTAGCAAACACTCAGCAAAACATTTCTCATCGTGGTCAAATGTTCCTGTGCTACAAGTGAAATTGAAGAAGACAGGAGTCTTGTTGCCATTTTTCATATTCTCAACTTCTTTTGCTGAATATGTCTGGCTATAACCTGTTTCGTTACCATGTCCGTTGTAGACAACAAAAACTTTTCCTTTGTTGACCAAATCAGTTAGATATGTAGAATCCTTGTCCCAGAAATCATTAGCTCCTAACTCTTCAGTGAATAACTCTTCTGATAGTTTTACTCCATTGGCATAATATTGAGGAATGGCTTCTTTTTGTGTGTTATATTTACGCTCGACATTGTATCCCAACGTCTTCAAATCAATATTTATACCTTCAACTTCAGAAAAGAAATCCTGACCTTTATCTTCGTAGTTTTTCAGATCATCATCTGGATAGAACAAAGAAACAGCCAATGCATTGTTATAGAACTCAGAGTCTACTGGTGGGTTGTCCTCGTATGAGATGATCTTGTCGACAACAGATATCGCCTCTTTGGCAGAATAGACAGAAATTCTTCCCTTTATCATGTCATCATTACGGCTTTCGTTAGAGAAACGTGCTGAATGACCATCTGTACAATAAGTATTGGAAGCTGGAGCTCTAAATGCTGGGACATCTTTGTTTGAACCAAGGATTAGCAGATAATCTGGCTTGCATTTCAAAGTGCTGTCACAGTATTTTCTGATTGAATCAGCAACAAATTGTGGATTATAATCTCTTTCCCACTTTGGCTTGCTAAGAATGTTGCATTTGAATCCTAGTCTTGACTTCCAGCTTGCGATTCTTTCAGCGGCTTCCTTATATGCGTCAATTGTTACGATCAAATAGTCACAAACTCTTGAATTAGCTTCTTTTTCTAGAGCTTTTGTGTCGTATTTCTTTAGCATTTCAGGATTAGACGATACTCTGCCAAGAAGATCGTTTGCCAATTTTGACATTGGTGTTGAAACAGCATTTCCAGAGTAGTCTTCTTTTCCCCATGTGACACGATACTTGATGTAAGTGTAACATCTTAATGTATTTGTATTCGAGTCGTACCAAACTGGATAAGAGTTCACGCTTACAATAGGCACATTTCTGAATGTACTTCTGTAAATGCATTTCGCCAAATCAGTGATATTGAACTTCTTGGTTGTGTCGATCGTAAGTTCTCCGTAATTAGACTCGTCAGAAATCACGGATAAATTTTGATCTCCGAAAGGACACTTATAGTCTTTATATTCTTCTTTTATGATTTCTATTTTAGCGGAATTATAGAAAGAAGATTCGTTCAACACTAAAAGGTCATTATAGTATGGCATACGATTTGGCTCAATGAATTCTGTAGTGGTCATACGATAAGTATATTTAGCGTCGTCCATATACATTCTATAGTATGCCTTGTCTTTGCCATTCGGAATTTGCTTAAGATATGCACCGTCGAACTTATATTCAACTTCTATATAAGAATCGCCATTTGTAATGGTCTTTTTAGGTGCATTAAACGATTTTGGGCTTACATATCCGTCACTAAACGACAAATATTTTGTCTGAGCATGTGATGTTGAAAAAATGAATATGCATAGGCCTAATAATATTTTTTTCACAGCCTAATTACTTTACGTTGTTCTTCATGTTTTCCATCTCTTGCTTCAACTGAGCGTTCTCCTTCTGTAGTTGAATCATGTGTAGAGTAAGCTCTTCAACCTTCTCCAAAAGGATGTTGCTCATCTGTGAGACGCTGATTCCCTCTGCTTCCATCTCTGCTGCTGATGGCACGCCAGGAAGATGCTTGTGCTCATTGACGTAGTTCTCTACCTCAGACAATGACTTAAGGTCGTAATTCTCGTCAAAGACATAGTCCGCAACATTGTTCATGTCCATACGGATGTCGTTAGCTTTGATTTGTGAAGCCTGGATTGAAGATGAGTTGATGCTGTTTGTGTTAACGTCAGCAACATCCAACGAACCAGTACAGATGATTCCACCGTTAACGTGAAGTTTTGCTTTTGGATCTTCAATACCGATACCTACATTACCAGTCTTGAAATTGTATTTGTTTGCTTGGAAACCCATTGGGTCGTAATTGTTGTAACCGTAAGCTGAGATCATTGCCCAACCATCTTCTGCTGTCAAACGAATTGAATTGTAGACTAGATTGCTTGTGTTGACAATAAGTCCGTTGTAAATTGAATTAGATTTGCCTTTTGCTACAAGATCTCCTTCTAGATAAAGGGTTTCTTCGATTGTTTCTGCGTTTGAAACGGCACATGACAACACTAGGGATGCAAATGCTCCCATCTTTAATAATTTTGAAAACATAATTAGAGTTTTTTTTCGGAGAGTTCCATACATAATACAATAACATAGGCCAAAAGAATGAACTCTCCATAGTTCTTTCGGGATATGCTTGCAAAACTTAGTTGATTTTAGATTAGATAAATTTTTGGGACTAATTCACAACAATCACATTGTAGTAGATTATTATACTCTAACATCTAAACAAACATCTTGCTTTGCCGAATGCAAAAATAAATAATAATTCTGTTTGACAAAAATATTTTTGATTTTTTGTGCGGGAAATTTATGGGTTTTAAGCGATTCGTGTATTAATATTCGCATGCTGATTTTGTTGTATAAATCAAATAATTTATAAATGCTCATCTTCATGGACTTACAAATGGAAGAAAGTCATGACGTTCCGTCCTTAAAAATCATTTTTTTACTTCCTGAAGTTAAATTAAGAGTCTTCTGATTATTCAAAAAATGTTTTTTTGATTGATTCGAATTTCATCTGAATCTCGTTCCATTCGTTTTCTTTTGTGCTATCTGGCATTATACCGCCACCAGCAAACAATGTTATCGAATTTTTGTTGATTTTTCCGCAACGAAGGTTGACGAATACATCTGCTTCGTCTGTTGATGCGGATTGAAAACCTACTACACCTGAATATAGTTCACGTTTATGGGATTCTGCATTTTTGATTGCAGATAATGCAGGTGAAGTTGGATACCCCAACACAGCAGGAGTGGGGTGGAGTAGCCTGATAAGTGTGGATAATGATTCTGTCGACGTGAATGAAATATCAGTGCAAAGGTGCTGGATCAATCCTGCTGCTTTTGAATATGTTGCGCCGACGGAAGAGCTCGCTTTAATTTCATTCAAACGTTCTGTTATATAGTCTGTTACCACCTGTTGCTCACGGATTTCCTTTTCATGCCACTGCTGTTTGCCATCATTGGATATTGTTCCGGCAAGCGATATTGTGGAATATGATCCAGATTTTTTCTGAAGAAGAATTTCAGGTGTGCAGCCAATCCATGTCTCTCCGTTTGGCAAATGTAGAAGGTAGGCAAATTCATAGCTGTCTTTAGATGCTATGTTTGTGAAAATCTCAAAAACAGATTTTTCGGTCTGTATGTTTTGTTTTGCTGACAGTACAATTTTTGCCGCCTCTTTTGACTTTAATTTTTGCATCACGGTATCGAACGACCGTTCGTACGCATCTGCTGATGTGGAAGAATCTTTTTCTGATGTCAGATTAAGTTTTTGACGTTGGTTGATATAGGAGTCGAAAAGGGCAACGTCTTCTAAAGAATAAAAATCGAAAGAGAGATTTTTTGGAATCATTTTTAGCTCATTGTCTTCGAATGATGATAAAATGAATCCATCTGTATTTGTGGAGTAATCAGTTAATTGTGATTTTTTTGATGCGAAGAACTGAATCTTTTCTCCACGTTTTTTGAAGATACAAAAAAGAGCATCCGTCGTTTCTGCACGACGGATGACTTCGTTCCATTTATCTTCTAGTTTGGGCATTTTAATATTCCAAATATGGATTGTTTAATTTTTCCCAAGCAACATCTGTCGATTCTCCATGACCTGGATAAAGGATAGTGTCGTCTGGCAATCGTAATAATTTGCCGGTGATGCTTTCCATAATTTCTCTCTGGCTTCCTGTAGGGAAATCAGTTCTTCCGACAGACTGCTTGAATATTGTGTCTCCAGTGAAACAGACATTTTGCTCTTTGGCATAGAAGCAAACACTTCCTGCACTATGTCCAGGAGTTTCAATTACTTGCAGTTTGATATTGCCGATTTCAATCACGTCTCCTTCTTTGATTTTTGTGCCAATTTCAGGAGCCTGTTCGTCGGCTGGCATTTGGAATATATTCAGTTGATCGATGAATGTGTCGATGAAAAACTGATCTTTCGGGCTTGCGTAAGTCTTAAGTCCGAAAGTCTCAAGTATGAATTTGTTTCCGTAGATGTGGTCAAAATGAAGATGTGTGTTTAGAAGTGCGACGGGAGTCAGACCATTCTGCTCTATAAACTTCTTCAGTTTCACTTTCTCCATTCTGCTGCGGCAGCCCGCATCAATGATTCCACATTTGTTTGTGGTCTCATCAATCACTACGTAAGTGTTTTCTTGAATTGGGTTAAAAACGAAAATTTCTATTTTCATTGTTCTGCTGAATCGTTGTTCTCGTTTTCGATTTTCTTTGACTCCTGGTCTGCAATCTCGCTTACTTTGTCAAGAATCTTTGTGTTGACTTGGAAATCAGTAGGGCGGAAACTGCGTACAATAGCCACTACAGAGTCTTTTTTGTCTGGAATAATGTCTCCGTTGACACGGTAAACAAGGCCATCCTTCGCGTCGACAATTCTCGATATTTTTGTGAATTCTTCTTCGTCAGTTTTTGCTGAGAAGATAAACTCATAGACACCTTCCTGTTTTGAAATCTCGATGAGACGGAATTCTGGAAACTCCTGGCTGTCTGAATTCAATAAGTTCTCAGCGAAAGTTTTGAACTCTTCCTGTGTGTTTGCCTTTGTCACGTCAATCATGATCTCATCACCTTTCTCCAAAACCAATGGAATGGTTGGGAATGGATAAGTGGTAACTTCATAACCTTCTGGAACATAGATGTCAAAACCGTCAAATTTTGTCAATTTTACAGTCTCTTCTGTGTCAGTTTTTGATTCTGGTGCCTTTTGCACATTGTTGCAACTTGCCAAAGATACTAATAGGCATGCGGCTGCGATATTTCTTATGATTTTATTAGCCTTCATATTCTCAGTTTTTTATTTATTTTGACTTGTTTTCTTCATTGTTATCATCATCTTCTTCGATATAGTCGACAATCTCTTCATCATCCTCGTCTTCTACATAATCAACAAGTTCCTCGTCTTCACTATTGTCGTCTTCTTCGTTGAATTTAGATGGAACCTTGCCATTCATGACCTCTTCATAAAGATCCTCGTCAAACTCATATTCATCGTAGTCGTCATTGTCAGGATTCTCGTCGACGTAGCTGAAATCATCGTCGTCATCAAAATCGTTGCGGATTTTATCTGCATCAAGATTACGGTGTGTGATCGATTCCACTTCATGAGTGTTGTTCTGGATCATCTCCCAAAGCATATCTTTAAGCTGAGTCAGACCGCTTCCTACAACAGATGAGATAAAACAGTATTTGATGTCTTTTGGTAACTGCTCTGAAATCAGTTCTTTCAGTTCATCATCGAGCATATCAGACTTTGAAAGACATAGAATTCGCTGTTTCTCAAGCAATTCTGGATTGTATGCTTCAAGTTCTTTTAATAGTGTGTTGTATTCCTCAACAATGTCGTTTGTATCGACAGGAACTAAGAAACAAAGGATCGCATTTCTTTCAATATGACGTAGGAATCGGTAGCCTAGTCCTTTTCCTTCACTTGCACCTTCGATGATTCCCGGAATATCTGCCATACAGAAACTTTTTCCGTCACGGTAGGCAACGATACCAAGATTTGGAACAAGAGTGGTGAACGGATAGTCTGCGATTTTTGGTTTCGCTGCTGAGATAGAAGAAAGCAAAGTGCTTTTTCCAGCGTTTGGTTTTCCTACGAGACCAACATCAGCCAACACCTTCAACTCAAGGATGACAATACGCTCCTGACCAGGCTCACCGCTTTGTGCAAAACGAGGAGTACGGTTTGTGGCTGAGCGGAAATGCCAGTTTCCAAGACCTCCGCGTCCACCTTTAAGAAGAATCTTCTGCTCTCCATCTTCAGTGACATCCATCAGATATTCACCAGTCTGGGCGTCATACACTACAGTACCACAAGGCACTTCGATCACCTTGTCAGCACCGTCGGCACCGAAACTTCTGCTATGGCTTCCGCTCATTCCGTTTCCTGCGAAGATATGACGGTCGTATTTCAAGTGTAGCAAAGTCCAATAGTCTTTGCTCGCACGGATGATGATATGTCCGCCACGACCACCGTCGCCACCATCAGGACCACCCTTAGGAGTGAACTTTTCACGATGAAGGTGAGCCGAACCACCGCCGCCTCTTCCACTTCTTATATGGATTTTTACGTAGTCTACGAAATTGCTGTTTGCCATAGTGTATCAATTTTGTGCAAAATTAAGAATTTTTTGCATTTTTTTGAGTAAGGAAACGAGTATAAAATATGCGATCAGCCAAACAAACATGTCAAATGTTGAAAAAAAATGCAATTGTTGATAATTTCGTTGAAAACTTTATATATATGAATGTTGATAACTTTTGTTTTTTATTATAAATTTGCGTATTAAAGTAAATTGCTTAGGAAATATGGACAAGGAACTTAACATAAAAGGACTTAATATAAAGCACTCATTTCGTTTTATAGCAGTGTTGATTATGATGTTTTATTTTTTGACATCATCGTATGCTGCGTTAACAGGAACAGGATCTCCATCTGATCCATTCATTATTGATGAACCTCAGGATTTAGTTGATCTGAGAACCTTTGTTCAAAAGGCTGCAAATCAAGGAAAATACATATATGTAAAACAGACTGCGGATATTGATCTGACTGACTTGTCTAAGGCGAATGGCCGACCTCCAGTACCTCTTGCTGGAACTAACGTACTCGGTGTTCAGGGAAGATTAAGTCAAACTTCAACATATTTTTTAGGCGAATATGATGGAGGTGGATATACCATTTCTAATTGGAGGCTTAGTAAAGCAAAACAACAAACCACAGTTAGTACAAAAGAATATCCGATTTCATTGTTTGGAAGAGTAGGTAAAGATGGATCTAATGTTTCTAAAATTAAGAATCTTAATATTGATGGATTTGATTTGGAAATGACGCAAACCTCAAGTGGTATGA
The DNA here is from genome assembly GCA_902782665.1 of uncultured Bacteroidales bacterium. Classification (GTDB taxonomy): domain Bacteria; phylum Bacteroidota; class Bacteroidia; order Bacteroidales; family Paludibacteraceae; genus UBA1723. Next base: position 10,495 of record CACZOA010000075.1, read on the forward strand.
ATGTTGCTCCTGGCTTTTCTTTCCTTGTGAGTGATGCAAAAAATACTGAAATAACAAATTGTCATATTAAGAATTCAAAAGTATATGGCGTTGGCCATTTCTCTTTTGGAGCAATCGCTGCCAGTACCTTGAATGTTACTATAACTGATTGCAGTGTAAAAAATTGTAGCTTTGATCCGACTAACGGATCTCAAAATGTTGGTGCTTTTTGTGGTAGCAATTCAGGAGATATAAAAGATTGTTTCGCAGACAATGTGTCACTTAATGGTGAATCTTATGTAGGTGGATTGGTTGGTGAGATGAATGGCGGAACAGTAGAAAATTGTGGGTTTAATGGTAAAATAATACCTTCAAATTCAATTAATGTTTCTAGTTCCGGTGGTTTGTGTGGAAGAATCAATAAAGGATCTTTTATAAATTGTTTCTCTGTATTTGATAATGATGGCAATACATGGAAATTTGCTACTGCTTTTGGAGGACTTGTCGGTGAAGTTACCGAAAATGCCATGATGACAGTAAAGAATTGTTATGCATATCCTCAAATAAGTGTTAATGATGCTGACCGTGACAATGTAGATTTCTTTGTTGGCCTTGATAATAATAAAGAAGATGAGACAAAACGTATTTATGAATCTTGTTATTGTTATGAGAATGCTTATGGGGAAGGTTTTGTTCCTGTCTTAAAAGTTGGTACTGATTTTTCTAAAGAGTATAAAGAAGCACATAAATTGTTGAAGGCAGAACAAGATTTTATGCATAGTGGTTGTTTCGCAGAAGTGTTGAGCGACTATCATATCGCAAATTTGACTGGAGATAATCAATGGCGTGAAGATGTTGAGTTCCAGAACGACACATTGCCTGTGCTTCGTTTTATGGTTGACGAGTCATACGATGTGGAACCGTTCTGTCATCCCGGAATCTATACTATGTCGCATTCGGAATCTGGAGATGTCTCTACAATCAATGGTAGATTGAAATATATTACTGACGATCAGACTGTTGAAGATTGGGTTTATGGTCTTGAGGTGAAAGTCGGAAACGGAGATTGGGAGAGATTGCCAAATGTGATAAGAATTCTGAATGGTTACATAATTGACTTTTATGAGAATTATACATTTGACAAGAAAAAAACGACTGTCTACAGAGCATTCACATTTACCCCATCAGATCCCGCACGTGTAGCTTATGGACAAATAGATACAATTTGTGTCGGCTCTTCGTCTGGACCAGAGACACTTGAAGGTTGTGACAGTTTGAATTATGATGGACGATGGTTCTTCCCAGCTGATAACGGAAGCTATACAAATAGTTCAAGTGAGGAAGTCATTATAAAAATAGGAGAGACTCGTCGAAACAAATTGCCTATAATTAAAGGTGCGTGTGGCGCTAATAGTGTTGTGGTATCAGGTGAGACATATGACCATTCTGGAATTTATGAAAGCTCATTTAAGAATGAGACAGGATGTATGACATATACATATCAGGAGGTGAAACTATATCCTAATTATCCTGCTATAGATTCAATAAAGGTGTTCAGTGTTGATGAGATGAGTTATACATATGAACCAAAGGGTGGTATAGCTCCTCAAACAGTAAAAGTTGGATCTGAATATGTGAAGGAACCAGAACTATTGGTTGAAGATCAGATTGGATATAAAGATAACACATCTTGTGATAGTCTTACTATTAATGTCAAATATGTGATTCCTGTCAAAATTACCAAGACGGAAGATACAGAATGGAGCTGCAAACCTGTAGTTTACAATGGAGTGACATATACTAGTGAAACAACAATTCAGGATACAGTCAAGACTCCAGATCCTTCAGTGATGGGAGGTATGCTTTATGAAATCAGATCTCATCATATCAAAGCGGCTGTTCCAGATACAGTTTCGATAACTAAAAATCACTGCGGAATAATTGAGTATAAGTGTCCTACTGGTATTTGTGAAACAACAGAACCATTTTTTGATACAACATACATTAATTCTACAATTGCAGGTTGTCAATGTCCTTCTAAGGTTACAATCACGCACCATGTGTTAGGAGAAAAACCTACTAGAGAAGAGACTATTTTTAGCTGTGGCCCATACACTTATGAATATAAGGGTAAAAAAACAGTTTGGAAAGAGAGTGGTGACTATACTGTTATAAGAAAAGGAGATAACATAGGAAGTTGTGATAATGACACAACAGTGACATATCATCTTACAGTTGGAGAATCTGTTTCTTACAACGACACTACTATTCATGGTTGTGATAGAATCGCATACAAAACATTGTCGGGAGACATTAAGTCTTTTGATCGTACTCAGGATTTTGTAGATGAATTTGCTACTCCAGGAGGATGTTCGTCTAAGAGAACAGTCCATGTATATATACATAAATCAGTTGAGAGAAAATTTACTGTGACAGGATGTGCTCCTTATTCTTTTGTTAAACAGAATGGAGATACACTTCTTCTTGAAGCAGGAAGTTATACTATTATGGATACGTTGAGATCTACAGATGGTTGTGGATGTGATAGTATTATTAAGAAATCAACTGTAACTGTTGAGAATCCGGCTGTATTTGAAGAAAAGGTCATGAATGGCTGTGACGAGGTTGTCATCGATGGTGTTACATATACAAAAGATACTTCATTCGTTTTGGAGAAGGTCAATCCTAATCTTTTCAAAACATGTAGAACAGAGTTCCATCCATATAAAGTTGTGATTAATTCTTCAGTTGTTGAGTATTTCAATATTGATACATGTGGCGTGTATGAAATAAATGGAGAAATATTTAAGACATCCGGAATTAAAGAGGTTACGATTCCGACTGGAACAGGTTGTGATAATAAACAGATATACAATGTCCGTATTATAGAACCTGTAGAAATTGATTCTGTTGTCTATTCATGTGAAAACTATGTGCATAAGTATTATGATGGACGTCAGGAGATGGTTGTTGATGACGGTACTGTTTTGATTGATAAGATCCAAAGCAAGGTTTGCTTGTGTGATAGTATTATCCGAAAGGTGACAGTACACATCAGTCAAGATTCTCATGAAGTGTTGCCTGCGGTTTATAATTGTGGACCTTACACTTATGTAAAGAAATCAGATGGCAAGAAAATTTTGATAGAATCGTCTCAAATCGTATATGATACTTTGACAAACATATACGGATGTCATATATATTATGAGACGGAAGTGAATATCATTCCTGTTGAAGTCACTCTTGATACTTTGGATGCTTGTAAGGAATATCATTCGGAATTGCCAGTATGGAATTACAACAATCTTCCTGTGGATGTCATTGTTGAGACACCAAGTATACAGACAGCTGAGTTGATATTCTTGAAATCAAACATTTTGAATCCAGGTTGTAAGGATACTACAAAATTGTTCTTGACTGTTCATGGTGTTGGTAATATCACGGCTGATCCTGTCGTTGCGTGTGATTCATACGTCTATACAGATTTTGATGGCTCACAAAGATTGGTTACATCATCTTCCGTGATTGTGGATACATTGAAGAGTAATGTTTGTGATTGTGACAGTGTTATTCTTACAACAAACATCACAATCAACAATTCATATCCAGAGTCTTTGCGTAAAACAAACACTCTTCGTGCTTGTGACTCTGTGACTTATACAAATTCGAAAGGCGAGTTGATGACATTCAAGGATGATATCCAGTTCCTCGACACGTTCCAGATGAATAACACTGGATGTGATAGTGTTGTCATTGTCGACGTGACTGTGCCAAAATCAACAGGTAGTGTGACAATCTTGTCAGCATGTGGAGATACAACTCTTTATGATGAGTTGAATAATAATTTCCCACATTTCTTTGACAAGTCTGATGTATGGCGTCAGATATTGAGCAAGAATGAAGCTGGTTGTGATAATTATAAAGAATGGCATGTCAATATTGTTCCTACTCCGCGTGACACGATATTCGAGAAAGGTTGTGGAGAATTGACATTCCGTGGTGATACTTATACATCAGAAAATGAGAAAGCGGCATCCTTCAGCCTAGTTGTGAATGGAGCCACTAAGTGTGATACAATCCATAATTATCTTTTGACTGTATATCCTAAGTTCAACCATTCAGAAGTGTTGGAGTCTTGTGATTCTGTCGTAAGAAATGGAGTTGTGTACAAACAGTCTGTTGTATTCCGTGATACATTGTTGAGTCGTAATGATTGCGATAGCGTCATCAACGTGAATATAACAGTACACCAGTCTCCTGATATCACGGATTATGTGTTCGGATGTAATGAGGTTAAATTTGTAGACGAGGATTATAATGGTGGTTTGCCTGTATTTGTACACCGCGATTCTACAATCTATGTTGATAAACTTACAGAGGAGGGTTGTGAGTATCAGTTGATTCAGCGAATTCAAGTTGGCCATCCTTCATACTCAGCTACTGATGTGTATGAGTGTTTTGATTCAGAGAAGGGATATGCGTCATACCGTGATTTGCAGTTGACATCAGATACTATCATTTACGACACTGTATCGTCAGAAAACAAGTGTGGTACGATAGTTGCCAACATGGTCAATTTGATAATGCCGGTTCATGACACAATTTATGTGGATAGCTGTTTACGTATTACTTATGATGGTGTGACATATAAAGATTCGGCAGAGGTTATTAAACTGTCAAAGACTTCAGAGATGGGATGTGACAGTTTCACTCATGTCATGCTTAATGTGAATAAGTGTTTCCCTTATCCTGTGCTTGTAAATAAATATAATTGGATATTGATATGCAACGATGTCATTTTGGATGATGACAAATTTAAGTTGAAATCTAATGTTAAATATAATTGGTACAAAGACGAGAGATTGGTTTCAACAACTTCAGATTCTTATTTTACTGAGGATAAGGAGTTGGATGGCTGTTATCAGGTTGGTATCATTATAGATGGTGGTGATGAATATTTGTCAGATATCGTTTGTATCGATGAAAATCACGGATATTCAATATCACCACAACCAAATCCAGTAGATAAATTGCAACCGGTTACAATCATTTGTGATTTTCCAGTTGAAGGAGTAATTGGAACAGATGTTGAGGTATACAACATGACAGCCGAGAAGGTATATGTATCGAAGGCTACATCCAATGAAATAGTTATTCCTGGAATGACAGTATCTGGATATTATTTGGTTCGTTTGACTACAGTATCAGGTAAGGTTTTGACGGCTAAATATGTAGTTAAATAATTGGTGTTATTGTATATTGTATTGTGATATGAATAGAGGTTTGTATAACATAAAGAGTGTTTTTATAGTTGTGGCGACGTTGCTAATGCTGCTGTCGGTAACGACTGTGTCTGCTCGCAATCCTCGTCGTCAGCCAACTAAAACATCTTTGCTTGTTGATCCAAAGATGTATGTAGGAAAGAAATCGTGGTTGTATACTTATAGATTTTTCCCTGATTTGGATGGCCGACTCGTCGACTCTACAAAGATTCATAAACCAGTTCCTTTTTTCCATCACCGCTTTTCATTTTTTGCTCAGGGGGGAATCGCTGGTTTCAGAAATTCCAAAACTGTTCAATTCCAACAGAAATTGGATGGAGGTATTGGTGCTTACTATACTTATTTTTTCAATCCTAGTTTTGGTATCAAGACAGGTGTTGATATGATACACACTACGAGTGTCGCAACGATTGGATCTTATTCTGATGAATATACTATTGTAGATTCAGAATTGGATGAGACTGTATATAAATATTCAATCGGAGGCATAGTTGAGGATATTATGCACTTGCAGTTGGAAGTGCCTATTATGCTTGATTTCAGAGAGAAAAATTTTGATTGCGCTGTCGGCTTGAAAGTAGGAGTTCCTCTTCATGTGAATTATTCACAAGAAGACGATGAGGTTGTCCAGACTGCATATTATCCCGATTACGATGTGTATGTAGACGAATCATGGGTGTTGGGTTGTGGCAAGTTTGAGATGGTTTCAGAAAAGAGTTCGTTCAAGCAGACGCCAGTTTTCATTATGTTTACAGGTGATGCTCAATATTCATTCCCTTTGAGTGAAAAATATTCAATTAGTGTTGGAGCCTACTGTGATTTTGCATTCCTAGGAATTTCAGCAAAAAAATCACAGGATAGCCATTACACTGAGATAGAAACATATGACACTCACTCATTGTTGTCGGTGTCAAAGTCTGTTCCTGTGGAGCTGGTGTCTGAAAGTGTATTATCTAGCCGAAATTACAAGACAGATCAAAAAGTTGTCAGCAATGTGCTTTTTATCAATTATGGATTAAGAGTTTCATTCAACCTCAATTACGGACATGATAAATGGTAGCCTATGGAGGAGAATCGTTATGAACGCCATTACTTATTGGAAGGCTTTGGTCGTGACGGACAAAAGAAACTTGCAGATGCTAAAGTTTTGATAGTCGGTGTCGGCGGACTTGGATCTCCAGTTGCTATGTACCTTGCTTCTGCTGGAATTGGCAAGTTGGGTTTGATAGATGCGGATGTGGTCGACGTGACAAATCTACAGCGTCAGATTATTCATTTGGAGTCGTCTGTCGGGGTAGACAAGGTAGAATCTGCAAAGCAGAGAATCTCGGCATTGAATTCAGAAACGGAAGTTGTCACTTATAATTTCTTTTTTGACAAGGACAATGCTGATTCGATAGCTAAGGATTACGATTTCATCGTTGACTGTGCTGATAATAACAGAACGAAGTTTTTGATTAACGATGTTTGTGTAAAACTACGAAAGCCGTTTTGTCATGGATCGATAACGGAATATTCGGGTCGAGTGTTTACGCATCTCCCGTCGACAGCATGCTATAGATGCCTTTTTGATGAGGAAGATGAACATCCTGTAAAACGTGGTGTGCTTGGAGCATCCGTCGGAATAATAGGCTCAATTCAGGCAACAGAGGTGATCAAGTATTTTACAGGAATCGGAGAACTTCTAACTGATTCATTGTTAACACTTGATGTTAGGACTATGAAATTTTTAAGACTTAAGATTAGGACGTCTGCAAAATGCAGTTGTAATGATATATGACATATTTTTGATAAAAGTGTTAATTTGATACTTATCAATTGCTCTTTTTTTTGTAAATTGCGTAATAAACTTAATATGATAATGAAACGATTATTTATAAACATACTCTTTTCTCTCTCGTCGTTTGCGGCAATGGCTCAGGTGTATCAATATCCGATGAATAAATTAGCGAGAGTTAATGGCACGGATGCTATGTTTTCGTGCACTCCGATTGCGAATCCTAGTGAAGTGCCTTTGTCTTCACGTGCATTCTTTCAAAAAGCATTTATGCATAAAGAAGTATGTGTGCCTCCGTATAAATCACATCCGCTAAGTTTCTTGGCTGTGACTGGTATAGATAGATTGGATAGCGCGTTGATTGTGACTGGAGATAAAGTTGAGAAAATTTTATTCCTTAGTGATTCAATGAGCGTCTTGCAAACACAGCAGATCTATGATGCGACAGGTAAACTTACTACGGAAATATCGCTTAAATATGATAATAGCGGCAGAGAAACAGAACGTACCATTAATCTGAGTGAAGGTGATAACGTCGTATATAAGATAGGTGCTCATGGTCCATTGTCAATGGTGGCAAAAACTCGTGGTGGAAATGAGAACATAAATTGGACTTATAAAAATGCGATGGTCAGCATGGCTTCACAGAGTGGATCGAGAGGAAGAGAAAATGCTACTTTCACATATACTCCTCAAAAAAGATTAAGCTCTATCAAATGGAAGAATGGTAGAGGTACTATTGAAACATTGTTTGAGTATTCTGACTATGAGGCTTCTGTAGTGAATCCGATCGTTTTGGTCAAAGATGAAAAACTTTCGGAAAAGCTGACATGGGATATTTATTCTGTGGCTAACAATAAGGGTCAGACACTTGTACGTGTTAACAATCTTCAGGAGAAGAAAATTTATGAGATTAACGGAGACAACCGTAATTTGCTTTCGTCTTACTTGTTGACATTCAAACCATTCGCTAATTCAAAAGGTGGATCGAAGAATATGTTGAGCCATGTCTCATATGAAGGAGTAGACGAGAGTTTCCAGGAGTCTTATGATTATACAGCAGACCTTAAGATTTCGAAAGTCGTAAAGCAAGACAGAATGATTGAGTATGAATACAACTGTCTTGGAAACATCGCTAAGGTTATAATTACTCCAGCTGCAGGTGAGAAAACGGAGATTCAGTTCTTCTATACAAATATTGAAGAGGAACGTCAGCGTATAGCTGAGGAGAGAGCTAAAGCTGAAGCTGAGAGAATCGCTAGAGAAGAAGAGGAAAAACGTTTGAAGGAAGAAGCAGAAGCAGCTGCTAAGGCTGCAGAAGCAGAAAAAAGATTTGAAGAGTCTCAATCTTCAGATTCAGAGAATTCAGACGCGTCTTCTGAAACTGAAATGAAAAAATGATAAATCGCTCCAATGATTAATATGGACGATAAAGATTTGATATATTCGTTGCGCGCTGAGCTTGATGCACATAATTATAAATATTATGTGCTGTCTGCTCCTGAAATTTCAGATCAGGAGTTTGATGAGAAAATGCATCAGCTTATTCAACTAGAACAGAAACATCCTGAATTGTTTGATGCCAATTCTCCTACTCAACGTGTAGGAAGCGATATCAGCAAGGCATTCACTCAGGTAAAACACAGATATCCTATGCTTTCTCTTGGAAACACTTATTCCAAAGAGGAAGTTCAGGATTTTTATAATCGTGTCAGCAAAGCTCTGAATGGAGAAAAATTTGAAATCGTATGTGAATTGAAATTCGACGGTACTTCAATCTCGCTTACGTATGAAAACGGAGAGTTTGTACGTGCTGTCACACGTGGTGACGGAGAAAAGGGTGATGATGTTACTGATAATGTACGCACTATCCGTACAATTCCGTTGAAATTGAAGGGTGATTATCCTCAGTCTTTGGAGATGCGAGGTGAAATCCTGATGCCATGGGCGGTGTTTGACGAACTAAACCAGGAACGTGAGGCTGAGGGTGAAGCATTATTTGCCAACCCACGTAATGCGGCATCTGGAACTTTGAAACAACGTAACTCAGCTGAAGTTGCGCGTCGTAAACTTGATGCGTATCTATATTATGTGCTGGGAGAGGATATCCCTACACTTTCTCATTCCGACAATCTTGCCCATGCAAAAAAATGGGGATTCAAGATTTCTGACGCCTATAAGGTTTGCAATAATGTGGACGAGGTGTTTGAGTTTATCAATTATTGGGATGTAGAGAGAAAGAATCTTCCGTTTGCTACAGACGGAATTGTATTGAAAGTGAACTCTATTGCTCAACAGGAACAGCTTGGCCTGACTGCCAAATCTCCACGTTGGGCAATCGCATATAAGTTTAAGGCAGAACGTGAGTGTACTCGTCTTAATGAGATCACTTACCAAGTTGGCAGAACAGGTATTGTGACTCCTGTCGCAAATCTTGAACCAGTGCAACTTGCCGGAACGGTTGTAAAACGTGCGTCGCTCCACAATGCCGATATCATTGAAAGTCTGGATCTTCACGTAGGCGATTATGTCTATGTAGAGAAGGGTGGTGAGATTATTCCGAAGATTGTCGGTGTCAATACAGAGATGCGCAATACAGACGTGGCTGAAAAGGTTAAGTTTATCACTCATTGTCCTGAATGTGGTGCTGAATTAGTCAGAGTTGAAGGAGAAGCGGCCCATCGTTGTCCGAACGAAAACAACTGTTTCCCACAGATAGTCGGCCGAATCCTTCATTTTGTTTCACGTAAGGCGATGAACATTACCATCGGTAATGAATCGATAGAGTTGTTGCTAAAACGTAATCTGATTAAAGATGCCGCTGATTTGTATGCTCTTAAAGTGGATGATTTGAAAGATCTTCCTTTATGGGGAGAGAAAAGTGCAAATAATCTGATCAATAGTATCAAAGAGTCGTTGGCTGTGCCTTACGACAGAGTGTTGTACGCAATAGGCATTCGCACCGTCGGGGCATCAATGGCAAAGAAACTTGCTGCTGAATTGAAATCAATAGATGCGTTGAAAGCAGCGTCTATAGAAAATTTGATTCAGATAGACGAGATAGGAGAGGGAATCGCTCAACAGATTGTCGCATTTTTTGCAGATGAGAAGAATGTTGCTTTTATTGAGCGACTTAGGGGATACGGACTCCAGTTGGAAGCAGAGGAAAACAACACCGTCGTCAGCGATAAACTTGCAGGAATGACTATTGTTGTGAGTGGTGTGTTTGAAAAATACTCGCGTGATGAGATAAAAGAGTTGATAGAGGCGAACGGAGGTAAGAATGCGACGTCTATAAGCAAGAAGACATCTTTTGTTGTGGCTGGAGAAAATATGGGTCCATCCAAACTGGAGAAGTGTCAATCGTTAGGAGTTAAGATAATTACAGAAGCTGAATTTGATGCATTGTTAAACTAGTTGAACTATGTTTGAGGGTTTAAAAAAGAAATATATCGACTGGGAAATAAGTAAGTTGTGGAAGAATAAAAAACGCGAAAAGCAGTTTCTAAACTGGCAAGAAGTTAAAAAAATTATTCTTCTTTACGACAGATCAACTTTGAAACCAGATGTTTTGAAACAAATCTTTGCCATGCTTGATGGAAAACAGATCATGGCATGGACTGTTGTTGAGAAGGATGAGTTCAAGAAGGAAACCATCAATATAGCCATGTTGGCTCCAAACGAGTGGAATTTGCTGATGAAACCAAAGAATTTTGTGTTGTCAAGATTTAACAGTTTTGAGGCAGATATTCTGATTGATTTGACAATGCAGGAAATACTTCCTTTGAAATATCTCCATGCAGTATCGGATGTTAAATGTCGTTGTGGATTGTCTCGTTATGGAGATATAACAGATTTCTCCATAGATAGGACTCCAAATATGAAAGAGATGGATCTGCTTAATCAGATTATCCATTATATGACGATTATAAATCAAAAAGAAAAGAAATTAGAAAGAGAAATGGTGGAATAAGTGATTTTTTCCATCATTATTTTGCACAGCTTAAAAAAAATCTATTATTTTGCTGTTGATAAAACTTTACTACTAATTATCGGTGTGATTTGTTGGATGATTTGTTCTGTCCTTTGATTTTCTGTTTAGTATAAATGGTTAGTCATTTTTCGATGGATAAATTATTCGCAATTCAAACTGATAATTTTTTTATTATTGGGACTTCTATAAATTTAATTGCGAAATGAGTTTTGAAAATTGTCAAGCGGATTGATAATTTGAGCGAGGAAATGGTGCTAAACCTGTAACTGAGTGAAAAATTAAAAGATGCTGAAAATGGGAAAAATATAAATGCATACACAAAAGGATTTATAGAATCATAAAATATTAATTACTACTATCAATCGTGGATCTAATATTATAATTATGTCCTCATATTTGACTTGAGCGCTTTTGTAAGTGTCCCAAGATGCTATCTGCTTAAACATAAACATTAATTATATTATACATGGGTAAACTTTATTTACGAAGGTATGGTGTGGACAGCCAACCTCAAAAATGGAGGATAAAGCAGTTTATACTGACTTTTTTTATCCTCTTCAGTTCTTTGTTGCCATGTCAGAAGGCGATGGCAAGATATGATTGTCAAGATTTTGATGACAAAAACGATAGGTTTGATGCGACAGCTTATGGACCTTCAGGAAAAGTAGAAATTAAAGTTCTATTTTATTGGTCTGATTGTATAGCATCATCTGGAGACTCTCATATTGATGAAGTGACATTGAAATATGGTAATTATCAGTTATGTAAGATAGTTTATGTCAATGGATGGGACTTTAAAATAGATGGCCTTACATCAAAGGGTGGTTTATATTTGGGAAATACAAAAGTATCAAATGGTAACACTTATAGTCATAAAATAGATCAATCCGGAGACAAATGGTATATTAATTTCACCTATTACCCAGAAGATTTCCAATCTAGCGTTTCTATTTCGAGTGGTAAATGGCATTACTATTATGGCGGAAACTATACCAATGACATATCTTATATGAATAGAGATATTTCTTGGTCTGTAAAAGCCGCAAGTGATATTGAATTTGACAAATATATCCTTGATCTTAAGAACAAAAAAACTACAATTGTATGGAAAAAGGGTATTTCAAATGATATTGATAAAGGTAATAAGGACTGTTATAAAATGTCTTCAAACAAAGGCAATAATTATACATGCAGTTCATTAAATAGTGGCGTAAGTACATTTGAATTTGATGGAATAAAAACAGAACCAGTAACTTATACCGCTACTTATTCGTATCGTCCCAACTATGGACATACTTATCAAACCTCAAAATCTTATAGCATTCCAGCGTTTGTCTATCCGACTAATTCTAAAGCTGTTTACAATTCCGACAACAAAACAGTTGAAGTGTCTTGGGGTATACCTTCTACAATAGGTTCTGATTATATTGACAAAGGATATATCATCAAGAGAAGAAAAGCATCAGAATCAAAATGGGTAGAGGTCGGAAGAACCGGAAGCGCAAAGGAAACTTCTTTTGTAGATAAATCATTTGTGAATTCAAACAACATAAATGATCATTATGTCTATCGAATTGAGACAATATACGCAGAAGAAAACAAGTATAATGGAGATAATTACACTTCTGTAACTATTCCTGTATCTGTATGTACGGATCATATGCGTGTTAGCAATTTGGAAGTCGTATCAGATTCTCAAAAAGAGAAGGTGGAACTAAAATGGAATGTAAGTGGTAATTATTGGGCTCAAAAAAGTTTGTTAAAAATTTCTCGTAGAAGCATCACCTCAAATAGCAAAAAAACAGAAGTGATTGCTGAATTCTCTGATTCGAGTAAGGTTGTCAACAAAAACGTTGGAGGTGTTTTGTATGGATCTTATGTTGATTCTGATGTGGCTCTTTGTACACCATATATCTACTTCCTTCAAATTGAAGCTCCTGATGTATATGGTAAGATGGATACTTTGGTGTCCGATACAGTTTTGATGTCTGAAATAGGTACAATTCAAAAAGTCACATGTTCCAAAGGTTACTATCCTGACAGAACAGAGGTTGCGTGGAGTTCGACAGGCTATTTTAACTATTTTATGGTAGAACGAAAATTGGCAGCGGAATCTGATTCTACATATCGCCAATTAACGACGATTCAGCCAAATGCAGCTCAATCCAACTATATGTATGAGGATAAAACGTGTATTCCAGGTAACGTTTATGTTTATCGAATCTGTGGCACAAATAAATGTGCGACTATGGAAATCGTTTCAAACAAAGTCACTGATGTCGGATTCAGAACTCCTACTGGTGATTTTTATGGACGTGTCATATTCGAGAACGGACAAGCTGTTGATTCTGTTGAAGTCTATTTGAGTTCTGAAAATGGTGTTTCTGCACAGTCGTTGCTTCTTAACGAGAGTGGAATAACAACTACAGTGCCACAGTTGGAAGGAAAGAATGCAGTTACATTCCAAGCATGGATGTCTTATTCAAAAAATTCAGACTGCACTATTCAGTTGGGAGACTATTCGATAGTACTCAGTCCAAACGGTAAGGCTATCTTCTCTGCAAATGAGACAACAACTGAATTTAAGATAGATAGTATTGCAAATAACTCCTATTTCCATCTGACGGCAACATTCAATTCTAGTGCTGTGTCGTTATATAAAGATGGCAAATTAATAGGTACAAATCCTATTTCGATACCTGCAAATACCAAAACAAACTGTACTATAGGAAATGGATTTATCGGTAATATTGATGAAGTGAGAATCTGGACGAAAGAACTTTCGGCTTCAGAAATAGCTAGCAATTACAGCCGTTATATTGTTGGTGATGAGGAATCATTAGCATGTTATTACACATTTGATTTCATTGCGGAAGGAATGTGCTTTGATATGTCACAGACAAAATTGAATTACAATGGAAATAATGGTACACTGAGTGGTACTGTAACAAGCGGATTCATTCCAAATGAAAATCAATTGGCTCACAAAGCAATAACGGATGCAGATGGAAAATATGCAGTTCGTTCTGTTCCTTATTATGGAAATGGAACTGCTTATACGTTGACTCCTAGAAAGGGCACACATCAGTTTGCTCCATCACAGGAGATTCGTCTTATTAGTGAAGCTGTACCAAGTCATACTGTAAACTTCACTGATAATAGTTCCTTCCTTGTTTCCGGTGATATTTTCTACAGTGGAGGAAATTTCCCTGTTGAAGGTGTGCATTTTACTATTGACGGAGTTCCTGCACTAAATAAAACAGGTGAATACATTTTGAGTGATGCTGATGGTCATTTCTCTATCAACGTTCCTGTTGGAATTCATGAAGTAAAGATGGTGAAGGATGGACATTCTTTTGATTTCGATGGTCGTATTTGCTCAAGTGATAGCGCACATTCGGATTTGAATTACCAAGATATGATTTCAGAATTGAAACTCGTTGACAACACAAAAGTTAAGTATATCGGTCGTATCTGTGGCGGTACGATACAAGAGGCTTTCCCTGTTGGCTTTTCACTTTCCAAAAACAATCTGGCCGACGATATGAAGGTCATACTTACACCTACAAAT
>CACZOA010000076.1 GCA_902782665.1 uncultured Bacteroidales bacterium
GCATCCTTGTTCTTGTTAGGGTCACCAGAACCACCGTTAGACTGCTGTAGAATATGCCAGTCAACCATACAGTACATATTCAAAGCCTTAGTCTCTTCGATGCTTGACTTGATAAGATTCTTGAAATAATCTGGCTTCTGAAGATAAGAACCACCATCGTTAGGATCGTCAATATACATTGCCAAACGTACGATGTTAGCACCATATTGCTGCATCAACTTCCACTGTCCTTCACCACCACAGTATCCTTTGTAGTGAAGAGAGAATGTTGACCAACCCTTCAACTGAACTGGGTTACCATCCTTGTCAGAAAGCTGGTTTCCTACCAACTTCAACTTGCCCCAATCAGCATAGTTCTTGTCCTGATAAGGACTTTTTTGTGCGTTAGCAGCCAACGCCATAGACGCAACTGCCGCAAGTGATAAAAGTTTTTTCATCTTCCTTGTTTATTTAGATAAATTTGTTTTGTTTTCCAATACTCTTTTGATAAGTGAGATATACTATTAAATAGCATAAGTACCCTTTCTCTAATGTTTTCTGACTGCAAATATGCATCTTATTTTTCTAACAAAAAACAAAAATCAACTTTTTAATACTTTGTCATACATTTTAACACAAAGTCAGGCAACCTTCATTTTTTATCTAATCGATTATAATACAACGAATTAGGTTAGAACTACATTTTAGCAAGTTTTTACAGAAGTGCTAAAAAACATATTTTTTGTAAAAAAATATCGTTTTTATGTTGCAGAATATAAAAATAGTGTTACCTTTGCATTGTGTTTTTCATGGTATTAGATTTAAGGTTGGAAGATTGGAAGTCGAGAGGCTTCCTTCTTTTTTTATATTAACCCCATTTTATTAGGTCTTTGAACAGTATCAACCACAAAATTCACAAGCAAAAGTTTACCATCTTATTTCATAATGCATAATTCGTAATAGTATGGAATCAAACACTGAATTTACTTCACTCACTCTCCGTACATATGCGACAATAACACATATATACAATCAAATCCAAATACACCGATAGACATTTGAGATTAAAAAAATAGGGATGCTGAATCAGCATCCCTATTTTTGAAATAAACTATATCCTTTTTACTTCTTCTTAATAGAAGTTTTTGGTGTCTTTGTCACAACAATAACTTCAGCTCTACGGTTTTGTGATCGTCCGATTGAAGTTCTATTTGAAATGACTGGTTTAGTTTCACCAAATCCTCTTGCAACAATACGACTTTCGTCAATACCCTTCTTAAGCATAACTCTCTTGACTGCCTGTGCACGTTTAACTGACAATGCCAAGTTTTTCTCATTTGTACAGTCAGAGTCTGTATGACCAAGGATAATAACCGATGTGTTTGGCTTATTCTTCAATATGTTGCTAACCTTAGTAATTTCAGGCAACATACGATTTCTAACAATAGCCATACTTGAATCAAACAAGATATTGCATGTTGGAGCCTCATATACATCATACTCTACACCATTCTCAGTAATAGTATAATGTCTTGCCTGAGGTCGGTTAGCAGCGTACTCCTCTGGAGTCAAATCGTTGTATCTGTCAGCGATCATGCTGTTGTTAGATGTCTTTGCGACTGGAGTTGCAGCTGGCTTAGTCGTTGCAGGCTTAGTTGTTGCTGCTGGTTTGACTGGAGTTGTTGTAGGCTTAGTCGTTGTTGCAGCTGCTGGTTGTGCTTCGTTCTTAACCTCAGCAGGAGCAGCGACTGGTGCGGCAACGCTGTCGATAGGACAACCATTTTCATCAACCTTAGTATCAAGAGGAGTGTCAGGACACTTGTCAAGATAATCTGCGACACCATCCTTATCTGAATCCTTAGGACAACCATTTGCATCAACAGGGGCACCGATTGGAGTCGAGCCACACTTGTCAAGGTAATCAGGAACTCCGTCGCCATCAGAATCAGAAGGGCAACCGAATTCATCAACCAAACCTCCTGTGTTTGGATTATGACACTGATCCTTGTAGTCTGGAACGCCATCACCATCTGAATCAAGAGGACAACCCTTAGCATCCACCTTCTTACCAGTCAAAGAATCATGGCACTGATCCATATAGTCAGGAACTCCGTCGCCATCTGAATCCTTAGGACATCCATTCTTATCAACCTCTATTCCTTCTGGAGTGTCGTTACACTTATCATTCAAATCAGAAACGCCATCCTTATCTGTGTCCATCCATGACAATCTGCTCTTATCCTCTCTCTCCTTATCACGGATTAAGAAATTAAGTCCCATAGCGAAGTTAGCGGCACGTGTACGTGTAGGGATTGTCTTGCCACCACCCTTAGCATAACGCAAAGGAATCTGATCAGCAGCCAAGAACAAATTTACTGGTCCAAGATTCAAGTTTACACCCAAACCGATATTACTGAACATTCCATTTGTTACTGTATATGATGCTGTAGCCTCTACGATTCTGCTTGGACGATAGTTGTATGCAAGCATAATCTCTTCAGACGCGCAACCACGTAGGAAATATGTCTTCGACAATGCACCGACAGACATTTTATTCTCAAAGAATGAATATTCCACACCTACCAAAGCTTTAGCTGTCAACATAGATGTGTATCCTTCACTCTCGTCTACGACATACATATTATCAAGCATTTCCTGATATGGCTCCCAAAGGTCTGCTGAATCACGCTCGTGGATATCTTCAATATTATATTTCAATCCATTGTAGATAAAATCACCGCTTTTCTTTACCTTATGCAACTCTTTGCTATAGTGAACAAAGCCAAGATCAAGAAGGCTGGCACTCAACTTTACACTTTTAATAGGATTGTATGTCACACCAAAATCAAGAGCAAGTCCTGCACCCTTTGACTTTGCAAAATCACCACCCTTGACATCATCATTGAAATCTACAGAATCAATCTTGCCTTCCTCATCTTGATAAATTTCAAGTCCTGGCATAGAAGCATCAATCTCTCCATCGCCAGTAAATCTCCATTCATCCTTAGAGATATACAAATCCATATCCTTGAAATCTGTACGATATCCAGCATGAGGTATCAAATATTTAATCTTTCCTCCCATCTGGAATTTATCAGAGAAAGCATAGCTGTATCCAAAAGCAAGCTCTGAATAGCAATTCATCGTAGACGAGAATTTACCCAAACCAAAAGAATATTCTGTGTCAGAACCGTTTTCCTCCGACATCAAAGCAGCTTTGAACATTTCGCGAGGAAGAATAGTGTTCATCTCCATTCTATTCGAGAATGAGAAGGAAACATATGATTTTTCCTTGATTCTCATACCGAAGTTCAATAATTGAACATTATAATCAGCGAATATTCTATCACGTGGGCTGATCTTATTCATTACATTACGAAGCTCATTCGTTGCCTCAGGATGTAAGAACAATACAGTTGTGTTTTTTCCATCTATTGTGCGAGGCACGTAAATATCCTCAAATGCAAGTTTGCTATTACCAGCATTAACTGAGACCAAAGACAAACCTGGCATTCCAATATACATTTTATCTGTTGGTTGGAATGAAGGATTGAAATTATGAATCAATGGATTTTGATCCATAAAATATAGCGTAGACGGCATTTGTGCAAACGCTGACGACACCGTCGCTAAGATAGTCGATACGACAGATATAATTTTTTTCATTGTCTTAGTCTATTATTTTTCTGTTTTAGAAATATTCGCTTTCAAATGGGTATACACCTTAGCAGACAAACCGCATTTATTAGTCAAGAAGACTCCATCAACTGTTCCACTTGGAACCTTGATTTTGTATGTGAAATCTACAGCATTGATTTTCTTGATGTCTTCCACCATGTCATCAGAAAGAACAATCTTTTTCTTTGATGGAGTTGACTTCTGGAGATATCCATCGTCACCGACTTTCGCCGCAGGTATCTTAACAACCTGGTCAAGCTCGGTATCCTCTAGGTGTGTGATAACGACATCGCCGTTTGCTGCAGTATCTGCCTTACAGAATTTGGCATTTACAACAGCTTCGAAAGGCAATTCATTTTCAAATTCGATGAAAAGTTCAATTTCATCAAACTTGAAGTTTCCTTTCTGATAGTCTTCCACATCCTTCACAATATCAATTCCATCCACTGTATCTCTGATTATTATCTGACTTCCGTCTCCAATGTGTAGAGGAACTTCTGCAACTATATCCAAATCCACATAAGTAGAATCAAAAAGGAAGTATGAGATATTATTTGCTGGATCTGGATCTGCATTTATCCTGATGCCACATTTTACAAATACAGAATCTGGCAAATAATTGAATATCTCATCCAATTTTCCATTATCATTATTAAATTCTGCATGGAACGCTTGGACCTCTTCATTCTCTTTTGTAGATTGCTTGAATTCGAAATCGTAATATTTAGATTGGTAACCACCAACCTTGAAAACAGCCTCTACAGAATCCTTCTTGCCTGCCTTTTTTGTCTTATGTTTTCCTACAAGACTTTTCACAGAGCATTTCAACGGAATTCCACTGTTTGTTCTACCTGTGATTTTCAATGTAGGTTCGACCACATTCAAATTTAAATTATTGAAATCAATGTTGTCATCGTATAGATTGATATAGAAATCAGTATTTTCAATCTGTTCTACATTCGACTTGAATGCGCCTTTTATCTTATGATAAGTCAAAGACGACTCCTCCATCACAATTTTAATCTTCGCATCATTACCCTTAATCTGAACGTTTTTAGAAGAGTCAATGACACCCACCTGACAAGATAATACAAAACCACCCTCAGGGAAATTTATTATCTTGTCGTCCAAGCTATATTCTATTGTATTTGTTTCTGTATCATAAGTCTGCTTGCTTTGACCAAGTCCTTCTATACCCCTAATATATAGATTGGAAAGATCAACATTTTCACTTTCCAAACGGAATCTGAACTCACCACTCTTGATGTGGATCTCATCAATTCTACCTGCACCATTTTCATCATCCACACTCAAATTAACAGGGAAAGAAAAATAAACATCAGGTGCAGAGCCCGGAATCATCATATTCTGAACTGGAAATTTTCCGTCACCCAACAAATCATACTCAAAAGAAGTCTCTTTAAAAGCAACTTCTATTGGTTTGACCATAACACGATTAACCGTGTCAAACTTAAATATCAACAGGCCATCTGCATCCTGTGAGATATAATCATTCTTAAACTCACTTAAGATATCCTTCAACTTGACCTCAGAACTAGCAATTGGTAGATATTCATTTAGACCGATTCTGAAATCATTGGAAATATTTTCCAAATCGTAGGAATCATCCGTACAGCTTACAAAACCAGCTGTCATTAAGGCTAGTGCCAATAATTGATTTTTCATTATATTACAATCGTTTTTTTATCACAAAACTATTTTTTTACAAAATTAGATAAATAAACCCTAAAAACAATACTTTTAGGCATACTTTATTCACATTTATTGTAAATAAATACATTTTCGCATCATTTCAGCAAAAAATAAAAAGGAATACGTTACATAAGGTAACGTATTCCATATATAAACTTTCAAAAAAACTATTTCTTACCGTGCAAGCGTTTGAAAACGTACTTGCCACTCTCTGTGAGGATTTCAGGATCCATTGGAGAAATCTTTCCTGTATTCCAATTCAAAGCTCCACAAACGCCACCTTCAGCACTGAAACTCCAGTTACACCAGCTTACCAACTGTTCTCCAGTGTTACCTCCATCCAGGATATCCATCCATATATCTGTCAAGTCTGGGCGAAACTCATGCCAACCACTTGCTTCTGTAGTTCCCCATTCCGTAACGAAAATTGGCAATTGTTCCAAAACAGACTTTTCTCCTTTTTCTGGATCTCCCTTCGCCATCTTCTTATAGAAGTCGTCCGGTCTATGGTTGCCAGGTTGATCAGCTAATCGTCCGTCGTTATGTGTAGCCGAATAGAAGTGGAATGTGTACATCACATTTTCATACAACTTACCGTCCTTGTCTGCCACCTCGTTTCCAAGAACCAACTCAGGACATGAACTCCACCATGGTGTTCCACAAACAACTATAACATCTTTATCATTAGCACGGATAATACCTAGCATCTCTTCGCAATATGGTTTGATTTGTGTTGTCCAATCAACACCAGGTCCACCCTCATAATGCCAATTTGGCTCATTGCAAACCTCATATATAATATGCTTCATATTTGCATAGCGACGTGAGCAATATGTGAAGAAGTCACCAGCTAAGTCCCGGCCGTTTGTCGGATGACAACGATATTGTGGTGCATTTGGATTTCCTGGCTTATGAACATGCCAGTCAATCAATAGATATATTCCATTTTCAGCAGTCCACTTAACTACTTTCTCCAAAATTTCATTCCTAAACTGCGGATTATAAGCATATCCACCTTCTTCGTCAACATACAAAGCATAACGGAACACACTGCAGTTCCACTCGTTTCTCAACGCTTTGATGTTACGTGCTGTGACATTGGCAACACCTGCCCACTGCAAACCGTGGGTACTCATTCCCTTAAGCTGGACAGGATTACCCTTAGAATCACACATACAACGTACGCCCTTGGCATTTGGAGCGACTTTCAATTTGCCCCATTTTGCAACAGGTGATCCTGCAGGATATTCATACGCAGGCAAGGCCTCTACATTGCTGCTAAGCGAGTCTATATATCCCTTTTTAACGACATAATTCATTGCAGAATCCGCCTTTGCTGCCGCTTCCGCTTCTGCGTTTGCTTCTGCACCCGTATTGTCATTTTTTCCCTCTACTGGTTTATTGCTGTTGGTGCACCCTAATAAAGCCATAGAGAGTAGCATTCCGAAGAATAGTTTTTTTGCCATTATTTTATTTTATTTGTTTCATTTTTTAAGTGATCGTAGACATATTTTCCACTTTCTGTCAATATCTCTGGATCAAGTGGCGAAATTTTTCCAGTGTTCCATTTCAACGCTCCACAAACACCACCTTCTGCACTGAAGCTCCAGTTACACCAGCTTACCAACTGACCGCCATCGTTGTCGCCATCGAAGATCTCTAGCCACATGTCCGACAAATCAGGACGGAAATTTGTCCAACCACCGGCATCGGTAGTGCCCCATTCCGTCACAAAAACAGGAAGAGTATTCAAAATCGCAGGGATTCCTTTTTCCGGATCTCCCTTTTGAAAACGTTTCATAAAATTGATTCCATGGAATGTTGTCGGAGTGTCAATGTCTCTTCCATCGTTATGACTCGCTGCATAGACGTGGAACGTATACATAACATTCTCATACGGTACTCCATTTTCATCAGTCACCTCATGTCCGATCACATCCTGTGTATCCTGGCTCCATGACGGTGTGCCACACAATGCAACTACATCCTTGTCATATGTCCTGACAATTCGTAGCATATCCTCACAATAATCCTTGATCACACCGACCCACGGAATTTTCTCTCCATTATCAATGTTCGGCTCATTGCAAAGCTCATACAATATATGTTTCTGATTCTGGAATCTTCTTGCACAATAAGTGAAAAAATCACCCGCCAAATCCATCCCATTCATAGGATGGCAACGATATTCAGGTGCTTGCGGACTTGCTGGTGCCAACACATGCCAGTCTATCACAAGATACATGCCACACTCTGCCGTCCATCTTACAACATTCTCCAACATTGTCTGGCGGAATGTAGGGTTGTAGGCATAACCTCCTTCATAGTCAACATAAAGAGCAAGACGGAAGACACTGCATCCCCACTCCTCTTTCAATGCTTTGATATTGCATTCGGTCACGTTGGCAACACCTGCCCACTGCAATCCATGTGTGGAAAAACCTTTTAGCTGGACAGGCTCTCCCGTCTCACTGCAAAGACAACGCACACCTTTTGCATTCTTGGCAACTTTAAGTTTGCCCCATTTGCCGACGGGTGAATTTTCCGGATAAGTGTAAGCAGACAAGACATCGACATTGATGCTTGCGTCATCAATGTAGCCTATTTTTACGATATCTTTTTCAAATTTAGCCACTTACGTCCCTTTTTAATCCGTCCTAAAATAATATATGCCTTTCTATTTTCGGTATAAAAAACACATACCAATCGGCAAATAATTCAAAATTTCGACAAAATTATAAATTTTTAGAATAACTATTCAAATTTATTAGAGGTAATTCTAAAAAAATTATGGAAAAAAAAATCAACAATTAGTATCCTAACAAAGCCGACATAAAAAAGAGAGGCTGCCTTATCACAAGGTTGCCTCGCCATTAGTAAATCACTTATCAAAAATATAGCTTGTTTTGTAAAAGCCTCTATTTTATGAAATAGTATGAAAATATTTAAATCCAATACAAAGATATAATTCTTTTCATATATTGCAAAAATTAGTTATCAACATTGCCCAAATTAACATTCAGATATACTTTCTGATAGCATGACGTTCCCTCTTTGGTGACATGAAAATCAAGAGACGCCCCAAAACTGACATATCTGTTTTCTACAATTGGAGAGTACACCGACGTCTTAGAATAGACGCTCGACTGATAATGAGGATCTCCCATATTCAACAATGAGCCATACATAGGATAAAGAGGAAACTGTCTGTCGCCCGCATAGAAAGTCTCTTTAACACCTATCTTTTTCCATTGCAAAGTGAAATCGGCAAGCAGTCCACCGTCTACCTCCCAATCTCCTATAGCTCTGCATCTGTCGAAACTTACAGCATAGCCAGCTTTGATTCTAAATCTATCAAATACAGTTTTATCGCTAAAATCCAATCCGATATAAGGATAGGCAAACATGTCGTCGTTGACACCCTCTCCTTCCGGAGCCGGATTACGTTTTGCAAGATGATTCAACTGCGCATTTCCTCCAATGAAAAATGGAGAAATACCACGTAGATATCGATCAAAGTATTTTCGCACATTGTAGTTCACATTGAATGCTTCTCTCTGATCAGCACTTTGTAAGCTTCGCCAATCAAGCGATATTTCATGGAAAACCAAATTGTTTTTCGTACATTGCAAAAGGATTCCACGAATATTAGGATTATAATAATCCATAGAATCGCTCCATAATATTTCAGGAAGACGGTAGGATAGTCGACGTGGAATCATACCAAACGAAACACTCCAAACTTTGAAATCAGGAGTGTTTGTTCCATCTATTCTTAAAACTGAAGAGTCCCTTTTCTCTTCTTTAACCACCTTATGCGAAAAAGTATAATAAGCTGTAGGGATAAACTTATTTTCCTTATACCCGATTCCTATCGGCTGGATATAATGAGTTCCCGCCACAAGTTTATGCTCACCAAGAAATTTCACTCCAATGGATGGAGAAAGACGGGAGAAAAATATCGTCTGTTGAGGTGAATAGGTTTGGTCACCCTCACGATTATCAAAAACAGTATTCGCGTCGACTCCCCAAAGAAACTCATAATCTTTAGAGAACATGGCATTTGAATAAAACGCCAGAAGTAAAAACGCAAAAAATCTTAACACCTTCATTTTTTCTTTTTTTTTTGCAAAAATAGTTTTTTCCCATTTTTTCACTGAAGTATGGCACGACAAAAAATAAATCAGACAGAAAAATCTTAAAAATTTCTTAAATTTTGGTTTCACGCGTTTCTCCTTTTAACAAAGCAAGGCAGACCTTAAAAAAGTTACAATTTGTAGAGAAAAACAGTCAATTCAACATAAAAACAGCAAAAAAACAGTCATAAATATATTAGATTGATAGAGATAAGAACAATCGTGATCAGTCGACATAAGATAATAATCGATCATTTTTAGAGGTGAAAGCAAAAAAAATTGTATAAAGTGTTAAAAAAGTTTAATTTTCCTTTGGAGTTAAACAAAAAAGGTATACCTTTGTAATAGAAAACAAAACAGGTAGATTTTTTCATAATTAAGGTTTAGGTTAAATTAGAACGGAGGGGGCTGCGAAGTTCCCTTCTTTTGATTTAAAAAATCTAATTTCTGACTTTTTCATAAGCCTCATTAATTTTCGCCATCAAAGTTTCACACTCCTTCACACGATCAACATTTTTCGGCAGATCAGGATGATGTTGTAATGCCAGATTATGGTATGCACGTTTGATCTCATCATCAGTAGCGGTCTCTTCCAAACCAAGGATTTCATAAAATGGTTTTAAATAGGAGACGGTGCGGTCTTGTTTAGAAACATTACTTCTATATTCTGATTCATCAAATTCTGTACGCAAAGGAGAATATCTGTTTTTATAAAATTCAATATAGTATTTATTGAATCCCCATTGCATCATAATATTCATCAACAGATTCCACTCATCATTGCGGATTCCATCCTGCACAATCGCAAGCTTAAAAAGAAGATCCAATAAAGGTTTCTTCTCAGACAGAGGTCTCTTTCGCCAATACTTATCAATCTCTATCATCAAAGAATCTGAATATATCTGTCTATAAACGAGGGTTATCTCATCTTCACTAAGATACCCAGACAAAAAGGTCTCCTGCTCTTTTCTTCCATCCCCATTAAGGTTGCAGAACTTTGTGATATACGGGAAGACGTATATATCCATACGTTTACCTAACACCTCTCTTTTAGCTATATAGGTTTTGATTTGTTGCTCAGCCATTCCCCATTTCTTCTCATAATGTCGGAGCAAAGCATTTGATGGCTTATTTAAAATTAATCGCATGTTTTTTCTTATGAGATCTTCTTTTATTTCCATGAAGATAATCATAGGAATAAATATTATAAGACAAAGGACAAAAATATCCAATCCTAATTTTTCATTCAAAAAAATTATCCCAAAGATAATTACAGCGTAAACCAGACAAGTCAATAAAAACATCAATATTCCAGAAAATATTATTAAGAACACCCGTAATACTCTCAGCCATTTATATTGTCGTACTATTTCATTTTTATTCATAAGCCAATTTTTACTTCTTCATAACTCCATAAATTACAAATTTAGTCATACTTACATATAAAACAAAATGCCATTGCAGATACAAACCCGCAATGGCACACTAATTAGAGTTTACTTTATGAATTATTTTACTATCAAAGTCTTGCTGTCAACATAACCGTTGGCATTCATTACATAGAAATAGAGTCCTTGTGGAAGATTATCCACAGAGAATGTCAACGTATAGTTTCCTGCCTGATAATCATCCGAGGTAATGTTCTTAACTTTAACACCCAGACTATTGTAAAGGTCGATAGTCACAAATGCATTTTCAGCGATGGCAAAATCGATTATTGTCTCGCCATTTGTAGGATTTGGTCTGTTCTGCGACAAATAGCAGCCATTGTTTTCCTCAGACACACTTTCAACATCATTCACTCCCGTCTCACCACAACCGTTGTTTACAATCTTGTGGTTACCCCAATCAAATTTTCCACTGCTGTGATTACTAGTTACTTTACTTGTACGGATCTTGGTGTCTTGTGAATTGTCGCCAAACAAGAATTTGTTGATATATGCCTGAGCTGCTTTATTCTGGTTGTTTGATGCCTGACAGTGAGAATGTCCGCCCTCGATCACATAACCGAAACGATCTTCTATACCCATTGCCTTCCAAACCTCTTCAGCTGCCTTCAAAGACGCGTAACCTGACGCATCTCCCAACCATACATAATCAGGATTACCAAATGCCAAGAACGCGCGTGGAGCGATCATTGCGATCAACTCATGATGGTCGTAAGGCAATTTGTCGATCTGCGACTGGAAGTTGCTCTTGAAGCTGTTGAGGAACCAGTCGTAGTTAGTGTTGGAAATACCTTCAACGTCGGAACCGATTTCTGAACTTACACGCCAAGAGTTGATACCACCTCCACCAGACTCCTGTGCGATTGTCAATGCGACACGCTCATCAAACGCACCAGCGTACAAAGCCATCTTACCTGCGTACGAGCATCCTGTCACAGCAATATGACCTAAATCCGCATTGATCTTATCCTTGACGATCTCCAAGCCATCAATCAAACGGCTGATACCCCAAGACCACGCACAATAATCTGCTTTTGTGTTGAATGTGCCAGGATACAACTTATAGAATGGATCGTTCTGGCTTCTTCCACCACCACCGAATCCAGAATTGTATTCAGCGATCTGAGAGTGAGTGAATGGCACCTGAATACACTTAGAGAAATAAGAAGAGCTCAAACTACCAGTATTTCCATCCATACCGATCACGATAGGATGAGGACCTTTACCGGATGGCACAGAAATCTTACTTGTCAAAGTAAGTGTATTGCTGCCATTGTAGACTTTGACTGTAAGCGTACCTCCAGAGTAGGAAGCCTCAAGCTTGTCAAATGCAGGTTTCTCTCCGATCTCCCAATACTCTATCTCACGTTTGATTTCGTTGCGACGGCATGACCAGTCGCAGAAATCAGTCACACTACCACTGCCATTTGCCCACTCGAATGGATTAGGCAATGTCTTGCACGACTTCAAATTATTCTTGTTCAAAGAAACAGGATCTTCGCACGCAGCACCTGTGTTTTCTACATCATAGCTTAAAGGGTACTCTCCAGCAGCAATAATTGTACCACCACCATGTGAACCACCTCCTTGCTGACCTCCACCCTGGCTTGTAGTATCAGGTTCAGCAAACTTGATGTAGTCCAAATTGTTATTGTTGCTCTCGAATTTTACCTTTAATATGTGCTTACCTTCTTTTATTTCCTTAGATGTAGTGGTCAATGCTGTGTAAGTGTCCCAGCTGCTTGTCTTTTCACCTGAAAAACTTGCCACTTTTGCATCGTCGACATATACATCAAATTTTATCTCGCCACCACCGTTGGATGCGTTGGCTGTCAAATCATACGTACCAGTTTTCTCCACATTGATAGTATACTCCAACCACTCGCTTGAAGTAGTATAGCCGATAGCCATACCTGTTCCTCCTTTTACGATATCTACACCTTCGTCAGTACGGAACTTAGCGTCGCCCTCATTCTCGTCATCAGAATCTTTGTAAGCATTCCCATTACCTCCTAAGTCATAGTGTTCTCCTTCCAATAGACCAGGAATGTTGATGGCCTCCTGATAAGGTTTCTGCTCTTCTACAGAAGAACCTCCACCTTGTTCTTCGCCAGAAGACGATCCAGACTCATCATATTTAAGGACCTTCAACATCTGTTCTGCATAACGTTCTCCCAATGTACGGTAGCTGGCAGAAGAAAAATGAAGGTTATCCCCTTTGTGTCCAAGGCCTTGAGCCGAAATGACATAAGAATTAGGAATTGTGCTTGGAACGTTAGCGATAATGTTGTTCATGCTACCGCACTGACCACCCTGATCCGTACGGACCACTTCGCCAACTAGCAAAGGAACATCATCAGCATTAAGTCCCAAATCCTTTATCAAATCATTGTAAACGGCTTTCACACGATTAGGCCAGTTGTTTTGTCCCGTGTTAGTTTCTCCCTGATGCAGAAGAATTCCTTTGATGACGCCGACCTTCTGGGCCTCTTTACCCATCTCAACCAAACGTCCATAAGGATTGCCACCATAGGATTGGATTGTGCCCTGCATATACGACTCGGCACGGTAGTTTTTGTAGTTTTCCTTCTCAAACAACTGGATATCGCATCCTGCAATAGCCACAACAGAAACACCAACTTTGATATGTTCAGGAAGTTTTTTCACCAAAGTACGGCCGAAATAATCGACAGGACCCAGATGGGCACCGCTACAGCATGATAATGGAGGAGTAGCGTCGTACCATTTTCCTTTTGTACGACTACCGCAGTTGTCATAGGAGCATAGGACTTGGAAACGGCTGTCCACACTTTTGTCTTGGCTTTCTATGTTACCCTGACCTTCCATGTTGGACTGACCAAAACATAGATAAATGTGGAAGTTCGGATCTGGCTCCGCACAAACACTTACCACAGATCCCAGCAACATCACTAACGTTGCAAGGAAATAAAACTTTGCGTTTTTCATTTTGTTAATGTTAAATTGAGTTTTAAATGTTAAATTGAGTTTAGACTTTCAAAAATAATGCGTTTTATAATGTGTTTATGTCACCATTCCATTAAGGTCGGTACGCTTACCAATTTGTCAACCCTCACTGGACGGGAATGCATTAATCATTAATTATATAACGACTAGCATGCCACAAAACTAATCCTTTTTTCTAAAAATCTCAAAAAAATGATAAAATATTATATCATTCATAAAAAAAGACCGCGCCCAAATGGATGCGGTCTTTTTATTTAGATGTTATTCTTTCGAATTACATACCAAGACGCTGCTTCAAGATAGCCAAACGATCGCTTAGCTCCTTTGGAAGGTGTCCAGCGAACTTAGCGTAGTGCTCTTCGATACGCTCAACCTCATCCTTCCACTCGTCAACGTTAACTGCAAGAACAGCCTTCATTGTCTCCTCGTTGTAGCAGTTCTTCAAGCCCTCGATGTTGATCTGACCTGGAGCAGGAACCTTACCGATTGGAGTATCAACTGTCTTACCCTCGCCATTGCAACGATCGAAGATGTAAGCCAATACACGGCTGTTATCTCCGTAACCTGGCCACAAGAATCCGTGCTCAGACTTAAGAGCTGGGTTCTCCTTATCACGACGGAACCAGTTAACGAAGAAGATCTTAGGCATGTTCTTACCACCCTTAGCCTGTGGCAATTTCTCCATGTCGATCCAGTGCTGGAAGTAGTCACCCATGTTGTAACCACAGAATGGCAACATAGCGAATGGGTCACGACGAACACCA